>CAMNXA010000008.1 GCA_946566685.1 uncultured Lachnospiraceae bacterium
AGGAAGTGGATGCGAAATTGCAGGGTATCATGGTCAACATCTTCCACAGCCTGGATGAGGCATCCAAGAAATATGGCAAAGAAGGCGATTATGTGGCTGGCGCCAATATCGCAGGTTTCCTGAAAGTGGCTGAGGCTATGAAAGCACAGGGTGTTGTGTAACATGTCATTATAGAAATATAGAATCCCATATACAGGAGAAATAGCTTGTATATGGGATTTTTTATATTTCAGGATTCAAATTTTGTTTGTGGTGTACATAGAGAATACAGAGTGAAATTATGAATAAGAATTTTTATTATGTGTGGTTTTCAAGATTCGTTTCGATTTTAGGAAGCAGTTTGACAACCTTTGGTGTCAGTGTCTGGGTTTTTGGAGAAACAGGCAAAGCGACTCCCATGGCTGTCACCATGCTATGTTCGATACTGCCATCGGTTATCTTTGCACCGTTAAGCGGTATCGTCTGTGATTATTTTAATCGTAAGAAGGTAATTTTAATAGCAGATTCGACAGCAGCCGCAACGAGTTTGTTATTATTGCTGTATCTTATGACGGAAAGATTTGATTTTGGAATTATCTGTGCCTTTACTTTTATTAATGCAACGGCAAATATGCTGGATAATAATGCTTACCAGGCTTCTTTATCTACCTTAGTGCAAGAAAATGATATCAAGAAAGCAGGAGGCATGAATCAGATCATTGAATCTGTCAGCAGTATCATTGCGCCCGTTTGTGCTGGAATATTATATTATCCGGTTGGCTTACAAGGATTATTGGTGATTGATCTGTGTACCTTTATAGTGGCAATGCTAATATTTATCAGAGTGCCATCAGGTCTCTTTTCAGATCCGGGTGGAGAGAAGAAGGTGCAAGAGAATGTTTTTGAAAACATCCTGGCAGGATTTCAATTTATATTCTCCGCAAGAGGATTGACATTATTGATGATATTTTTTGCATTTTTCAATTTCTTTCTCAATGTTTCGGATTCCCTGACAGAACCACTGGTATTATCTCTGGGTAACAGTTTTGATATGGGACTGGTCAAGATGGCCGGAGGGATTGGTATTTTACTTGGAAGCCTATTTATTACGGAAAAAGGCATGAAATATTCTTATAGCAAGAGTATCTTTATCTCGGCAATTATAACCGGCGCCTCAATCTGTATTATGGGGATTAGAAATAATATCGGTTTCATTATTTTGGGGGAATTTGTTTTCCTATTCGTAACACCGATTGTAAATACACTGGCAGGGACATTATGGATCCTAAAGACACCGAAGGAGTTGCAGGGCAGAGTATACGCGGCCAGAAGTATGGTGGCCAAGGGAATCATTCCGCTTTCCTATTTATTGGTCGGCCCGCTGGCAGACAGCTGGATCCCAGCGTTTTTGCAGAACTATCCGAATGCCGGTAAAGTGATTCAGATAGCGCTGGGGGATGGAAACCTTAATTATAGATTGGTGTATGTGGCGGCCGGAATGACAGCGATTATTTTTGCAGTGCTCTTTTTCTCACAAAAAGAACTGCGGCAGCTGTAATCAAGCTGTATGTGCATGACAGATAGTCAATTCAAAGGTTTTAACAGGTTTGTTTTAGATGACATCAGAGAAGTGCTTGAAAATATGGCATTCGGCAAAGAAAAAGAGAAACTGCAAAAGTAGCTGATAATTTACAGCAAACACTCGAAGATTAGTAAGTAAATATAGTATGCAACATTGGGTGTAAAGTCTATTGAAAAATCAAAGGCTTTATACCTTTTTTATTATAAAAAATTTGTATGATTTCTTTATCTGCGGAGTCTTATTGTTGAAAAGGAGGTGGTAGGGTAATGGAGTTTGAACAGATAATTTTTATGTGGCGTGTGTTTGGGGAATTCTTGGGAGAGATAATGTCTATGGCACGATAAAGGAGTACTGATGGCACAAATATGGGAATACGTAAAAATTGCCCTGATGAATATCAAGAGCAACAAAGGGCGTTCTATCCTTACCATGCTGGGTATCATCATCGGTATCTCATCCGTTATTATGATTAGTTCCATCGGTAATGGAGTGCGAAGCTCTGTCAATGATGAGCTGGAAAATATGTTCGGCGACAAAATTACCATTTACACCAACAGTGGTGTAGAAGGCAATGATGTGAGATTTACTGAGGAAGATTTTAAACTGGTGAAAGAAAAGGTTGCGCATGTGAAAGGTGCTACAACACAATATAGTTATTGGGGAGCCACAGGCAAGGCACGCAAGGGCGATTTTTCGGCGAACCTTGAGGGCGGCAGTACGGCGTTACAGTACGCGATCGGCAACGAACCAATTGTCAGGGGTAGATACTTTTCACAAGATGAGTATGATTCGGCCAGCATGGTCTGCGTTATCAATGAGAGCAGTGCGAGAATGTTGTTTGGAACCACAGATGTGGTGGGTATGACCTTTGAGCTGAGCCTTGGGGGTATAAGCCAGGATATTCGGATTGTGGGTATCAGGCAGGACACACCGGCGGGACTCATTGCCAATATGAATGGCAGTGGTTCTCTACAGGTAGAAATGCCGTTAAAATCCATGGCATTCGGGCTTGGTTATGGAAGTGAAGACTCTGATTACCTCTATGTGATTGCAGAGAGCTCTGAGTATGTATCGCAGGTTGCGGCGGATTCAATCCGTCTTATGGAAAACCGATACAATGTGCGGGGAGAAAATAAGATCCTGGTGGAGAGGTTTGCGGATTACACGGCGGAGTATGATGAAATCCTCAGCACGCTGACACTCTTTATCTCCTTTGTCGCGGCAATTTCCTTGCTGGTGGGTGGCATTGGCGTAATGAACATCATGCTTGTGTCCGTGACGGAGCGCACGAGGGAGATTGGAATCCGCAAGTCGCTTGGTGCCAGAACGAAGTCGATTCTCCTACAGTTTCTGGCGGAGGCGGGTATCATCACTTTTATCGGCGGCCTGATCGGGATTGCGCTTGGCGCGCTGGGAGGTATCGCGGTCTGCGGCGCGTTGGGTTATATGGCAAAGGTCAATGTCCTTACGGTGGTCGCTGCCGCGGTCTTCTCTGCGGGTGTAGGTATTTTCTTCGGTATCTATCCCGCGGGAAAGGCGGCGAAGCTGAGTCCGATTGAGGCGTTGAGACATGAGTAAGATATTAAGGGGATGCAAATATTATGTGGTATTTGCATCCCCAAATATCATGTACAATTTTCAATTCTGCGGCAGATGTAATTATGCTGTGTGTGCTGTTTTATCAGATCTATGCTTATCTAAAATGGCATGTACTCTTTCAACTTCATCAAGAATGAGAATGTCATCACGATGTAACCGCCTCAAATCAGCTTTTACATCTACAATATCAGCCTTTACATTTACCATGTCGGTTTTTACGTTTGATAAATCAGTTCTTATATCTACAATATCAGCCTTTACACTTACCATGTCAGTTTTTACATCTATCATGTCTTTTTCAATTCCGGTCACTTTGTCGAGTAATAAGTCAAGTTTTTCATCGTTAGTCATGTTATCGCCCCCTCTTTGTCGTGATATAGGCATTAATGGATTTAATTGTAGTGGTAGTATATCATAATTGAAACATAAAGTCTATTCCATAATTAAAAATAATTTTATATTTAGATAATTCCATCACACAAAAACGTATTTGCTATAGCAGGGGTTCATTCTACCATCACCTGCAAAATATCCTCAAACCGAATCCTGGTATTCACAATCTGCAACAGGCGGCTGGTTTCGTCCATACGGGCCACCAGGCCTGTTATTTTAATGTATTCGCCTTTTTGAAAATAGACCACAGTGGCCATTTTGCCTTTGGTAAGCAGGTGCATCTGCCGGTCCAGTTCTTCCTCCATTTCCGGGGAGAGTTCTATTTTGGGAACCAGCACCTTTTCCCTGGCGGCCAGGGCGTCCGGCAGACCGCTTAAGGCAGCAAAGGGCATAAACTGTTTGGCCCTTTCTTCTATGGGCATTCTATTTCGCGGTTTATTCGCCACTTCTGTGTCCTCCGATCTGGTGATTGCGTTCTCTGGTAGTAGCGCCTTCCTCCAGGTTCATGCCTTTGAGGATAGCGTCCTTGCCAAATTTATTTTTGATGTCGATGACAGCCTGCTGTATTTTACGGTTTCGCTCCAATTCTTCGGCATCCACAAAAAAACTGTACTGATGATATTCTTCCGGCATCACATGGTTGCAGGTGATGTTAATGCGGTGAACCTGATAACTGGGATCAACGATCCGCTCATAAAGGGCAGTCACGGCCGGTATGATGAGCAGGTCGGAGTTGGTATCCATTTCAAGAGATGCAGTGCCGTGGGCGGAAGGAACGTTTAGCCGGTTGGAATAACCTATGTGGAGGGTGATGGAACGGGTGACCAGTTTCTTTTCCACCAGTTCCAGGCACAAAAGGTCAGTCATTTCCTTGACGATGAGAAGTCCCTTATCGAAAGGATAGTCGCAGCCAAGAACCTGGCCACTGGTCAGGCAGCTGCTGTGGGGCTTATAGGTTTTAATATCGGTGATGGTGACGGGCTCCAGGCCCCAGGCATGGTCAATCAAAAGTTCCGCGTCCACACCGAAAAGCTGGTACAGAAGGTTCTCATCGGCTTCAGCAATATCCCGCATAGTGCGGATGCCGAAGGCATCAAGTCTCCTGGCGGTACCGGCGCCTATCCGCCAGAAATCTGTCAGGGGTTTATGATCCCACAGGGTTTGGCGATAGCTTTCTTCCGTGAGTTCACCGATAAAGTCGGAGGCATGCTTGGCTGTGATATCCAGGGCAATCTTGGCAAGATACAGGTTGGAACCCACACCGCAGGAGGCACGGACGCCTATCTGCTCATAAATATCCTGCATGATCCTAAGGCCCAGTTCCCTGGCGGAGAGCTGGTAGAGAGACAGATAATCGGTTACGTCCATAAAAGCCTCATCAATAGAGTAGACATGGATATCCTCTTTGGAAATATATTTTAGATAAATTTCATAGATATCTGCGGAGGTGTCCACATATTTCTGCATGCGTGGCGGGGCAGTGATGTAGTCCACGTGTTTTGGAATCTCAAAGATCCGGCAGCGGTTTTTGATACCGAGCGCTTTCATGGCAGGGGTGATGGCCAGACAGATGGTCTTTTCTGTCCGGGTTGGATCCGCCACCACCAGATTGGTAGTCATGGGATCTAAGCCTCTCTCTACGCACTCTACGGAGGCATAGAAAGATTTCAGATCAATGCAGAGGTAAGTGCGCTGGTTCATAGGAGAGATTCCTTTCTGTAAAATGGAATGACAGGGGAGTTCCTTTCCATAATTAGGGTATATATCTATTTAAACATCATCTTCAGATAATATGTGAAAAGTAACTCGGTAGATTATCTGTTTCACTAATATACCACACAGAACATGTGTTCGTCAAACGCTTTTTTGAAGTTTCCGGGAAATGGGAGGCATGGTAATTTTTTCTCTTTCTGAGAAGAAATAGAGGACAAATCAGAAAAAAAATGATACTATATCTTTATAGCGATTGCGATAGCGATGAAGGGGACAAATACAAATGAGTGTTATCAGCAGTAAAGATGTCAATGAGATTATCCGTAAGACGCTTGGTATTATCAACAATAAGATCATGCAGCATGGGGAGGTCACGGGGTACATCTTATACAAGATGATGGAATACGAGAATGCATATACAGATCAGCACTACACCGAGCAGGAACTGGTGGATTATACGATGCTGGGTATTCTGCATGATATCGGCCTGTATAAGGAAGATAATGTGAAGAATGTATCAGATTTTGAGACCAAGAATCTCTGGCCCCATTCGATTTATGGCTTCCTTTTCCTGAAATACCTTTCGCCCATGGGAGATAAGGCTGAGATTGTGTTGTATCATCATCTGGACTATAACAGGCACAGTATGATACAGAGCCGTTATATGCATGTGATCGATCTGCTCAGCCTGGCGGATAAGATGGATACATTCCTGCATCTGAAAGATGAGAAACTGGGGCAGGATTATTTTAATAAATATCGTGACGTTAAGTTTTCCGGTGCCGCCATGGATCTTTTTCAGAAAGCGGAGAAGCGCTACGGCATCACGGAGAATCTGGTGAGTGGCAAATACAGGGAAGAACTGGATGTTCTGCTGGCAAAACGCGCTTTCTCGGAACAGTATAAGAGAGGCTTTCTGGAAATGCTGGTTTATACCATTGATTTTCGGAGTGAGCATACAGTGATACATACATTGGCAACGGTGCACTTTGCGGAGCAGCTGGGCAGGTTGTCGAGGGTTTCCGGGAAGGATTTGCGAGATCTGCATTACGGGGCGCTGCTCCATGATCTGGGCAAGATTGCGATTCCTTTGAATATTCTGGAATCCACGGGACGCCTGAGCGATGATGAGATGAAGATCATGAAAGCCCATGTGCGTATTACGGAGATGATTCTGGAAGGTGTCGTGGATGATGCGGTGTTGCAGATTGCGGTCAGGCATCATGAGAAACTGGACGGCACAGGATACCATAAGGGACTGAGTGCCGCAGATCTGACGCTGCCCCAGCAGATTATCGCGGTGGCGGATATCCTGAGTGCACTGTATGGCAAGCGCAGTTACAAGGAGGCCTTCAGCAAGGAAAAGATACTGGATATCATGAACTCCGATGCGGACCGCGGCAAGATCAACCGCAATGTGGTCACCAGTCTGGAACGGAATTATGATAACATTATCAAAGAGTTTGAAAAGGAAAAAGAGAACACCATAGGTTTGTATTTGAAGATCAAAGAACAATATGCGATCATGATCGAGCGGTTTAAGCAGTTTGACTGAGCCGGTTGCAGGGAAAGATGTTGCGGTGTCGAATGGGACATAATGCGATTGGTAATAAAGAAGGAAGCGAACAGGTATAGGATGACTGGTACAAATAATGACTGAAAAGGAGACAGACATGGAACAGGCAAAAGTTTATTTTACATCATTTAAGGCGACCGAGCATGAGAACTTATTACAGAAACTGCATCGGTTGATGAAGACGGCCGGATTTGAAACGATTGATTTTACGGATAAATATGCGGCGATTAAAATTCATTTTGGAGAGTATGGCAATCTGGCTTTCCTGCGCCCTAACTATGCGAGAGTGGTGGCGGACTATGTGAAAGAACTGGGCGGCAAACCCTATCTGACGGACTGCAACACGCTCTATGTGGGAAGCCGCAAGAATGCACTTGATCATCTGGAGACTGCCTATGTGAATGGATTTTCTCCCTATCAGACCGGATGCCACGTGATCATTGGCGATGGCCTGAAAGGGACGGACGAGACGATTGTGCCCATTAACGGTGAATATGTAAAGGAAGCGAAGATTGGACATGCTATTATGGACGCGGATGTGTTTATTACCCTGACGCATTTTAAGGGACATGAGATGGCAGGTTTTGGCGGAACGCTTAAGAATATCGGTATGGGGTGCGGCTCCAGGGCCGGTAAGATGGAACAGCACTGTGATGGGAAACCCAGCGTGGATCAGAGTGTCTGTGTGGGCTGTGGCGCCTGTGACAGGATCTGTGCCCATGGAGCGCCGCAGATTGCGGACGGTAAGGCCAGGATTGACCATGATAAATGTGTGGGCTGCGGCAGATGCCTGGCAGTGTGCCCGAAAGATGCGATCGCCGCGGATTTTGTGGATTCCATAGCGGTTCTCAATTATAAGATGGCGGAGTATTCTCTGGCAGTATGTAAGGACAGACCGTGCTTCCATGTTTCCCTGATCTGTGATGTGTCGCCTAATTGTGACTGTCATTCGGAAAATGATATTCCGATCATTCCTAATATTGGTATGCTGGCATCCTTTGACCCGGTGGCTCTGGATCAGGCCTGTGCAGACCTTTGTAATCAGGCGGCGCCTGTGGCGGACAGTATTCTGGGTGAGAATATCAGGAAAAATAGCGGCGAAGAAAAACACGATCACTTCCATATGACCCATCCGGATACAGAGTGGAGATTCTGTATTGCCCATGCGGTCAAGATTGGTCTGGGCACCGATCAGTATGAACTGATAAAAATCTGAAGATGAGAATCCGGAGAATGTTTTCGGATTGCAACTGACTGAGCGGCCTCCCTGGGAGGCCGTCTCACAGTTTATGACAGAAATTTTCCTGTTTGTACCATAGAACTTCAGGGAGATAATATCTTTTCCGAAATAGAAAATATAAGATACAGACGGAAAGGTGGTCGGACAGATGAATATTTCATGGGACAGGACAGGCGGATTATTGAGGCGTATGGGAAGCGCCGGCATGCTGAAGAGCACTCAGGATAGATTGGAGCGGCAGGAACAGACACAGAGGCAGGTAGATTACTTTGAGCAGAAAAAGGATAACCTGAAAAATATCAAGTGCAACAGTGTGGAGGAGATTGCCGAGAAACTGAATATGCTGCACACTTACGAAGACCAGATTGCAGCGGCCAAAGCAGCTTATAACAGTGAACAGATGTGGCATATACTGGATGAGTCCACAGAACGCGGGGAGAAGATTGCCGAGGCTGCGGAAAAGACGAAGCCCAAGACACCGGAAGAGAGACAGGAAGAGATGGTGGAAGAGGCGCTTGGCATTGAAGATTCGGGCGGTATGCTGGAAGAAATCCTGGACGAGGTTGGGGAACTGACCGAAGAGTTGACTGAGGAACTGGTCGGGGATGTGGTAGAAGAGACAGCGGAGGAATTGACCGAAGAACTGACCGGGGATGTGGTAGAAGAGATTACGGAGGAATTGACCGGAGAGACAGCACAGGAACTGACAGAAGAGATGGCCGGGGATGTGGCACTTGCAATGCGAAAGAAGGGCTATGTTCCTTTTGATGTCAGGCTGTGAGATAGCGGCTGTGAAGCGGGAATAGACAGGCTGTTAATAACAGAACAGAAGGAAAAGCTTTCCGGAATTTACGGGAGGCTTTTTTCATATGCAAGATGATTGAATTTTATTGCAATATGACATATAATAGACGCTAGATGAGCACTTTGTGTCACAAGAATTACGGTTTCTGAGAATATGATGAATGCAGGTTCAGCAGTCTGACAAAATACATAATATTTAAAGAAAAGCATATGAGGAGAAAGGAATGGCGGCTATGCGAATCTCTGTTCATAAAAATTCTTCTGTGGATTTGTTGCATGGACCAATCCTGAAATCCATGATCATCTTTGCGATTCCATTATTTTTTTCCAGTGTTTTCCAGCAGCTGTATAATACAATGGATACGGTCATCATTGGACACACGCTGGGAGACGAGGCATTGGCGGCGATGGGAGCGGCTGGGGCAGTTTATGATCTTTTGATGGGATTTGCCCTGGGGATTGGCAATGGCCTTGCGATTGTGACGGCCCGCAGTTTTGGCAGCGGGAATATGGGGCAGTTGAAAAAGTCGGTGGCGGCGTCTATTGTAATCGGCGGCTGTATTACCGTGTTTATTACCATTCTGATACAGTTTGTGTTGTACCCGTTTCTGGAGGTGCTCAATACACCGCCGGAGATTATCGAGCAGTCTTACCGTTATATCTCCACGATCACCCGGTTTATTGTGGTCATGTTTGCCTATAATCTGTGTGCTGGACTTTTGCGGGCCATAGGCAACAGTGTGATGCCGCTTGTATTTCTGATTCTGTCATCGATTTTGAATATCTTTTTGGATTTATTTTTTATCACACGTTTGCAGATGGGCGTACAGGGTGCCGCGGTAGCAACAGTGATCGCGCAGGGAGTCTCGGTGGCGGCCTGTCTGATTTATATTACGAAAAAGGCGAGGCTTTTGATTCCGGCAAAAGCGCATTTTGTCCGGGATAAGCAGCTGTATCAGGAAATGCTGACCCAGGGGCTTGCCATGGGCTTGATGAATTGTCTCGTCAATGCGGGTTCGGCGGTACTGCAATCCGGAATTAACGGTCTTGGATATCTGGTGATCGCAGGCCATACGGCGGCCAGAAAATTATTCCAGTTTTTGATGATGCCGTTTATAGCCGTTGTTCAGACAATCAGTACCTTTGTTTCACAAAACCGCGGCGCCGGTCAGGTCGGCCGGATCAGGAAGGCAATGCTATATGCCTATCTTTGCGGGGTGGCACTTGCGGTGGCGGCAACATTTTTGATGTTGATCGGGGCACCGACTGCGGTCAGATTGCTTTCGGGATCTTCCGAGAGCGTGGTGATTGAAAATGGGGCGCTCTATTTGCGGGTAGTTGCTCCATGTCTGTCCATCTTAGGCGTTTTAAACGTCACCAGAATGGGGCTGCAAGCTGTGGGAAAGAAAATATTGCCGTTATTTTCCAGTGTGATTGAGTTGGTCGGCAAGATTTTGTTTGTAATATTTTTGATACCCAGGTTTCAGTATATGGCGGTGATTTTCTGTGAGCCGGTTATCTGGTGTTTTATGGTAACAGAACTTCTGATTGCATTCTGGTCAGATCCTTTTATCAGATCCAAAGAGGAGATACAGTAGGATGCATTTTGTAGAGGCAAAGGGAATCCTGTCAGCGCATAACGGTATGAATCTGTACAGGGGCTGTACACATGGATGCATATACTGTGACAGCCGGAGTAAATGTTATGGATTTACCCATGAATTTGAAGATATTGAGGTCAAACAGAACGCACCGCAGCTTCTGGAAAGAGCGCTTTCTTCCAAGCGCAAAAAGTGTATGATCGGCACGGGAGCCATGTGTGATCCCTATATGCATTGTGAGGAGGAACTGGAACTTACCAGAAGATGCATTGCCTTGATAGAGCAATATGGGTTCGGACTGGCTATTCAGACCAAATCAGACCGTATCCTGCGTGACCTGGAACTTCTAAAAAGGATTCAGGAGAAGAGCAAATGTGTGGTACAGATGACCATGACCACCTATGATGAGGATCTGTGCCGTATTTTAGAACCTCATGTATGTACCACAAAGCGGCGGTTTGAGGTGCTTGAGATAATGCGGGATCATGGGATCCCAACGGTGGTATGGATGAGCCCGATCCTTCCTTTTATCAATGATACCAGGGAAAATATCGAAGGGCTTTTGGAGTATTGTGTCCGTGCCGGAGTGTATGGAATTATTACCTTTGGTATGGGGGTGACTTTGCGGGAGGGTGACCGGGAATATTTTTATCAGAAACTGGATGAACATTTTCCTGGTATGAGGAGCAAATATCATCGTAAATACGGTTATGCCTATGAGATTAGCAGTGAGCATAACCGGGAACTGATGACGATCTTGCGAAAGACCTGTGCCCGGCATGGGATAAAATGTGATGCTGAAGAGGTATTTCATTATTTACAGGAATTCCCGGAAAATAAGGGGTATGAACAGCTGAGTCTGTTTTGAGGGCAGAAGCATAATGAGGAAGAGGATAGAATAGAAAAATGGAGATTATGAGAAAGGTAGAGATTGAGATGGATACGTATCAGAACAATGGCGTGGAAGATAAGCGCAGAGCGGATAAAGAGATAGAAGATATGGTAAAGCTGTTGGATGGTTTTGCGGATTCCGGGGACAGCCGGTTAAAGATCAATATGTCTGACGATCTGGAAGAGGGACAGACGAAGCGGGCATATCATCACGGCAGATGTGATATCGGAAGTCCATGGGCCTGCGGCAATGCTTTTGATGCGCAGACAGAGAAGTGATGACTTGCCTGAACGGAGAATGCACAGAGTATCTGAACAGACAGACGGAAAGGGAGATGGACATGTGTATTGAGAAAAGATTGCAGAAGCTCAGAGAACAGATGGAAATAAGAAATCTGGCGGCTTATATTGTTCCCACGGAGGATTTCCACAATTCGGAGTATGTGGGGGATTATTTTAAGGCAAGGGAATATCTGTCCGGGTTTACAGGCTCTGCGGGGACGCTTTTGGTAGGCCGGAATAATGCGTGCTTATGGACGGATGGCAGATATTTTCTACAGGCTGAACAGCAGCTTGCAGGAAGCGGCATCGAATTGATGAAAAGCGGTCAGACGGGGGTGCCCGCCCTGCCGGAATACCTGGCAGAACATCTGGAAACCGGAGATCAGATTGGGTTTGACGGCCGGACGGTGACGAGGGCCTTTGTGGAGACACTGCGAAATAAGACGGCAGATAAAGAAATCACCTTTTACAGCAGTGAAGACCTGGCGGGTCTGGTGTGGACAGACAGGCCTGCATTGTCAGCGGAACCGGTGTGGGAACTGGGAGAGGAGTATGCAGGACTTTCCAGGGAGGAGAAACTGAAACAGGTACGGGACAAAATGCAGGATCACAAGGCGGATGCGCTGCTTTTGACAGCGCTGGATGAGGTGGCATGGCTTCTCAACCTGCGGGGAAATGATGTGCATAATACGCCTGTTTTTCTGGCTTATATGATGTTGACAGGGAAAGATGCGGTGTTATGTGTGCAGGAAAAGATTCTGTCGGCAGAGATATATAATATCTTGAAGAAGGCGGGGGTTTCCATTGCGCCTTATGAGAAGATAGAAGACCTGGTGGGCGGTCTACAGGCAGGGTGGAAACTCTGGGCGGATGGCAGGCGTGTGAATTACAGGCTGCTGGAGGCAATCCCCGCGGGAGTGGAGCAGCTTGATGAGCCCAGCCCGGTAGAACGGATGAAAGCGGTTAAGACGGCGGCGGAGATGAGGAATCTTCGAGAGGCGCATGTGAAGGACGGTGTGGCAGTGACACGGTTTATGCGCTATTTAAAAACCCATGTGGGAAAGGAAAGGATTACGGAACTGGGAGCGGCCAGAGTGCTGGAGGGGTTCCGGCAGCAGATGGAAGGATATCTGGGGCCGAGTTTTGATCCAATCATTGCCTATGGTCCTCATGGCGCCATTGTGCATTATGCGGCCACAGAAGATACGGATGTGGAGATGCAGCCTGCGGGAATGTGCCTTGCGGATACGGGCGGGCACTACAGAGAGGGGACTACGGATGTTACGCGCACGATAGTTCTTGGACAACTTACAGAGGAAGAGCGGCGGGATTATACGCTGGTATTGAAAGGCCATCTGCGGTTGGGAGCGGCAAGATTCTTAGAGGGTGTCTGCGGACAGAATCTGGACTGTCTGGCCAGGGAACCCCTGTGGGAGAATGGGCTGGACTATAATCATGGAACGGGACATGGTGTCGGGTTTCTTTTGAGTGTCCATGAAGGCCCCCAGAATGTACGGTGGAGGATTGGGCCGGATTCGGTCTGTGTTCCGCTTGAGGAGGGGATGGTCATCTCAAATGAACCGGGTCTTTATGTGACAGGCAAGTTTGGCATTCGGCATGAGAATCTGGTATTGTGCCGGAAAGGGGAACAGAATGCATATGGTCAGTTCATGTACCTGGAGCCTCTGACCATGGTGCCTTTTGACGAGGAGGCTATTGATGTTTCCCTGCTGAATGGGCAGGAGCGGGAGTGGCTGAATGAATACCACCGGAAAGTATATGAGACTTTGTCTCCCTATTTGACGAAGGAGGAACAGGACTGGCTGCAAAAAGCTACTGCAGCAGTCGGATAAGAAGCGGTGCAGGAAGATTGCGGCAGAAAGTTACAGGAAGAGATATGATATACTTAGACATAAGGGAGGAGATGTATGAGGTATAGGGTGTTAGGTAAGACAGGGTTGGAGGTAAGCGAGATCGGTCTGGGCGGCGAGTGGCTGGAACGGCACAATACCCGGGAAGTGAAGGAAGTGATTGACACCTGCGAGCAGGCCGGCATCAATATTTTGGACTGCTGGATGTCAGAGCCAAATGTGCGGTCCAATATCGGTAAGGCATTGGCGGGACATCGTGACAAATGGTATATCCAGGGACATATCGGTTCTACCTGGCAGGATGGCCAGTATGTGAAGACCAGGGAACTTCCCAGGGTACAGGAAGCTTTTAAGGATTTG
Organism: uncultured Lachnospiraceae bacterium; assembly: GCA_946566685.1. GTDB lineage: Bacteria > Bacillota > Clostridia > Lachnospirales > Lachnospiraceae > UBA3282. Next base: position 13,892 of record CAMNXA010000008.1, read on the forward strand.
CTTACGAGGCTTCAGACGGACTATATCGATCTGGGGATGATTCATTTCATAGATGAGGCTGAAGAGTTTCAACAGGTCGTAAGCGGCGAATTTATGGATTATGTGCGCAGTTTAAAGGAAACGGGGACTATTCGGCACATCGGCCTGAGCACGCATAATCCCGATGTGGCGAAAATGGCGGCAAAACAGGGAGAAATCGAGATGATTCTCTTTAGTATCAATCCTGCTTTTGACCTGCATCCTGCAACAGAGAACATAGATGATTATTTCGCGGATAAATATGAAGATGGCCTGTCGGGTATCGCACCGGAGAGAGAAGAATTATATAAGATCTGCGAGCAGCAAAATGTGGGAATCACAGTGATGAAAGGGTATGCCGGCGGGCGGCTATTTGATGCGAAGACGTCACCTTTTGGCGTGGCGCTCACGCCGGTACAGTGTCTGCATTATGCACTGACAAGGCCGGCCGTGGCCAGCGTGATGGTGGGGTATGATACACCGGAACATGTTCACGCTGCGGTAGCCTATGAGACCGCAACGGAGGAAGAGAAGGATTATGCGAGCGTGCTGGCAAAGGCTCCTCATCATGCCTATCCTGCCGGGCAATGTACATACTGCGGCCACTGTGCACCGTGTCCCAGGGGAATTGATATCGCGATGGTCAATAAACTTTACGATCTGGCAATGATGCAGGAAGAGGTACCGGCAACCATCCGGGCCCATTATGAACAGCTTAAGGCATCGGCGGCAGACTGTATCGGTTGTAAGGGCTGCGAGAGCAGGTGTCCGTTCCGGGTAGCGGTGGTGGAGAGAATGGAGAAGGCCAGACAGCTTTTTCAATAGAGATATAATTGTCAGTGGAGGGATTATCTATGAAACGCAGTAAGAAATCATTGTGGAACATCACCTATCTCATGTTCCTGCTGGTGGCCATCATCATTTTGTTCTATTGGTATTCTGCGCAAAATGATAAACGAATTGAGTCACAGAACAGAACCTATGCAACGGATGCGGCAAGACAGACAGGCAATCGGATTGGGGATGAATTTAGGAACGCATTAAACCGGGTGAGCACCTATGCCTATTTTCTGGGAGAAGGGCTTTCAGAGCCCGTGGTAACGGCGCAGATGCTTCAGGATATGGTGGAGAATTCCCTGTTTGATGCTTTCCGCTTTGCCTCTGCGGATGGGGCGTATCTGGTGGCGGACGGCAGTACCACAGATGTGTCGGACCGGGAGTATTTTATCAACGGCATGAAAGGGGAGAGCGGGATCTTCGCCACGACCGGTTCCAGGGTTACCGGAGAGGCTGTGGTCAGTTTCTATGCGCCGGTCTATTATCATGGCGAGATCATAGGTGTACTTCTCGGCGTCTATTCGGCCAATGAATATTTGCAGCACCTTCTTACTACCAGTTATTTCGGGGATGCGGCAGATGTATTTCTGTGTCTGGAAGATGGGACATCTATCGCCAGTTCCCAGGGGAAAGAATACAGCGGAAATCTGATGGATGAAATTTTGGCATCCGCAGTGCTGGAAGAGTCACAGTACGGACAGGTGCAGGATATCTTTTCACAAGGTGGAGAACAGACTTTTGTCTGTAAGGAAAACGATGAGACGGACAATATCTGTGTGATCAATCTTCCGGATAATGAATTTGTCCTTGTGCAGGCATTTCCAAGAAGTGTTACACAGCGGATGCTGGACAGGGCAAATCGTACCGGTATTATGCTGGAAATCCTGCTGATAGGAACCTTTGTTCTTTATATTATTGCCCTGATGGTGCGTACCAGAAAGGAGAAAAAACTTCTGGCGCGGGAAAATCAGGAGATGAGTTATGTGATCGGGGGAATCAGCACCCTGTTTGCCCGCTTTGTCATGATTGACCTGGAGACCAATCAATACCAATACCTGGCCGGTACCAGTCCGGAGCGGGATGATATCGGAAGAAGCGGGGAATATAATGCGTTTATCAATTATCTGTGCTCTTTCCTGACAGAAGAGGAACATCGGCAGGAACTGGCAGAGAATCTTGCAAGCGAGGCAATCATCTCGGAACTGGGCGCGGACGATATGGATGTGCGTTATGAATACCAGGTGCAGAGGAATGGTCAGCCGGAATGGGAGCATATGAATGTAATCTGTCTGGAACGTAAGGAAGGCCGGGCCAGCAAGATTCTGTTTATCAGGCAGAACATTACGGAAGTGAAGGAAAAGGAACTGTTAATTCAGGCGAAGATGGCGATCGCAAACAGGAAGGAGAGGCAGTACCGAATTGCGATTGTTTCCAATTCGATCTGTACCTATGAATTTAACCTGACAAAAGACCGGGTGGAGAATGATATTGTCCGGATTAAGCCTGATGGCAGCAAACAGTCCCTGTTGGAAGTAGTAGGGCTGGAGACACCGTGCCGGGCAACCGAGTGGTTCAAAAAGGCTGAGGAGTTTGTGGCGCAGGAATCCATGGAGGAGTATAAGGCCATACTGAATCTGGAGTATCTGAAGGACAGCTTCGAACAGGGCAACCTGGAAGTGAATGTGGAGTACTGGCTTACAGATGCTCATGAGGAAAGGTACTGTGTCAGACAATCGTTTATCATGACAACGGATGACGAGACGGGAGATATATTGGCCATGGTGGTGACCAAGGATATCACGGAGCAGGTAAGACAGCAGAAGGAGCAGACACTGGCGCTCAAGGAGGCATTGATGCAGGCGCAGCATGCCAATAATGCCAAGACTACTTTCCTGTCCAACATGTCTCACGATATTCGGACACCTATGAATGCGATTATCGGTTTCACGACTATTGCGGTCAGCCATATTGATAATAAGGAGCAGGTCAAAGACTGCCTGCAGAAAGTACTGGCTTCCAGTAATCACCTGTTGAGCCTGATCAATGATATCCTTGATATGAGCAGGATTGAGAGCGGTAAGATTCAGATCAAAGAGCAGGAGTGCAATATTTCCGAGATGATGCATAATCTGGTAAATATTGTACAGCCGCAGGTAAAGGCAAAGCAGCTGGAACTGTTCATCGATACCTTTGATGTTACCAACGAGGATATTATTGCCGATTCCCTGAAGATGAACCAGGTGTTCGTCAACCTGATGAGCAATGCAGTGAAGTATACGCCGGCAGGCGGCATTATCAGTTTCCGGATCATGCAAAAGACAACTTTCCGCCGGGGATATGGCGATTACATATTCACCCTGAAAGACAATGGTATCGGCATGGAGCCGGAGTTTGTCAAACATATATTTGAACCCTTTGAGCGGGAGGCCAGCGCTACGCAGAGCGGTATTCAGGGAACCGGACTGGGTATGGCCATCACCAAGAATATTATCGATATGATGGGCGGCAAGATTACGGTCAACAGCGAAAAGGGCAAAGGCAGTGAGTTCATTGTGGAACTGAGTCTGAAGCTTCAGGATGTAGAGAAGAATGCGGAACAAATCAAAGAACTGGAAGGCTTCCGTGCGCTTGTGGTGGATGACGATTTTAATACCTGTGACAGCGTCAGCAGAATGCTTTCGCAGATCGGTCTCAGAGCCGAGTGGACAACATCGGGCAGGGAGGCGATATACCGCGCTAAGAAGGCCCACGATGAAGGGGATTCCTATCATACCTTTATCATTGACTGGCAGATGCCGGAGACCAGTGGAATCGAAACGGCCAGAAGAATCCGCAATGTGATTGGAAACGAGGCGCCGATCATTATCCTGACAGCCTATGACTGGACAGATATCGAGGAAGAGGCGAAGTCCGCCGGCGTAACGGCATTTTGTGCAAAACCGCTCTTTATGTCTGATCTGAAATCAGCGCTTCTGGCGGCAGCGAATCTGATTGACCGGGAGGAAGAGGTGGCCGAATGGACACTGGCTGATTTTGAAGGCAAGCGGGTGCTGTTAGTAGAGGATAATGAACTAAACAGAGAGATTGCCCAGGCGATTCTGGAGGAGACAGGATTTGTTGTGGAGTCAGCGCCGGATGGAACAGATGCGGTCGATATGATGAAGCGGGCGGAAGAATATTATTATGATGTCATCCTGATGGATGTACAGATGCCGGTCATGAACGGGTATGAGGCGACCAGGGAGATCCGGGCACTGCACAGGGAGGATGTGAAGACACTTCCGATCATTGCCATGACGGCCAATGCCATGGACGAGGATAAGGAGACCGCATTAAAGAGCGGCATGAATGCGCATCTGGCTAAGCCGATCAGTGTAGATTTGTTTATAGCCACATTGGGCAGGTTCCTGAAATAAAGTTTATTGCCCGGGTAAGGTTGCGCAGGGGATTCCTTCCCTGTTATTCCCAGAAAATCTTTGTGAAAGATACTATACAAGGAAACGTGGATGTGGTATAGTTGTTAAGGATTGTTACAAAACGTAACATTTTGTAATATTTGGCAGATGGGTTCTGTAAAATATGCGAACAATCCATACGAAAGAGAGCACTGGAATACACGGAAGGAGGAATATCTGCGGTAAGCGGAAGAACCATGCAAGGGTCAGATGTGGACAGCGGATATAAAATACAAATGATAAAGTTTTCAGAGAACAAAAGACGCAGGATTTACAGACGGATAAAGACAGCTGCCGCACTTTGCATGGCAGGTATGATGCTTTTTACACCCGCCATCAAGGTGCAGGCTGTGGGAGCCGGCAGTTCTATCGCAAGAGGAATCGATGTGTCCAAGCACAATCTGGCAATCGACTGGAGCAAGGTGCCGTCATCAGGCGTATCCTTTGTGTTTATCAAAGCAGGCAGTCTCAATCTGGGACTGGACCCCTATTTTGATGCAAATATGCGCGGTGCCAATGCGGCCGGGCTTAAAACCGGTGTTTATCTGTATTCGTATGCGACTACGCCGGAGATGGCATTGACGGAAGCCATGTTTCTGCTTCAGTGGATGAGCAATTATACCGTGAATTATCCAGTGGTGTATGACATAGAGGATGCCTGTCATAAGAACCTTTCGACAGCACAGCTGCAGGAGATCATCAATGTGTTCTGTACGGCCATAGAGTCCCAGGGCTATTATCCGGTGGTGTATTCCAACAAGAATATGTTCCAGACAAAGATTGGCAATGTGGCTTATGATAAGTGGGTAGCCCAGTATGCGGACGAGTTACAGTACGATGGTGCGGCTTTCTGGCAGAATACTTCCCATGGCAGTGTGGCAGGAATCCCCACCAGGGTTGATATGAATTACCAGTTTAAGGATTATTCCTCCATTATTATTCCGGAAGGATTTGCACAGCGGGGAGATACGACAGTATTTTATTCCAATTACAGGATGCAGAGAGCCTGCTGGGTAAATTGGGAAGATAAGAAATATCATCTGGATGAATTTGGACGCGTGCAGAAAGGCTGTTGGTTTGAGGACGAGACAGGCAGGTATTATCTGGCCACCAAGGACGGACATGCACTGCGTGACTGTGTGACGATTGAAGGGCAGGATTACTTCTTTGACCAGAACGGCGTCATGCAGAGAGGTATGGTGACCATGCCGGACGGTGTAACATATTATTATGATGTGATGACGGGTGCGCTGCAGAGAAATGTGGTCGTGACAGTGGATGGCATCAATTATCAGGTGGATCCAAATGGTGTGGCAGCGCCGATCGTTGAGGCGGTTTTGCCGGAGCAGATACCGGGAGCAGAGCAGACAGCAGTACCGGGGACGGAGCAGGCAGCGGTACCGGGTCAGGCACCGGCTGCGGCTGATGCGGCGGCACAGCCTGCGGCAGTACAGTAGTATATGATTAACTGGAAACAGATATGGAGAGTACATAGACCGCTATGGGGTGGCATGCCGCCTGCATGGCGGTCTTTTGGTTAGAACCATATTTATTGTGAAGCATTTTGTGAAGCAATTCACTTTTTGGCTTTTCAAAATCCACTGAGATGGTATATAATAACCTATGTATGGGCGCATAGCAAATTGTCTGTAGAAAGACGTGGTATGGTATGAACTGTAAAGAGGCGGAGAAAAAAATACCCTCCTTCCTGCAGGATGAACTGGATGGAAGAAATCTGGCTGAGTTTGTAGAGCATATCGATGAATGTCCGGAATGTATGGAGGAACTGTCGATTCAGTTTCTGGTGGCGGAAGGTATGGAACAGCTGGAAAAGGGAAATAGTTTTAATTTACAGGAAGCGCTTCACTATAAACTTGCTGATGCAGATTATAAGATCAGGTTAAACCGCGTACTCAGGCGGATTCTGATCTGGCTGGAAGCGGCGGTGGCAGTGGCGATCGTTATCGCGTTGTGTGTGATATTCCGTCTGTAGAGGGAAGACGGAACTTTCAGTGATTGCAGGCCCTCTTAGAGATTTATTACTTGTAAAAGGGAAAGAATGTATGTCTGAAAAACTTGTATTGATAGATGGACACAGCATATTGAACAGGGCTTTTTATGGAGTGCCGGATTTGACTAACAGCCAGGGGCTTCACACCAATGCGGTGTATGGATTCCTGAATATCATGTTTAAGATCCTGGAGGAGGAGCAGCCGGATTATCTGACAGTGGCTTTTGATGTGCATGCGCCTACCTTCCGACATGAAATCTATAAGGAATATAAGGGCACGAGAAAGCCCATGCCAGGAGAACTGCATGAGCAGGTGCCGGTGATGAAACAGATGCTTGAGGCCATGGGAATCTGTGTGGTGGAACAGGCAGGACTGGAGGCGGATGATATTCTGGGCACCATTGCCAAACGCGCTGAGAGACAGGGCATGGAAGTTTCTCTGGTATCTGGTGACAGAGATCTTTTGCAGGTGGCTACAGACCACATCAGGATCAGGATCCCCAAGACCAAGGGCGGCCGCACTGAGGTGGAAGATTATTATGCGAAAGATGTGGAAGCAAAGTATCAGGTGAACCCAATACAGTTTATCGATTTAAAAGCGCTGATGGGCGATACCGCTGACAATATTCCCGGGGTACCCAAGGTGGGGGAAAAGACGGCCACGGAACTGATGGTTACGTTTGGTTCACTGGAGAATATCTATGTTCATGTGGAGGAAATTACCAAAAAGTCTATTCGGGAATCCCTGATAGCCAACAAAGATCTGGCAGATCTGAGCAAGACACTGGCAACGATCAATGTGGATGCCGAGATCGCGTATGATTTTGCCAGGGCCAGAGTAGGGGATTTCTATACAAAAGAGGCCTATGTCCTGTGCAAGCAGCTGGAGTTTAAGAATCTGTTATCCAGATTTGAAAAAGAGGTGGCTGTAACGAACAGCCAGACAGAGTATTTTCAGGAACTGACACAGTTGCAGGAGGTGGAGGCGCTGTTTGACACCTGTAAGCAGAAGGGCGGGCAGACTGACGGGACACAGGAGATCGGGCTGGCAGTCTTTCTGGATCGAGGCAGACAGCCAGAGAGCCTTTTGGGAATTGCCCTTGCTCTGGAAGAGAAACAGGTGGTGTTTATTCCCTGTCAGGGGCTTGTGACATATGGATACCTTTGCGGCAAATTAGTTGATCTGAACAAGAATGAGTTATGTAAACTAAATGTTTTCGACTGTAAGAATTGTTATGATGTGATAGAGGAGGGCACCCATGAGAGCATGTGGCGTGGGCCTGACGGAACGCAGGATGTGCTTGCGCCATTCAGGAAGAAACGTTACATTGATCTGTTGGTGGCAGCTTATCTGTTAAATCCCTTAAAGAGCGATTATGCTTTGGAGGATATCGCGAACGAGTACCTGGGGCTTACGATTCCGGATAAAGGACAGGTCTGCGGGAAGGCATCCTATGCGGATACCTATGCGGCTCATTCGAGCGAATTTATGGAATATGCCTGTTTCCAGGCCTATGTATGCCTGATGGCGGCACCGCTTCTGCGGGAGAAACTTGCGGCCCAGGGAATGGAAGATTTGATGTATGAGATTGAGATGCCCCTCACCCGTGTCCTGCATGATATGGAGAGTTACGGTGTACAGGTAAAACCGGACGAGTTGAAGGCTTACGGGGATGCGCTTACTGGCAGGATCGCAGAATTGGAGCAGGCGATTTATCAGCAGGCGGGCTGTGAGTTTAATATCAATTCTCCCAAACAGCTGGGAGAGATTCTGTTCGAAAAGATGGGGATTAAGGGCGGCAAGAAGACTAAGACCGGGTATTCTACGGCGGCGGATGTCCTTGAGAAATTGTCGCCGGATTATCCGATTGTGTCAGATATTTTGGAATACCGGGGACTGGCCAAATTAAAGTCCACTTATGCGGAGGGGCTGGCGGCCTATATCGATGAAGGAGGAAGGATTCATTCCACTTTCAACCAGACCATTACTGCTACCGGCCGGATCAGTTCCACAGAGCCGAATTTGCAGAATATTCCCATGCGCATGGAACTGGGCAGAAGAATCAGGAAAGTATTTGTGCCCGGGGAGGGATACCTTTTCATGGATGCAGATTATTCTCAGATAGAACTGAGAATACTGGCTCACATGTCTGAGGATGCACAGTTGATCGAGGCTTATCAGATGGAGGAGGACATCCACCGGATTACAGCATCCAAAGTGTTTCATACACCCTTTGAGGAGGTGACTGACTTACAGAGACGTAATGCCAAGGCGGTTAATTTCGGCATCGTTTATGGCATCAGTTCTTTTGGTTTAAGTCAGGATCTGAGCATCTCCAAAAAGGAGGCGGCGGATTATATTGAACAGTATTTTGAGACTTATCCGGGAGTGAAAAGATTTCTGGATCATATGGTGGAAAAGGCGAAGGAGCAGGGGTATGTGACGACCATGTATGGCCGCAGACGTCCTATTCCGGAACTGTCCTCCAGCAATTTCATGCAGCGTTCTTTCGGGGAGCGTGTGGCCATGAATTCCCCGATTCAGGGAACGGCGGCGGATATCATGAAGATTGCCATGATCCGGGTGTGGGAGAACCTGCACAAAGAAAATCTCAAATCCAGATTGATCTTGCAGGTGCATGATGAATTGTTGATTGAGACTTATGCCGGGGAAGAAGAGCAGGTGCGCCAGATTCTCACGAAACAGATGCAGCAGGCGGCTAATCTTTCCGTGACGCTGGAGATTGATCTGCATACGGGCGATAATTGGTATGAATCAAAGTAAATTTGCTTCGCAAATTAACTTTGCGAGGACCGCTTCGCGGCCTCGGTGTTAGTAAGGGATTTGTTTCGCAGACTCGGGATAAGCGGGAGGTTAGCAAAGGACCGCTTCGCGGCCTCGGGATAGGTTCAGGCTTAGGATAAAGGAATGAAAAGACATGAAGGTCATAGGTGTTACGGGAGGTGTGGGGGCCGGGAAGTCGGAAGTGCTTGCCTTCCTGCTGGAGCATTACAACTGCCGTGTTATCATGGCAGACAGGGTGGCCCACCAGCTTGAGGAACCCGGTGGAAAGTGTTTTGAGCCATTGAAGGTTTTGTTAGGCGCGGATGTTTTGACACCGGAGGGAAAGATTGACAAGCAGAAGATGGCAGCGCGTATTTTTGGAGATGCCGCCATTCTGGAACAGGTCAATGGGATTGTCCATCCGGCCGTCAAAGCGTATCTTCTGGAGCAGATTGCACAGGAGAGAGTGGCCAGGAAATTTGATTATCTCTTTATAGAGGCGGCGCTTCTGATCGAGGAAGGTTATACTGGAATCGTGGATGAGATGTGGTATATCCACGCGGATGTGTCGGTCAGGCGCCAGAGATTGAAACAGGCGAGAGGATATTCTGATGAAAAGATAGACAGTATCCTGGCAAAGCAGCTTCCGGAGGAGGCATTTTATAAGCATTGCAGGGTAGTGATAGAGAACAGCGGAACGCTTATAAGCGTTTATCAACAAATAGAGAAAGAATTGGGGGAATACCAGTGTCAGAAGCAATGAAATTTCCAGGACAGCTTGTGTTTGGTCTGGACATCGGGACAAGAAGTATTGTAGGTACAGTAGGATATCGTGTAGGGGATACCTTCCATGTGGTGGCGCAGAGCATCCGGGAACATGGGACGCGCTCCATGCTGGATGGTCAGATTCATGATATCTATAAGGTGGGAGGCACCATCAGCGAAGTAAAGGCCGAGTTGGAGGATAGGATCGGCAGGCCGCTTAAGGATGTTTGTATCGCTGCGGCGGGACGTGTCCTGAGGACGGTGACGCTGCGAGTGGATCAGGATCTGGAGACAGACCGGGAAGTTACGGGAGAGGATATTTATGCGCTGGATTCCATGGGTGTGGAGAAGGCTTATGAAGAATTCCTTGAGAACAATGAACTGGACATGAAATTCTACTGTGTGGGATATTCTATCGTGCGTTATTATATGAACGGTTACACGATTGGAAACCTGGAAGGGCATAAGGCCAGAACCATTGGGGCGGACATCATTGCCACCTTTCTGCCGGAAGATGTGGTGGACGGTCTGTATAAAGCTGTGGGCGTGGCAGGGCTTGAGGTAGTGAACCTGACGCTGGAGCCGATAGCGGCCATTCAGGTGGCAATCCCGGAGATGTACCGCATGTTAAATATTGCTTTGGTGGATGTAGGAGCAGGTACCTCCGATATCTCAGTGACCAGGGATGGCAGCATTATTGCCTATGGCATGATTCCCATTGCCGGTGACAGTCTGACGGAAGTGCTGGCAAGGCACTGCCTGGTGGATTTCCGTACTGCGGAGCAGATTAAGAGGGATACTGGCGTCAAAGAGGTCATTGAGTATAAGGATATCATGGGGCTTACACAGACCATCACCACCGAGGAAGTGGAGCGGGTGACGGCGGATGTGATCGATACCATGACGAGTCAGGTGGCAGATAAGATTAAGGAACTGAACGGGGATAAGTCCGTCAGCGCCGTGTTTGTGGTGGGCGGCGGCGGCAAGCTTCCGGGTTATACACAGGCCCTTGCACAGAAGCTGGATATCCAGAAAGAGAGGGTGGCTGTCCGTGGTGAGGAAGTCATGCAGAACATTGAATTTTTGGAAGCAGACGCCAGAAAAGATTCCCTGATGGTGACGCCTATTGGTATCTGTCTGAGTTTTTATGAGCAGAGCAATAACTTTATCTTTGTCTATTTCAATGAGCAGAGAGTGAAGATTTATGATAATAATAAGGTAGCCGTAGTGGATGCGGCGATGCAGGCAGAGTTTGCCAGTGAGGGTCTTTTCCCGAAACGGGGCAAGGAACTTAACTTTACCGTAAATGGCAAACCGCGTATTGCCAGAGGGGATTTTGGCGAGGCGGCAGTGATTACGGTCAATGGAAATGATGCGGACATCTATACCCAGGTCAGAGCCAATGACCAGATCAAAGTGATAGAATCCACCGCCGGAGAGGCTGCGCAGATGGAGATCAGTCAGCTGCCGGAGTTTGGTTCTAAAATGTGGGTGGAGGTTAACGGCAAGAAGATTGACCTGCCCAAATTTGCCAGTGTAAACGGGGAATTGCAGTCCGGATATTACAATATTCAGGAGAATGATGAGATTGAGATTTTAGGCTACTATACGGTGCGTCAGATTGCCGAGTTTATGGACGTGGTCATTGACTGGGCCATGAATATTTATGTCAATAATAAGATTGCGGATATGGACACGAAGGTGTACGAGAACTTTTCCGTAATCTGGACCATGGAGGAACTGCAATTATCCGATGTGGAGATCTATGAGCCGGAGGAGCCTGTGACAACGAAGAGCAGGGCAGATTCTTCCGTTGCCGGGACGGCGGCGTTTACTGCGGTAGCTGCCAGAGCAGCATCGGCAGGCCGGACTGGGACAACGGAACTGACAGGACAGTCCGGGACAGATGAAAGTACACAGACCGGGCAGTCAGCACAGGAGGATGCCGGACAGGACGACATGCTGCAAAAACCGGCAGAAGACGGCGGGAAGGATTCCGGGAAGCCCCGTGGCGCCAGGATTGTGATGGGGCCTGGTATCCAGCGTGCTGAGGCGGAGGCCAGAGCCAAAGAAGAGGCGGCGGCCAAAGCCAGGGAAGAAGAAGCAAAACGCAAAGAGGCCCTTTTGAGTAAAGGCGCCCCCGTGACCATTCAGGTGACAGTGAACAGTGAACAGATTAGTCTTTCCGGGAAGAGGAGTTACATCTTTGTGGATGTGTTTGAGTATATTGATTTTGATCTGTCAAAACCGCAGGGCAGTGGAATCGTGACCACGTTAAACGGCAGAGAAGCCCAGTATATGGAGAAGATTAAGAGCGGTGACGTGATCGAGATTTACTGGAAAGACTGAGAAAAGAAAGAATAGGTTTACATAATTATGAGATTGTGTAGTATTGCCAGCGGCAGCAGCGGCAACTGTGTCTATGTGGGAAGCGATACCACCCATCTGTTGATGGACGTGGGAATCAGCGGCAAAAGGACGGAGGCCGGTCTGCGGGAACTGGGACTGAAGATGACAGATATTGATGCCATCTGTATCACGCATGAGCATGTCGATCATATCAGCGGACTGGGTGTGCTTGCCAGAAAATACGGTGTACCGATCTACGCCACAAAAGGTACGGTGGAGGCCATAAAGCAGACGGCATCCCTGGGAGAGATTGATGACAGTCTTTTTCAGATTATCCGTCCGGATGAACGCTGCATTATCAAGGACTTGTCGCTTTATCCCATGAGAACTTCCCATGATGCCGCCGATCCGGTGGCTTATCGGATCAGTCATGATGGACAGAAGGTGGGGATCATCACAGACCTGGGATGTTATAATGAATATATCGTGGAGTGTCTGCGGGATTTAGATCTTCTGTATCTGGAGGCCAATCATGACGTGCATATGTTACAGGTGGGGCCTTATCCCTATTATCTGAAGCAGAGGATACTGGGGGAGAGAGGGCATCTGTCCAATGAGTCTGCGGGCAAACTGCTAAGCAGACTTTTGCATGATAAGATGCAGGCTGTCGTGCTGGGGCATCTGAGCAAGGAGAATAATCTGCCGGAACTGGCTTATGAGTCGGTGCGGGTGGAGGTGACGATGTCCGATACCAAGTATAATGGCAATGACTTTCCGGTATATGTGGCGAGGCGCAGCGAAGTGTCGGATGTGATTGAGGTGCGATAAGGGAGTACAGGCAATGAGAAAGCGTTTCATTATTATTATATTGCTGTTTCTCTGTTTGACTTATCTGGAACTCGGTATCCTGGAGGAGGAATTTTGGCTGGCCTGGGCTGGAATGGAGTCCACGGAAGCAGGACTAACCTGGGGCCGTCTGTTGGATTTATCTATTCCGGCAGGTATCATAATAGTATTTCTGAACGGTATGGTACGGTGTATCCAAAAGAGAGACGGCAGGGCGGTAAGAGAATTTGCCCTGGATTGTTTTTGCGCAGTGCTTGGCATAGGGATAGGAATAGGGACGCATCTGACCAGATTGGATATTAGATTCTTTAGTGCATTTGACATATTCGACTGTACAAATCCGGTGAAATATCTGGGTGCAAAGACTGCGGACTTTCTGATTGAGTTATATGACTGGATGGAATGGCCGGCTCCATAGATTTTGAGATTCCGCATAGCGGAATCATGGGGATTATCATACAAGATAGCTTATAATTAATAGGGAAAAGAGGAGACTATGAAAAAGACAATTATCACAGTAGTAGGCAAAGACACGGTAGGCATTATTGCAAGGGTATGTACTTATCTGGCGGATAACCAGATTAATATCTTGGATATTTCCCAGACCATCGTACAGGGATTCTTTAATATGATGATGATCGTGGACACGAACCTGACCAAGAAGGATTTTGGCATGATTGTGGATGAACTGGAAAAGCTGGGTGAGGAGATCGGAGTGGTCATCAAATGCCAGAAGGAAGAAATCTTTGACCAGATGCATCGAATTTAGAAAAAGCAGGCGTAGGACGGAAAACAGGAACATGATAATGCTTCGGAATGGAGAGTAAGATGATAAATTTATTTGAAGTGGCTGAGACAAACGAGATGATCGCCAAAGAAAACCTGGATGTGCGGACGATCACGTTGGGAATCAGCCTTTTAGATTGTATTGATGCAGACCTTGCAAAATTGAATGAGAAAGTCTATCACAAGATTACCACTGTGGCCAAAGACCTTGTCAGGACGGGAGACGCCATCGAGAAGGAATTTGGCATACCGATCGTCAATAAGAGAATTTCAGTTACCCCCATGGCGCTTGTGGGCGGTGCGGCCTGCAAGTGTAAAGAAGATTTTGTGACGCTGGCAAAGACCATGGATCAGGCGGCAGAGGCGGTAGGGGTGAATCTGATCGGCGGCTATTCGGCGCTGGTGTCCAAGGGGATGACCAGGGCAGATGAACTTTTGATTCGCTCTATCCCGGAGGCGCTGCACAGTACACAGAGGGTCTGTAGTTCCGTGAACCTTGGTTCCACCAAGACCGGAATCAATATGGATGCGGTGCGCCTGATGGGGGATATCATCAAGGAGACGGCGAAGATCAGTGCGGACAAAGACAGCGCCGACTGCATGAAACTGGTGGTGTTCTGTAATGCGCCGGATGACAATCCTTTTATGGCGGGAGCCTTCCATGGTGTGACGGAGGCCGATGCGGTGATCAATGTGGGTGTCAGCGGGCCGGGCGTGGTCAAGACGGCACTCACCAGAGTGCGGGGAGAGAACTTCGAAGTGCTCTGTGAGACCATCAAAAAGACGGCCTTTAAGGTGACGAGAGTGGGCCAGCTGGTGGCGCAGGAAGCCTCCCGTATGCTGGGGATTCCCTTTGGCATTGTAGATCTGTCCCTGGCGCCTACGCCGGCCATTGGAGACAGCGTGGCGGATATTCTCTGTGAGATTGGACTGGAGTATGCCGGTGCGCCTGGCACCACGGCGGCGCTTGCACTTTTAAATGATCAGGTAAAAAAAGGAGGTGTTATGGCTTCTTCCTATGTGGGCGGCTTGAGCGGTGCGTTTATTCCCGTCAGCGAGGATCAGGGCATGATCGATGCGGTGACGGCAGGGGCGCTTACGTTGGAGAAATTGGAGGCCATGACCTGCGTGTGTTCCGTGGGTCTTGATATGATTGCCATTCCGGGGGATACGCCGAACACTACGATTGCGGGAATCATTGCGGATGAGATGGCCATCGGCATGGTGAACCAAAAGACCACGGCGGTACGCATTATTCCGGCCATCGGCAAGGGCGTGGGGGAGAAAGTAGAGTTTGGCGGTCTGTTCGGCTATGCGCCGATCATGCCTGTGAATCCTTTTTCCTGCGAGGCTTTTGTGAACAGAGGCGGGCGGATTCCGGCGCCGATTCATAGTTTTAAGAATTGAGAGGGTTTCGTGCCACCGTGTAATCTCGGTTGACATGACAAGATTTAACAGGCTATAATAGGAATGGATTTTAAATTATCATTACATATGAGGGAGGATATATGATATGAAAAAGTTATCAGTAAAAAGCGTTGTAGCCATTGGTATTGGCGCCGCATTGTTCTTTGTATTAGGTAAGGTGGCGATTCCGTCCCCGGTGCCTAACACAAATATCAGCCTGCAATATTCAGTGGCAGCTGTTTTTGCTGCATTGTTTGGCCCGATTGCCGGTCTTTTGATCGGATTTATCGGTCATACGCTGATCGATGCGACAAGTTATGGCCCGTGGTGGAGTTGGATCATCGCTTCCGCGTTCTTTGGTCTTGTGGTTGGTTTTGCAACGATGAAGATGCACGTGGAGGAAGGCGTTGGCAAGAAAGAGATTATTTTCTTCAACGTGGCACAGGCAGTTGCTCATCTTCTGGCATGGGGACTGGTGGCGCCTGTTCTGGATATTCTGATCTACGCGGAGCCGATTGAAAAACTGTTTGCACAGGGACTTATGGCTTCTGTATCGAATATCATTACCACTGGTGTGGTAGGTACTCTGTTGCTGCTCGGTTATGCCAAGACCGTGGTGAAGAAAGGATCTTTGACGAAGGAAGATTAGTAGAAAACAGTGAGCAGATTTGGGCGGCGGCAGCTTTCCGGATCTGCTTATCTTTTTAACATAAGGATGTCTGGCGAAGTCAGGCATCCATTGTTTGTGACCAAAGGAGAATGTGTATGGCGGAGCCCATTATTTCTTTTCAAGACTATGGATTTCAATATACGGCGCAGGCGGAGCCTACCCTGCATCATATCAATCTGGATATCTATCCCGGAGAAAAGGTGCTGATCGCAGGAGCTTCGGGCAGCGGTAAGAGTACCATCGGGAGTTGTATCAACGGCCTGATCCCGTTTGCGTATCCCGGGAAAAGTACGGGAAAACTTACAGTGGGCGGTATGGAACCTGAGAAGAGCAGTATCTTTGTATTAAGCCATACTGTAGGTACGGTGCTACAGGATACGGACGGTCAGTTTATCGGCCTGACAGTGGGGGAGGATATTGCCTTTGCGCTGGAGAACAGCTGTGTTGTGCAGGATGAGATGAAAAGAATCGTGGATGAGGTAGCAAAGCTGGTGGATATCGAGCATCATTTACAGTATGCGCCTCATGAACTTTCCGGCGGGCAGAAGCAGCGGGTCAGTCTGGCGGGTGTCATGGTGGACGAGGTGAAGGTGCTCTTGTTTGATGAGCCGTTAGCCAACCTGGATCCGGCGGCGGGCAGGATGACCATAGAATTGATCGATAGGGTGCAGGAGCGCACCGGGGCGGCAGTGATCATCATAGAACACCGCCTGGAAGATGTGCTGTGGAGGAAGGTAGACCGGATTGTATTGATGGATGAGGGGAAGATTGTGGTGGATATGCCCACGAGGGCCTTTCTTTCCGGCAACGCCCTTTTGGAGCATGGCATCAGGGAACCTTTGTATCTGACGGCTTTGCGTTATGCGGGGATTCCCATTACAGAGGAATTGGAACCGCAGCATGTGGACAGCCTTCTGCTGACAGACAAACAGATTGCAATGGTGCAGGACTGGTATCAAAGCGCGGCGAAAGAGCGGGAAGGGAAGAAGGAAGAGACAGAACTTCTGAAAGTGGAGCATTTAAGCTTTGGTTATACGGCAGAGATTATGAATCTGCGGGATGTCAGCTTTACGATCAAGGAGGGAGAAATGGTCAGCATCGTGGGGCGTAACGGTGCCGGTAAAAGCACACTGGCTAAACTGATCTGCGGGTTTGAAAAACCTACTTCCGGCAGTATATATCTGGCGGGAAGGGATATTTCCGGGGATACGATCAAAGAGCGGGCGCAGAGGATCGGCTATGTGATGCAGAATCCCAACCAGATGATTTCCAGGCCCATGATCTGGGATGAGGTAGAGATGGCGCTTCTTGCCGGTAATATGACGGCGGAAGAGAGAACGGAACGGGTGGAGGAGACCCTGAAAATCTGCGGGTTATATCCTTTTCGCAAATGGCCTGTCTCAGCCCTTTCTTTTGGACAGAAGAAACGGGTGACGATTGCCGGGATTCTGGTACAGCGTCCGCAGATGATCATTCTGGATGAACCCACGGCGGGGCAGGATTATCACCATTATACAGAGATCATGGAGTTCTTAAAGGAATTAAATGAACAGGGCTTTACCATTGTCATGATTACCCATGATATGCATCTGATGCTGGAGTATACACCCAGAGCCATTGTGTTCAGCGAGGGAGAACTGCTGGCGGACACTACGGCGGCGCATGTGCTCAATGATCCGGAACTGGTGAAGAAAGCCAATCTGAAGGAGACCAGTCTGTACACCTTGAGCATGAAGTGTGGGATAGACAATCCACAGCGTTTCACGGAGCGCTTTATCGAATATGAGAATGAGAAGGCGGACTTGGAGAGATAGAAGAACGTTTGAGAGAATGTTGCAAACAGGATAGAGGAAAACGGAGGAAAAGATGGCAAAGGCTGCTATTTTAAGCTATATTAAACGGAAGAGTCTGGTACATGAACTGACAGGGACTACCAAACTGATCTTCTTCATCCTATGGAGTGTAGCCTCCATGGTCACATATGACACGAGGATTCTTGTCGGTATGTTGCTGATCAGTGTGCTGGTCTTTAAGGTCAGTAAGATCCGGGTAAGGGATATCAGTGTGGTATTGGGTCTGGCGGCGGTTTTTCTGGTGCTCAATAATCTGTTTGTGTATCTCTTTGCGCCGGAGTATGGGGTGGAGATTTATGAGAGCAGGCATGTGCTCCTGCGAATTGCAGGGCCCTATACGATTACGGCACAGCAGTTATTCTATCATCTGAATATGACCATGAAGGTAATCTGTGTGGTACCGGTGGCGCTTCTCTTTATTGCCTGTACGGATCCCAGTGAGTTTGCGGCTTCTCTGGCAAGGATAGGGGTAAGCTACCGGGCGGGATATGCGGTGAGTCTTGCCCTTCGATACATACCGGATGTACAGAGGGAATACCAGAACATCAGTCAGGCTCAGCAGGCCAGGGGCATTGATCTTTCCAGCAAAGACAAGTTTTTTACCAGACTGAAGAATTCCGTGGCAATCCTTCTGCCGCTGGTGATGTCCAGCTTAAATCGGATTGAGACTGTCAGCAATGCCATGGAACTGCGGGGCTTTGGCAAGGAGAAGAAGCGTACCTGGTATGTACAGCGCAGAATGCAGAGAAATGACTGGCTCGTGATTGGATTTGTGGTGGTAATCCTGGTGGTGGATCTGGTGGTGACCTTCTGGGATGGAAGCCGGTTTTTTAATCCTTTTCTATAAGCTGTGGAATAGGAGAGGATGGATGGTATCGTTGTGAAGAAGTTAGCGTGAATGGTGTCGAGGGTAAACTATGAAAGTATTGGTGATAGGCGGCAGTTATTTTTACGGAAGAGTGTTCGTCATGGAGGCGGCCGGAGCACATGAGGTTACTTTGTGGAACCGGGGCACTTATTCTATGGCGGATTTTGGAGTGCGGCAGATTACCGGCGACAGGCATGACGGGACAGCGGCCGCTTCCTGTGGTGATTATGATGCGGTAGTAGATTTCTGTGCCTATGAGGCCGGGGATGTACGGAGCATGATAGAGTGTCTGCCGGGCCGGATCGGGCAGTATATCCTGATCAGCACGGTGGATGTCTATGAGAGAGGAACCGGTGTGATCAAGGCGGAGGATGCGCCACTGGAACACCGAGCACTGCCGGGAGAGGCGGGTGCCTACATTGCAGGCAAAACTGCCCTGGAAGCAGAACTGAGGGAAGTATGCGGCGAGAGAGGGATTCCCTATACGGTGCTTCGGCCGGCAATTCTTTACGGGCCGTATAACTATGCGCCCAGGGAATCAATCTACATTCAGATGCTTCTGCAAAACCATGCACTGCCTCACTTTACGGATGCGGACGGCGCCTTTCAGTTCGTCTATGTGAAAGATGCGGCGCAGGCAGTTCTGAAATGTCTGGGCAATGAAAGGACTTACGGGCAGGCTTATAATCTATGTCAGGATCAGACGCTGACCTATGACAGTTTCTTTCAGATGCTGCGGGCAGTGGCAGATCCGGAAGTGGTTGAGAATCTTACGCAGGTGCCGTTAACGCTGGCGCAGGCTGCGGTGCAGGGCGTGCCGGTGCCATTCCCGGCGGTGCAGGCGGAGACGGAACTGTGTGATAATCAGAAGAGTAAAGCGGAACTTGGTCTGGTGTATACGGAGTTTGAAGAGGGAATGCGGCGGACTTATAATGCTTTTAAACATGTGTATGCAGGTTAATACAGGGGATGTAAAGGTATGACATTAGATCAGATAACAATCGGCAAAGAAGTTAAGATTACCAAAGTAGGCGGCGAGGGAGAACTGCGCTGCCGCCTTCTGGATATGGGGCTGATACCCAGGACGGTGGTCAGAGTGCAGAAGGTGGCTCCTATGGGTGATCCGATAGAGATACATCTGCGGGGATATGAATTGACGATACGAAAAGAGGACGCAGGGAAGATTGAAGTGGTGGAAATAAATTAACGGAAGAAGGATCAACAGTCATGATATATGCACTGGCAGGAAATCAGAACTGTGGCAAGACCACATTATTTAATCAGCTTACCGGCTCCAATCAGCATGTGGGAAATTTTCCGGGAGTGACGGTAGACTCCAAGATGGGGGAGATACGGGGAGAGAAAGGCAATGCGGTGGTAGATCTTCCCGGCATTTATTCCATCAGACCATATACCAATGAAGAGATTGTCACCCGCAGTTTTATCTTACAGGAGAAACCGGACGGGATCATCAACATCGTGGATGCTACCAATATCGAACGAAATCTCTACCTTACTCTGCAACTTCTGGAATTGCATATTCCCATGGTACTGGCGCTCAATATGATGGACGAGGTGCGGGGAAACGGCGGTACCATTGATATCGCGAAGATGGAGGAAGCACTGGGGATTCCGGTGGTTGCCATCAGTGCGGTGAAGAATGAGGGCGTGGAGGATCTGATCAAGGCCATCAGGGAAGTATCCTCCAGACGCATTTATCCTAAAGTGACGGATTTTTGTGAGAAAGGGCCGGTACACCGCTGTATCCATGCGGTCAGCCATCAGGTGGAAGACCATGCGGAGCGGATTGGGATGTCACCCCGGTTTGCAGCTACAAAGATTGTGGAGGGAGATCAGGACATCATCAACCGGCTGGATCTGTCTGACAATGAGCTGGATCTGATGGAACACAGTATTGTGGAGATGGAACAGGACAGTCAGATGGACCGCAATGCGGCCCTGGCGGATATGCGCTACGAGTTTATCGAGCGAGTCTGTACACAGGCGGTTATTAAGTGTAGAGAGAGCAAAGAACATATCAGGAGTCTTAAGATAGACAGTATTCTCACCCATAAATATCTGGCAATACCGGTGTTTGTGCTGATCATGATGGTAGTGTTTTTCATGACTTTCGGGGTGATCGGGCAGGGGTTGAGTGATCTGATGAGTCTGGGTATCGATGCACTTTCCGGCGTGGTGGAGCAGGCGCTTGTGGAGTATGGGATCAATCCGGTGGTGGAGAGTCTGGTGATTGATGGTATCTTTACTGGTGTGGGCAGCGTGTTGAGTTTTCTGCCCATCATTGTGGTGCTGTTTTTCTTTTTATCGATTCTGGAAGATTCGGGTTATATGGCGCGGATTGCTTTTGTGATGGACAGGCCGTTGCGTAAAATCGGTTTGTCGGGCAAAAGTTTTGTCTCCATGCTCATCGGTTTTGGCTGTAGTGTACCGGCGGTGATGTCCACAAGGACACTGTCATCCGAGCGGGATAAAAGAATGACGATACTGTTGATTCCCTTTATCAGCTGTTCGGCCAAGATTCCTATCTATGCGCTGTTTGCGGCGGCCTTTTTCAGGGAATATGCAGCGCTTGTGATGATGGGACTTTATGTGTTTGGTATCCTGGTAGGGCTTGTATGTGCACTGGTACTCAAAAGAACCGTATTTCATGGCAAGCCTATGCCATTTATGATGGAACTGCCCAATTACCGTTTTCCTTCCGTCAAGAGTGTGCTGCTTTTGATGTGGGATAAGGCCAAAGATTTTGTGCAGCGGGCATTTACGATCATCTTTATTGCCACTCTGATCATCTGGTTCTTACAAACTTTTGACAGCAGACTCAATGTGGTGACGGATTCCGGCGAAAGTCTGCTTGCCATGATTGGTAAGTTGATCGCACCGCTGTTTGCACCCCTTGGCTTTAATGACTGGCGGGCGGCTACGGCTCTGATCAGCGGGTTTACGGCCAAGGAGGCAGTGGTCAGTACTCTGGGCGTTTTGACCGGTTCTTCCATGACCAATCTGGAAGTGACTTTGGGGAGTGTTTTCACGCCCCTTTCTGCCATGAGTTTCTTAGTCTTTACATTACTCTATACGCCCTGTGTGGCGGCTGTGGCTACCATTAAGAGGGAGATGGGCTCTGTGTGGAAAACAGCAGGCATTGTGTGTATGCAGTGCATGGTGGCGTGGCTTGCGGCCTTTGTCTGTTTTCACGCGGCAGGTCTGTTTTTCTAAAAGAATAGACTTGCATGTAAGTGCGATAAGAGGCAACGGATAAGGGAATAATAGATACGGAATTTCAGGAGGAGAGCAGACATGACAACCAATATGATGAACCAGTTTCATTTACCTTACTGCCTGGTAATAGAGGAGGGCGCCTGTGAGAGGCTGAATGAGATCCTTGCGGATTGTATTCCCGGTATCGAACAGAAAAAGGTGATCATCGCAACGGAACCGGCCCTTGTCAGCATCATGAAGGACTATCTGGAAGAGATGAAACGGGATCTGCCTTGTAGCGAGACTTATCTGATTGAGGAAAACAGCTTTGACGAAGCGATGGAACTGGCGAAGTATATCTGCATGAATGACTGCGAGGTTATCATAGGCGTGGGCGGCGGCAAGGTTCTGGATGTGGCGAAATATGCGGGATTCGTGGGTAAGATTCCCTATATCTGTGTGCCCACAACCTTGAGCAATGACAGTCTGGCTTCACCGGTATCAGTGCTTGGCACGGTGGGAGATGCCAGGAAGACATTGAAATGTAAGATTCCCACGGGGATTGTGGTGGATGTGGATGTGGTCATGGGTGCGCCTGTGGCACAGTTACAGTCGGGAATCGGAGATACAATCAGCAAGTATACGGCGCTCTATGACTGGAAACTGGACGCTGCCCACAGAAAAGACCGGGTGGACGATTTCTCTTATCTGATTTCGGATATGGCGTTGACATCTCTGTGCTATAATGAAGAAAAATCATTAAAAAGTAAAGAATTTATCAAGATATTGACCCAATCGCTGGTGCTTGGCGGACTGGCCATGGAGATTGCCGGTAATTCCAGACCCAGCAGCGGTTCGGAACACCTTTTCTGCCATTCCCTGGAAGAGAATCATAAGGAGATACAGATTTCCCATGGCATGGCTGTGGCTCTGGGGAGTCTGGTGAGTTGTCGTCTGCAGGGGCAGGATGTGGAACGTCTGGAGCATATCCTGAAGGCTTATGGCATGGATATGGATCCCATGAACTGGGGGATTACGGAAGAAATCTTTGTAGACACCTGGCTTGGAGCGGCAGACACCAGAAAAGACCGGTATACGATTCTGAATGAGGTGGATCTTACCAGAGAACGACTGGTTCAGCTTTATGGAGAATTGAGAAGTGAGAGATAGTAGAAATATGATAACCGACAAGGCTTACAGAAAGTATCTGACATATCTGGCAATTCTGGTATTTTTGCTGAGTTTGCTGCCGATCCTGTATCTGGCGGGAATAGACCGGGCTTCCGGGGATGACTGGGGCTATGGACTTTTGACGCACAGGGCATGGCTGGAGTCCCATTCCCTGATAAAAGTGATACAGGCAGCCTTGCAGACCGTGGATAACTATTATAGAACCTGGCAGGGTACCTGGTTTTCCATCTTTCTGTTTACCTTCCAGCCGGAAGCATTTTCCTATGAAATGTACTGGATTGTCCCGTATATCATGCTGGGGCTGCTCATAGGGAGCGTATCATCTTTCCTGTATCAGGTTACAGTGCGGTTTTTGCATATGGCAGTCAGGGATTTTCTATTGTTTGACATGATCATTCTCTTCCTGCTGATTCAGTTTGCGCCGCGCAAGAAATCGGCCATTTTCTGGTACAATGGGACAGCACACTATACGGTGCCGTTTGCACTCGCCCTGTTTGCGATAGTGTGTTTTATGCGGTTTGTGCAGACCTGGAGGAAAAGGCACGTTGTCTGGGCGGCCGTATGGCTGACTTTACTCGGCGGGACCAATTATCTGGCGGCTATTTTGGGATGTCTTGGCTTTATCTTCTTGGGCGCATACTTTTATAGAAAACCGGGAAATGCGGAGGATGAGAGTCACTTTGCAGACACGAAGCAGGGCAGGAAAGTCCTGTGGATGGGGATTCCTCTTGTCCTGGAACTGATCGGACTGCTGATCAGTGCGCTGGCGCCGGGCAATGCCAGACGCGGCGGAGAGACCTATGAGATTTCCCTGGGACGTATGCTGGGGGCGGTTGCAGAAGCTTTTAGACAGGGGATAGTGGGTGTTATTTATTCTGTGAGGCAACATCCTGTCACGCTGGCGGCTTTGCTTGTGCTGGCAGTGATTCTCTGGGATATATTGCGGGAAAAAGTGAGACAGGAAACGTTCCGGTTTCCATTGCCGGGGCTTGTGATTTTCTATTTTTTCGGGACTTACTGCGCTATGTACTGGCCGGGGATTTTTGCTGGCGTGGAGGTGTCTGGCGGTGTGCCAAATACCATATACTGGGTGGGGGTGCTAATGACGTTTTGCAGTATGCTGTATGGTCTCGGCTGGCTGGCTGTCAGATTGTCCGGCTTGGAGATAAATAAAAATAACATGCGATATTTATATATGGCAGGAATTGCGGCGGCATTCGTCCTGTTGGTTTTGGGGCGCAGCAATGTCAAAGATTCCACGGACTATATGTGTCTGGAATATATCCTGACAGGGCAGGCCCGTGACTATCAGGCCCAGATGGAGCAGTTTACGCAGCTGCTGACGGATGATGCCGAAGATGAGGTGATCCTGCCCTCAATCAATGACTGGCAGGGGCCGCTCATGCATATGCCGGTAACAGAAAATCCGGATGCCTGGACCAACCAGACGGTGAAAGAATTTTTCGGAAAAAAGAGAGTCGTATCCATCCCGCGTCAGGAATGGGAAGAGAGGATGCAGTAAAAGAATTTTACCCAAAATTAATAAATCCTTCATTGTTTTTCGCTTATCGGAGGTATATAGTATTAGTCAGTTATAAGCATGAATTAATTGAAAACAATTGTTATTAATGGAGGACACAGGATAAGATGAGCGGAAATCCCTTTTTCCCTTTGGATGAGATGAGCAGTGATTCAGATGATACACAGGTGATGATGATACCGAAAGTTGACGGGGCTATCTATGACCAGCGGAAGAAACTGGCCGGAACAATGGTGGATTATAAGGAAATGCGCATGCGTTACAGCTGCGCGATCAAGGAAGTGCGGACTAAGTTTGATGTGTTGAATTCGGAGTTCAATGTGCGCTTTCGGAGAAATCCCATCACATCCATCAGCTCCCGTTTGAAGAGCAGCGCCAGCATTATGGAGAAGCTGAACCGCAAGGGGCTTTCCTTTACGGTAGAGAATGTGGAGAACAGTCTCTACGATGTGGCAGGTATCCGGGTGGTGTGTTCCTATGTGGATGATATATACGGGTTGGCAAGTGCGCTGGCCAAGCAGGACGACATCACGGTGATCAGGGAGAAGGACTATATCAAGAATCCGAAACCGAACGGCTACAGGAGTTATCATATGATTGTGAGCGTGCCAGTCTTTTTTTCAGATCAGACGAGGGATATGGCGGTGGAAGTACAGATACGCACGATCGCCATGGATTTCTGGGCTAGTCTGGAGCACCAGCTCAAATACAAACAGGAAGTGCCGGATCAGCGCAGGATTGTGGAGCAGTTGACGGAATGTGCTGAGCAGATTGCGGATATTGACAAACAGATGTGGCAGGTGCGCAGGCAGATCGAAGCCACGGAAGATCTGCCCACGGAAGAGGAAGTCCTGCTGGAAAAGCTGCGCAGGATTGATATTGCCATCAATGAATAAAAAAATCGAGCAGAGCTCGATTACGAGATCCGCTTCGCAGCCTTGGATAAATAAATATCGAGTGTTATTAATGCTCGGATTCCTCCATGGGAGCATAGTGGATATTTACTTTGATATCCTGTCCATAGTTGCCGAAGGTTTTGCCGAAGATTGTGAGACCACCAATATGTTCCGCATCATCGTCCACAGCCATACGGAAGCGGAGGCTGCTGCGGTAATCCAGATTGAAGCTGTCGATGGTCACATCGGAGATTTGCAGGCCATCGATGAAAGTGCCCTTTTTGTTGATCACTAACAGTTTCAGCAGCCCGTACTGATTCCAGTTGGGAAACCACCAGTCCGGTGTGAACAACCCGCGGGAATCGCCAAAATCTCCGGGAGAGAGCCAGTTGCCCACACACACGTCATTCAGATAAAAGGAAATGTCAGAGGGCCACACATTGTTGACGCCCGGCGCCTCGGAACTTAATTCTACGGAGATAGTAAGCTGTGTGATCTTCTGGAAACTGGGAATGAAATTGGGGATATTATACTCCACAAACCCTTTGGTGAACCAGAGGATATCAGCGCTGTAACGATCCGGGTGATCAAAGTAGCGGGCATCATCCACCTCCCCGATCAGGGCTTTGTCGGAAGCCAGGCCGCAGGTAGGGCAGATGCGGTAGACAGAATAATGGCCTACCTTTATATCCGTGCTGTATACGTTCAAAATATCTTCCTGTTTTTCCAGATCGATGAGAATTTTATCCAGATGAACGGAGCAAATCTTCTGATTGCCATGTCCGGCGGACTCACTGGAGATAGAGATGAGACCACAGCTTTCCAGCTTCTTGATATGGCTTGTGAGTGCACCGTTGGTGATGTTCAGGTGAGAAGCCAGTTCATTCATGCTCATGCTGTTATTATCCAGAAGAATGTTTAGGATTTCGATACGGACATCGGATCCGAGTGCCTTAAAAATATCCAGTCCGTCACTTAGTGATGTAATGTGAAGCAATTTTGAAGTCCTCCAGTTATATAGTTTATATATTCGTAAAATAATGTATATCTGTTAAAATTATATACATAAAAACCCATTTCGTCAATTAATTCTAAACAAATTGTTGTGAAAGAAAATATGTATATTATAGAGGAATAGCGTATAGAAATACGCAAAATTTTAAAGCATACGTGAAATGTTTAATGATGTAAATTATTTTATATATTAGTAAAACAAACAAAGCGTCCAAAATTGGGCGCTTTGTTTTGGTAAAAAAGTCAAAGGTTATCGATCACAGGGCTTTCTGGTTGACAGATTCAAAGGTCTCCACGATCTCCTTTGAGGGAGCCGGTGTGACAAGAGAGACCACGACATTGATGATCAGTGCGATCACGAATGCCGGGAGCAGTTCGTAGATGGCAAAAGCGCCGCCCAGGGTGGCAATGCCATATTTCCAGACGAATACCATGACGCCGCCGGTGATCATACCCGCCAGGGCGCCCTGTCTGTTGGAGCGTTTCCAGAACAATGCCAGCAGGACTACAGGACCGAAAGCGGCACCGAAACCGGCCCAGGCAAAGGATACAATGGTAAAGATGGAACTGTTCGGATCCTGTGCAATGAAGACGGCAATCAGAGAGATGACGATAACTGTGACACGGGCAATGAGCAGGGAGGTTCTGGTATTCAGTTTCTTTTTGCCAAAATCCTGCACCAGATTCTGAGAGATACTGGATGCGGCAGCTAACAGCTGGGAATCGGCAGTGGACATGGTCGCTGCCAGGATACCAGCAAGGATAACACCTGCTATTAATGCGGGAACAACACCGCGCATACTCAGGGTGGAGGCAATCTGTACAATGACTGTCTCAGAATTGCTGCCTTCCAGCATGGGGATTACATTCATTTTGGACAGGCTGTATCCCACAATTCCGATAAAGACAGCTACCGCCATGGAGATGATCACCCATACGGTGGCGATCCGGCGGGAGAGTTTTAATTTGTTTTCATCCTCGATAGCCATGAAGCGCAGGAGGATATGGGGCATACCGAAGTACCCCAGTCCCCAGGCCAGGGTGGAGCAGATGGTAAGAAATGTATAGGGTTTGGCAGACATGGTATCTGCCACATGCGTCTGTACCATGCTCAAATAGCCCGGCAGTTCGCTGGCATTGGCGATAACGGTATCGAAACCGCCTACGGTGACTGCGCCGAAACCGACAACGATCAGGAGGGCAACAGACATGGTGATGCCCTGGATTAAATCCGTGGTGCTCACGGCCAGAAAACCGCCTAAGGTACAATATAATACGATGACAGCCGCACTGAGTAACATCGCTATCATATAATTCATTCCGAATAGAGTACTGAAAAGTTTGCCGCAGGCTGCAAATCCGGAAGCGGTATAAGGCACGAAGAAAACCACGATGACGATGGCGGCAATACAGGTCAGGACATGCTTGTCATCCCCATATCTTCTGGCGAAGAAGTCCGGGATGGTAAAGGAGCCTATCCTGCTGGAATAACGCCGTATTCTTTTGGAGACGAAGAGCCAGTTCAGGTAGGTGCCGATGGCAAGACCGATGGCGGTCCAGCCCACATCCGCGATACCGGATATGTAAGCGAGGCCGGGCAGTCCCATCAGAAGATAGCTGCTCATATCGGAGGCCTCTGCACTCATGGCAGTGACTAGCGGGCCCAGTTTGCGGCCGCCCAGATAAAATTCGGAGGCCTGTGTATTTTGCTTGGAATAGGTTACGCCGACATAGATCATCAGGCCCAGATAGACCATGATGGAAATAATGATACAGATTTGTGATGTCATGATAGTTCCTCATTTCTGCGCACAGTCTGTTTATCGTCCGGTGACTGTTCAACGGTCAGATTCATGCCAGGTGCGCACAGACACGAATCCTTAGCCAGTCTATCACAAGAAAAAACAGAAAGAAATATGAACTAAAGTATAGAATTGAGTCTGGACTCTAAGAAGACACCATAATGAATCCGCGCAGAAACGTGGGCAACAGTGTGCCGGCATATTGATAAAGAGAATATTCGCCATTGCAGATACACCAGTCGTACATGATGGCGCGCTCAAAGAGGGAATATGCCTTGACCATCTCGTTGACAGAGAGATCCTTGCGAAGTTCTCCGCTTTTTTGTCCATTTATGATAATTTTGCGGAGCAGGCGGTAGTAAGTGCGCCCGTGATCTAAAAGATGTTTTTCCCCGGCGGTGGTCAGCTGGGTGGAGAGCAGCCTGGCGAGGAGATCCAGAGGTACCTTGTTCTCGATCATCAGAAACAGTTCGTGGTTTAAATAGACAAGCTGGTCGAGGCAGGAAGGGAATTGTTCCAGGGAGGGGGTCAGTTCCTCGTATTTGGTGTCAAAAAGATAGGAGAGAGAGGAGAGAAGAGCGTCCTTGCCGTCAAAATAATGGTAGAAGGAGCCCTTTGAAGTCTCCGAATGTTCCACGATATCGTCAATGGTGGTGTTTTCGTAGCCCTGTTCATAGAAAAGTTCCCATGCGGATTCTATGATTCTTCCTTTGGTATTGCGGCTGTCTTTTCTCGGCATTGTATGTTCTCCTTTTTGGACTGTTCTCATGATGGAAATCTACTTTTAATATTATAATATAGAAAGTAAATATTGTATATACGGCAGAAATATCCCGGAGAATCACGAATTGCACGAATCAGGAAGATTCAGGAAGAACCCGGATAAACTGTTTGACAGGAAGGAGCGCGAGCCTTTAATATACTATATAAGATGAGGTGTTACAGCACAGGGGAGATACGATGGACGGACAGATCAGACTGCCGCAGGCATTTTGCGGGCGGATGGAAGGGCTTCTGGGAGAAGAATACAACGCTTTTCTGACAAGCTATGAAAAAGAACGATATTACGGATTGCGTCATAATCCGTTGAAGAGTCCGGCAGAGGCATTTGCAGGCCGGATGCCCTTTGTGCTGGACAAGATTGCCTGGGCCAGGGAGGGGTATTATTATCAGGCGGCACAGCAGCCGGGGCGGCATGTGCTGCATGAGGCCGGAGCCTATTATATTCAGGAACCTTCCGCCATGGCAGTGGCGGAGATTTTGGATCCGCATCCGGGAGAGCGGATCCTGGATCTGTGCGCGGCTCCCGGCGGTAAGACCACACAGATTGCAGGCAGGATGAAAGAAGAAGGGCTTCTGGTTGCCAATGAGGTGGTGCCGGAACGGGCCAGGATTTTGTCCCAGAATGTGGAGCGCATGGGGGTGAGAAACTGTGTGGTGTGCAATGAGCGGCCGGAACGGCTTTCCTCTCTTTTTCCGGCTTTTTTTGACCGGATTCTGGTGGATGCGCCCTGTTCCGGGGAGGGGATGTTCCGCAAGGATGAGACGGCCAGGCAGGAGTGGTCCCCCGCTCATGTGAAGATGTGTGCCGACAGACAGGGTAAGATTTTATCGGAAGCCGCCAGTATGTTGAAACCGGGCGGCGTACTGGTCTATTCCACCTGTACTTTTGCGCCGGAGGAAAATGAGGGAACAGTCAGTGCATTTATCCATGCCCATGAGGATTATATAATAGAAGAAACAGACTGCTGTGAGGCGTTTTCCCAGGGACAGCCGGGCTGGACGGATCATCCTGCCGCCGGAATCGAACATACGATGCGGTTGTGGCCTCATAAGCTGAAAGGGGAAGGACATTATATCGCCCGTCTTCGCAGGAAGGGAGAATTACCGTATAAAGAGGGTGACCAGAAGGAAAAAGGCAGTAAGAACGGCAAGAACAACAGGGAACGGGCTGGCAATAGAAAATTACGTGAGGCAGTATCGGTATTTCTGGCACAGGAACTGGGACTGCCGGAGACATGGACAGACGCGCAGGGCGGCACAGTCACCGGCTTCGGGGAGCAGGTGTATCTGGTGCCGGAAGAGATGATTCCCCTGTCGGGTGTGAAAGTACTGCGGCCGGGCCTCTGTCTTCTGACAGACAGAAAGAACCGTTTTGAACCGGCACACGCTCTGGCCATGACCCTTACTGGTAAAGAGACGGACAGGGTGAGAGAACTGACCATGGAAGAAGCAGGGCGGTATCTGCGCGGAGAGAGTGTTTCCTGTGGGCAGGAGAGAGGCTGGCTGCTTCTTATGTACGAGGGGTATTCCATCGGGTTTGGAAAGGCCTCCAGCGGACAGATTAAAAACCACTTTCCCAAAGGACTTCGCAAAAATATATAACAGGCGGCCATGGTACGGGCGCCGGAATGGAGGATGATATGACAAATTGGCTGAAGGATGCGGTGTTTTATGAGATTTACCCACAGTCTTTTCAGGATTCCAACGATGATGGTATCGGGGATTTTAACGGTATTATCGACAGACTGGACTATATCAAGGAACTGGGATGCAATGCGATCTGGATGAATCCCTGTTATGATTCGCCGTTTGCGGATGCCGGTTACGATGTGCGGGATTATAAGAAACCGGCCGAGCGTTATGGGACAATGGAGGATCTGATCAGGCTTTTTGAGGAAGTACACAAAAGACAGATGCATATTCTCTTGGATCTGGTGCCAGGACATACCTCGGAGGAACACAGATGGTTTTGCGAGAGCGGCAAAGCGGCAGAGAATGAATATTCCGACCGATACATCTGGACGGATGCGTGGCTGATGCGGGCAGACGGCTTTGCCTATATTGCCGGGGAATGTGAGCGCAACGGCACCTATATCCTGAATTTCTTTAAATGCCAGCCGGCCTTAAACTATGGATTCCTGCACCCTGATAAACCCTGGCAGAAGGCCATGGATGATCCGGCCTGCCTGGCCACCAGGGATGCCATGCGGGATGTGATGTGCTTCTGGCTGGATAAGGGGTGTGACGGTTTTCGCGTGGATATGGCGGATTCTCTGGTCAAGAATGACGATGCGGTCAAGAGCGGCACCTGTGAAGTCTGGCGGGATCTTCTGGAGAGCGTGCACACAAAATATCCGGAGGCTGTTTTTGTGTCCGAGTGGAATAATCCTCAGTCGGCCATCAATATGGCCGGTTTTCAGATGGATTTCTTTCTGGACTGGGCGGGCAACGGTTATCATAAGCTTCTTCGGGATTATGACGAGAGCGGCCGGGACAACAGCTTTTTTAGAAAGGACAGTGACAGGAGCATTCTGGATTTCCTGGAGGAATACCTGCCCAAATATGAGGCCGTGAAGGAGACGGGATTTTACTGTCTGATTACGGGCAATCATGATACAGTCAGGGCAGCCTGTCATTTGGAAGAGCGGGAATTAAAACTTGCCTATGCCTTTCTGTTGACGATGCCGGGTGCGCCTTTTATCTATTACGGGGATGAGATTGGTATGCGTTACCTGCATCTGCCCACCAAGGAGGGCGGTTATACACGGACGGGTTCGCGCACGCCCATGCAGTGGACAGATGGCATTAACTGCGGGTTCTCCGGTGCGGATGCCGAAAAGCTTTATCTGCCGGTGGACACGGACGAAGGAGCGCCTACAGTGGAAAATCAACAGAAACGTGCAGATTCCCTCTATTATACGGTGAAAGATGTCCTTGCCTTAAGGCGTGCAGAAAAAGCATTTACACGGCATGACAATCTGAAAATTCTGACCGCCGGAAAAGATTTGCGGAGTTTCGTTTATCAGAGAGACGACCTTGTGTTTGTCTGCAATCCGTCCGGCCGGGAAGAACAGGTTCCCTGGCAGGGCACGGTGGGAGAGAAACTTTTCGAGATCGGGTCAGTCTGCCTGCAAAAAGAATCCTGTTTGGCAGGGGCACAGTCATATGCTGTGTTTCGGTGCATATAATAAAAAAGAGCAGTACAAAGGGATACCATGGGAAAAGAAATTTTGGCCTTGTAAAATCATTTTACCTGGAATATACTAGATATAGGGTCTGTACATAAGATAAACCGCCCTAATTTGTGTAGGGGAGTTTTATATCCATGTTATTTTCCAGTGTGGGATTTTTATTTCGGTTTCTGCCGATTTTTATGATAGTATATTTGGCCGTGCCCGCGAAGTATCGCAATTTTGTACTGCTTGTGGGAAGCCTTGTGTTTTACGGGGTGGGGGAACCGTATTTTGTTCTGCTGCTCATTGGTTCTGTCCTGATTAACTATGGTTTGAGCAGGTATATGTTCTGGGAACCGAAATCTCCCCAAAAGAACCGTAAGCTGAAGGCTAAGAAACGGCGCAGACGGGCGCTTATCCTGGCATGTGTGTTTGATTTGGGCACGTTGTTTGTGTTTAAATACTGGGATTTTGTGGCTGGAAATGTGAACGGGATTACAGGAAATCAGTTGCTGCCGATTTTGTCCCTGGCGCTGCCTCTGGGTATCAGTTTTTATACATTTCAGATGTTATCTTATCAATTTGACTGTTACCGGGGCAAAGTATCCAGGCAGGCAGGGCTGGTGGCTTATTCCAATTATATCTGCATGTTCCCGCAGCTGATCGTAGGCCCTATCCTGCGTTATGGCGAAGTGGAAGACCGCATGGCGGAGCGCAGGATCAGAGTCAGGGATCTGGAGAACGGTTTGAAACTTTTTGCGGCGGGGCTGGGTATAAAAGTTCTGATGGCAGATCGGATCAGTACCCTCTGGAATACGATCATGACGGCAGGGCCGGGCAATCTGCATGTCTCGGTGGCGTGGATGGGAGCCCTGGCTTATTCCTTTCAGATTTATTTTGATTTCTGGGGGTATTCGGTGATGGCCATGGGGTTGGGTAAGATGCTGGGATTTCGGATTCCGCGGAACTTCGATGATCCCTATACATCCCGTTCCATTGCGGAATTCTGGAGAAGGTGGCATATCACGCTGGGCAGCTGGTTTCGGGATTATATCTATATTCCGCTGGGCGGCAACCGCAAAGGGGACATGAGAACGATCTGCAATCTCTTTATTGTCTGGGTGCTGACCGGCTTCTGGCATGGAGCGGATTGGAATTTTGTGCTGTGGGGGCTTGGGTTTTTCCTGCTGATCTCCCTGGAGAAGAAAACCTATGGTAAATGGATGGAGCGGTCCGGAGTGCTGGGACATATCTATACGCTCCTGATCATTCCGGTGACGTGGGTAATATTTGCAATCTCAGATATGAGTCAGCTGGCTGCTTATCTCGGCAACATGGTGGGGATTTATGCAGGCCGGGTAATGGTGGGAACAGAGCAGTTTATACGGTATTTGAAAGATTATGGGATTTTATTAATAGTGTGTGTTATTTTTATAACACCTTTCCCGAAAAAGTGGTATCATAGATTCAAAGACAGATGGTTCATGGTATTGTTTTTATTTGCAATATTCTGGTGGTCGGTCTATGAAATTGTAGTTGGCAGTAATAATCCGTTTTTATATTTTAGATTTTAGAGGACAGATGTCTGTGGGCAGAGGGTTGAAATGATCAAACAAAAGATGAGAAGATGGCTGGAAAACGTATATAATTGTCCGTACCTGATTTTGATCATGGTGTCGTCTGTGATCGCCATGATCAGCTTTGATGAAATAGGAGTACGGATTACGGATCATATCATAACGGATGACCGAACCATATCCGTGGTAGGGGATATCGTCAAGGCGGAGGAACATCAGACCCAGGGGGAGGTTCCGGTGCTGGTGGAGGAGATTCAGGATACTGGTGCTCAGGATGGGGCAGATCAGGATGTGATTTCGGAAAACTTGCAGGAAGAATCTGAAAATGCAGGAGAACGCAAGGAAGAAACGAGCGCTATTGAGGACGTAAATACACTGAATATAGAGATTGAAAAATATGAAACGCCGGAAATACAGGAAGAAATTGTGAAAGGAACCACAAAGTTCCTGCCCTACACACCTTTGGAGATAGAATCCAGATATTACTCGGATGCAGGAAAAATTGCATTGACTACTGAGTACCCCTATGTGTTAGAAAACGATAGTTATTTTAATGATGCTGCCTTCCTGGGGGATTCCCGTACTTTGGGCATATATGATTATGTAGGGCTGGATGGCGCGGACTTTTTCTGCGACAATGGCATGACCATATTCAAACTGCTGAAAGATGATGGGGTGACTGAGCAGCGCACTGGTCAGAAGGTGGATTTGAAGAAGGTATTACAGGAGAGACAGTACGGTAAGATTTATATCATGCTGGGCATGAATGAACTGGGCTATGGCAATACCACCATGTATTTGCAAGAGTATATGTCAGTGTTAAAGCAGATTCGGGAGTGGCAGCCGGAGGCAACTATCTTCATTATGGCGAATCTGCATATCAGCCGTGAGAAGAATAATATGGAGACAGAGTTTAATAATATTAATATCAACGATAAGAATGTGGCCTGTGCGAGACTTGCCAACGGAACGGATATTTTCTATCTGGACAGTAATCCGATGTTTACGGACAGCGAAGGTTTCTTATTGTCGGAGCTGACTTTTGACGGTGTGCATCTGTATGCCAAGCATTATGATAAGTGGCGGCAGTTCTTGATGGAACATGGCGTGGAGAGAGGAGATTCTGCGGCAGTGGCGGTACCGGCGGCGGATGAAAGTGTTATAAATGAAGCGGGGGCGGCAGCGGACAGTACAGAGGGAACGCAGACTGCGGATGTTGTCCCGGCTCCTGTTGAAGGAGTTCAATGATGGAAGCAATCCGACTGAACCGATATCTGGCTTCCTGCGGAGTGTGCTCCAGAAGAGATGCGGACAAGCTGATCGAACAGGGTTTGGTGACGGTCAATGGTGAGATGGCGGAGCCGGGCAGGAAGGTGACCGACAATGACCAGGTGACTGTGCGTGGAAAGGTGGTGTCAGCACCCGATCAAAAGGTGATACTTGCTTACTATAAACCGGTGGGCGTCACCTGTACCGAGCGGGATGTCCATGCGGAGAAGACTGTGGTGCAGGCGTTGAAATATCCGGTACGTCTGACCTATGCGGGGCGCCTTGACCGGGATTCGGAAGGGCTGCTCTTGATGACCAATGACGGCGGCCTGATCGATGCCATGATGCGGGGCCGTAACGGACATGAGAAAGAGTATCTTGTGAAATCCGACCGGGTGTGGAAAGAAGAAGCCCTGGAGAATATGCGCAGGGGTGTGTATTTGGAGGAGTTAAAAACGACCACCAGACCCTGCAGGATAGAGCAGATTGGGTCTAAAACCCTGCGCATGATATTGACACAGGGGCTCAACAGACAGATTCGCCGTATGTGCCAGGCGCAGGGGTACAGGGTGACCGGATTAAAGAGAGTCCGGGTGATGAATATAGAACTGGGAAAACTGAAACCCGGGGAGTACCGGGAGATTACAGATACAGAGAGAACCGCACTTTACAGACAGTGCGGTTTGCATATGTAAGAATGGCGGTAGGACAGTGTGATGGAAGAGAAATCTATGGAACGTATGCGGGAACTGGTATCCCTGTTAAATGAGGCATCGAAGGCCTATTATGCGCAGGATACGGAGATTATGTCCAATTACGAGTATGACAGGTTATACGATGAACTGACGGAACTAGAAAAGATAACGAGTGTAATATTAACAGACAGCCCCACAGTCAAAGTGGGATATGAGGCGGTGGAAGAACTGCCCAAGGAGAGGCATGAGACGCCCATGCTGTCCCTGGCCAAGACCAAGAGCAGGGAAGAACTGCAAAGCTGGCTGAATGGCAGGCAGGGATTGTTATCCTGGAAGCTGGACGGCTTAACGATTGTACTGACCTATACAGGCGGCAGGCTGGTCAAGGCAGTTACCAGGGGCAATGGCGAGGTGGGAGAGGTTATCACCAACAACGCCAGAGTCTTCCGGAATCTGCCGGTCTCCATTCCCTATCAGGGAGAGTTGATCCTGCGGGGAGAGGCTGTCATTTCGTATAGTGACTTTGAGAAGATTAACAGTGAGATTGAGGACGTGGATGCCAAATACAAGAACCCGCGTAATCTATGCAGCGGAAGCGTCAGACAGCTCAACAATGAGATCACGGCGGGCCGAAATGTGCGTTTTTATGCATTTCAGCTGGTAAAGGCGCAGGACGAGGACTTTCAGGATTCCAGAGAGGCGCAGTTTGCCTTTTTGAACAGACAGGGATTTGATGTGGTGGAATATCGTATGACAGATCCGGAAACGATCTTGGAGGCGGTTTCCTATTTTGAGCAGAAGATAGCGGACTATGACATACCATCAGATGGTCTGGTGCTGACTTATGAGGATATGGCCTATGGGCGTTCCCTTGGCCGGACAGCCAAGTTCCCCAGGGATTCTATTGCTTTTAAATGGGCGGATGAACTGCGGGAGACCACCCTGCAGGAGATAGAGTGGAGTGCCAGCCGCACAGGCCTGATCAACCCGGTGGCCATATTTGAGCCGGTGGAACTGGAAGGAACCACCGTGAGCCGGGCTTCTGTGCATAATATCAGTATTCTGCGGGGATTAAAGCTGGGAATAGGAGATAGGATCACAGTCTATAAAGCCAACATGATCATTCCCCAGATTGCGGAGAACCTGACGGGGAGTGATAATCTTGAGATACCGGATAAATGTCCGGTCTGCGGACAGCCGACCCAGATCAAACAGGTGAATGAGGTGCAGTCCCTCTATTGTCTCAATCCTGACTGTGATGCCAAGAAGATCAAGGCCTTTACTCTTTTTGTGAGCAGGGATGCCTTGAATGTGGACGGTCTGTCGGAGTCAACTCTGGAAAAATTCCTGGCCAGGGGGTTCTTACACGAATTCGCAGATTTGTTCAAACTTTCCCGCTATGAGGAAGAGATTACCCAGATGGACGGTTTTGGGGAAAAGTCTTACCGGAATCTGCTGGAGAGTCTGGAGCGGGCGCGAAATACCACACTTCCCAGATTGATTTATGGTCTTGGAATTGAAAATATCGGTGTGGCCAATGCTAAGATGCTGTGCAGATATTTCCAGTATGATCTGGCATCGCTTCGCAGCGCGACTCTGGAAGAACTGGCGGAGATTGATGGTATCGGCGAAGTGATAGCCTTAAGTGTCCGGGCTTTCTTTGACGAGGAGAAGAACAAGGAACAGCTGGATCGCCTCTTGCCGGAATTAAACATTGCCGTGGAAGCGATAGAGGAGGGTGCGCAGACACTTGCAGGCATGAATTTTGTGATCACAGGCAGCCTGACGCATTATGAGAACCGGAATCAGTTAAAAGAGGAGATTGAGAAAAAGGGCGGCAAAGTGACCGGCAGTGTGACCGGTAAGACCACCGGCCTGATCAATAACGATACCACCTCCCAGTCTTCCAAAAATAAGAAGGCCAAGGAACTGGGGGTGCGGATTATGTCGGAAGAAGAGTTCCTGGAAGAATATTTGAATGATTAGAAAAGGGGCTGTCGAGAGTGACAGCCCTTTTAAAGTTTCTTATATGTTCCGCAGGTCATACGGTGTGGTCTGATAGACGTAGTAGTTGAGCCAGTTGGAATAGAGCAACTGCCCGGTGGAACGCCAGTTGACGATTGGTGTTTTGGTGGGATCATCGTCCGGGAAATAGTTGGCAGGCACCTTGGGGTTCATGCCTTTGTTCAGATCCCGGAAATATTCCTGGGCCAGGGTATCGGAATCGTATTCCGGGTGGCAGGTCACGAAGAAATGCCTGCTGTCAGTCGTCTTGACGATGGTGACGCCGGCCTCATCGGAGATTGCCATCAGTTCTAAGTCCGGCACGGAGGCAATCTGTGACGCTTCAATGCCCATGGCGCGGGACTGCGGGGCATAGAAGATGTCATCGAAGCCCCGGAAGAGCGGGGAAGTTCTTTTGACGATTTTGTGTGCATATACACCGGAAAGTTTTTCCGGCAGGTCATCCCGTTCCAGTCCATAGAAATAGTACAGGGCGGCGAAAGCGCCCCAGCACAGGTGCAGGGTACAGTGTACATGTTTCTTGCCCCATTCCATGATGGTACAGATTTCATCCCAGTAGTCCACCTTCTCAAATCGCACATAATCGAGCGGCGCACCGGTGATGATCATGCCATCGAAATTCCGGTCTTTGATCTGGTCAAAAGTGGTGTAAAAGGATTCCATATGGTTAGAATCCGTATGCTGTGGTGTGTAGCTGGCCGTCTGCAAAAACTCCACGTTTACCTGTAGGGGCGTATTGGAAAGTTTGCGCAGAAGCTGTGTTTCCGTCACGACCTTGGTGGGCATCAGATTCAGGATTAACACATTGAGCGGACGGATATCCTGGTGCATGGCGCGAAATTCCGTCATCACAAATATATTTTCATTTTCAAGCACTGTAGTTGCCGGTAAAGAGTCTGCGATTTTAATAGGCATAGGAAACCTCATCTTTCTGATTGTAAATCATTAAATTTTATAATCTGATAATAATATATTATAGAATATATCATAAACAGATAAGTCGCGCAAGATGCGGCTGTTCCAGATGAGTGGGGAACGATAAACGAATGATTGACGAAGGCAGAAAAGGGTTTGCATAATCCCGCGGTTTGCTTTATAATTTAAATGTATGTACTGTTATATGCAGGCCGGATACAGGGCTGCATATCGGACAGGGAGGATTTTCTCAGGGGGATTGATGTATTATGGAGACAGCATATCAGAAAGTGAAAGTACATAATGAACTGGAGTGGTGTCAGGTAACGGATTTGGCTACTAAGGAAAAGATTGAGAAAGTGCTCTTAAAGCACAGAGTATCTTATTTTGTCAAGTGGGAGAAGCCGAAGCTGTTTTCCAGCGATAAGTTTGGCACCTGCGTGTTCTGTGTCAACCAGCTGCAAAAAGAGGCGGCGGATGAGGCCATCCAGGATCTGGCAGAGGAGATAAAAGGAAAAATCCGCTTTATCAACCGCAAAGTGGACAGGACGTTTTATTAGGGAGCGGTAATCGGAACGAATAGCAGGACGGGAGGAATCAGAACGTGAGCATGTGCGATACATGCAGTAATTATCAGTATGATGAGGATTACGAGTGTTATGTTTGTATGGTAGATCTGGACGAGGATGACATGAGCCATTTTTTAAGTGGTGGTAATTTCAACTGCGCATTCTACCAGCTGGACAATGAGTATCTGGTTGTGAGAAAACAAATGTGATAAAAGTTAATTTTTTGGAGATGACTCCGTGAATTTGATGGGAATAAGATACCCCGGCATAAGGTTGACATGCCGGGGTTTGTTCATGTAAGGATGTCAGGCATCCGTTGTTGGTATCTTTTAAACTTCTTTTTCTCTTTTTAAATTTTTCTGTGCGGTGGACAGCATCAGCTTGATGCGGTTCAGCTGGTTCACTTCGCTGGCACCGGGATCGTAATCGATGGCTACGATGTTAGAACTGGGGAAACGGGACCGCAGTTCCTTGATCACACCTTTGCCCACCACATGATTGGGCAGACAGCCGAAAGGCTGGGTACAGACGATATTGTTGACACCGCTGTGGATGAGTTCCACCATCTCGCCGGTCAAAAACCACCCTTCTCCGGTCTGGTTGCCGATATTGACGATGGGGCGGGCATAATCCACCAGTGTATAGATACTCACAGGCGGCGTAAAATGTCTGCTCTTCTTAAATTCCCTGGCGGCCTGTCCGCGCATCCTCTCCAGGGCCCAGATCCCCATTCTGGAAAGCAGGGCGGCTTTTCTGGAAGTGCCCAGATACTCGGCCTTATAAATCTGGTTATAGAAGCAGTAGAGCATAAAGTCCAGAAGATCCGGCACCACGGCCTCCGCGCCTTCGGATTCCAATAGTTCCACCAGATGATTGTTGGCGGCAGGCGCAAACTTGACAAGGATTTCGCCCACGATGCCCACCCGCGGTTTGCGCAGGTTTTCATCGATGGGTATGGCGTCAAACTCCCGGATGATCTGTCTGCACATTTTTTGGAAAGTAAAGTAATTCAGATGCTTCCTTGACACGAACTGGCGGCATCTGTCCGCCCACTTGGCATGCAGGGCATCTACAGAACCGGGCGTAGTTTCATAGGGGCGCATACGATAGACGCAGCGCATGAAAATATCCCCGAACAGGGCACCGTATGCAGCGCGCATCAATAGTTCCCCATTTAAATGGAATCCTGGGTTGCTCTCGATGCCGGCAAGGTTTAGGGAAATGACAGGAATCTGCGGCATACCTGCCTTCTCCAGGGCGCGTCTGATAAAGCCCACATAGTTGGTAGCACGGCACCCGCCGCCGGTCTGGCTCATGATGATGGCCACTTTGTCGAGGTCATATCTGCCGGAGAGCAGGGCATCCATAATCTGTCCCACCACGATCAGGGAAGGATAACAGGCGTCATTATTTACATATTTCAATCCCACATCCACAGCGTGGCGGTTGTCATTGGCAAGCACCTCAAAATGATAGCCGCAGGCCTGGAAAGCTGCCTCGATGATCTCAAAATGAATGGGAGACATCTGGGGACAAAGAATGGTATATTCTTTGCGCATTTCCTCCGTGAAGGCCACTTTATGGATGGCGCTGGAACGGATGACCCGTTCTTTGTGTTTCTGTTCCCTGACCTTGATGGCAGAGAGCAGAGAACGGATGCGGATTCTGGCGGCGCCCAGATTGTTGACCTCGTCAATTTTCAGACAGGTATAAATCTTATCGGAACCGGAGAGGATATCGTTAACCTGGTCTGTGGTCACGGCATCCAGGCCGCAGCCGAAGGAGTTCAGCTGAATCAGATCCAGGTCATCGCGGGTTTTCACGAAGCTGGCGGCGGCATAGAGCCTGGAGTGGTACATCCACTGGTCAGAGACGATCAGCGGACGCTCCGGCTGTGCCAGATGAGACACAGAGTCTTCCGTCAACACAGCGATGTCATAGGAAGTGATCAGTTCCGGGATGCCGTGGTTGATCTCCGGATCAATATGATAAGGGCGGCCTGCCAGCACGATGCCGCGGACATGGTTGGTCTCCATATAACGCAGGACTTCTTCGCCTTTGTTACGCATATCCTGACGGGCAGCCGCCAGTTCTTCCCAGGCGGCTTCTGCGGCGTTCATCACTTCCGTGACGGGCAGATCCTGAAATTCTTTGGTCAGGGCAGAGGTTACCGTGTGCAGACTCTCAAAGGACATAAAGGGGTTGCGGAACATAACTTCCCCGCGTCCAATCTCTTCCACATTATTCTTGATGTTTTCGGAATAAGAGGTGACAATGGGGCAGTTATAGTGGTTGTTGGCCTCATGGAACTCATCGCGCTCATAAAAGAGAGCGGGATAGAAGATGAAATCCACCTTCTGATTGATGAGCCAGGAGATGTGCCCATGTGCCAGTTTGGCCGGATAACATTCCGACTCGCTGGGGATGGATTCGATTCCCAACTCATAAATCTTACGGTTGGAGGTGGGGGAGAGTATCACCCGATACCCTAGCTTCGTAAAGAACGTAAACCAGAAAGGATAGTTTTCATACATGTTTAAGACTCTGGGAATCCCCACTGTGCCGCGCTTCGCTTCGTCAGCAGGCAGCGGCTCGTAGGAGAAGAGCCTTTTCAGCTTATAATCATAGAGGTTGGGAACACCGTTTTCCTTTTTGGATTTGCCCAGCCCGCGTTCACAGCGGTTTCCGGAAATATATTGGCGCCCCCCCGTAAACTTGTTGATTGTAAGACGACAGCTGTTGGTGCAGCCCTTACACTTGGCCATACTGGTCTCAAATTGCAGATTGGTGATCTGCTCCAAATTCAGCATGGAAGTGGCATAACCGTCCTGGTAGTGTTCCCTGGCGATCAGTGCCGCGCCAAAGGCTCCCATGATGCCGGCAATATCCGGGCGGATGGCCTCACAATTTGCAATCTTCTCGAAACTTCTGAGCACGGCATCATTGTAAAAAGTACCGCCCTGTACCACAATGTGGCGGCCAAGTTCCGAGGCATCGGACACTTTGATAACCTTAAACAAAGCGTTTTTGATGACGGAATAGGCAAGCCCGGCAGAAATATCGGAGACGGAAGCCCCTTCTTTCTGGGCCTGCTTGACCTTGGAGTTCATAAATACCGTACAGCGGGTGCCAAGGTCTATGGGATGCTCGGCAAACAGCGCTGTCCGGGCAAACTCCTCCACGCCATAATTCAGGGACTTGGCAAAGGTTTCAATAAAGGAACCACAGCCCGAAGAACAGGCTTCGTTCAGCTGTACGCTGTCCACGGTCTGGTTCTTGATCTTAATGCATTTCATGTCCTGACCGCCGATGTCCAGGATGCAGTCCACATCCGGGTTGAAGAAAGCAGCGGCATTGTAGTGCGCCACGGTCTCCACCTCGCCGTCATCCAGTAAGAAGGCGGCCTTCATCAGCGCTTCACCGTAGCCGGTGGAACAGGAACGGACAATTTTGACACCCGCCGGGAGCAGACGGTAGATTTCCTTGAGAGAGCGGATGGCGGTCTTTAAGGGGCTGCCATCGTTGCTGCTGTAGAAAGAATAGAGCAGAGAGCCGTCCTCGCCCACAAGCGCCACCTTGGTAGTGGTGGAGCCGGCGTCAATCCCCAGGAAGCAGTTACCCTGATAGGTGGACAGGTCTCCGGTGGTCACATGGTGGGTATTATGCCTTTCACAGAAAGCATCATATTCATTCTGGGAGGCAAACAGCGGCTCCATGCGCTCCACCTCAAAGTCCATTTTAATATCGCCGGAGAGTTTCCCCGTCATCTCTTCCATGGTATAAAAAGTCTCTTCCTTTGCGTTCAGGGCGGAGCCGATGGCGGCGAAAAGATGGGAATTGTCCATATCGATGATGTGCTCCTCGTCCAGCTTTAAGGTGCGGATAAAGGACTGCTTTAATTCGGATAAGAAATGCAGCGGGCCGCCCAGGAAAGCTACGTGCCCCCGGATCGGTTTGCCGCAGGCCAGGCCGCTGATAGTCTGGTTGACCACAGCCTGAAAAATGGAAGCCGACAGATCCTCCTTGGTAGCCCCCTCATTGATCAGGGGCTGGATGTCGGATTTGGCAAACACACCGCATCTGGCGGCGATGGTGTAGAGGGAATGATAGTTCCTGGCATAGGTGTTAAGGCCAGCGGCGTCCGTCTGTAAGAGGGAGGCCATCTGGTCGATAAAGGAACCTGTGCCGCCGGCACAGATGCCGTTCATACGCTGTTCCACATTGCCGCCCTCAAAATAGATGATCTTGGCGTCCTCGCCGCCTAATTCAATCGCCACATCGGTGACGGGGGCAAAGGTCTGCAAGGAAGTGGACACCGCGATGACTTCCTGAACGAAGGGAACCTGTAAATGATTGGCCAGGGTAAGGCCGCCGGAACCGGTGATCATGGGATGCACCGTCAGGTTGCCCAGTTTATCATAAGCTTTGGAAAGCAGGTCGGAGAGTGTCTCCTTTATATTGGCAAAATGCCGTTGATAGTCGGAAAAGAGTATCTGATGCCTGTCATCCAGAATGGCGATCTTGACCGTGGTGGAACCGATGTCGATGCCAAGCGTATATTGCATTTCACTCATTTCTCGTACTCACTCCTTTAAAATCTATTTGTACCTATTTATTATATGATTTGGCACACGCTGTCATTATACGACACAGTCTGTCAAAATGCAATTGTCCAATTCTTAGAAAAAAATGAAGTTTTCGGGAGTGATTTATAAAATTTTTATGACTTCTCAGTTTTTACGTACTGTGCCGTTTACATTTAAAATAAGGGATGATAAAATGTATTCAGTTTCAGCGGGGAAAATACATGCTGGCCGGAGGATTGGGAAAATGCGCGGTCATCCTGCCGGCAATGTAAAGTATCAGACAGTGGGAGTGTGCTTGTTATGAGTCCTTTTGAACGGAAATTTGGAAAATATGCCATAAAGAATCTTTCCTTCATTCTTGTCTTGTGTTATGGTGTGGGCTATCTTTTACAGATGATGGACAGGAGTAATACATTGTTATCGTTTCTGACACTGAATCCCTATGCAATCCTGCACGGGCAGATCTGGCGGCTTGTCACATGGATTCTGGTTCCGCCGCCGGGCAGCGGGGGACTTTTTCTGACATTGATCATGCTGTATTTTTACTGCTCCATAGGCACATCCCTGGAACGAACCTGGGGGACTTATCGCTATAATG
Organism: uncultured Lachnospiraceae bacterium; assembly: GCA_946566685.1. GTDB lineage: Bacteria > Bacillota > Clostridia > Lachnospirales > Lachnospiraceae > UBA3282. The sequence goes on from CAMNXA010000008.1 coordinate 58,391, forward strand.
TTTATCTCTTTCAGGGGATGTTATTTACCATCCTGGGAAGCTTTTTGCTGATGGCGTTTTGTTATCTCTTCCAGGCGGATACGATTGCGAAGTACAGTCCAGAAGTGTTCTTTTATATGATTTCCATTGCTTTTAGCACTTATTATATCAATATGTCAATTTTCTTGGCGTTTGCGGCAACCTTCCCGGAGGCACAGGTGCTCCTGATGTTCATTATTCCGATTAAGGTAAAATGGCTGGGAGTCATTTATGCCATCATGCTGGGCGTTGAGTTTTTGGGGAGCAGTGTGTATTATAAGTTTGCCATTGCGGCATCGCTTTTCAATTTTGTGGTATTTTTCTTTACCTCCAGGAATATGATGCATTTGAATCCCAAGCAGATTCACAGGCGGCAGGAATTTAAGCGGGATGTGAGAAGAAATACCGGGATCACCAAACATAAGTGTGCCATCTGCGGCCGGACGGAAGTGGACAGTCCGCAGATGCAGTTTCGGTTCTGTTCCAAGTGTGACGGCAATTATGAATACTGTGAGGAACATCTGTATACCCATACCCATATTAAGAGAAGCTGACAGAATAATAAAAAGAAAAGGAACCCTATATGGACAGAGAAGTTCAGTTTGCCAAAACATTAGAGGAAGTCAGACAGAAGGCCAAAACACAGAATAACTGTATTTCAGAGGCGGAGGTGGAGGAGGCGTTTGCGCCGTTAGCCCTCTCGGCAGAGCAGATGGAGATGGTCTACCAGTATCTGCGGCAGAAAAAGATCGGCATCGGCGAACCGGTGGATTACGAGGAATATCTGCGGGATGAGGAGAAGGATTATCTGGCTTCCTATCTGGAATCACTCAACGCATATGCTGAAATCTCCGAGGGAGAGCGGGAGGCTGTGACACTCTCAGCCATGGCCGGGGATCTGGATGCAGTCAACAGGCTGACGGAGATATTCCTTCCGGAAGTGGCGGAGATTGCCAAACTCTATGCCGGACAGGGCGTATATCTGGAAGATCTGATCGGGGAGGGCAATGTGGCGCTTTCCCTGGGTGTGACCATGCTGGGGGCATTGGAGCATGCTTCAGAGGTTCAGGGGATGCTGGCCAGGCTGATCATGGATGCCATGGAAGATTTTATTGCCGAAAATGCGGCGGAGGAGAAGAAAGACAAGAAGATTGCCGACAAAGTCAATAAGGTGGCGGACGCGGCGAATGCGCTGCAGGAGGAACTTCGCAGAAAGGTGACGGTGGAGGAATTGATGACGGAGACCGGTTTTAGCAGGAAGTCCATCGAGGATGCCATCCGTGTGAGCGGCGATAAGATTGAGGCGATTGAAACTTGAAGTTACTTTTTAGATAAGGCGGTGGATACGTGGAAGGGCAGAACAGGGATTTTAAATATTTTATGCAGGATACGGGTTCCATTTATCTGGGCGCCAAGTTAAATTATACGGAAATCTTGCAGGATGAGATGGTGAATTTCAAATATAAGAGTATTGTGGAACACTATATTTTCAAGGACACCGATCCGGAGACCACGCTGGAGAGCCAGCTCTACTATATGACGGAGGATCAGTTTTCCTACCGGACTTATATGCAGTTGAAGGCGCGGGTGAAGATCAGCATACTGGAGGAGAAGAAAGGCTTTTTGGGTAAGACAAAGACCGGTTACCAGAGTAAGGTCATGAAGTTAAATGAGTTCGTATCGATGAATCTGGCGCAGAAGAAGGCGGCAGGCGTGGTGGTACAGGAGTTGATCTTATCCAAGCTGGCTCTGATGTCCTTCAGCGTGTAGATAAGGACTTGTCAGTTTACGCGATAAATTACAACATAATTTCTACAAAATGCTCTTGTGTTTGACAATTTTTTCTGGTACACTAACACCGTAAAATTCCCCTTTTACACTGGACAGGTGAAAACAAAACTTAAGTTTTTGCCTGTCCTTTTAGTTTTTCTTTACTAAATTTTAGCAGGAGTGGTATACTTATAAAAATGTGAAAAGTACTTCTGGGATTCCTGTCAGTATGTGTCGGGCCAGAAACCTTCAGAAGTCAGTTTGAAAGGAGTTTCCGAAAATGCAGTTAGAACAGTTACAGGCTTATACAGTCCTTATGCAGTGCGATATCAAAGACATCAACTCTAAGGGATATCTGCTAAAACACAATAAAACAGGCGCGCGGGTGGCGCTTTTGTCGAATGATGATGATAATAAAGTATTCTATATTGGATTCCGCACACCGCCCAGGGACAGTACCGGTGTGGCACATATCATTGAGCATACGGTGCTTTGCGGCTCGGATAAGTTCCCGGTCAAGGATCCTTTTATTGAACTGGCAAAGGGATCCCTCAACACCTTCTTAAATGCCATGACTTATCCGGATAAGACGGTGTATCCTGTGGCCAGCTGTAATGATAAGGATTTCCAGAATCTGATGGATGTGTATCTGGATGCGGTGTTTCATCCCAATATTTATCATGAGGAAAAAATCTTCAAGCAGGAAGGATGGCACTATGAACTGGAATCTGCGGAAGATGATCTGACCATCAATGGGGTGGTCTACAATGAGATGAAAGGGGCCTTCTCCTCACCGGACGATGTGCTTTACCGGGAGATCATGAATTCCCTGTATCCCCACACCCCTTATGGCGTGGAATCCGGCGGCGACCCTGACGTGATCCCGGAATTGACTTATGAGGAATTCCTTGCCTTTCACCAGAAATATTATCATCCCTCCAACAGTTATATTTATCTGTATGGGGATATGGATATGGCGGAGAAGTTACAGTATATCGATGAGGCCTATCTGTCGGAATATGAGGCTCTCAGCGTGGATTCGGAACCGTCTGTGGAGACGCCTTTTGGGCAGACCGTGACCGTGGAGAAGTCCTATCCGATCATGGAGAGCGAATCGGAGGCTTCTAATACCTACCTGTCTTACAATGTGTCCCTGGGAGAGGATCTGGACCGGAAAGCAAACTTTGGTTTCCAGGCGCTGATCGATGCGGTGGCATCGGCCCCCGGCGCACCGGTCAAGCAGGCGCTGCTGGATGCCGGTATCGGCACGGATATCAGCTGTATTTACGAGGTGGATATCAGACAGCCTTTCTTCTCGATTGTAGCCAAGAATGCGGAGGCATCGCAGCAGGAGAAGTTTGTCAGCATTATTGAAGAGACTCTGCAAAAGCTTGTAGAAAATGGCGTGGATAAGAAGGCTTTGGCGGCGGCGATCAATCATGATGAATTTAAATACCGGGAAGCAGATTTTGGTTCCTATCCCAAGGGGCTCATGTATGGTCTTCAGATGTGTGAGACCTGGCTGTATGATGACAGCAGACCCTTTGTGTATCTGGAACTGGCAGATACGTATAAGGCCTTAAAGAAAGAGGTGGACACTTCCTTCTATGAGGATATGATCACCAGATGTCTGTTGGACAACACCCATAAGAGCGTGGTAGTGGTAAAGCCCGTGAAGGGACTTACCGGTCAGAAAGAGAAGGCGCTTGCGGCTTCTTTGGCCGGGAAGAAGGCGGCCATGAGCAAGGAGGAGATTGCACAGATCGTTGCGGACACGGAGGCTTTGAAACGCTACCAGGAAGAGCCCAGCGCAAAGGAAGACCTGGAGAAGATTCCCCTGTTGACCAGGGCGGACATGAAAAAGGAGGCACTGCCTTACTGTAATGAAGAGAAAAAGGTGGGGGACACCCTGCTTCTTTACCATGATATCTATACCAATGGCATCGGTTACCTGCGGTTTTTGTTTGATCTGGGGCAGGTGCCGGAGGAATTGTTCCCTTATGTAGGGCTTTTGCGGGCCATGATCGGTCTGGTGGATACCAGCAGGCATTCGTACAGCGAACTCTACAGCGAGATCAATCTCCAGACGGGCGGCATTTCACCGGCTGTGAATACCTTTACGGACGCCAGGGATTTATCGCAGTATAAAGTCACCTTTGATCTGAAAGTAAAAACTTTATATGAAAATCTGCCCCAGGCTTTTGCGTTGGTGGAAGAGATATTGACCGAATCGGTCTATACAGATAAAAAGAGGCTTTATGAACTGGTGGCGGAGAGCCGCTCCGATAAACAGGCACAGATGATGTCCGCCGGCCATTCTCTGGCGGCCGGGCAGGCGCTGTCCTATCTGTCGAAACCCGCGATGATCATGGATCATGTCAACGGCATGGCATTTTATCGTTTGTTGGAAAGTCTGGAAAAAGATTTTGATAAGCACAAAGACGACCTGGCGGCCAACATGCAGAAGGTGGTGCGCTGCATTTTCCGGCCGGAGAATCTGATGGTGGATTATACGGCGCAGCCGGAAGGCTTATCAGGGATAGAGGGATTGATAGAGGGCCTGAAAGCCAAACTTTATACGGAACCGATCGATACGAAGGGATATGAGCCGAAACCGGTAAAGAAAAATGAGGGCCTGATGTCCTCGGCCCAGATCCAGTATGTATGCCGGGCCGGCAATTTTGTAAAGAAAGGACTGCCCTATACGGGGGCGCTGAAAGTGCTGCGGGTGATGATGGGATATGATTATCTCTGGACACAGGTGCGTGTCAAGGGCGGCGCTTATGGCTGCATGTGCCAGTTTGGCAAGAGCGGCGAGAGTTATTTTGTCTCTTATCGGGATCCCAATCTGGAAAAGACCATTGAGGTCTACGAGAAGGCGGCGGATTATATTGAACATTATGAGGCCGATGAACGTACCATGACCCAATATATCATCGGTGCCATCAGCGAGATGGATATGCCGCTGACCCCGTCAGCCAAGGGTAATTATTCCCTGGGCGGATATCTGACGCACTATGATTTTGAACGGGTGCAGAGGGAGCGTGACGAACTGTTAGCTACAGACGCGGATACCATACGCGGCCTGGCCGGCTATATCCGGGCATTCATGGAAGATGAGTGTCTTTGTGTGGTAGGCAATGAAGAGAAGATCAAGGAGCAGGAGAAACTGTTTGAGAAGATAGAGTATTTATTTCACTAAAGCAGTCAGAAAGGGGAGAAGATTATGAAAAAGAGAAAATGGAGAAGAACAGGGCAGGTGATGCTGACAGCACTTGTGTGTGCGGCGATCCTTACTGCCTGCGGCGGTTCCGGCAACCTGAGTTATTCAGGGGGCGCTGCCAAGAGCGCGGAATCCTATGCAGCCGTAGACACGGCAGCGCCGGCGGCTGCGTATGAGTATGCGGAAGAATATGACGGCGGCGCAGGCATGACCTATGATATGGCCTATCAGGAGGAAGGCATTCAGAATGAGAACGCGGTGGAAGTGACCGAAGCGGCCACACAGCGCAAGCTGATCAAGACCGTGGATATCAATACCGAGACGGAGCAGTTCGATATCCTGGTGCCTGCCCTGCAGGCGCAGGTGGAACAGCTGGGCGGTTACATAGAAGAGATATCCATTTATAATAACAGTAGTTATAGTTATGAGGGCAGGTCGGAGGATCTTCGGGGCGCCAGCATGACGGCCCGCGTTCCCCAGGAAAAACTGGACAGCTTTTTAGCCCAGGTGGGAGAGCAGTCCAATGTGATAAGCCAGTCTGAGCGGGTGGAGGATGTAACCTTACAGTATGTGGATTTGGACAGCCACAAGCGGGTGCTGGTCTCGGAACAGGAAAGGCTGATTGAGTTACTGGAGCAGGCACAGACAGTGGAAGACCTTATCACCATTGAGAGCCGGCTTGGGGAAGTGCGTTATCAGATCGAGAGCATGGAGTCCCAGCTGCGCACTTATGACAATAAGATAGATTACAGTACAGTTTATCTGGGAATCCGCGAAGTGAAGAAATATACGCCGCCTCAGGATATCAGCGTCTGGCAGGAGATCGGGAATGGCTTTATTAACAGCCTGGAAAATATCGGGCATGGCATCCGTAATTTCTGCATCGGATTTTTGATCAACACGCCCTATCTTGTATTGTGGGCAGTCATTATCATTGTGGCAGTAGTGATCATTCGCCAGATACGTCATATGATCCGGAACAGGAGAGACAAATCCGAAGAAACGGGACAGAATGAAAGGAAAGGCGCAAAGCATTTTAGCAGAAAGAAAGATAAAGAACAGGAAGAAAAAGATGGAGAATAAACAATTCAAATCCGGTTTTGCGACACTGATCGGCAGACCTAATGTTGGTAAGTCCACCCTGATGAATACCCTGATCGGGCAGAAGATTGCCATCACCAGCAACAAGCCGCAGACTACCAGAAACCGCATTCAAACAGTGTATACTTCCGAGGAAGGACAGATTGTGTTCCTGGATACGCCGGGGATTCATAAGGCGAAGAACAAGCTGGGAGACTATATGGTGAATGTGGCCCAGAGGACGCTTTCGGAGGTGGATGTGATCCTGTGGCTGGTGGAACCCAGCGACTATATCGGGGCAGGGGAGCGGCATATCATTGAACAGTTAAAGAAGACGAATACGCCGGTCATCCTGGTCATCAATAAGATTGATACGGTGAAAAAGGAACTGATATTGACTTATATCGATGCCTACCGCAAAGAACTGGATTTCGCGGAGATTGTGCCGGTATCGGCTTTAAAGAAAGACGGCATGGAGGTGCTGCTTAAGTGCATCATGAAATATCTGCCTTACGGGGAGCCTTTCTACGATGAGGATACGGTGACCGATCAGCCCATGCGTCAGATTGTGGCGGAACTGATCCGGGAGAAGGCGCTTAAGTGTCTGGAAGAGGAAATCCCCCACGGCATTGCGGTCACCATCGAGCAGATGAAATACAGGAAGCGGATTGTGGATATCGAGGCCACCATTGTCTGTGAGCGGGATTCCCATAAGGGTATCATCATCGGCAAACAGGGCAGCATGCTCAAAAAGATTGGATCCATGGCGCGCCCGGACATCGAGGAACTGGTGGAGCGACAGGTCAATCTGAAACTCTGGGTGAAAGTCAAGAAAGACTGGCGGGACAGCGATTTCCTGCTGAAGAATTTCGGCTATGATCCAAAAGTAACAGAATAGAAAAGGGCAAATCTGCGAACCCTAATCTGGGAAAGGGAATGAAAGGATCAGGGGGCGTAAGATGAAGCAGATAAATTACTGGGAGCAGTTTATGGCCACGGGCAAGATTGATGATTTCCTGGCCTATAAAAACGCGGCAAGGGACGAAGAACAGGACAAGGAGGAAGCAGAGGAACATTCTCATGCAGGAGATCACAGAGATTACGGGAATGATTATAAAGGCTGAACCGGTTAACGATTATGATAGAAGAGTAGTCCTTTTGACGAGGGAGAGGGGGAAGATAGCGGCATTTGCCAGAGGTGCCAGAAAGCCTAACAGCAGACTTTTAGCGGCAACCAACCCTTTCTCTTTCGGCGTATTTAAGATATATGTGGGCAGGACATCCTACAACATTGCGGATGCCTCGATTAGCAATTATTTTGAGGGACTGCGGGAAGATTATGAGAGCGCTTATTACGGCATGTATTTCCTGGAGGTCATGGATTACTATACGAGGGAGAATAACGATGAGAAAGAGATGCTGAAGCTCCTTTATCAATCCCTCCGTGCATTGATGCATGAAGGACTGCCCAATGTGCTTGTGCGGTACATATTTGAGATGAAAGCCATGGTGATCAATGGGGAATTTCCCGGAATGCCGGCGGAGGGCGAATGGGAAGAATCCACATGTTACGCGGTCTCTTACATCATGTCTTCCGGGATTGAGAAGCTGTATACCTTTACGGTGACCCCCCCGGTTTTGGAGGAATTGAAACGGATCGGGGATGCGTACAGGAAGCGTTTCGTGGACCGGTCGTTTAAAAGTCTTGAAATTGTGGATAATCTTTAATATAATGTAAGGCAGTATGTGAAGAAGAGGATCAGTCAGAGAGGAAATGATATGAAAAAAGCAAGAGGTGTGATGCTCTTAGCGATGGCAGTCCTGGTTCTTGCCGGCTGCGGCAGCCAGGAAAAGGGAGCTGGGGTGAGTTCCCTGTCTTTTGGAAAAGAAGGGGAAGTCAGCCACCAGATCGTGGGGAGTTTTGAGCAGGACTATTATGATCTGGAGGGATTAAAGAGCCTTGCCGAAGAGCGGGTGGAAGAGTATTGCGCAGAGCATGATCCGGAGTCCGTTTATTTAGAATCGGTGAAGGAAAAGGGCGGAGAGGTTTCCATTCTGTTTCATTATGCTACGGCAGAGGACTACAGTGCGTTTAATTACAGGCAGTTGTTCGTGGGAACCGTAGAGGAAGCCAGAAAAGAGGGATATGATCTTGACAGCGTTGCGTTCATCTCTCCAGAAAAGGAACCGATAGAACTGGGATTTACGGAGGATGCGGACGCAAAGAAGATTTTGGTTATAGAGACCAAATCGGGGGAAGAACTTCTGGTGAATCTGGAAGGTAAGATACTTTACATCAACCAGAGTGCAGACAGCGGGCAGGAGGTATCCTTTGCCGGTAAGAAGAGTGTGCTGATCCGTGATCAGGCGCCGGAGGAGAAGGCGTCCGCACTCACGTACATTGTTTATCAATAGTGTGAGAAGCGGCATTCTCTGTATGAGTCGTTTATGTTGGTATGATATTATAGAAATGAGGAGGAACAGTTATGGAAAAGACAATGGAGAAAATCGTAGCTTTATCTAAGGCCAGAGGATTTGTTTATCCCGGTTCTGAGATTTACGGGGGCCTGGCCAATACCTGGGATTTCGGTAATCTGGGTGTGGAACTGAAGAATAATATCAAGAAGGCGTGGTGGCAGAAATTTGTCATGGAGAGCCCCTACAATGTGGGTGTTGACTGTGCGATTTTGATGAATCCGCAGACCTGGGTGGCTTCCGGGCATCTTGGCAGCTTCTCCGACCCGCTCATGGACTGCCGGGAATGTCATGAGAGATTCCGTGCGGATAAGATTATCGAGGACTTTGTGGCGGAACAGGGCATGACGCTGGACAGTTCCGTGGATGGCTGGAGCCAGCAGCAGATGAAGGATTTTATCGAAGAACATAAGATTCCCTGCCCTACCTGCGGCAAACATAACTTTACGGATATCAGACAGTTTAACCTGATGTTCAAGACGTTCCAGGGCGTCACAGAGGATGCGAAGAACACGGTGTATCTGCGTCCGGAGACGGCACAGGGTATTTTTGTGAATTTTAAGAATGTACAGAGAACTTCCCGCAAGAAGATTCCTTTCGGCATTTGTCAGGTGGGTAAGTCTTTCAGAAATGAGATCACTCCCGGGAACTTTATTTTCCGTGTGCGTGAGTTCGAGCAGATGGAGATGGAGTTTTTCTGTGAACCGGATACGGATCTGGAGTGGTTCGCATACTGGAAACAATACTGTATTGATTTCCTGAAGAGTCTGGGCATGAAGGAAGAAGAGATGCGGGTGCGTGACCATGACCCGGAGGAACTTTCCTTCTACTCCAAGGCTACCACGGATATCGAGTTTTTATTCCCCTTTGGCTGGGGTGAACTGTGGGGCATTGCGGACAGGACCAACTATGACCTGACACAGCATCAGACGGTGTCCGGCGAGGATATGTCCTACTTTGACGATACCAAGAATGAGAAATATATTCCCTATGTCATCGAGCCTTCCCTGGGTGTGGAGAGACTGTTCCTGGCGGTGCTCTGCGGCGCCTATGATGAGGAGGAGATTGGCGAGGGGGATGTGCGTACCGTACTGCATTTCCATCCGGCTTTGGCGCCTGTGAAGATTGGTGTCCTGCCTCTTTCCAAGAAGTTAAATGAGGGTGCGGAGAAGATTTTTGCCCAGTTGTCCAAGAAGTATAACTGCGAATTTGACGACAGGGGCAATATCGGTAAGAGATACCGCAGACAGGACGAGATCGGTACGCCTTTCTGCGTTACATACGATTTCGATTCCGAGACGGACAACTGCGTGACAGTCAGATTCCGTGACTCCATGGAGCAGGAGAGAGTGGCGATTGCAGAGTTGGAAGCCTATTTTGCGGATAAATTTACATTCTAGATGTCTTGTTCGGAAAGAGGATAGATTATTTTATACAACCTTCGCGTATCCGAGGCCGCGAAGCGGATCTCGCAAAGTTATTTGCGAAGCAAATTACTTTTATGATAGAAAGGATCGAGGACTACGATGAAACCCTATGGTGTAAATGAACTGCGCAGGATGTTCCTGGAATTTTTTGAGAGCAAGGAACACCTGAAGATGAAGAGTTTTTCCCTGGTGCCCCACAACGACAACAGCCTGCTGTTGATCAATTCCGGTATGGCGCCTTTAAAGCCTTATTTTACAGGGCAGGAGATTCCGCCGAGAAGACGGGTGACCACCTGCCAGAAGTGTATCCGGACAGGAGATCTGGAGAATGTGGGTAAGACCGCAAGGCACGGTACTTTTTTTGAAATGCTGGGAAATTTTTCCTTTGGGGATTATTTTAAGAAAGAGGCCATCGCCTGGAGCTGGGAGTTCTTGACAGAAGTGGTGGGACTCGATGCGGACAGACTCTATCCTTCCATCTATGAGAACGATGAGGAAGCGTTTGAAATCTGGAATAAAGATATCGGTATCGCACCGGAGCGGATTTTCCGGTTTGGTAAGGAAGATAATTTCTGGGAGCATGGTTCCGGTCCCTGCGGCCCCTGCTCGGAGATCTATTATGACCGGGGCGAGAAGTACGGCTGCGGCAAGCCGGGCTGTACGGTAGGCTGCGACTGCGACCGCTATATGGAGATCTGGAACAATGTATTTACCCAGTTCGACAATGACGGCAAAGGAAATTACACGGAATTACAACAAAAAAATATCGATACCGGCATGGGACTGGAGAGGCTTGCTTCTGCGGTGCAGGATGTGGACTCCATCTTCGATGTGGATACGGTTCTGGCGCTGCGCACAAAGGTGTGCGAGATTGCCGGTGTGGAATATAAGAAGGATTATGAGACGGACGTTTCCATCCGTATCATTACGGATCATATCCGTTCAGCCACTTTTATGATCTCTGACGGCATCATGCCTTCCAATGAGGGCAGAGGTTATGTGCTGCGCCGTATTATCCGCCGGGCAGCGCGTCAGGGAAGAAAACTGGGCGTGCAGAGGATGTTTCTGGCGGAACTTTCAGGGACTGTGATCGAGGGGTCCAGGGACGGGTATCCGGAACTGGAGGAAAAGAAGGAATTTATCTTTAATACCCTGACACAGGAAGAGGAGAAGTTTAATAAGACCATTGACCAGGGACTTACCATCTTAAATGAGATGGAGGAACAGACAGCCAAAGCGGGCAGGAAAGAACTTGCCGGCGCGGACGCGTTCAAACTCTATGATACTTATGGGTTCCCGCTGGATCTGACCAGGGAGATTCTGGAGGAAAAGGGCCTGACAGTGGATGAGGAAGGCTTTAAAGCCTGTATGCAGGAGCAGAAAGATAAGGCCAGAAAAGCCCGGAAAGTGACCAACTATATGGGCGCGGATGTGACTGTATACGAATCCATCGATCCGGCCATCACCACAGAGTTTGTGGGATATGACAATCTGACCTGTGAATCCGAGGTGACGGTGCTTACCACGGAGACGGAGCTTGTGGATGCCCTGACAGATGGACAGGTGGGCACGATCATTGCCAAACAGACACCTTTCTATGCCACCATGGGCGGTCAGGAAGGTGATATCGGTGTGATCACCACCGCGGACGGCGAGTTTCAGGTGGAGAGCACGATCAAACTCCTGGGCGGCAAGGTAGGACATATCGGTAAGGTTACCCGCGGCATGATCAAGAAGGGCGACCGGATCACACTGTCTGTGGATACCACAAGACGGACAAGCACCTGTAAGAACCACAGTGCCACCCATCTGTTGCAGAAGGCTCTGCGGGAAGTGCTGGGTGCGCATGTGGAGCAGGCTGGTTCCTATCAGGACGGGGAGCGGACTCGTTTTGACTTCTCCCATCCAACGGCGATGACAGCGGATGAGATCCGCAAAGTGGAGCAGATTGTCAGTGAGAAGATAGAAGAGAACCTGGCGGTGGAGACCAAGATCATGTCCATCGAGGAAGCCAAGAAATCTGGCGCGATGGCATTGTTTGGCGAGAAATACGGCGATACGGTGCGGGTGGTGCAGATGGGAGACTTTTCCAGTGAACTGTGCGGTGGTACCCATGTGAAGAATACAGGAAGTATCGGTTCCTTTAAAATACTGTCTGAGTCCGGTGTGGCAGCCGGTGTGCGCCGAATCGAGGCGGTGACCGGTGGTAACGTGACGGCTTATTATCAGAATCTGGAAGAGCAGTTACATGAAGCGGCAAAAACCTTAAAGACCAATCCGGCGAATCTGGTGGAGCGCTGTGAACACCTGATGGCGGAGATGAAAGCCCTGCAGAGCGAGAATGAGGCCTTGAAGAGTAAGGCGGCCAAGGATGCCCTGGGTGATGTGATGGATCAGGTACAGGAAGTGAAAGGTGTTAAACTGTTAGCTTCCAAAGTGGCCGGTGTGGATATGAACGGCCTGCGCGAACTGGGCGACCAGTTAAAGGAAAAGCTGGGGGATGGCGTGGTAGTGCTGATCTCCGAGAAAGAGGGCAAGGTGAACCTGATCGCCATGGCCACGGAGGGCGCGATGGCGAAAGGCGCCCATGCGGGTAATCTGATTAAGGGAATCGCGGCGCTTGTGGGCGGCGGCGGCGGTGGACGCCCCAATATGGCCCAGGCAGGCGGCAAGAATCCTGCCGGCATTGAGGATGCAATTGTGGCGTGCGCGAAGGTGCTTGCGGAACAGGTGCAGTAGGTTCAGCAGGGTTTGAGAAAATAATAGTTGACTGATACCCAAAATGTGGTATAATTTATATTGTGTGTGAGAACACAACGCGTTAGCGTATGAATAACCCGGTCAGTCGAGATAACTTGTGGGGACTGAAGGGAGGTCAGGTGCGGGAATGTCAAACGTAATCGTAAAAGAAAACGAGACTTTGGATAGTGCATTACGTCGTTTTAAGAGAAGCTGTGCGAAAGCCGGTATTCAGCAGGAGATTCGTAAGAGAGAGCATTACGAGAAACCCAGCGTAAGACGCAAAAAGAAATCCGAAGCGGCAAGAAAGCGTAAATACAACTAACAAATGGAAAGCAGACTCAAACAAGATTTGGGTCTGTTTTTTTGCGTGAAGCGCATACAGTCTGTTTATCAAAATATTTTCTGAAAATGCCATTGAGTAGTTCGAACATCTTCTCGGTTTTCCATACAATCTCAGATAACTGCAACACTACTTAAACATCAAAAACATTGAAAATTCCTTGACATATGTATTTTTATGTACTAATATAGTATATATAGATACTAATAAGAGCGATGGGAGAACAATTTATTGGTTATGATTGGAAGATTTGTAGTTCTATCTTATTCTCTGATTTTTAGAGCAGAAATCAGCTTTGAGAATTTAAGTGGATTCAGAAAGGGGAAAATATGGGAAGATTATTGGGGTTTATTATACTTTTGGCATTAAAAAGTTTGAGGAATTAAATAAGGACTAAAAGCAAGGAGGAATACCATGATAAGCAATATCGTTTCTTATCTGGAGCAGATAAACAGATACTATTCTGTATGGCAGGAATATGCGGATGTTATTATTTCCAGACTGCGGAAAGTAGAACTGTTTGTTTCAGAAAAAATGGGGATTGACCGTATTGAACAGCTTAATGAAAACATGACGATGTTCGTAGTGCTTTTTGAGATGGCGGGAAGGAGCGATAAAACAAATGCGTGATGTAAAAACTTTTTTTAAATATGTGATACCTTCTGTATTATCCTTTGCATTGTCAGGGATTTACACGATTGTAGATGGATTTTTTGTCGGAAACAGTATCGGTGATCTGGGACTTTCTGCTGTAAATATTGCTTATCCGATCGTGGCTGTCATTCAGGCGTTGGGAACCGGAATCGGCATGGGCGGCGCAATTTATTATTCAATCTATAAGGCGGAAAAGAAAGATGCCGAGGCAAAAGAATTTACAGCGGGTGCCATGTGGCTTTTGATTATTGCCAGTGTGATACTGACACTATCGATTTACCTTTTAAACGGCTCTCTTTTAAGGCTGTTAGGGGCAAGCGGACAGCTTCTTGCTTTGGGAGAAGAATATATTGCTGTGATCGCTATAGGAGCAGCTCTACAGGTAATCGGTACGGGACTGGTTCCTTTTATCCGTAATCAGGGAGGTTCTTTTTATGCAATGGTTTCCATGATTGCAGGATTTATTACAAATATCATTTTGGATTATGTGTTTGTATGGGTGCTGGAACAGGGGGTTGCAGGTGCGGCATGGGCTACCATTATCGGACAGGGCGTTACCATGTTGATAGCATTGGTTTATTTGTTGAGGAAAAAGCAGTTTACACTTAGTATTCCTCTTTCAAAAATGGGTGCGGTATCGGCTTCCGTAATTAAAATTGGGATTGCACCTTTTGGGCTTGCGATGTCGCCTAATATATCTCTGATTATCATTAATCGTTTTTCCGTTTCTTATGGCGGAGAACCTGCAATCGCTACGTATGCGTGTATTGCATATGTCATCTGTATCATATATCTGATCTTACAGGGTGTTGGTGACGGAAGCCAGCCGTTGATCAGTCAGTGCTATGGTGAAAAAAATTGGAGTGATCTGAAATATGTACGCAAATTAGCTTTTGGATTTGCATTTGCGTTGTCTGTTGTTGGCTGCGTCATTATGTACGTGACAAGAGGAAGCTTGGGTATATTGTTCGGTGCATCGAGCGAAGTAAATACGGAGATTGCAAGGATCATGCCTGTTTTTTTGGTTTCCGTACCGTTTGTAGCGATTCTACGGATAACAACAGCAAGTTTTTATGCAACGGAAAAGAGTGCCTATTCTTATATCCTGACATTCATAGAGCCGCTGTTCATGCTGGTGTTGATGCTTATTTTACCGCCTTTGTTTGGCGGGCAGATCATGATCTGGTGGAGCACGGTTTTTGCAAGAATTTTATCCGCCATTTTAGCTTTAGTTTTAAAACAGCGTGTAGATAAGCGGGAATTGTCGTTGTGAAAGATAACAATATTTTGATCAGAGAAAGGATGAAATAAAGATGTCGGATAATATTTTAACATCGTTTTAGGGAACTTTGACCAATACCCGTTCTGTGTGAGGATCGGTCAGGACGAATATAAGATTGGGGAAGGCGAACCGGAATTTGTGGTGAATTTCAAAAAGCAGGTTCCCATGCACTAAATCATTTTTTGGGGCAGATGGGTAAGTTTTCTACCGATGAAAAAGTGCTGAAAATGATAGTGACACACTTGAACAGGCACAGACAGGAAAAACCGTAGGGAAGTTGTGGAAATGTTTGATGAACGATTTGCACGCATGTGGGAATTATTCTTATGTTCCTGTGCGGCAACATTTATGAATGGGATTATTGATCTTCATCAGATTATTTTTGCCAGCGATGTAAATAATGAACTTCCAATGACGAAATGGTATTAGAAACTCTAACAGCAGTTATTGATATTTATAAAAAGGCGCCTTCAGTCATATCTGCTAACACCCCATAATAAACATAGTAAATAAGAACTTGTAGGAGTGACATAGTTTGCGCAGAAAAGGTAAGCAGATCATCGTATGGCTTTTACTTGGGTGTATTGTCGCAAATACCATGTTTCACGGAATGACCATTCCGGTCAATGCCGCACCGGAAGTGGCCGCGCCATCCTATGTTGTGATGGAAGCGTCCACAGGTCAGGTAATCTGTGAGCAGGACGCGGACAAGAAGCGGAGTCCGGCGAGCATCACCAAGATCATGACAATGCTCATCATCTTTGAACATTTAAAGAACGGCAGGATTCATCTGGAGGACCAGGTGACCACCAGCGCCTATGCAAAATCCATGGGCGGATCGCAGGTTTTTTTGGAAGAGGGGGAGACACAGACATTAGAGACCATGATCAAATGCATTGCGGTGGCCAGCGGCAATGATGCGAGCGTGGCGGTGGCGGAGTACATAGCGGGGAGTGAATCGGAGTTTGTCAAACTGATGAATGAGAAGGCGGAGAGTCTGGGGATGCAGAATACGCATTTTGAAGATTGCTGCGGCCTGACGGATTCCGATGACCATTATACTTCAGCCAGGGATGTGGCGATCATGTCCCGGGAACTGATCACAAAGTATCCGGAAGTGTTTGACTATACCACTATCTGGATGGAGGATATCGAGCATAAGACAGCGCAAGGAACCAGCGTCTTTACGCTGGCCAGTACCAACAAGCTGTTAAAGCAGTATGAGTGGACCACGGGATTAAAGACCGGTTCCACTTCCAAGGCTCTCTATTGTCTGTCTGCCACCGCAGATAAGGATGGTATGGAGTTGATTGCCGTAGTGATGGCGGCGCCGGACAATAAGACCCGGTTTCAGGATGCCATGTCGCTTTTGAGTTATGGTTACAGTGTGAGTCAGATGTATACGGATGAAAACAAAGATGCCCTGCCGGCGCAGAAGGTGGAGGGCGGTATTGAAGATACGGTGAATCTGGCTTATGCAGGCCCATTTGATTATCTGGATACCACAGGAAGCAATCTCAATGAAATACAAAAGGAGATCAGTCTGCCTGGGGTGGTGACAGCGCCGGTGACAGAAGGAGACGCCATCGGTGAGGCGGTATATAAATTGAATGGTACGCGTATCGGCAGTGTATCCATTCTGGCAGCCAGGAGCGTGGATAAGGCGGATTATAAGGATTATTATAAGAAAGTATGGGGCTTATATCTGATGAAACGCTGAGCTGGCGCTCCTGAATCAGAACAAAAGTTCGCCGATTGCGGTGAGTCCGGGGTTTGTGATATACTTTATAAGTTGTATCGTTAACGACATTAAAAATTCGTTTCCCAAAATGTCGTGAACGGCCAGAATAGACGGAGATAGGGTATGTTGGAAGGAATTTTGATCGGTATCATAGCGCTTTGTATTATCTGTCTGTCAGTGGCTGTCCTGGACTGCAACCGGTTTGTTACAGTTACCTATGAGATCAGGTCCGATAAGATTACGAAACCTTGCAGGATGGTGCTCTTATCGGACTTGCACAATAAATCTTTTGGCAGGGACAACAGCAGGCTGCTGGAAAAGATTGACGAGCTTGTGCCTGATGAGATCCTGGTGGCGGGAGACATGCTGACGGCCACGGCGGGGCATGATTATGCGCCGGCGCTTACGCTGATGGAACGTCTGGCTGAAAAGTACAGGGTTCATTATGGCATGGGAAATCATGAGTACCGCCTGGGACTGTATCCGGATCAGTATCCGGGTATGTATGCGGGGTATATGAAAGGGCTTAGGTCTGCGGGTATAGAACCGCTGGTGAATGAGAGGACTTATCTGCCGGCATGGAATATGGATGTCTGCGGGGTGCAGATTGACAGGCAGTATTATAAACATTTTCATAATAAGCCCATGGAAATGTCCTATCTGGAGAAACTTTTGGGGGCGCCCAGGGAAGATGCCTTTCAGGTACTGATCGCTCACAATCCGGTATATTTCGAGACTTATGCCGGTTGGGGAGCCGATCTGGTGGTGGCGGGACATGTGCATGGCGGTATTATGAGACTGCCGGTACTGGGCGGTGTGGTGGCTCCAAGTCTGACGCTGTTTCCGAAATATGACGGCGGCAGGTTTGAGAAGGGCAAGAGCACGATGATTTTAAGCCGGGGGCTGGGGAGTCATACAATTCCTTTGCGGATTTTTAATCCGGGGGAGTTGGTTGTGATTGACCTTGCGCCGGACAAGTAGTAGGAAGAGGACAGGTTAATATGGCAATTCCTGTGAAATTAGAGGTGTTTGAAGGTCCCTTGGATCTTCTCCTGCACCTGATTGATAAGAATAAAGTGGATATCTATGATATTCCCATTGTGGAGATTACGGAGCAGTATCTGGATTATATCCGGCAGATGGAGACGGAGGATATGAATGTCATGAGCGAATTCCTGGTCATGGCGGCCACGCTGATTGACATCAAATGCAAAATGCTCCTGCCCAAAGAAGTTGATGAGGAAGGGGAGGAACAGGATCCCCGTGCGGAACTGGTGGAGAAGCTGCTGGAATATAAAATGTGCAAATACATGTCCTATGAACTGCGGGATCGTATGGTAGATGCGGAACGCAATTTATATAAAAGACCTACGCTCCCGGCGGAAGTCGAGCAGTACAGACAGCCGGTAGATTACGAAGAACTGATCGGCGATCTCACTTTACAACGGCTGCATGAGATTTTTAAACAGATGATGAAACGTCAGGAGGATAAGATCGATCCGGTCAGAAGTACGTTCGGAAAGATTGAGAAGGACGAGATCGATCTGGATTTGAAGACCACCTATGTGGAGGCATATGTGCGCAGTCACAGGAAATTCAGTTTCCGTAAATTATTGGAGAAACAGCACAGCAGGATGGAGGTCATTGTCACTTTTCTTGTGATTCTGGAAATGATCAAGACGGGTAAAATCGGTATCGAGCAGGAGGATACTTTCTCCGATATCATCATTACAGCCAATGAGACAGCGGATACCGGGCCGGTACAGCTTACGTCACTGGGGTGACGGACAGGGGAGATAAGAGGGAAAAGATATGGAGAAAGATAAGGCGAAGGCGGTACTTGAGGCGATTTTATTCACCATGGGCGATTCGGTGGAGATTGACAGACTCGCTGCGGTAATCGAGGAAGATAAAGATACTACAAGAAAACTGCTGGATGAGATGGCAGCGGATTACCAGAAACAGGACAGAGGGATCGGCCTCACAACCCTGGAAGATGCAGTACAGATGTGTACCAAGAGCGAACTGTATGAGTATCTGATCAAGATAGCGAAGACACCTAAGAAATTTGTGCTCACGGACACGCTTTTGGAAACCCTGTCCATTATAGCTTATAAACAGCCCATTACCAGGCTGGAGATTGAAAAAGTGAGAGGGGTCAGCTGTGATCATGCGGTCAACAGGCTGCTGGAATTTGACCTGATCACGGAGGTGGGCAGAATGGATGCACCGGGACGGCCGCTGCTTTTTGGCACTACGGAACAGTTTCTCAGAAGCTTCGGGGTGAAATCCATCGAGGAACTGCCGGAGCTGAGCGCAGTACAGATTGAAGAGTTTAAACAGCAGGCGGAGTCAGAGGTGCAGATGCAGCTGGATATCTGAGAAAGCGCAGGTGCCGTATAAAAGCAGTATGCGTAATATAAAAGAACAGGGGTAAGACAACTGGCATTATTTTAGGTTCATATGGTTCAGGGAACGATAAAGTGTGCATATATATTAAGGAGTCTGGAAACAGAGGCACTGATATATGCACACTTGTTTTTACCATAAAATCTTCAATCTTCTGATGATAATATCTGTGATATTGGGGGTCTGTCTGCCGCAGCAGGTCTGTGCTGCAAAGGAAGATGACAGTCTGAAACTCTACGCCCGGGCGGCCGTTCTGATGGATGCAGACAGCGGCCGGGTTCTCTATGGCAAAAATCCAAAGGAAGTACTTCCCATGGCCAGTACCACCAAGATCATGACCTGTATCCTGGCCCTGGAATATGGCAACCCGGATGATGTGGTGGAAGTGTCTGCCTATGCTGCCAGTATGCCGAAGGTGAAACTTTCTGTGAAGCAGGGGGAACAATATCGGCTGGGAGATTTATTGTATTCCCTGATGTTGGAATCCCATAATGACTCGGCGGTGGTGATTGCGGAGGCCGTAGGCGGCAGTGTGGAGAAGTTTGCTGCCATGATGAATCAGAAGGCCAGGGATATCGGCTGTTATGATACCTATTTTATCACGCCTAACGGATTGGATGCTGTAGTGAATGACAACGGTAAGATTCATTCCACTACGGCGGCGGATCTGGCCAGGATCATGGCCTACTGTGTGACAGATTCCACGGCCAGGGATGAGTTTCTGGAAATCACCAGAACGATCAGCTATGATTTTACGAATGTGGAGGGAAGCAGGAGTTTTCATTGTAATAATCACAATGCCTTTCTGGGCATGATGCAGGAAGCACTTTCCGGTAAGACGGGATTTACGAATAACGCTGGTTATTGTTACGTGGGAGCCATCACCAGTGAAGGGCGTACCTATACAGTGGCGCTTTTGGCCTGCGGCTGGCCAAATAACAGGAGTTATAAATGGAGCGACATGAAAACCCTGGCGGCATATGGCATGGAACATTATCAATATCAGGATATTTATGAGGATACGGAGTTTGAGGATATCCCGGTATTAAACGGTATCGCAGCCGATCAGGGAACGCCTTATGGGGAGGCCAGTGTGCCAGTGCGTATGGAGGCGCACGAAGAGACACTGCCATACCTGCTTTGTGAGGAAGATCAGGTGGAAGTGAAGACACAGATAGAAAAGTCACTGACGGCGCCGGTGGCATACCGCACGGAAGTGGGAGATGTGTCTTATTATCTGAACGGACAGTTGATCAAACGGTATGCAGTATACACGGACGGTGCGGTGGAAGAGCGCACCTTTGGCTGGATATGCCGTTATGTCTGGCAGATTTTTCTGCCGTGAAAATTTCAGGGAGTTTTTTATGATTTTTCTTACATTTTTTGAAAAATTATCTAGTCGAGTGAATGAATCTATGATATACTACTTTCGTGTGCTATGTCACACAATAATACAGTTTTATTATTATATATATTATGATAAATGGAGGGCTGAAAAATGAGTACTACTTCTCAAGCGAGTCAAAGAATCAATGCTTTACTCGATGAAAACAGTTTCGTTGAGATCGGCGGCCTTGTGACAGCAAGAGCTACAGATTTCAACCTGAAACAGACCGAAACTCCGTCTGACGGCGTTGTGACAGGTTACGGTGTGATCGACGGCAGTCTTGTGTATGTGTACAGCCAGGATGCGTCTGTGCTGAACGGATCCGTGGGTGAGATGCATGCGAAAAAGATCGTGAATCTCTATGATCTGGCTATGAAGATGGGCGCGCCGGTGATCGGTCTGATTGATTCTGCTGGTTTAAGACTACAGGAGGCGACAGATGCATTAAACGGTTTTGGAGAAATCTACAGAAGTCAGGTGATGGCTTCCGGCGTGATTCCGCAGATTACGGCAGTGTTTGGAAACTGCGGCGGCGGACTTGCCCTGATTCCGGCTATGACAGATTTTGCATTTATGGAGGAGAAGAAGGCAAAGCTGTTTGTGAATTCTCCCAATGCACTGGAAGGCAATGAAATTTCCCGCTGCGATACATCTGCGGCGGCGTTCCAGAGCGAAGAAACAGGTCTGGTTGATATGGTGGCGGATGAGGCTTCCATTCTTGCACAGATCAGACAGTTGGTATCCATACTGCCTGCCAATAATGCAGATTATGCGCTGACAGATTGTACGGATGACTTAAATCGTGCCTGTGCACAGATTGCAGGCTGCGTGGGTGATACAGCCATTGCTTTATCCCAGATTGCAGATGATGGTCTGTTTGTGGAAGTGAAGCAGGATTATGCCAAGGATATGGTGGCTGGCTTTATCCGCTTAAATGGCGCTACGGTAGGTGCTGTTGCAAACCGTACCGAAGTGTATGATGCGGATGGAGAAGTGACTGATAAATTTGATGCGGTATTATCTGCCAGAGGTGCAGAGAAAGCGGCAGAGTTTGTTACGTTCTGTGACGCTTTTGACATTCCGGTGCTTTCCCTTACCAATGTGACAGGTTTTGCAGCAACAAAATGTTCTGAGAAGCGCATGGCGAAAGCAGTTGGCAGGCTTACATACGCATTTGCCAACGCGACTGTTCCGAAGGTAAATGTGGTGATCGGCAAGGCTTACGGCAGTGCTTATGTGGCGATGAATTCCAAGGCAATCGGTGCGGATATCACGATGGCATGGCCGGATGCCGAGATTGGCATGATGGATGCGAAACTGGCAGCAAAGATCATCTGTGACGGACAAGGTGCCGACGCCATTGACGCCTGTGCACAGGAATATGCAGCATTGCAGAACAATGTGACAAGCGCGGCAAAGAGAGGCTATGTTGATCAGATCGTGGAGCCGGCTGACACCAGAAAATATGTGATTGGTGCCTTTGAAATGCTGGCGGCTAAAAGCGAGGGCCGTCCCGAGAAAAAACATGGTACAGTTTAGAAAGGATGATGCTTAATATGAAAAAACTATTGGTAATATTAGGTATGCTTACCTGTATGGCCGGCCTCGTTGCATGTGGAGAAGAAGAAAAGGCAAATGAAGGGCTGGTTACGGAGGAAGAGGCAGTAGAGATCGGTACGGGCATTGTAGAAGATATGAATATGATCGTGAGTGCTGGATACGTTGAGCAGTATGCAGGCCAACCGGTAATTTATAACGGTTTCCTTGGATGGAAGGATGCTTTACAAGAGGATATCGGCACATTTGAGGGGACCAATGGCGGTACGGCTAAATTCAGTGAGGAAGAAGTGGTCATCAATATCAATGTGTTGGGTTCCGATCATGACGCAACGGTGGAAATCATTTTGGATGATGAGCTTAAATCCTGTCTTGGCATTACCACAAATGTCCATTACAGCACCGGTGAGATTATGCTCAAAGCAGGTATGAATACAGTAATCGGTATGGGTACTGTGTTTGTGGTTCTGATCCTGATCAGTCTGATTATTTCCTGTTTCAGCCTGATATCCAAGTTTGAAAAGAGGGGAAAGAAGAAGGAACAGAAGGAAGCGGCTCCCGCACCGGCGGCTGATCCGGTGGTATCCCAGATTGCGGCCAAGGAAGAACTTTCCGATGATACAGAACTTGTGGCGGTTATCGCTGCGGCAATCGCTGCCTATGAAGGGGCGGCGTCTACGGATGGATTTGTGGTGAGATCCATCAGGAAATCTAACAAGACTAAATGGCAGAATGCCTGAGATCATAGGAGGATATGAAGATGAAAAATTATACAATTACCGTAAACGGCAGCGTATATGATGTAGTAGTGGAAGAGGGACAGACAAGCGGCGCATCGGCAGCGGCAGCACCGGCAGCTCCCAGAGCAGTTCCGAAGGCAGCGCCTGCACCTGCGGCAGCACCGGCAGCAAGCGGCGCGGCAGGCAGCGTGAAGATTGAAGCAGGCGCAGCAGGCAAAGTGTTCAAGATTGAGGCCAATGTAGGACAGGCAGTGAAGAAAGGTGATGCCGTGGTAATCGTTGAGGCCATGAAGATGGAGATTCCTGTAGTAGCTCCTCAGGATGGTACTGTAGCAAGTATCAATGTGGCAGTGGGCGATGCAGTAGAAGCTGGTGCTCTTCTCGCAACATTGAACTAATCGTCAGTGGGAGAGTCCGGCGGACACTTCTTCTGAAACTAAAACTACAGGAGGTTAAAAAAATGTATATAGTAGAGACGCTTGATAATCTGATACATCAGACCGCTTTTTTCAATCTGGAAGTCGGTAACTATGTCATGATTATCGTAGCACTTGTATTTCTATATCTTGCCATCGGCAAGGGATTTGAACCGTTATTACTGGTTCCGATCGCTTTCGGCATGCTGCTTGTAAATATCTATCCGGATATTATGGCGGAGTATGGAGAAGGCGGTGCCGGCGGTGGTTTGCTGTATTATTTCTACAAGCTGGATGAGTGGGCAATCCTGCCGTCCCTGATCTTTATGGGTGTCGGCGCCATGACGGACTTTGGTCCCCTGATTGCCAATCCCAAGAGTTTCCTTTTGGGCGCAGCAGCACAGTTCGGTATTTTTGCGGCTTACTTTGGCGCAATCTTCTTAGGATTTAATGATAAGGCGGCAGCGGCTATCTCCATCATCGGTGGTGCGGACGGCCCGACTTCCATCTTCCTGGCAGGTAAACTGGGTCAGACAACACTGATGGGGCCTATCGCGGTGGCGGCATATTCCTACATGGCATTGGTGCCGATCATTCAGCCGCCGATTATGAAACTCTTTACCACAGAGAAGGAGAGAAAGATTAAGATGGGACAGCTTCGCCCCGTCAGCAAACTGGAGAAGATTCTGTTCCCGATCGTGGTTACAATCGTGGTATCTTTGATTCTGCCTACCACAGCGCCCCTTGTAGGTATGCTGATGTTAGGTAATCTGTTCAGGGAGTGCGGCGTGGTGAGACAGCTGACAGATACAGCTTCCAACGCCCTGATGTACATCGTTGTTATTATTCTTGGTACTTCCGTGGGTGCAACGACCAGTGCAGAGGCATTCCTTAACATGGCTACTATTAAAATTGTTATCTTAGGTCTGATTGCTTTCGCTTTTGGTACGGCGGCAGGTGTGTTGTTCGGCAAACTGATGTGTGTTCTTACCAAGGGTAAAGTGAATCCGCTGATCGGTTCCGCAGGCGTATCTGCTGTGCCTATGGCGGCCAGAGTGTCACAGAAGGTGGGCGCAGAGGAAGATCCTACAAACTTCCTGTTGATGCACGCTATGGGACCTAACGTAGCAGGTGTTATTGGTACGGCTGTAGCGGCAGGTACCTTTATGGCAGTATTTGGTGTATTTTAGAATATAAACTGAGAAAGGAATGAAAAATAATGGCAGAACAGATTAAAAAGCCGGTTGGAATCATGGAAACCGTTCTTCGTGACGCACATCAGTCTCTGATTGCGACCAGGATGCCCACCGAGAAGATGCTTCCAATCGTAGATAAGATGGATAAAGTCGGCTACGCCGCAGTAGAGTGCTGGGGTGGCGCAACTTTTGATGCTTCCCTTCGTTTCCTGAAGGAAGATCCGTGGGAGAGACTGAGAAAATTAAGAGATGGCTTTAAAAATACAAAATTGCAGATGTTATTCAGAGGTCAGAATATTTTGGGTTACAGACCTTACGCGGATGATGTGGTGTATGCGTTTGTTGAGAAATCCATTGCAAACGGTATTGATATTATCAGAATTTTTGACTGTCTGAACGATATCCGTAATCTGCAGGCGGCGGTAGATGCAACCAACAAGATTAAGAAACAGGAGGGCAGAGGTCAGTCGCAGATTGCGCTTTCCTATACTCTTGGAGATGCCTATACCTTGGAGTACTGGGCGGATATGGCGAAGAAGATTGAGGAAATGGGTGCAGATTCCATTTGTATCAAGGATATGGCAGGACTGCTTGTTCCTTACCGTGCGGAAGAACTGGTAAAGACTCTGAAGGAGAGCACCAAGCTTCCGATTCAGCTGCATACACATTATACGTCCGGCGTAGCTTCCATGACCTATCTGAAAGCAGTAGAGGCGGGCGTGGATGTTATCGACTGTGCGATTTCTCCTTTTGCGCTTGGTACTTCCCAGCCTGCGACTGAGGTTATGGTGGAGACCTTTAAAGGGACTCCCTACGATACCGGATATGATCAGGAAGTGTTGGCACAGATTGCGGATTACTTCCGTCCTTACCGTGAGGAATGTATTGAATCCGGTCTGATGAGCACGAAAGTACTCGGTGTCAATATCAATACACTGCGTTATCAGGTTCCGGGCGGTATGCTTTCCAACATGGTAAGCCAGCTCAAGGAGCAGAAGGCAGAGGATAAATATCAGGATGTGCTGGAAGAGATTCCCAGAGTTCGTAAAGACTGTGGTGAGCCGCCTCTGGTTACACCTTCCTCTCAGATTGTCGGTACACAGGCGGTATTTAATGTGCTGATGGGCGAGAGATATAAGATGGCAACAGGTGAGTTCAAGGATCTGCTTCGCGGTAATTACGGACAGACAGTTAAGCCTATGAGTCAGGAAATAATCGATAAGGTAATTCCCGGCGAGCCGCGTTCTACCGCTCGTTCCGCTGAGGCAACCGGTCATGTTGAGCCGGAGCTTGCAGGTCTGGAAGCGGAAATGAAAGAGTGGAAACAGCAGGACGAGGATGTGTTGTCCTATGCATTGTTCCCGCAGGTAGCAATCGATTTCTTCAAGTATCGTCAGGCACAGCAGGAAAAAGTGGATATGACGCAGGCCGATACAAAGAACGGGGCATATCCGGTCTAAGGAAAAAAAGAAAATTCCTACGGAATTATCTTTGCGAGATCTGCTTCGCAGCCTCGTAAATCCGGAGCGATTGTACCGCTTCGCGGAACGCGGTTAAATAATGAAAGTATGAGAAAGAGAGTGGAGCAATCCGCTCTCTTTTTTCGTAGAATCCTGGAAGAATAGGAAAAATGTAGAAAAAGCTTGACTCAGGTTACATAATATATTATAATAACATACGTTACTAAAAGATATCCTGTATAAAGTTACAAGAGAGGTATATTCTTATGGCAAGAAAAGAGACAATCACAAAAAAAGACATATTGAATACGGCATTCGATATGACAAGGGAGGAAGGATTTTCCAAGGTAAGCGCAAGAACGCTGGCGGCCAGGGCAGGATGTTCGACACAGCCGATTTTCAGGGTGTATAAGAACATGGAAGAGTTGGGGGATGATCTCTTCGTGAAGGCTATAGAGTTCTTCAGCGCCTATTATGATGAATTTCCGAAGAAAAACGACACGCCCTTTGTCAATCTGGGACTGGCTTATATCCGTTTTGCAGAGGAGGAACAGCAGATATTCAGACTTTTATTCCTTTCTGAGAACCGCCATGGCAAGAGTCTTTATGATATGTTAAACGGGAAGAACGGCGCGGTGGTACGGGAGATAAATAACGCCAAATTTTATGGATGCAAAGATCCCAGCGGTATGTTCATGAAGATGTGGATTTTTATTCATGGCGCAGCCTGCATGACATTGACAGGGGATTATGATCTGCAGGAAGATGACACGGTCAAGCTGTTGGAGGAGTCCTACAACGCTTTTCAGAATATCTGACGATGATCGATAGAAAGGGTGTTTGTAAGATACAATGGCGGTAGAGAATCGTTATGACATTATAACAAGGATTAATGAATATTACAGCAAAATGAGCAAAGGCCAGAAGGCTATATCTGCTTTTATATATGATCATTATGATCAGGCTGTGTTTATGACGGCGGCAAAGCTGGGCGATACGGTGGGGGTCAGCGAATCCACCGTTGTGCGTTATGCCATGTTCATTGGTTACAATGGATATCCGGAATTTCAGAGGGATCTGGAATACTGGGTACAGAATAAGATCAATTCCGTACAGAAGATTGGAGCCAAATATGGCAAAAGCACCCAGTCAGAGATTCTGACTTCGGTCTTACAGTCCGATATTGAAAAGATACAGGATACCATTCATAATATGGATCCGGTAGCTTTCGAGACGGCGGTGGATATTATTCTGGAAGCCAGGAGTGTCTATGTAATGGGGGTCAGAAGCTGTGAGCCGCTGGCAGATTTCCTGCATTTTTATCTGAATATGATCCGGGGCAATGTGGTGCTTTTAAAGACCACCAGCGTTTCTGAGACCTTTGAACAGATGATTCGTATCGATGAACAGGATGCCATGATCGGTATCAGCTTTCCCCGATATTCCATGAGAACGCTGAAAGCCATGGAGTTTGCCAATGACAGAAATGCCAAGGTGATTGCGGTCACGGATTCTGTACATTCTCCAATGAATCTTTATTCTTCCTGTAATCTGCTTGCCAGGAGCGACATGGTGTCGATTGTGGATTCTCTGGTGGCGCCCTTAAGTGTGATCAACGCGCTGGTAGTGGCCATGTGCCTGAAGCGTCCGGAGGAAGTAAAGGATAACTTAAAGAATCTGGAAGAAGCCTGGAACAATTATCAGGTGTACTTAAATGATGAGATTAACTTTATTGACGAGGAGCCGATGCTAAATTATCCTCTTCGCAGGAAGACGGAATAGTCATGAGCAGAGTGATTGTGATTGGCGGCGGAGCGGCCGGGATGATGGCGGCGGTTGCGGCCGCAGAGAATGGACATAAGGTCCTTTTACTGGAAAAAAATGAGAAACTTGGCAAGAAATTATATATCACAGGTAAGGGACGGTGCAATGTGACGAATGCCTGTGAGCGGGACAAGTTTTTTGAAAACATTGTGAGTAATCCGAAATTTCTGTACAGCGCCTTTCATGCTTTTGATAATATGCAGCTGATGGAGATGATCGCAAACGCCGGATGTCCTTTAAAGGTGGAGCGGGGCGAGCGAGTATTTCCGGTATCGGATCATGCGTCTGATATTACGGCGGCATTGCAGCACTTATTAAAGGAAAAGGGCGTGCAGATCCGTTTTCACACGGTGGTGCGTGATGTGACGGCGGCGGAGGGACAGGTGACCGGCGTCAGGCTTGCAGATGGGAGTGTGCTGGAAGCAGATGCGGTGGTGACAGCCACAGGCGGATTGTCTTATCAAACAACGGGTTCCACCGGGGACGGATATCATATGGCGCAGATTCTTGGGCATACGATCAAAGAATGTGTGCCTGCGCTGGTGCCTGTGGAGATAGAGGAAGAATGGTGCAGGTCTCTTCAGGGTTTATCCCTGAAAAACGTAACGCTTACCATGATTTGTGGGAAAAAGCAGGTTTATCAGGGGTTTGGGGAAATGCTCTTTACGCATTATGGCGTCAGTGGGCCGCTGGTATTGTCTGCCAGCAGCTATTATGGCAGATGCAAAGAAAAGGGAAATATCTGGTTCACAATAGACTTGAAACCGGCATTATCTGTAGAACAGCTGGATAAGCGGTTTTTGCGGGAGTTTGAGGAGAACCGCAACAGACAGATCAAAAACGTGCTGGGAAGACTTTATCCGGCGAAACTTGTTCCGGTGATGCTTATGGTCTCCGGCATCAATGGAGAACAAAAAGTTAATGAGATCACAAAGGAACAAAGACAGCACCTTATCGAAATGACCAAGCGGCTGTCCATGAGGATAAAGGGCCTGAGAGGTTTTGACGAGGCAGTCATCACACAGGGCGGTGTGACCGTGAGAGAGATCAATCCCTCTACGATGGAGTCAAAATATGTGAAAGGACTCTATTTCGCAGGAGAGGTGCTGGATTTAGATGCATTGACGGGTGGATTTAATTTGCAGATTGCCTGGTCTACCGGCTTTCTGGCGGGTATGAGTATTCTGTAAGCGGGGCAATTACCTAATAAAGATGAGAGAATGAGAGGAAAACAGGGATGGGTTTTAATATCGCGATCGATGGCCCGGCAGGAGCCGGCAAGAGTACAATAGCTAAGAAGATAGCGGCAAAGAAGGGTTATATTTATGTAGATACAGGCGCCATGTACCGTGCTATGGCATTGTATTTATTGCGGGAACATGTGGATCCTGCGCAGACAGAGGTGATTGATAAAAAATGCCAGGATGCGGATATCACGATCGCCTATGAGAATGGGGAACAGGTGGTGTATCTGAATGGGGAAAATGTGAACGGCTATATCCGCACGGAGGAAGTGGGGAATATGGCATCCGTCAGCAGTCCGAATCCCAATGTGCGCAAAAAACTGGTGGAACTGCAACAGAAACTTGCGGCTGATGCAGACGTGGTTATGGACGGCAGGGATATTGGTACCTGTGTGCTGCCGGACGCCCAGGTGAAAGTGTATCTGACGGCGGACAGCAGTGAACGTGCCAAACGCCGCTATCTGGAACTGACGCAAAAGGGGATATCCTGTGACCTTCACACGATTGAGCAGGATATCATTGAGCGGGACAGGCAGGATATGACCAGGGCAATCTCTCCTTTAAAGCAGGCAGAAGATGCTGTTTTACTGGATTCCTCCCATATGACTGTGGATGAGGTGGTAGATGCTGTCATTGCCTTATGTGAAGCATAGGGGAATTAATCAAAAGAGTCGGGGAGGAAAACAGGTTATGGAAGTGATCCTGGCAGAACATGCGGGTTTCTGCTTTGGTGTGGAACGAGCGGTAGATCAGGTCTATGAGCAGACGACCACAGGCAAGCCCATCTATACATACGGCCCCATCATTCACAATGAGGAAGTGGTGAAGGATCTGGCGCAAAAGGGTGTGCAGGTGATAGAGAAGGAAGAAGACCTTGCGCAGATAAAGGAGGGAACAGTGGTAATCCGTTCCCATGGCGTACCCAGAAGCGTTTGCGATAAGATAGAAGAACTGGGATTGGAGTGTGTGGATGCCACCTGCCCCTTTGTCAAACGGATCCATAATATTGTGGAAAAGGAGAGCGGTGAGGGCAAAAGAGTCGTGATCATCGGCAATGCCGGACATCCGGAAGTAGAGGGGATTAAGGGGTGGTCGAAGACACAGACAACGGTTATCGGAACACTGGAAGAGGCGGAGAAATTTATCTGCAAAGAGGAGGAAGAACTCTGTATTGTTTCCCAAACGACATTTAACTACAATAAATTTCAAGATATGGTTGAAATTTTCAGGAAAAAAGGTTACAATGGTAGTGTTGTGAATACTATATGTAACGCTACGGAAGTGCGACAGACTGAAGCCAGAAAGATAGCGGCCAAAGTCGATGTTATGATAGTAATAGGTGGTAATCATAGTTCTAATACACGGAAGCTATATGAGATTTGCAGGCAGGAGTGTGTAAACACATATTTCATACAGACGCTCGACGACTTGCATCTTGACTTACCTAAATCTGTCCGACTGGTGGGTATTACAGCAGGGGCTTCGACCCCAAACAATATTATCGAGGAGGTTCAAAATTATGTCAGAATTAACTTTTGAACAAATGTTAGAGGAGTCTTTAAAGACAATACACACAGGAGAGGTTGTTGAAGGTACCGTTATTGATGTGAAGCCGGAAGAAATCATTCTCAACATCGGATATAAATCAGATGGCGTTCTTACCAGAAATGAATATACAAACGAACCTAATGTAGATTTAACAACCGTTGCTAAACCTGGTGATACCATGGAAGTAAAGGTGCTGAAAGTAAATGACGGCGAAGGACAAGTCCTTCTGACATATAAACGTCTTGCGGCTGACAGAGGTAATAAGAGAATCGAAGAAGCTTATGAGAACAGAGAAGTGCTTACAGCCAAAGTGGCACAGGTACTGGAAGGCGGCTTGAGCGTTGTAGTAGAAGAAGTCAGGATCTTTATCCCGGCAAGCCTTGTGTCTGATACTTATGAGAAGGATTTAAATAAGTATGCGGGACAGGAAATTCAGTTTGTGATCAGCGAGTACAATCCGAAGAGAAGAAGATATATCGGTGACAGAAAGCAGCTGATTCTGGAAGAGAAAGCGGAAATGCAGAAGAAACTCTTCGAGACCATCAAGATTGGTGATACCGTGGAAGGTACTGTCAAGAATGTGACTGATTTTGGTGCATTTATTGATCTGGGCGGCTGTGACGGACTGCTTCACATTTCGGAGATGTCCTGGGGCAGAGTGGAGAATCCCAAGAAAGTGTTTAAAGTGGGCGATGTCGTAAAAGTGCTGATCAAGGATATCTCCGGTACCAAGATTGCACTCAGCCTGAAATTTGAGGATGCGAATCCCTGGAAAGATGCAGCGAGCAAATATGCAGTGGGCAATGTAGTTACCGGTAAAGTGGCACGGATGACTGATTTTGGCGCATTTATTGAGTTAGAACCCGGTATTGACGCACTGCTCCATGTATCTCAGATTTCCAAGGAACATATTGAGAAACCTTCCGATGTCTTAAAGACTGGTGAAGAGGTGATTGCCAAGGTGGTGGACTTTAACGAAGCAGATAAGAAGATCAGTTTAAGCATCAAAGCAATGTTTGCTCCGGAGCCCAAGGAGGAAAAAGTAGTAGAAGAAGATGCAGATGTGGTGTCTGTTGATATTGATGCGGTGATTGCCAGCGAGGAAGCTGAATAAAAAAAGTAAATTTGCTTCGCAAATTAACTTTGCGAGATCCGCTTCGCGGACTCGGATAAGCTAAAGGACTTTTCTATATCATAAAATGGAAGAAGTGGGAATAAAAAGTAAATGGGGCGGTAAAGCTATATGGCATATGATTACGAATATTTCAAAAAAGCGGTTTATGATTTGACCAAGATTGATCTTAATGCTTACAAAGAAAAGCAGATGAAACGGCGTATTGATACACTGATCGCTAAGAATAAGATTGTGGGATATGATAATTATGTGGCAGCGCTTAAATCCGATAATGCGAAGTTTGAGGAGTTTGTAAACTACCTGACCATCAATGTATCGGAGTTTTATCGTAATGTAGACCAGTGGCAGCTTTTGGATAAGGATATTTTTCCGGATTTGATTAAGCGGTATGGTAATAATTTAAAAATCTGGAGTGCTGCCTGCTCCACAGGAGATGAGCCGTATTCCCTTGTAATGGCATTGTCAAGGCATCTGCCGTTGAATCAGATTAAGATTTATGCGACAGACTTGGATAAGCAGGTGATTGCGAAGGCAAAGGTTGGTCTGTATGGAGAGAAGAGTGTGGCCGGTGTACCTGCGGATCTGAAAAAGAAATTCTTTACGAAAGTGGGGCCTTCTTATCAGATTTCTGACGAGGTGAAAGCCAGGGTAGAGTTTAAGGAACATAATCTTTTGAAAGATACATATCTTACAGATTTTCATCTGATTGTCTGCCGTAATGTACTGATCTACTTTACGGAGGAAGCGAAGGATGAAGTGTTCCGCAAGTTCCAGAAGAGTTTAAAACCCGGCGGATATCTTTTCATCGGCAGTACCGAGCAGATTATTAATCACAAGGATATGGGATTTGAGAGGAAGAATTCCTTCTTTTATCAGAGACCAATATAAGAATAAGAGAGCAGCGAATTTTCGTTGCTCTCTTTTTTTAGTGGAAGACGTAACATCAATAAGTTTTAGCCATTTTGCCGAGTAGATACTGGGCATAACGTGAGAAAAATTCCCGGTCAGTCTTTTTATCCTCTGTCAGTTCAAAGAACAGATCTTTACTCTTATAGTCCCGTTTAAAAAACGGTTCGATAAAGACATCCCATTGCGGCAGATAAGTGGAAAATTTCCGGGTATAGCAGTTCGCGGCAGAGGCCTGTGTGCGATGTGCCTTATCCACAAACGAGGATACGGACTTGTGAAGCGCCACATCCTCTTCCGGAAGATAATAGTAATCTTTATAGTTGGAATAGAAATATTTCATTTCTTCCTCATAGAGAGGCACCTTTAAGATTCCCCGACTGTCTTCCCCGCTGAAATAGCAGCCATTGGACAGGGTGGAGACAGGGATGGGAAGGGGCGTTGGGAGAGCCAGTTTCATCAGGACTTCCTGACGATCATGACCGTGGTAGTCAATATAATGGCTGGCCTGTACCTTCTTAGCTTTGATCGAGCCGTTAAACAGGTCGTAAAAGGCCAGGAGGGACAGAATCTGTAGCATGCCCTTCATATCATCACTGTTGTGCAGCAACAGGAGTGAACGGGCCTCATCAGAGGGTGATTTTACATAATTGTGATAGATTTCAATCAGTTCACCGCCATGATAGAGATCTTCTCTGTCGATGCCCAGAAGTTCTTCCAAGGTCTTCTGCTTGCAGTTGGGTGTGTGCAGGAAGGCTTTGTAGGGAGAAACCCGTTTATAGAGATCCAGTCCCTCAAAATTGTCGAAATTGTAAGATAACTTATGCTGCTCACATTTCTGGAGCAGGTAGGGCAGGTCAAAGTTATTGCCGTTAAAATGGATCAGGTGCGTAAAAGCCGGGCAGAAGGAAAAGAAATCTGAAAGCAGTGCGGCCTCATCGGCGGGATTTTGGGCAAACCATTGTCTGATATGCCAGTTTCCGGCCTGATAATAGGCAGTTCCGATCAGATAGAGGGAGGAACTTTTGGCGGTAAATCCTGTGGTTTCAATATCCAGAAACAGAATATTTTCGGGAGGAGCGATCTGTTCCAGGGGATAATTGATCGTAAAATTATCCAGTGTCTGATTTACTATTTGCATGATTTTCTTCCTTCTTTCAATATGCTGTCAGGTTCAGTAACATGTCTGATGATATCTTAGCATATTTTTTGAAATAGCAGTAGTTTTTTTTGTTGAAAAATAGTATATTTATAAAGGAAGGTTATTAAGGATGTGTTCTTAACAGGAACCCGTCCATGAATCGTATATTATAGCAGGAGGTAAAAAGGGAAAGTATGGCAAAACTAACATTTCATGGCGGCATACACCCGTACGACGGCAAGGAACTGTCGAA
This sequence comes from uncultured Lachnospiraceae bacterium, assembly GCA_946566685.1. Classification (GTDB taxonomy): domain Bacteria; phylum Bacillota; class Clostridia; order Lachnospirales; family Lachnospiraceae; genus UBA3282. The sequence continues at coordinate 92,359 of CAMNXA010000008.1, forward strand.
GGATAAGCCCATCAAGGCAGTGCTGCCCAAAGGAGATCTGGTGTATCCTTTGTCCCAGCATATCGGGGCGCCGGCCAAGCCGATCGTCAATAAAGGAGACAGAGTGCTGACCGGACAGAAGATCGCGGAGGCAGGCGGCTTTGTGTCTGCGCCTATCTACGCCACAGTATCGGGTACGGTGAAAGGGATTGAACCGCGGCGTGTGGTTACCGGTGACAATGTGATGAGTATCGTCATTGAGAACGACGGCCTTTATGAGGAAGTGGAATATCCAAAGAGAAAGCCCCTGGAAGAAATGACCAGGGAAGAGATCATAGAGTGTGTGAAAGAGGCCGGTATTGTAGGTATGGGGGGAGCAGGTTTCCCTACTTTTATCAAGCTTTCTCCCAAAGAACCGGAAAAAATTGATTATGTAATTGCGAATTGTGCGGAATGTGAACCTTATCTGACATCGGATTACCGTAGAATGTTAGAGGAGCCGGAGAAGCTGGTGGGAGGTCTCAAAGTCTCTTTGCAGTTGTTTGAGAACGCCAGGGGGATTCTGGCAGTGGAGGACAACAAACCGGACTGTATTGAAATCCTGAAAGAACTTACGAAAGATGAACCGCGCATCAGCGTGAAAGAGCTGAAGACGAAATATCCCCAGGGTGCAGAGCGGCAGATTATCTATGCCACCACGGGAAGAGCCATCAATTCTTCCATGCTGCCGGCGGATGCGGGTTGTGTGGTCAATAATGTAGATACGGTAGTGGCTATCTATCATGCGGTGATAGAAGGAAAACCGCTGATGCATCGTATTGTTACGGTGACGGGGGATGCCATTGAAGACCCTCGTAATTTTATCGTGCGGATCGGTACCAATTACCATGAACTGGTGGAAGAGGCGGGAGGATTTAAGAAAGACCCGGTGAAGATTGTTTCCGGCGGGCCGATGATGGGTTTTGGAATCTTTGACCTGGATGTGCCCACCACCAAGACGGCTTCAGCCCTTTTGTGTCTGACAGAGGATGATGTGTCCCGCATGGAGCCCAGCGCCTGCATCAACTGCGGCCGCTGTGTGGAAGTGTGTCCGGGACGGGTAGTACCCAGGATGCTGGCCGATTATGCACAACATTATGAGGAAGAAGAATTCCTGTCCCACAATGGAATGGAATGTTGTGAATGTGGATGCTGTAGTTTTGTGTGTCCGGCCAAGCGGCCGCTGACCCAGATGATCAAATCCATGCGTAAAATACAGCTTGCAAAGAAGAAAAAGTAGGAAGAAAGGAGCATAGACTGAAGAGATGAATGATTTAATGAAGGTGTCTTCCAATCCCCATGTCAGATCCAAGTCCACCACCAGCAGCATCATGCTTACCGTGGTGATCGCCCTTCTTCCGGCGGCTGGTTTTGGTATCTACAATTTTGGATTGAAGGCGCTGATATTGATGTTAGTAACTGTGGCTTCCACAGTGTTGACGGAATTAGCTTTCGAAAAGATCTGTAAGAAAAAAGTGACCATAGGAGACTACTCGGCGGTGGTTACGGGCCTGCTGCTGGCCATGAACCTGCCGGTATCCGCGCCCTGGTGGATCGGCGTGGTGGGCGGCGTGTTCGCGATTCTGGTGGTAAAGATGCTGTTTGGCGGTCTGGGACAGAATTTTATGAACCCGGCGCTGGGGGCGAGATGTTTTCTGTTGATTTCCTTTACCTCCATCATGACGAATTTTGACTGTGATGCCTATACGGGGGCAACACCACTTGCTAATTTAAAGAGTGGCGAGGCGGTGGATATATTGGATATGGTGATCGGCCGTACCGCAGGAACCATCGGCGAGACATCCATGGTGGCGATCGTGATCGGTGCCTGCATCCTGATCCTGTTTGGCATCATTGACCTGCGGATTCCGGGCAGTTATATTGTGAGTCTGGTTATTTTTATCAGTCTCTTTGGCGGGCGCGGACTGGATTGGCCCTACATATCTGCGCATCTTGCAGGCGGCGGCCTGATGTTAGGGGCGTTCTTTATGGCCACGGATTATGTAACAAGGCCGATTACCAAGAGAGGACAGTACGTATATGGTATCCTGCTGGGAATCCTGACGGGAATCTTCCGGATTTTTGGACCTTCCGCAGAGGGGGTATCTTATGCGATCATCATCGGCAATCTCTTAGTGCCGTTAATCGAGAAGGTTACTCTTCCGAAAGCATTTGGTAAAGGAGGAGAGAAGGCATGAAAGAAATGATGAAAAATACAGGTATTATGGTGGCGATCACTCTGATTGCCGGTCTGCTTTTGGGAATTGTCTATCAGGTGACGAAGGAGCCGATTGCAGTGCAGGAGGCTAAGGCGAAGCAGGAAGCCTGTCAGGAAGTGTTTGCGGATGCGGCGTCTTTTGATGCGGTGGAAGTTGCAGCCGTGGAAGAGGGAGCATGGAGCAGCGCCGGGTACGGGCAGGAGACGATTGATGAAGTGATGATGGCCAAAGACAGCGCTGGTGAGACGCTGGGCTATGTGGTGACTGTGACCACCAAAGAAGGTTATGGCGGAGACATCCGTTTTACCGTGGGTGTGCGCATGGATGGTACGGTGAATGGGATCTCCATCCTTTCAATCTCTGAGACAGCAGGGCTTGGTATGCGGGCAGAAGAAGTTCTGAAACCGCAGTTTGCAGATAAAAATGTGGAAAAGTTTGAATATACCAAGAGCGGTGCCACATCGGAGAATCAGGTGGATGCGATTTCCGGTGCGACCATCACAACAAACGCAGTGACCAATGGAGTCAATGCAGGACTTTACTATTTCCAGACACAGCTGAAGGGAGGTAGTGAGAATGAATAGTGTAAAAGAACGGCTTGTAAATGGTATCGTAAAAGAAAATCCTACCTTTGTGCTGATGCTTGGCATGTGTCCTACACTGGCGGTTACCACTTCGGCAATCAATGGTCTGGGCATGGGACTTACCACTATGGTGGTGTTGGCGCTTAGCAATGTGTTTATCTCAATGCTGCGGCATATCATACCGGATAAGGTGAGGATTCCGGCATTTATCGTGATCATCGCCTCTTTTGTGACGATAGTACAACTTCTGTTACAGGGTTTTATTCCTTTCCTGTACGATGCACTCGGCATTTATATCCCGCTGATCGTGGTGAACTGTATTATCTTAGGCCGGGCGGAGGCCTATGCCTATAAGAATCCGGTGATCCCTTCTCTCTTTGACGGCATCGGCATGGGGCTTGGATTTTCCGTGGCCCTGACCTGCATCGGTGCGGTGCGGGAACTTCTGGGTGCAGGTACGTTATTTAACATCGGGGTGATGCCGGAAAGTTTCGTACCGGTGAGTATCTTTATCATGGCACCGGGAGCGTTCTTTGTGCTGGCGGTGTTGACGGCGATCCAGAATAAGGTCAAGATTATCGGTGAGCGCAAGGGCAAGGATATGTCGAAGATTCAGTCCGGCTGCGGCAATGACTGCCTGAATTGTGCCGATACGGGATGTGCGAAGCGGCTCATTGATGAGAAGCCCTCAAAAGTACGGAAAGAGATTGAGATAGAAGAAATCGTGGACGAAGAAGCGGGAGAGGAGGATACAAAGAATGATTAAAGATTTATTGGTGATATTGATTGCATCCTCTCTGGTCAATAACGTGGTCTTAAGCCAGTTCCTTGGACTGTGCCCGTTCTTAGGGGTATCCAAGAAGACCAACACGGCAACCGGCATGGGCGTGGCGGTCATCTTCGTTATCACGCTGGCATCGGCGGTGGCAGGGGCTATTTACCAGTTTATTCTGGTGCCCTTTGACATCACTTATTTGCAGACCATCGTATTTATTCTGGTGATCGCGGCTCTGGTGCAGTTTGTGGAGATGTTTTTAAAGAAATTTATTCCCGCCCTGTATCAATCCCTGGGAGTATATTTACCTTTGATTACGACCAACTGTGCGGTGCTGGGCGTGGCGCTTACTAATGTACAGAAGAATTATGGAATACTGACCGGAATAGTCAACGGATTTGCAACGGCGGTTGGATTTACAATCTCCATTGTAATCCTTGCTGGTATCCGGGAAAAGATGGCGCACAATGACATACCAGAGTCTTTTCAGGGTATGCCGATTGTGTTGGTGACGGCGGGCCTGATGGCAATCGCGTTCTGCGGATTTTCGGGACTTTTATAGGTTAAGAAAGGAGCATGGTTTTAACTATGAATATAACCGGAATTTTGATAGCCACAGTGTTGGTGGGGGCAGTCGGCCTGTTCGTGGGATTGTTCCTGGGTGTGGCCGGTATCAAATTTAAAGTGGAAGTAGATGAGAGGGAAGAAGCCATATTGGGTGTCCTTCCCGGCAACAATTGCGGCGGCTGCGGCTATGCGGGGTGTTCCGGCCTGGCGGCGGCTATCGTGAAAGGCGAGGCGCCTGCCAATGCATGTCCGGTAGGCGGTGAGAAGGTGGGAAACCAGGTAGCGCAGATCATGGGCGTGGAGGCCGGTGAGAGCGTGCGTAAGGTAGCCTTCGTAAAATGTCAGGGGGATAAGGAACGCACCCGTTTGGATTATGATTATACCGGGATAGAGGACTGCCGGATGCTGGCTTTCGTGCCAAACGGCGGCCCCAAGGCATGTAATGACGGCTGTCTCGGATTCGGCAGCTGCGTGCAGGTATGTCCCTTCGATGCCATCCATGTGGTAAACGGGGTGGCAGTGGTGGATAAGGAAGCCTGCAAAGCCTGCGGCAAGTGCGTGGCGGTCTGCCCGAAGCATTTGATCGAACTGATTCCTTATGACGCCAAATATGTGGTGGCTTGCAGTTCCAGAGAAAAAGGCCCTGATACGATGAAAGCCTGCGATGTGGGCTGCATCGGGTGTCAGCTGTGCAAGCGGAACTGTCCGGCTGACGCGGTGACGATTGAAGAATTCCATGCGACCATCGATCAGGAAAAATGTATCGGATGCGGGGCTTGTAAAGAGAAGTGCCCGAAGAAGGCGATCGTATAGGAAACGGGAGAATAAGAGTATGGAAGGACAGTTGAAAAGTGGAACTATCCTGACCTCTGAAAGCGGTAATGTATATACAGTCAAACAGATGCTCGGGGCCGGCGGCCAGGGGGAAGTATATGCAGTAGAGGCCGAGCATAAGTTGTATGCCCTGAAATGGTATTATAAGAATACAGCCACCAGGAATCAGAAGGAAATCCTGGATAACCTCATCCAGAGCGGGCCGCCGGATGCTTCTTTCCTGTGGCCGCAGGATATGATATTCAGAGCATACGGGGAATCCTTTGGCTACATTATGCCTCTTCGGCCGAAAAATTACAGAAGCATAGTGGATATGATGAAGAGAAAGGCGGAACCTTCCTTCTATTGTCTGTGCAGAGCCGCTTATCATCTGACGAAAGGGTATCATGCGCTGCACGGAAAAGGATACAGCTACCGGGATATCTCTTTTGGCAATGTGTTCTTTGATCCCGATACGGGTGATGTTCTGATCTGTGATAATGACAATGTTTCTTACAACGGGGCAAAGACCGGGGTGTATGGCACACCGCGGTTTATGGCGCCTGAGATTGTGACGGGCAAGGCAAAGCCTTCCAGGAATACGGATCTGTTTTCTCTGGCAGTCCTGCTTTTCTATATGTTTATGTTGAACCACCCTCTGGAGGGCAGGAGAGAGGCCAGAATCAAATGCATGGATATTCATGCCATGAACATGCTGTATGGCACGGATCCTCTGTTTATCTTTGATCCGGATGATAAAGACAACAGACCTCTTGCCGGTTATCAGGATAACGCCCTTATTTTCTGGGAACTGTATCCACAGCAGCTGAGGGATCTGTTTACCACATCTTTCACCGTAGGACTTCAGCAGCCCAATCGCCGGATCACGGAGGGCAAATGGATGGAAACCTTTGCAAATCTCATGTCTGGTATTATTACCTGTCCCAATTGCGGCTGTGAGGTGTTTTATGATGCGCAGAAGGAAGCAGACGGCGTGGCACATACCTGCTGGGGCTGTCAGAAAGCGGTGATGGTCCCGCCTAAGATTGTGATCGGCAGGAGCACGATACTTTTGATGTCCAATACGAAGTTATATAAACATCATATAGAGGGCAATTATGATATGGAGACCATAATCGGTGAAGTGGTGCAAAATCCCAATAATCCGAAATTATGGGGAATCCGAAATCTGTCCGGAGATAACTGGACATACAGGAAGGCGGATGGGACACAGGTGCCTGTGCCGCAGGGCCGGTCGGCGGCAATCGTCAAAGATACCAGGATTGACTTCGGTCAGCTGACAGGAGAATTTTATGGAGGAGCATGACAACGGGTATGGAAGACGACAGAGTTTTGGCGGGCATGATACAGGACTATCCCGATGCACTTTCCGATAGAAGGAAGCTGCAGGCTCTTCTTCTGGACTTTTTCCCCCAGGACAGACGGAAGCGGAATCTGCTGCTGATTGTCTTCGATGAGGGTATTGTGCAGGAGATGAGAGGTTTTAAGCAGGTTGATAAGATGACGCTGCACCGGTTTGTCAGATCCATTGAACTGGGATATGACATCAGGACGAAAAGCGCCGAGGCCGCCGTCACGGCGTGGGTGAAAGCCATGGGTCTGTCGATGGATGAAACAAAGGAGCAGGTAGCCTCGGTGAGCAGGCAGGATTCTGTTGCCGAGAAAGAGTGGGTTCCCTGTGAGAGCGACAGTATCTATGAATACGAGGAGACGCCGAGAGGTCTTAGGATTCTGAAATTTGCTGATTTTGACGAGCCTGTGGTGGTGATTCCCAATATCATTGAAGGGAAAAAGGTATGCGCGGTCGGAAATTATGCTTTTAAAGGCTGCGTGGGCATTGAGAAGATTGTGATTTCCGAAGGCATCGAGATCTTGGGAAACGGTGTGTTTTTAAATTGCAGGGAATTAAAAGAGGTGGTGCTGCCCCGGTCTTTGCGCTGTATCGGAAACACAGACCCTACGGGCTGCCCCAAAATCCTGGGCAGTCTGACCAAATATGAGGGCGCTTTTGAATACAGTGGCCTGGAGGAGGTTACCGTACCGGACAGCGTGAAATATATCGGAGAGAACAGCTTTGCCGGCTGCGGGCAGCTTAAGCGGGCTGTATTGCCGGCCAAGTTAAAGGAAATACGGGAAAATACGTTCCGCTGGTGCAGGAGCCTGCGGGAAGTGGTATTCCCACAGGAACTGGAAGCCATCAGGATATCGGCTTTTGAGGGCTGTGACGTCCTGCGGACAGTTGATCTGCCGGAGGGAGTAACTGGTATAGAAGAAGGCGCCTTTGCAGGCTGTAAAGGCCTGGAAAGTATATATATACCGGATTCCGTTGTCGAGATTGGCGGCGGAAAGGGGACTGGCTTTTTGAAAACTTTTGGGGAACCCGATGAGAGACATGAGAATTTTACAATCCGGTGTAATATGGGTTCCTATGCGATGCAGTATGCCAGGGCACAGCAGATCAGATGTGCAGAAGCGTAAAGTGAAGGAGGAACGATTATGGGAACAATGAAGAGACCGGGAGGAGAACTGGCCAGCAGACCGCTTCATTTTTTTTGGATTGTGGATTGTTCCGGTTCTATGTACGGGGAGAAGATTGGAACGGTGAATCATGCCATCCAGTCCACCATACCGGAGATGGTATCGGCGGCGGAAAATAATCCGAATGCACAGCTGATGATCCGGACTTTGAAATTTTCTACCGGGGCATCCTGGGTGACCAGCAATCCCGTTAATGTGGAGGACTTTGCCTGGGACGATCTGGAAGCGGCGGGTGTGACCGATCTGGGGAAAGCTTTTGAACTTCTGGCGGCGCAGCTTACCATTCCCCCGATGTCAGACAGGGCGCTTCCGCCAGTACTGGTGCTTTTGTCGGATGGACAGCCTACGGATGATTATAAGAAAGCGCTGGCGGAATTAAAGAAACTGCCCTGGGGTAAGAAGGCCGTCAAGATTGCCATCTCCATCGGACAAGATGCGGATGATACGGTGCTGGAGGAGTTTACGGGAAACAAAGAACTGGTATTGCAGGCCAATAATGCGGCGGCCCTCACCAAGATGATCAAATGGGCATCCACGGCGGCCTCCCTGGTGTCAGCGCCGGCAAGTATCGCGGCGGATACGGCAGGACAGGAGGAGGCAGCGCCAATCATTGTCGATATGGGCGGCAGGATTCCAGATCTGGATGATATTGAAGAAGGTGATGTCTGGTAGAAAGGATGCTGCATATGATACCAAATGTATTCGGTGCATCTGTACAGGGCGCCTCCCATATACGAAGCGGCAGGGAGTGTCAGGACAGTCATAAAAAGATTGTCAGGGAATCAGGTTCAGTGATTCTGGCAGTGGCGGACGGTCATGGAAGCGAATCCTGTCCTTACAGTAAGACAGGCTCCTATGCGGCAGTCAATGTGTTTTGCAAAATACTGGGAGATTATCTGGATACCTATGCCGGACAGCCAGAGATGCTCTTTACCTTTTTGAAGCGGGAGGGCGATACCAAGTTAGCGCAGGAGATTGATGCGGAATGGAAGCGCAGGATACTGCGGCTTCATACCAAATGTAAGCGCGAAATTCCGCCGGAGGCAGAGCAAGACAGGAAAAAAGAGGCGATTTATAAACTATATGGCAGTACGCTGCTGGGACTGGTGCTCACAGAAGACTTTCTCTTTGCTTTTCAGCTTGGTGACGGAGATATTGTGAAGGTATCAAAGAACGGGGTATACCATATCATTGAGGGGGATAAGATCCTCGGCACGGAAACCCATTCCTTAAGCAAGGCAGAATCCTGGAAAAAGGCGGTTACTTTGATCAGGAAACGAGAAGAAAAGGAGAGGCAGCCGGTCATGTACATGCTCTCCTCGGACGGCCTTTCCAACAGTTATAAAAACGATGAGGAATTCGAGAAGACCTGTATGGATTATTATCTGCTGCTCCAGGAACATGGTGCCAAGGCCGTCTCCGATCAGTTGAAAACGTGGCTTCAGGAGACCAGTGAATTAGGAAGCGGTGACGATATTACGGCACTGTTTGCCTATGAAGAAGTGGGGGTTATAGATTATGGAAGCACGGATTGCCCTGTGTAAATGTAAAGAAGGAAGAAACATTTATGGAGTCCGCTTTGAAAAGCTGGAAGACGGATGGAAATATACCTGGGCGTTTCCGGTAAAGGAGGCGGCCGCCAGGAGGGAACACTATGACCAGACAAAGATTGTCGGGCAGATCGTTCCTGACAGTGGATATCCGGGCTGTCCCTATTGCCGTACCAAAGATTTCGTCATCTGTAATTGTGGCAAATTGAACTGTCATAATGGGAATGATTCTCATTTTACCTGCAACTGGTGCGGTCTGTCCGGGACGCTGGGCAGCTATGACGGTTCGGGATTTGGCTCCGGCGGGGATATATAGATTGTGTAGAGAAGCAAGTAATCAGATATTGTATGGAGAAGCAAGTAATCAGATTGGGAAGGGAGATTAATATGCAGACAGTGAGACTGGGAAAGACAGAGATTGTGACAAATAAAAATGCCTTCGGGGCATTGCCGATTCAGAGAATATCGGACGAGGAGGCGGTGAAGCTTCTCCGTAAGGCTTATGAGAACGGGATGACCTTTTTTGATACGGCAAGATGGTATTCGGACAGTGAGCATAAAGTGGGACTTGCCTTTGAGGGCATGAGAGAGAAAGTATTTATTGCCACCAAGACAGGAGCAAAGGATGCGGAAGGCTTCTGGAAAGATCTGGAGACCAGCCTGACAGAATTAAAGACGGATTATATTGACCTTTATCAGTTCCATAATCCGGCGTTTGTTCCCAAACCGGGTGACGAGAGCGGCCTGTATGATGCGGCCCTGCAGGCAAAGGAACAGGGGAAAATCCGTCATATCGGCATCACCAATCATCGTCTGGCAGTGGCTCATGAGGCAATTGACAGCGGGCTTTATGAGACATTACAGTTCCCCTTCTGTTATCTGGCAACTGAGAAAGATATCGAACTGGTGGAGAAATGCAAGACGGCGGACATGGGATTCATCGCCATGAAAGCGTTATCCGGCGGCCTGATCACCAATTCGGCGGCGGCTTATGCGTATCTGGCTCAGTATGACAATGTCCTGCCTATCTGGGGCGTACAGAGAGAGACGGAACTGGATGAATTCTTATCCTATATTGAGAATCCGCCGGTTATGACACAGGAGATAGAAGCGCTGATCCGGAAGGACAGAGAGGAACTTTTGGGCGAGTTTTGCAGAGGTTGTGGGTATTGTATGCCTTGTCCGGTGGGAATTGAGATCAATACCTGTGCGAGAATGTCCCTGCTGCTTCGCCGTTCTCCTTCCGCAGGACATTTAAGTCCCGAAGGCCAGGAGATGATGATGAAGATTGAAAAGTGCCTGCACTGTAACCAGTGTAAGGGGAAATGTCCTTACGGTTTGGATACGCCCACACTTTTGGAGAAGAATCTGGAAGATTACAAGAACGTGCTGGCGGGTAAGGTGCAAGTGTAAGGGGTAAGCGTGTTTTAAAAATGGATGTGATAATATGGACTCTTTGAAACAAAAAAAGTTACGTATTATAAAAATAGTGGGGATAGCGCTGCCTGTGTTGCTGTGTATAGCAGTGGCGGGCGGCCTGTCCTTTTCTATATTACGGGGAGCCCTGCATCTGGATTTTTCTCAGGAGTATCGTCAGGTGGACGGCGTAGAGAAAATCAGGTTTCAGGATAAACGGGATCATAAGATTTATGCCAGAACCTTCTGGGGACTGCGTCCTGTGGGAAAAGATGAGAGCAGTCAAAGCAATATACAGGACGTCAAGAAGACGGACGATAAGTATATTCTCTTCTGTGAGAAAGAATATGGCGTGAACGGTGGTTATTCTACGGATGAGGAATACTGTTATTATAAGGTGGTCGATATTGAGACCGGGGAGCAGTATACGGTCTATGCCGGATACCGGCAATGGTTTGATGTATACTGGGAATAAGGAAAAGAGGCTGGAGGGAAGGGTATTTGCCTTGCATTGTTATCATTTATGGAATGTCCTATTTTCATTGTAAGGAGAATCCGTCAGAAAAGTACTGTGTCCCATCCTTGGTGATCAGCATATATTCCACGTCCGGGAAATCTTCAAGAAAGAGCCGGCCTTTTTCCAGGCCCAGGCACATACAGGCGGTGGAGAGGATATCCGCTCTGGTGGAGGAGGGACAGAGAATGGACACTGCGGCCAACTCATTGTCCACAGGATAACCTGTGGCGGTGTCCAGGATATGATGATAGAACACATCTCCTTCATAGAAACAGCGTTCATAAATGCCGGAGGTAACCATGGAAGTATCCCGGATCTCTACGGTACCAAGGGAGGTTCCTTCCGGTGAGAAGGGTTCCTGGATGCCGATACGGAATGGGCTGTGATCCGGTTTTTCGCCGATGACCAGCACATTGCCGCCCAGACTGATACAGGCGCTGTGCACATTCCGGGAGAGCAGGTACTCTTTCATCTGATCTGCAATATATCCTTTGGCGACTGCGCCCAGATCGATGGCAGCATCCGCATCACCCAGACTGACGGTGCTTTGGCCGGACTGTGTCGTTTCTTTCGTATCTGCGCAGCCAAGCCGGATATTTTGGTAGGAGACATGGGAGAGGGCTTCTTTGATGTCAGCTTCGGATGGCACTTTTGGATCGTCTTCGGAACCGAAAGGCCAGAGTTCGCTGACCGGACGGATGGTGGGATCCAGGGCGCCGTCTGTCATAACAGCATACTCGATCGCTGTCTCCAGAATGGATACTGTTTCCGCAGAGACAATGACGTCTTCGCCGCCGCCGTGGTTGATGTTCCACACATCGGAACCTTCCACAGTTGCGCTGAAAAGTTGTTCATAAGTTTCGGCAAGTTCAAAACAGCCGTCCAGCACAGCGGTATCTTCCGTGTCATAGAGAGTAATCTGGATGACTGTATCAAAGTAGAAACCGGTACGGGAGATGGGTTCTGCGTTTCGTTTACAGCCGGTGAAGCATAAACATGCTGTGCCAAAGAGGATAAGGCAGAGGCACAGCTGTGAAATTCTATGAATTCTATGAAGTTTGGCCATTGATTTTTTCTGGGATTTCATGATTCATTCCTGACTTTCTGACGGTTCCAATTTCTGACAAGTTGCCAATTTTCTCATAACATGATACCATAAATATACCATTGGCCAATGTATATGGCAAATAAGTTTTACTGTTGTATTTGTATAGCAGAAGACATCCGGGTGACTGTTTGGAAGTTACAGGGTGAGATTTTAGATACCGAATATCTGGCAGGGAGGAATAATATGAGATTACCAGGCGAAGAAGAATCCGGGGGCATGGGACCGGCCGTGATTTATATGGTCATAGGCGTGTCAGCGTTTGTGTTGATTACACTTTTTATGGTATTCCAGAATAATGACCGAAAGAACAGCGGCAGCGAATATTTAAAGGAGGTACAGAAACAGCAGGAAGAAGCGGCAGCATTGGAACTGGTGGAGGAACAGCAGGAAGAGGAAGCGGCACCCAAATTGCGTGCGGAGGATCTGGATTTTTGGGATATGTATCCGGTGGAAGGAGAAGAAGCCGAGACAATGGTTGGAGCGGGAAATGACTCTGACAAGAAAGCAGGTGAGAAATCCTCTTATACCGAGAAAGCGGAGAAAGAGCGGGAAGAACAGAGGCAGAAGGAAGAGGAAGTCAGAAACGACCCGGCCACGGATGGAAAGCACACTCTGATTACGAACCGTAATGGGGAGGAAGAGTGGGTATTGATCAGTCCGTATCTGACCAAGAATACCATTGATTTTACCAAGATAGAGGAGAAAGCCGGTCTCAAACGTTATATGGAAAACGGCAGGGACACATCCTATACAGGGGTGGATATCTCCAAACATACCGGAAAAGTTAACTTTACGAGTATGAAAGCGGCCGGGGTCGATTATGTCATGATCCGTCTCGGAAGCCGGGGTTACAGTACCGGTCAGATTTCATTAGATGAGAATTTCAAGGAAAATATAGAAGGCGCAATCGAAGCGGAACTGGATATTGGGGTGTATTTCTATTCTCAGGCAGTTTCCCCGGAGGAGGCTATACAGGAAGCCAATTTTGTGATTCAGAATCTGGAGCCTTACCGGGCGCACGTGAAGTATCCGGTTGCATTTGATATGGAATATGTGTCCAATGATAAATCCAGGATTGAGGGACTGAGCCGTGAGGACAAGACGACTGTGACGGCCACCTTTGCAGAAGGCATCAAGGTGGCAGGATATGTACCGATGATCTATGGGGGCAAGGAGTGGCTGATCAAGGAGATTGACTTGGCGAAGCTGCAAGATTATGATGTGTGGCTCTCCCAGGAAGGAGATATCCCGGATTATCCTTATCTGTATACCATGTGGCAGTATGATACCAACAGCGTGTTAAACGGCATTGACGGCGGTGCGGATCTGAATATCTGCTTCGTAAACTATTCTGAGCGATAATGGTACAGACGGGAAGAGACTTTGATGGCAGAATATAAGTCGGCGTAGGCAGCGGGCGACATGCCTTCCATGTAATTGGGAGCATAAGCCTTGTCAACGCCGGCTTTTTTGAGCAGATCGATGGCCTTGTTGTAGGCTATGGCGGCTTCCGTCTCTGTGGCATAGGTGCCTACCGTCACGTTGCCCTTGACGTGTATTTTTACCTGATAGCGGATTTTGCCCCGCTCCTGGATGGCGTTCACGCCATTATAACGGTTGATGATTTCGATATTTTCATAGCGCAGGTCATTGCGGTTACCGTTGATAAAGCGGTAGTCCCTGTTTTCCACGGCGTAGTTTTTGATACCGTAGCGGCTCATGATGTTGACCTGCATCCCGTAATCCGCTACAAAATAATGGCCGCCCCGGCGGGAAATCTTGCGGGAGGAATAATAAAACAGATCATCCATATCAAAGATAAAAAAGTCCAAGGGAGTAAAGTAATAATAAAAAAAACGCGGCCGGATGTAGATCGGGGTATTGAAATAGATATTATTGTCCCGAAAATTGATCAGACTTACCCATTTGAGGAAGGCGAGCGGAGAGGATGCGGTGTAGTCATCCAGGCGGATGGAAGAGTTTTTCAGAATATTGAGGGCGCACAGATAAGTCTCGTGCGCTTTTTTTTCATGGTCATAACTGCCGAGACTGATATGCTTACTGCGATAAGTTAATGAAGCGCGAAAATAAATGGTTCCGTCCTTGCGTTTTGCCGTATATACGCCGGTTAAGCGCTGTTTCATGATGCCTTCCTCCTTTTATATGATTGTACCATTTTTGAGAAAAAAAACAAATTCAGAAATATTTTTCCTTTTTCCTGTATAAACTAATATTGGTAAGACAAGAAGTATTTGTAAATTGGAATGGAGGAAAAATGTACAGGAAATATATATCAGGGCTCCTGTTGGCAGGTGCAATGCTTGTGGCATCGGGCATCTGTGTCAGGGAACTTAAGATTGACCGGATATCGGCCAAGCCTGCTTTCCGCATGGAATACCTGGATGAGTCGATGGCGGAGGATTGTCACAGTTATGTGGAGACCATAGCCAGTGTATCCTCGGGCCAGCGGGTCGTCGATTATGAGGTGTTGGAGCAGACCATGCAGTATCAGCTGTCGGACAAGGACTATGATGCGCTCCTTCGGATCGTGGAGGCGGAAGCAGGCGGGGAAGATCAGAATGGCAAGCTTTTGGTGGCCAATGTGGTGTTAAACAGAGTCAACAGCGAAGTGTTTCCCGATACCGTCTGGGATGTAGTCATGCAGAAAGAACAGGGTATTGCCCAGTTTTCCCCCACGGTGGACGGTAGGTTTCAGAATGTCAGCGTGAGCGATGATACGGTGGCGGCAGTGGAGAGAGCTCTTTACGGGGAGGATATCTCCCAAGGTGCCTTGTATTTTTGTGCCCGCAAGAAGGCAGATTCCGACAAACTGAAATGGTTTGACAAAAAACTGACCAAACTGTTCTCTTACGGACATCATGAGTTCTTTTCATAGGACATGTTGAACAGGGGATAAATATGTGATATACTGGTCGCGTTGGCAATGAGAAAATACGACAGACAGAAAGGCATGGTCATAAGAATGGAAGTATTATACAGCAGTACGAGAAACAGTGGAAAGACAGTTACGGCATCTGAGGCAATCTTAAAGGGATTATCGGAGGATGGCGGCCTGTTCGTACCGGATCATATTCCGATGCTTCCCTGTTCCATGAGAGATCTTATGGATAAGAACTATCAGGAGACAGCCTATGAAGTCATGAGACTGTTCCTCACGGATTTTACGGAGGAAGAGTTGAAGGGCTGTATTGCACGTGCATACGATTCCAAGTTCGATACGGAAGTGATCGCTCCGCTGGTGGAGGCGGAGGGTACATATTATCTGGAACTTTTCCATGGAGCGACCATTGCTTTTAAGGATATGGCTCTTTCTATTCTGCCGCATCTGATGATTACCTCTGCCAGGAAGAATCATGTGGAGAATGAGATTGTCATCCTCACCGCCACATCCGGGGATACGGGGAAGGCGGCACTGGCCGGTTTTGCAGGGGTGGAAGGAACAAAGATCATCGTATTCTATCCCAAGAACGGCGTCAGTCCCATTCAGGAGAAACAGATGGTGACCCAGAAGGGGGACAATACCTTTGTGGTGGGAATCCATGGCAACTTTGATGATGCCCAGACCGGTGTGAAAGCGCTGTTTAACGACAGAGAACTGGAAGCGGAGATGGCGGCCAACGGTTTACAGTTTTCTTCCGCCAATTCCATCAACATCGGCCGACTGGTGCCGCAGATCGTCTATTATGTGTATGCTTACGCGCAGCTTTTAAAAGAAGAGAAGATTCAGGATGGGGAGAAGATTAATGTGGTGGTTCCCACCGGTAACTTCGGCAATATCCTGGCGGCTTTCTATGCAAAGAACATGGGTGTGCCGATCAACAAACTGATCTGTGCCTCCAATGAAAATAAAGTGCTCTATGATTTCTTTATGACAGGTGACTATGACAGGAACCGGGAATTTAAACTGACCAGTTCTCCCTCCATGGATATCCTGATCTCCAGTAATCTGGAGCGGCTGATTTACCGGATTGCGGGCAGTGACGCCCAGAAAAATGCCGGTCTGATGAAGTCCCTGTCCGAGCAGGGAAGCTATCAGATTACGCCTGAAATGAGAGAGCAGCTGGCAGATTTCTATGGTAACTTTGCGGATGAGAAAGAGACCGCAGACAGAATCAGACAGATGTATGAGAATACAGGTTATGTGCTGGATACCCATACAGCGGTGGCAAGTGCCGTCTATCAGAAGTATGTGGCAGACACGAAGGATACCACGAAGACAGTGATCGCTTCCACGGCAAGTCCCTTTAAGTTTACCAGAAGTGTTATGAAAGCCATCGACCACAAATATGACAGCTTGTCTGATTTTGAACTGGTGGACGAGCTTTCCAGGATCGGAAATGTGGATGTGCCCAAGGCCATTGAAGAAATCAGGACAGCGCCGGTTCTCCATGATACGGTGTGTGATAAGACGGAGATGAAAGCGGTTGTGAAGCGGATTCTGGGAATTGAATTTTCGTGAATCTGAAGTGGTGGCTGTTAACTAGACTTTGTACCTCAGTTGTGAAATACTTATCTAAAAAAAGAATACCTTACAATCAAGGCATTGCTTAATGTTTCGGGTGTTAACCTTACGGACATTGACGAAATAAAAGAGTAGTTACAAAATCATAGCATACAAACTCAGGTGTAAAGTCTATTCAATTATTAAGGCTTTACACCTTTTCATTTTAGGCTGCGGCAACGCGGCATTTACAATGCTATATAAGTATGCTAGTATCATAAATAGAGAGGGGCTGTTGCAAAAGTAGAGGAATAATCTACCGGGGCAACAGCTCCGTTTTTGT
>CAMNXA010000009.1 GCA_946566685.1 uncultured Lachnospiraceae bacterium
TTTTTTTTTTTTTTTTTTTTTTTTTTCTTTTTTATATTTTATTTTTATTACCACAACTATTTTTGTTTTTACTAAATTTTTTTTTTTCTTCGGGCCCCCCCCACACCCTGTTATATCCACACAATTCTTTTCAATCGACCATCAATCGACTACAATCGACCGAATCGACCGAAATTCTCACCTAATAATGCAATCCATACCGTCAAAATTGCGTTCTGTACCAAATCTATTTAAACATTTTAGCGGTTCTGCTACATTACACTTACATTGTAATCGTAAATTGTGTCAACAGTTTATGCGGGAGGAATTGACGATGAATATGTGTTGTAATTGGAAGAAGCAGAAGAGGAAACCCTATCTGCGCATGTTGGCAGCAGGACTAAGTTTATGTATACTGCTTACGGCTTGTCCGAGCATACCGGCAGTGTTTTCTGTTATAGCGGCGGAGAATCAGGCGGAGAGTATGGAGATCACCGCTTTTAAGAAACTGCCTGACAGAGTACGCAGGCAGACGGTTTCCCTGGGGACAGAGATAGAAGAACTGACACTGCCGGATACTCTGGAAGTATCTGTCAGCCTGAAAGACGATGAAAATTCAAGGGGGGGGGCAGAAAGTTCTGAAGGTTCAGGCTCTAAGGACGATGAGAAAACCCCGGATGGAGATGATGATACAGGTGCGGACAAAGAAGGAACATCCGGCGATGGCACAGGCGAGGATGTAGAAGGAAAACCCGGCGAAAACGGCGATGGCACGGATGAAGACGATGACAAGACATCCGGTGAGGACGGTGACGGCGCGGGTGAGAAGGACGATGGTACATCCGGCGAAGGAAGCGGCGATGGCAGCACGGGTGGCAACGGTGAAGAGACATCCGGTGACGGAAGCGGCGATGGCGGCACAGACGACAACGGTGATGGGGCATCCAGCGAAGGAAGCGGCGATGACAGCACGGATGGCAATGGTGAAGAGACATCCGGTGACGGAAACGGCAACGGCGCGGACAAAGACACTGCCGCTGTTGACGAAGCGCGTATCAATTACAGTACACAGGGAGCACCTGGCTTTGGTATCAAGACCGGTTCTTTTGCCATGCCTGCGTATTTTGGGGAAAACGGACAGGGGGAACTGACCGTAGAGACACTGACAAGCGGCGCACAGCAGGATAAGGAGGCGCAGAGACAGAAAGAGGAATCGTCAGAACGAAGCGATATTGAGGAGGTCGCGACAGAGGACATCATCATAGAAGATATCACCTGGGAGTCTGAGCCGGACTATGACAGTAAGACGGAGGGTGTCTACATTTTCACGCCTGTCCTGCCGGAGGATTATACGTTGGCAGAGGATGTCAGTCTGCCTGAGATTGAAGTGACGGTACAGGCGGACATGGAAGAGCAGGTGCTGACAGCCGCAGGAGAACTTTTGCAGGAGATTCTGGAAAACTATTTTAATGGCATATCTGAGGATGGGATTTACAGAGCTATCCTTTCCATGGACGAGGATACGCGTCTGGATCTGACAGCGGACTATGAGGAAGTGCTGGCTGCCATGACCGAGGAAGACGAAGCGGATGAGAGACTGCAATCCATTATGGATGAGATCCAACGCGGGATCGGGGACGCGGCGGCAAAGATGCCGCTTAGGAAACCTGCGTTTTTAAAAGCCCGCGCCGCCGCGCTGCAGGCAGCTGGCACAATTCCTTTGAGAAGAATTTCCGGGAGCGGCAATGCGTTCGTATATCATAGCTTCAATGAGACCAAGTCGTTTACTCCGGGAAAGTCTTATGCTTTTTTGAATGGTGTGTATGGCTACGATGATGCGGTTTCTTCCCTGGGCTCAGGGGCGATTCTGAAAGCCACAGATAGGAGCAATAATTCCATTTTTTATATGCAATGGATATATGGATCGTCTGCGGCCGTTAAGGTATATGTGGACGTAGAGACCAGAGGCAGTGATTTTGATGGTTGTGTGATTGGCGGCCTGTATCAGGTACCTGATTCCGGGACACCTACCGAATACCGATATTTCTGCGGATATGGCGGTGCGCGAAACTGTGGTCCCTACTATGCCTATGATTATGTAAAAGAGAAACTGACCTATACAGATGTATCGGCTTCCTTAAATGATATAGAGAAACAGGGATCTACGAATCCGAGTGATTATACTGTTAAAGTTACTTTCGGCGGAAGCCGGAGTATGGTGCTGGATACCGGAAGTTATACCGTGAGTGTCCCGAATCCTGATTCGGATGAAGTCGATATTATCGTATCGGATAGTGAGAAAAATCAGATCAGGACGAAATTTCGGATGCCGCTTGTCGTGAACTATGACGGCAACGGAACAGGCGTGAGTAATGTTCCCACCATACAGCCGGCCTGGAAAGGGGAAAGATTTACGGTCAGCAGTATGCTGCCTGTACGAAGAGGTTACAGTTTTCTTGGCTGGGAAGACGCACAGACGGGAACAGCTTATATGAAAGGCCAGATAATTTCTTCTTTTGGATCAACATCTCTGTGGCTGAAAGCGCAATGGAAGGACATACAGGCTCCGGATGTCGGTTACACGCCAACCCAGGTCATGACGCGTGCCACGGATGCGGAGGTAAAGGCGGCGGTGGAAGAGGCGCTTACGATCACGGACAATGAACCGGTGGAGGAATGTACTGTTGAGATAACGGTGCCGCCAAACTTTACAGCGACCGCAGGCGATAAAGACGTTACCGTGAAAGTGACGGATAAGGCGGGCAATGTCACCACAAAAACCTGTACCGTAAGCGTGATGTCTTATGTGGAATTTTCCAAGCCGGTATTTACGGCGGATACGAAGAACCTGTCCGTGATTCTGCGCAACCCGGGTACGGATCCTGTCACAGAGAGCGGTTTTGTGTGGGGAATCATGAATGCGCCCAGCATTACCATCAATAACGGGAAAAAGAAAACGGCTTCCCCTGTTGTAAAAGCGGATGGGACAATATCCATCACCGCGGATAATCTGCAAAAGGGTGTTACTTATTATGCCAGAGCCTATATCATTGCAGACGGCGTGGCTTATTACAGCGATGAGATAGAGATCGGAATCGGATTGCCTGCGTATGGAACCTTTACCATTAAGAATAACAGTGATAATACTTTTACGGTTACAAGAAGCGGCGGAAGCGAGGGGGTGCAGACGGTCTATTACCGGACAGTCAATGGATCCGCGGTGGGCGGTACCCATTTTACCCATCAGGCGGACTCTCTGACTTTTGCGGCAGGGGAGACCGCAAAGACGATTACGGTTACGGAGCAGGGAGTAAATAGGGTGTATGGCGGCAAGGCCACTACCGCTTATACCAATGCTGACCGTGTCTATTCCGTAGAATTGTACCGTGTCACGGGAGGCGGTACATTGGGAACCGATGCCCAGGCGCAGCGGACGATGCAAAAGGGCAGCAGCTATACGGTGGACAGGAATGTCTATCAGGAAAAGGAGAGAAGTGTTTCCACGACTAACGATAATAATATTGTTGCAGACAGATCGAGTTCGAACAGACACCAGACTTTTTTTACAAATAACAGGGGCTATAACATGAGCCATCCGCATTTGTATGGCTGTTATGAGAATTTTAATGTCAACAGAACGATGGAGGAGTGGAGCGCCAACACGAATGCCTATCTCAAGGCGACAGCAGAGGGGTATTATTATCGGTTGAAATTCACATGCAGGGAAGATGATGATGGTTATGAACATATCTGGATTGCGGACCATGAGCCCAATAATTTTAACAGTGCAAATGAGCATGATGGCCCGATTAACATAGATGATAATCTTTTTGGCCCGGCAAAATACACTGCCCGATGGGAGACAAATGATGGACAAACCGGAACTGTGACTGTTCCGGGTACAAGTGAGCGGAGTAATGTGTATAGTTTTAACACCGCAATAAGAAGCGGCGCCACAGAAGGGGATTATGTGCTTTTTGGTGTGGAGGATGAGGCAAACATATGGTTTTCGGCAACGGGAAAAGATACAGACAAATGGCGTGTGGATTCTTATACGGATTGGATTAAGGTCAAGGACGAGAAGGAGCCTCAGCTCGTGGGTGTGTCTCCCATGGCCGGCGGCACCTACAAGGCGGGAGATTCCTTTACCGTATCACTTATTTTCGATGAGATTGTGGACAGGCAGAACAGCGGTGACCTGAATGGGATTGTGTTAAACACAAGCTGGGGACAGGCTAAGTATGTGGGCGGTGCAGATACCAATGTCCTGTATTTTACGGGGCAGATCGTATCAAACGCAGACAGCAGATTGAAAGTCAACAGCTTTACGAATGAGAGTCGTATTAAGGACATGTGCGACAGCATAACGAAAACGGCAACTGCAAGCGGCAGCGGTAATACGACCGCTACGGTGGATACCGCACAGCCGAATTTTACCCTTACGCCGAAAGGAATCTCAGGCGGAACAGGCACCATCAATGTCCTTGTGAACGCGGATCAGACAAAGACAAACGCTCTGCGCTATGCGTGGTCAGACTCTGCTTCAGCACCGGCAAACGGCTGGGTAGATATGACTGCCTCGGAATTGTCATCGGCCAAGAGCACGGCAGGATGCGCTCTCTCCATCCGAAAAGAACCGGGCAGCGGCGCAAGCAACGGCAAATGGTATCTCCATGTGATCGGCACATACAACACTACGGGAGCAACCGACTACAAGAACGCCTGTGTGGATTTCGGTACAATCAGTGCGCCTGCCGCAGGCAGTGAGAAACCGGTGCTTACTGTCAGCACGGATAATTCCGCGTGGGCAACCCAGAGGGCGATCACCATACAGACGAAGGGCGGTGAGGCGCTGAAATACCGCAGAAGCGGAGAAACTGCATGGAAGACGTTGGCATTGAGTGCGGGCAGTGTCACCGTGACGGCAAACGGATATTATACTTTTATGCTTACGGCGGGAGATGATGTCATTACGCGGACCGTACAGGTGGAGAAGATTGACAGGGTGAATCCCACGGCCGAAGTCGGAGCACTTATAGAAAGCGGAGCGAATCAGACCACAAAGGCGGGCGTATATACGAAAATCACGCTTCCTGTAACTTTTGCGGACAGCGGTTCCGGTGTGAAAACGGTGCAGTATAAGTGGACAAATACGCAGACCACACCGACAAGCGGCTGGCAGACGCTTCCGGCGAATCAGGTGCAGGCCGGCACAGCGCAGCTTCTCTATACGGCTGCGGAAAACAGTGAGACCACCAAATATCTGCATCTGAAGGTGACAGATCAGGTGAACCATACCTGTACGGTAAAATCTGCTGCATACAAAGTGATTTCCCAATCGGCGGTGGCAAACCATGCGCCGAAGATCACTCTTACCGGAGCGCCGACCAAGTGGATAAATGATATGGTTACTCTGCAATGGTCTTTGACTGATCATACAGGGAAAAATTATGAAGTGATTCTGCCGGACGGCAGGAAGGCAAAAAGCAATACCCATGAAGGAAACGTGTGGGCTTCGCGCAACGGCACCTATACGGTAAAAGTGGTGGATCTGGATTACGGCGGGGAAAGTACGGCCACAGTAGAAGTTACTTATATTGATACAACTGCGCCGACTGTCACGCCCTCGTCAGTCTCCGAGGCCTGGCAGACGGGGCAGACGGTTACCTTTACCGCCAGCGACAGCCAAAGCGGTGTTGGGAAAAAGTACTATAAAATTGTGAATACAAAGGATGAAAAACCTGTGGAAGGTTTGAAAGAACTTACAGCAGACAGTGTGAGCGTATCCCAGGACGGCGTCTGGTATATCTATTATAAGTATTATGACAAAGCAGGCGATGACAGCATTGGCAGGGAAAGCAATAGGACGGAAGGCTTTGTCGGTCCCATTAAGATTGATACGGTATCGCCTGTGGCTTCGGTGAGTGTAGGCGGCACCCCAAATGAACAGACCGGCTGGTATACGGCCGCTGTGCCGGTAACCCTCAGTTTTGAAGATCAGGCAAAGGCAGAGGGCATAGAACCCGGCGGCCTGAAATCCGTAGAATATAAGTGGGTGAATACAAAAGCAAAGCCTGTCTCAGGTCTGTCAGCGCTGACGGCGGCGCAGATGGAGGCAGGAGAATATGTGAATACACAGACCCAGAACGGGATCTGGTATCTGTATTATAAGGTGACGGATCAGGCAGGAAATATGACGGACGGCTTTTCCGAGGAAATCAGGCTGGATCAGGCAAAAGCTGCGCTTACCGTGACCGGTCCGGATGTGGGGGCACAGAAAGCCGCGGGTCTTGTTTTAACGGCAGCGTCCGGCAGCTTCGGCCCAAGCGGCGGTGTGCTTTCCGTGAAGAAGGACGGACAGTGGACGGAGACAACGCTTCAGGAAAGTACGGGAAGCGGTAGTTTATCGAAGGCATATTCCGTAACAGAACCGGGAACTTATTATTTTTACAGCCGTACCAATGCTGACAAAGCAGATGGGGCGGCGGTAAGCCAGACCCGGTATGTGCATCAGGTAACTTTTGAGAGTAATAAGGGCAGCGAGGTGGCGCCTCAGCTTGTGTGGACTTCCCAGGCAGATGAAAACGCGGGAGATATTTCCGGATCTTCGAACAGCCTGGTCGAGTGTAAGGTGCTAAAGCCGGCGGATCCCAGCCGCAGGGGAATGATCTTTGGAGGCTGGTATACGGACAGGGAATGCGGGGACGCGGATGCCTTTGATTTCAACACACAACTCTATGAGGATATCACACTCTATGCCAAGTGGACAGCGGTTTCCTATGGGGTGACATACTATCTGACAAACCCGGACGGCAGTGCTTATGAAGCCGAGACGTCCGATAAAAACTATACTTTTGGCGAGGGACTGGCCTTGCCGGAGCCGAAGCAGGAGGGATATCGGTTTGACGGCTGGTATCTGTCAGATACCTATACAGGAGATACAAAGACGGCAATCGAAGAGGACGAGACGGAAGCGAAGACATACTATGGCCGCTACGTGGATATCATGGATCCTCAGATTGCGGCACAGCTGTCGGCGGAGAGCGCAGAGAGCGGCTGGTATACCACAAAGCCTGTGATCAACCTGACCTATTCTGATAATCACGGCGTGGAAAAAATCCTGGTCTGCGTGGACGGGGGAGAATGGCAGGAACTGAGCGGGTTCCCCAAAGGCAGCGGGACGAAAGACGAGACGGTGCGGACATGGGCTTTCACGGCATTGCAGCAGGGAGACCATACCTATACTTTTCGGGCAGAGGATGCGGCAGGGTTGTCAGCCACGACAGATGAAGTTCGGGTAAAACTGGACACTGTGCAGCCGGATCTGGGAGCGGTCTCTTATAATGAAGGTTATGTAAACCTGTGGAATTGGATTATCCGCAAGGACAGTCTGCTTGTCAATATCCCGGTGACGGAGGAAGAAAGCGGGCTTGAGAAGGTGGTCTATACACTGACGCCCGGCAGTATGGGGAATCAGGAGCCGGTCACGAAAGAGGCGAAGATAGAGAAAACAAAGACGGATGCCGGAACCATTTATACGGCAGTTATCACTATCGATCCGGATTATAAGGGTGTGATCGGGGATATTCAGGCAGTGGATGCTGCCGGCAATGTGTCGGAGACAAAGGATGTCTATGCAAATGGCATCGGGGTGATCGTGGAAGAGGAAAAACCCGTGATCACTGTGACGGCTGACCGTCTTCCCACACAGGACCAGGCTGGCACAAAGCCGGAGGGAGAAGCGCTTTCTGAGGCTTATTACCAGACAGCACCGGAACTTTTGATAAGGGTGCAGGACGGATCAATTGCTGCTTCCGGCATAAAAGAAGTGAAATGGCGGATTGGCAGCGGCAGTGAAAATACGGAGAATGGCGGGTTCGCGGATGCGCTGAAAACGGAATATGGATTCCAGATTGCATTGAACGGATATTCCGGCACGGCGCAGGTGACAATCCTTGCCGCAGACAACGCGGGTAATAGCGAAACCAAGACGGTGACGATAAAGATCAGGGGAAAAGAGCAGAAACCGAATGCGAAACCTGACTATCCCACAGAAAAACTGACAGGACTCTTGCCAAACGCTGACTATGTGATTCAGATGCAGGACGGTATGGAACTTTCAACAAAGGCCGATGCACAGGGACAGATTGTAATAGAGGACGGCTGGTTTGGCACGGAGATTTCCGTGATCAAGAAAGGCGATGGCGTAAATACCGAAGACAGTAATCCCCAGACACTTGTGCTGGCGGCACGGCCTGATGCGCCGAGTCTCGGCAAGATGGATGAGACAATTAAGGGAAAGAAAGACGGTCAGGTCACAGGAGTGACATCCGCCATGGAGTACAGCACAGACAGCGGCAGAACATGGACAAAAGCGGACGGAACTCTTTCTGACACTGCGCCCGGAGAGGTGTGGGTGCGCGTGGCGGTGACGGCGGCTGCGCCTTATGGCAAGACAGCAAAAGTGACGATCGGGGAAGGCAGGACCCTTACGGTGACTTTCAATTCCCAGGGAGGCAGTGAGGTCGCTCCTGTGACGGGACTGTCGTGGAAAGAAGCGGTTACCAGGCCGGCTGATCCCACAAAAGAGGGTGACAACACCTTTGTAGGATGGTATAAGGAATCAGCAGGTAATAATAAATGGCATTTTGCCTCGGAACAGGGAGCGGATTTACTGACGGGCGATGTGACTCTCTTTGCGAAATGGCTTCCGAGGGCGAATGCGCCGATCGTTGTGGGAATCTCTTATAGAAACGAGTTGCTGACGGAACTTGAGGCAGGAGCAGCTTATCTGATCGGTGGGAAAGAGGTCACTGCTTCGGCGGATGGCACTGTGCCGATTGAGGAAGACTGGTTTGGACAAACCATTGGCATAATCCGAAGAGGAGATGAAATAAATACCGGTGACAGCAAGGCGCTGCTTTTGCCTGTGCCTGACCGTCCGACAGGGCCGGAAAAGGTAGCTGCAAGGGGTGAGAGTGCACAGGGCAGAGGGGATGGTGTATTGACCGGTCTTGACAGCACGATGCAGTATCGCAGGGCGGGCAGTACGGAATGGCTTTCTGTCACCGTGACAGAACTTTCCAATCTGGAACCGGGTAATTATGAACTGCGTTATGTTTCAACAGACACGGTATTTTATTCAAAGATTGTGACCAGAACAATTAACTCATACAGTCCCCACAAGGATTCTGGAGGCGGGAAGAAAGAGGAAGACAGCGATGGTTTCATCGAGGAAACGCCGGAAGGAGATGGCACAGAGCCGGAAATGGCTGTAAAACCCGGTGAAGGTGAAAATCCCAAAAATAATCAATTATCCGAAGATGATAAACAGCCGGATGCCCGTGACAATGTGATACAGTCGGTAAAGGCGGACAGGGATTTGAAACCGGGAGATGGAAAGAAACCGGGAAATGGAAAGAAACCGACAGCCGGGACAGGGTCAGCCGGCGGTGTGGGATCAACAGCCGGCGGTATTACAGGCAGCGGACATACCGTAGTGGATGACAGGATTGTGTTAAAGTCCGAGACTGATGCCGGTGCGGCAGGACAAAATGATACAGGAAGTACTGCGGACAGTATCGGCCGGGATGGGTATCCTTATGCGGTGGGCAAGACAGTGGAGACTCTGAACATTCCCGTGGATCAGGGTGCGGTGGTTGTGACCGTCAACAATAAGAATAAAAATTTATGTACGGCCCAGGCGGCAGATGCTGTGGCCGTGGCAAACGCGGTCTTGTCGAAAGAGGAAATAAACCTGGTGTCCAAGGGGGAGACCATAGAGATCCGTATTGATGTGGAGCGGATTGACGAGTTGGTGGATGAGGACGAAAAGGCACTGATCGAGAGGGAGACAGCAGGTACCGGTAAGGAAGATTCCGGTCTGATCATAGGCATGTATGTGGATATTTCCATGTTTATACGGCAGGGAGAAGGCGAGTGGAATGCTGTCCATGAGACCAACGAACCGGTGGAGATCATTATCGATGTGCCGGAGGAACTGCGGACACTTAGCGCGGAGTTTTACATAGTGCGGGCCCATGAGGGAGAGTGCAGCCTGCTTCCGGATCTGGACGAGACGGCAGAGACCATCACCATTATGACAGAGCGTTTTTCGACTTATGCGATTGCGTATCGATTGACGGAAGGTGCGGACGGCGGTGGTAAGTGCAGTTTATGCCATATCTGCCCGACTTTCCTTGGAATCTGTTACTTTGTCTGGCTGGCGGTGATTTTGGCCATTGGTTTTGTGGTAATCATTCTTCTGCGCAGGAAAGAGGAAGAGAAGACGCAGGAGGAAGGGAAGTAATCATAAAGGCAGTAAGATTCATAACGGCAGGGCAGTCATGGAGGCTGCCCTGCCGTTTCCTATCGGGTCTTTTGGGGATCATCCAGATTCTCCATAAGCAGAAAATCTTTCAGCAGGATATGACGTACCGTACTTGTGGAGTAATCAATATCATCATTGGTTATCAGGATTTTTTGGGATAAATTGTCGATGTTCTTAAATGCTTCAAATTCTCTCGTGTATGCCTTATCATCCGCTACGCTGTAAGCGGCCTGGATGAAATATTTTTTGCTGCCGCATGTGGCCAGAAAATCAATTTCTTTTCCGTTATTATTATATACCTGGATATCGTATCCCATATAAAGCAATTCAAGATAAATGATATTTTCCAGATTGTGTGTAAGGTCAAACCGGTTGTCCGGGCAGCGGAGCGAATTAAAGGAGACATCGGCATTGTATATTTTGCGATAGAAACTCAATGTTCTTTTAGTTTTGGTGGAATACTGTCCGACCGATTCAATGATATATGCTTCTTCAAGGTAATCGAGATACTTCATTATAGTATTCACGGAACAGGGCTCGTGCTCCTTTTTGATATAGTCGTGAATGGATTTCGCGGAAAATATTCTGCTGTTGGAACGCAATACATAGTTTGTCAGTTTTTTAAATAAATTTTCTTTGCGGATTCTATAACGGTGTATCAGGTCATTGATGATAATCGTATCATCCAAATCGTTCAGGTATCTGCTTTGGGCTTGGGAATTGTCAAACTCAAACCGTTTAGGAAATCCTCCCCAGATCAGATAATCCGTGACAGAAACTTCCTTTTTGAGTTCTTGGGCATATTCTATGATTTCTTTGTAAACAAATGGCCGAACACGGAAAGCAACATATCTGCCGCTGAGTTCTTTTGTAAATTCTCCGGAGAGCAGCTTGGAGTTGGAACCCGTAATAAACAGGGAATAGTCGTAAAGACGCAGCGTTTTGCATACATTCTGCCAGCCCTCCAACATCTGTATTTCGTCAAAAAATAAATAACATCTTCCAGTTTTACGATGACTTTCCACATAGGACATCAGAGAGAACTCGTCTGTTATGTTGGCGGAAATACGCCTGTCTTCAAAATTCAGATAAATGATATTATCAGTTTTCTCTTTTATTTCTTGCATAATTTGTTCCAGAATAACAGATTTGCCACAGCGGCGTATTCCTGTGATGATTTTGATCAGGTCTGATTCATAAAAGTCCCGGACAGGTTTAATATAATGTTCCCTGTAGATCATGGCAATACCTCGTTTTATTCGATAGATGTAAGCGACTGTTTCGGTAAAAAAATTATACTGAAAACTTTATCATATGTCAAACAAAGTTTTCAATTATACTGAAAACTTTTGCAATATGGAGAAAAAGTTTTCACTAGCATACTATGATCTGGCAGGAATTGGTAACTTGAAGAAGGGTTTCGAAGACTATTGACGGGAAAACATATTTATTATACGCTTAATTTGTAAAAAATTGGCGTATGGCAGGGAATCACTTTAAAATTTACGCCTTGGACTTGATAGAAGAGGGGATATGAAAAAAATTTTTTATTCTATAAGAAAGTGCTTAGCTTATCCGAGGCCGCGAAGCGGATCTCGCAATCGAGCCTTGCTCGATTTTTTATTGGCAATGGGAATAGTGGCATATGTTCTGACAGGCTGTGGAAGTGGTTCAGCCCAAAAGCAGGCGCAGACAGATACCGCAAAAGAGGTACCCAGGCTGCCCGATACAGGCAGACAGCTTGCGGATTTCGTACCGGAGGGCTGGGAGATCCTGGACAGTGTCATGCTGGATTTCAATGAGGACGGTGTGTCTGATTATGTGGGTGTTTTGCAGGAGACAGAGTTGTATATGACTGACTATAACATAAACCCTGCGGACTATCCGCGCATCCTGTTTGCCATAGCGGGCGATGGGGCAAAGGGGTATCGTCTGGATTTTCAGAACAGCAGTTTAGTATATGGCCGCGGAGGAGCACTGACCGCGGAAGGAACGTCTTTTACCGTGCACACTACATATGGAAGTTTATTGAGATGGTCCCCGGATGATCCGGCTTCCCGTGGTACGCATGATGATACGTATACCTTTTGCGATGGGAACTGGCGGCGTACCGCATCGGTGGCAACTTATGGATATGGCGATTATATCACCGATTACAGCGAGGATGACTGGGAAAACGGTGTGGGAATCAGGAAAAGGAGAAGTTCTGAGTTTGCTGAGATAGAGAAAAACTATCGAGTGGAAGAGTATGAGGACTGGGAGTCTATAAAATATGATGTGGTGTATGAATTATCCCTGGATGAGGGGCCGCTGACGCTGGAACAGATAGAAAAACGCAGCGCGCTTTCCCCTTATCTTGTGAAGGACTGGGAAGTGAAGGAAATTATATCTGCGGCGGATGTGGGACTATTGGAGGAGAAGGTGAAGCTTCCGGATGAGGCGGAGGCCTCCAGTCTGTATGCCTGGGATGAAAATTATGTGCTATACGCGTTTCAAAACGATACGGATACGGACAAGGGAGGCTGGTATCTTGCCATGTATAGCCGGCAGGACAAAGTATTGTCTGTACTGAGCCGGGAAACGTCTGAAATTGACAGGCTGGAACTTTATAAAGGGAAGGCTTATTTTACCACAGAACTTGTGGAAAACACGACATACAGTATGATAGAGGATGGAACAGAACAGATAGCGGAAGAGGAGGCTGTTGTTGGCGTCAGGCTCAACAGAATGGATTTGGATGGAACAGGAAAAGAGACAATCTTTGAGTTCCGTCATCAGGAGGCGGCGCAGAAAAACACGAAGAATAAAATCCCTTATCTGGGTCTGGGTTATGAGATCAGCGGGGACGAGATTGTTGCGGAGATATACATAGAGGGCGAACCCCATCCCGTTTACCGGATGAAGACCGATGGCAGTGGGCGGGAGCAGATTGGATTGATACCGAGTCAAAGTGTATCCGCCAAGAAAGCAGATGATACCGTAAAAGAGGTACCCAGGCTGCCCGACACAGGCAGACAGCTTGCGGATTTCGTACCGGAGGGCTGGGAGATCCTGGACAGTGTCATGCTGGATTTCAATGAGGACGGTGTGTCTGACTATGTGGGTGTCCTGGGAGTGACGCCCATAGATATGGAAGGATACAAAATGTGCCCTGATTACCCTAAGATTCTGTTTGCCGTGACAGGTGACAAGACAGCCGGATATCGACTGGATTTTCAGGATATAAATCTGATACGCAAAGGGGAACTGTACGGTGAAGGCAATAACTGGCCGTTGACTGCGGCGGGAACGTCTTTCACCACCCATGCGACCGGCGGCAAAGGCTGGAATTGGTCAGAGGATTATACATACACGTATAACGAGGGGATTTGGCAGCTTACTTTATCGGAGGAAACTTATGGAACCGGAGAGTATATTGGGGAATATATAACGTCCTACAGTCAGAATGATTGGGAAAGTGGTGTGGGAATCAGGAAAAAGAGAGGGTCTATATCTGGCGATATGGAGGAAGAATGGGATGCGGAAAAATATGATCTGGTGTACGAACTGTCTTTGGATGAGCCGCTGACACTGGAACAGGCAGGGAAACGGTCATCGCGTGCCACAGAGCAGGTGACAGACTGGGAAGTGAAAGAAATTAAATTTGCGGCGGATGTGGAACTTTCAGAGGATGCGGTAAGGCGTCCCGATGAGGTATATCTGGATTATTGTGATGAGAATTGTGTGCTTTACGTGTTTCAGGACGGACAGGATATGGACAGGAGAATCTGGTATCTTGCCATGTATAGCTGGCAGGACAAGATATTGTCCGTGCTGGAAGGGGAAGCGTCCGAGATTGCCAGTCCTCAATTATATAAGGGGAAAATCTATTTTACTACGAAACTGATGGAGAATGTCACATACAAAACAATAGAGAATGGGAAAGAACAGATAACGGAAGCAGAGGGTATAGTTGGCGTCAGTCTCAACAGAATGGATTTGGATGGAGCGGGAGAAGAGACAATCTTTGAGTTCCGTTACCAGGAGCCGGCAGAAAAAAACCTGGAGAATAAAATCCCGTACCTGGCGCTGAGTTATGAGATCAGCGGGGATGAGATTGTTGCGGAGGTGTCAATAGAGGGCGAGCCCCATCCCGTTTACCGGATAAAGACCGATGGCAGCGGGCAGGAGAAGATTGGACAGATAGAATAGAAAGACTAATATATTATCTAATTATTGCCAAAATATTATATTTGGGATAAAATAATATCTATGAAGACAACATTTTCATTTTTACAAAAAACACCGGGAGAAATACAGATGCTTATTGCAGGGAGAATCCGTACAGTCCGTAGAAATCGGAAGATATCCCAGAAAAAGCTGAGTGAACTTTCGGGAGTGAGTTTTGGTTCTGTCAAGCGGTTTGAGCAAAGCGGGGAGATTTCCTTTCTTTCATTGATTAAGATTGCAGCGGCGCTTGGTCTTAATGGGGAACTGGAGCATTTGTTTGAGAATATACCGCCATCGTCTATAGAGGAGATTATTTGTGGACAGGATTAAACAGCTACAGGTGTTTTA
Source organism: uncultured Lachnospiraceae bacterium (assembly GCA_946566685.1). GTDB lineage: Bacteria > Bacillota > Clostridia > Lachnospirales > Lachnospiraceae > UBA3282. The sequence continues at coordinate 14,867 of CAMNXA010000009.1, forward strand.
TTATCAGAAAAAGGTGGGAACCCTGGCTCTTTATCAGGAGCATCTTATTGCATTTGCGTATGATGACGAGTGGATAAAGAGCGGTTTTTCCATCAGTCCTTTTTCTTTGCCATTAGAAAAAAGGGTATTTATTCCCAGACGGGATCCCTTTGACGGTCTGTTTGGCGTGTTTGCGGATAGTCTGCCGGATGGGTGGGGACGTTTTTTGGTAGATCGCCTGATGCTGCAAAATCATACGGATCCGGCTACAGTCGGGAATTTGAACAGGCTTGCCATTGTGGGCAGTTCAGGAATGGGTGCGCTTACGTACCGTCCGGAGATACAGATGGAGAGCGCAGGTTCTATGATGGAACTGGATCAGATTGCAGTGGAATGTGAAAAGATGATGCAGACAGATTATTCGGATGATTTGGACAAACTTTTTCAGATGGGGGCATCTTCAGGCGGTGCAAGGCCCAAAATCCTGACAGAAATAGAAGGGGAGCCCTGGATCATCAAGTTCCCGTCCGGTGATGACAGAGAGGATATCGGGCAACAGGAGTATGCCTACTCATTATGTGCGAAAGCATGTGGTATCGAGATGGAAGAGACAAGACTTTTTTCATCGAAAAGATGTGCGGGATATTTTGGCACCAGACGTTTCGACCGCAGGAAAGAGGGAGATAGTTGGTCGAGGGTGCATATGCTTTCTGTCAGCGCTGTTTTGGAAACTTCCCATCGGATTCCCAATCTGGATTATCATCTTTTGATGAAGCTTACGCTGGAATTGACAAAAGATTTTACAGAAATCTTGAAATTGTACCGCTTAATGTGTTTTAATGTATTTGCGCACAACAGGGATGATCATGCCAAAAATTTTTCCTACTTATATCAGGAAGAAGAAGGCTGGAAGATTTCTCCGGCCTATGATCTTACCTATAGTAATTCTATTGGCGGAGAACATGCCACGACCATTAATGGAGAAGGGGCTTGCCCCCAAATGGACGATTTGCTGGCTGTGGCAGCGCAGATCGGGATACGGAAGGTACAGGCTGTAAAAATTGCCTCCGGGATCAAAGAGTGCGTGTATGATATGTTAGGAGAATATCTATCAAAAACGAGGTAGGCCAGATGCGGGAAATGGAGTTTAAGATGGAGCGCCCCGGTCTCTTGAAGGAAGGGGACAAGGTCACAGTGACGGAGGGGGTTCTTCCCAGCAATTATTATTACACGATCGATCCGGCGCTTGCCATGTCCGGCAATTTTCCTTTCCGTGAGAGATTATTGGAACGGGAGGGTGTGGTGACAGAGATCATCGAGAACGCCAGGGGATTTTATGTGAAAGTAAGATTCGGGGATGTGTAGAGGGATTGGTTGTGCAGAGTAAGAAAAAGAAAGAGAGGATAAATATTATGTTAACTAAAATATCGACAAACAAAGCACCGGCGGCCATCGGCCCTTATTCTCAGGGAATCATGGCAGGGGATTTTCTTTTTGCGTCCGGACAGATTCCGATCGATCCGGCCACTGGAGAGATTACCGGCAAAGATGTGACCGAGCAGGCAGAACAGGTCATGAAAAATGTGGGTGCAATCCTGGCAGAGGCGGGGACAGATTATACCAAGGTGGTAAAGACCACCTGTTTCTTAGCGGAGATGGCAGATTTTGCGGCTTTTAATGCGGTGTATGAAAAGTATTTTACGGAGAAACCGGCACGCAGCTGCGTGGCAGTCAAACAGCTTCCCAAAGATGTGCTCTGCGAGGTGGAAGTGATGGCTTATCTGAAATAGGAAAGGTTATTGGTTTACATAATATATGCAAAATGTGATTTTGATCGGAATGCCCGGAGCCGGAAAAAGTACTGTAGGGGTGGTGCTGGCCAAGAAGCTTGGATATGCCTTTATGGATGCGGATTTGGTGATTCAGGGCAGGGAAGGAAAACTTCTGCATGAAATAATTGCCGAACGGGGCGTGGAAGGGTTCTGGCGGGTGGAGGAGGAAGTGAACGAATCCATTCGGACAGACCGGACGGTGATCGCCACAGGCGGCAGTGCGGTCTATGGGGAGCGGGCCATGACGCATTATAAACAGATTGGAACGATCGTGTATCTGTCGCTTCCGCTGAAAGATATCAGGGAACGGTTAGGCGATTTGGACGAGCGGGGCGTGACGCTTCGGGAGGGACAGGATCTTGCGGCACTTTATGAAGAGAGGCTTCCTCTCTATGAAAAGTATGCCGATGTCACGGTAGCGTGTGAAGGGTTATCTATCCGGGAAATCGTGGAGAAGATTGCCGGGGATTATAGCGCTGTTACCTATTACAACAGTTAGGATTCGGGTGTCAAAAGGTGCAAATAATAAATCGGGATGGCAGATTGCACAAAATGTTCACTTGCATCGGGCTTCGTCATATGGATTTTCTAAAATATTCCGGCGAAGCTGTGTCAGCGAACGAAACCGCCCTCTATTCGCCATCCGGGCTCATAACGGGCTTTTCGGGACATCCATGTCCCGAAATTTCTGACGATGGCACGGAATATTAAGAAAATCACATATTCCTGCGCAGGATAACTTCGGGAACATTTTGTGCAATCTGCCAGTTAAATTTTATGAAAGCACCTTTTGACACCCGAATCCTATATTAAAGCAACTATGGAAAGGAGTAAGATATCAAATGGACAAAAAAGCAATGTATAAGTTATCATACGGCCTGTTTGTACTGACATCCGCAGCGGATGACAGGGACAGCGGATGTATCATCAACACGGCGCAGCAGGTGACTTCTGAGCCTAACAGGATCAGTATCGCGGTGAACAAATCCAATTTTACCCATGATCTGGTAAAACAGAGCGGTAAATTCAATATTTCTATCATCAGTGAGGCAGCAGAGTTTGGCCTGTTTCAGCATTTTGGCTTCCAGTCGGGGCGAGACGTGGATAAATTTGCAGATTATGCGGCCTGCAAACGCAGTGCCAACGGCCTGTATTATGTGACAGCCGGGATTAACAGTTATATCAGCGCCACGGTGGAGCGGGAAGTGGATCTGGGCAGCCACACGCTGTTTATCGCCTCTGTGGATGACATGGAAGTACTGGCAGATACGCCATCGGCTACTTATGCCTACTATCAGTCGTCCATCAAACCCCAGCCGGCCAAAGATGCCCAGACAGGTAAGACGGTATGGCGTTGTACGGTCTGTGGTTATGTCTATGAGGGAGAGGAACTGCCGGCGGACTTTATCTGTCCGTTGTGCAAGCATCCGGCCTCTGATTTTGAGAAAGTGACACAGTAGTATAAACATCTTGTCAAATCTGGCGGGATGGACTGCCTGTCCATAGATGGTGTTAAAAATAATAAGGAGTGTGTCCTAAAGGCAGTGGCCCCGATGGTACATTCCTTTTATTATGTTTGAAATTACCCGTCTTGAATCCTGAAATTGTATAATCTTTTTAAAATAACAAAGACTAACAGTAAAAACTGTATGTGGAGGAATGGGATATGATGGACTATTTCAATGCTTTCTGGGTGGGCGGTGTGATCTGTGCGCTGGTACAGATCCTGATGGAAAAGACCAAACTTCTGCCGGGGCGCATTATGGTGCTGTTAGTCTGTACGGGCGCGGTGATCAGTTTCTTCGGCTGGTACGAGCCTTTTATGGAATTTGCGGGCGCGGGCGCCAGTGTGCCCTTGCTTGGTTATGGGAATATCCTGATGAAGGGCGTGAGAGAGGCCGTGGATGAGAGCGGTTTTATCGGGCTGTTCCAGGGCGGTTTCAAGACTGGTGCGGTGGGCTGTTCGGCGGCGCTTGTGTTTGGTTATCTGGCAAGTCTGGTGTTTAAACCCAAGCCAAAAAAATAATTTTATAAAAATTGAAGACAATCGCCAGCCAGGTTCGTTATAGTAGACATAAGACGTGAGGGAAGGAGGTAGATAGTATCGGACGGGAAGAACAATTATCAGCGCTGATTGATTCCTATCAACATCTTGTTTTTTCGATATGTTATAAGATGACATCGGACTATTTTGCCTCCGAGGACCTGACGCAGGATACCTTTCTTTCTGCCTATAAGCATCTTTCAGAGTTTGACGGCAAGTATGAGAAAGCCTGGATTTGCAGGATCGCAACCAACAAATGTCTGGATTATATGCAGAGTGCGGGAAGACGGAGTATCCCCATGGAGGATGTGGGGATGGAAGAAGTCCGAGGACCGGATCATGGAAGCAGGGTTACGGGACAGAGCATCCGGGAGGAACAGGCCCTGATGCAGACGCCGGAAAGCATCTGTCTGGAAAAGGAAGTAAGGGAGACATTACTTGCCAGATGCCTGTCGTTAAAACCGCCCTATGATGAGATATCCAAGGCATATTACTATGACGAAATGGATATGGCACAGATCGCCAGATCGCGGGGTGTTAAACTAAAAACAGTGCAGACCCAGGTTTATCGGGCAAGAGGCATGTTACGCAAGATGTATATAAAGGAGAGAGGTGCATGATACATAATATAGAAGATAAGCACAAAATGTATGAACGTCAGTCACCTGCCGCCGGAATGATAAACGAGGAGGAACTTGCCAGACTGATCGAGCAGGTGGAAGAGCGGGAGATGCTGCACGCTCCGGTTCATCTGAAGGAAAATGTGCTGCTACAGGTAAGAAAACAGAGACAAAGAACACAGAAAATACAGCTTTTTTCCTATCGGGCCAAAGTATTAGCAGGCATGGCAGCGGCCCTGACGGTGCTGTTTCTGGTGCCTGTGGGAGAGAGGGAGACGGAACGGACGTCAAACGGTATTTTCGGCCATGTGCTCAGACAGGAGCAGGAGGCTGTGGACGAAGTACAGCAGGGGGCATTGGAGAGACAGAGGCAGATAGATCAGGCCTGGCAGAAATATCAGGAAGAAAAGGAAAGGGAGAATGCCAGGGAGGCCTATTTTCATGGTATTGAGAACAGGATTAAGGATTTCAGAGAGCGTATCTTTTAACAGGATCATCAAATGGGAGGAATGAGACAATGAAAAAAAAGAAAAACAGATTTTGGTTATTTATCTTATCCCTGTGGCCGGGAGCAGGACATATGTATATGGGATTCATGAAAATGGGGCTTAGTTTCACGCTCGGTTTTATGGTATCTATCATGCTTGTATCTGTCACAAATATCGGGGCCTTTGCCGTCCTGCCGATCACATTGTATATTTATAGCTTTTTCCATGCCAATAATATCGGCGGGATGGATGACGAGAGTTTCATGGCTTTAGAGGATGTATATCTTTTGGGACTGGATAGGATCGGAGACCAGCAGATTAAGGTAGATCAAAAGAGTAAAAAGATAGTGGCAGCAGCGCTTATCATTATTGGTCTGTATATGCTGTGGAATCTGGCCTTTGATATACTGCGCGGATTCTTTGGATGGGATAATCCGATGCTGAAAGCGGTGTATTATATTATGCGGGACGATTTACCAAGAGCAGTGTTTGCTATCGCCATCATCTGGTTTGGTACGGTGCTGCTTCGTGGAAAAAAGAATAAGATTGAGGCGGCAGACGCTAACCAGACGCAGCAGGTCATACAGATTGGGCAGAAGGATGACAATGAGGCTTCCGCAAAATAGAGCGCTGCCTGGAAAATAGAAAATAGGAAAAACAAAAAACAGGCACACATGTTTCCTGTGGGAATATGAGGTGGCGCCTGTGTGGGAGGAAAGGGCATATGGATATGGAAATGCGGACGGAACAAGTAACAGCGGATACAGAGGATAAACTAATACAAACCAGACGGGTGGGGTCGGTGACCTTTGGCCTGACACTGATCTGCTTCGGCATCCTGTTTCTGATACATATTATAGTACCGGCGCTTCGCTATGATATTATATTCCGTCTCTGGCCGATCGTTTTTATCCTGTTGGGGCTGGAGATTCTGGTGGAAAATCACAGGAGCGGCCAGGCGGGTTATAAATTAGTGTACGATTTTCCGGCTGTGATCATGCTGGCACTTATGCTATTCTTTGCCATGATGCTGGCGGCAGTCGATTACGCCATGATGCATGGAGGCATCTGGATATAAGAATCTTATCACAGCTGCTCGTAGGAGATTTCCCGCTTCGCAAGAAACTGTCTGACGGCATTGTCCCAGAGGGTGTCCGGCGTTTTATCCATCAGGAAAGTATGGAAAGAAGTGCCGGTAACCAGCATGAGGGTGGTGCCGTCATATTTTATGTTGAGGACAAAAGCCTTCACTTGCTGTGGTGTTACGGCAGTATCGCCTCCTTGTAAGATAGAGGCAACGTGGTCTGGGATCAGATGCAGGACGAAGCGGAAGGTTGAGGGAGTATGTTTTCCCTTAATCAGATCAAAGCAGATGGGCCGCAGTTTCTTCCAGGTGGAGAACTCATAAGGCCGCAGTTCCTTATCTTCCCATTCTTCAGAGGAATAAAAATCCCTGTTCTGGCGACCATCTATCATAAAAGTATTGTAGGTGCTGATGGAGGCTTCTTCCAGAAGGAAAGAATCAAAATCCTCACTGCCGAGAAACTTTGCCATGAATTGCTTTACGTTGGTGATTTTTAATGCGATCATCGGGGACGCCTTTCTTTGGGGATAGTCTGTTATTTGTATTGTATTTTAACGTTACATCTGTTATAACATAATCCCCCACAAAATCCAATATTTATCTGAGACAGATTGACAAATGGATGAAGGGAAAATATAAAACCCTATTTACAACAAATAGCAATCCATGTTATCATAAGTGGTAATCAAAACTATGTGGAATGGTTGTGGAGGCTTTATGAGTTATAAAATTGTGGTAGACAGTTGCTGTGAACTGCCGATGCAGTATAAAGAAGATGCGCGTTTCCAGAGAGTACCGCTGACCCTTGAGATCGGGGATTATGAGATAGCGGATGACGAGACCTTCGATCAGAAAGATTTTTTGCAGAGAGTGGCGGCCTATCCACTCTGTCCGAAGTCGTCCTGTCCTTCCCCGGAAAAGTACAGAGAGGCCTATCATGATGAAGCCGAGGAAGTCTATGTGGTAACGCTCTCTTCCCATTTAAGTGGAAGCTATAACAGCGCGGAACTGGGAAAGAGCCTTTATGAAGAAAAATATGGTGCGAAAAAGATTCATGTCATAGATTCCGAATCTGCCAGTTGCGGAGAGACACAGCTGGCCATGAAGATAGTGGAATATAAGGAAGCAGGACTCACTTTTGAGGAGACGGTGGAAAAGGTGGAGATTTTTAAGAGACAGATGCGCACCTATTTTGTGCTGGATAATCTCGAGACACTCCGCAAAAACGGCCGCCTGAGCGGTGTCAAGGCGCTGGTGGCATCCACATTGAACATAAAGCCTGTAATGATAGGCAATCTGGGTGTCATCGAACAGAAAGGCCAGGCGATCGGCATCAATAAGGCGCTGGCCAAAATGGCAGACAATATTGTGGCCGATGTGGAGAATCCCCAGGAAAGAACCTTGATGATCACCCACTGTAACTGCCCGGAACGCGCGCAGTACGTGCGCAGGCTGATGGAGAAGAGAGCTTCTTATCGAGATGTGGTCATCATGGATACTGCCGGAATCAGCAGCATGTATGCCAATGACGGCGGCGTGATCATGACGCTTTAAATGGGTACCGATTTTGCAGACCTGATATCCCGCGATAATAGATTAAGAAAAGTAAAAGCCCTGAAATAATCGATGAGGATTATTTTGGGGCTTTTTAAACGCACGTTAAACGTGCTGTAAACGCACGCGTGCGTTTACGATTGTTGTATAAACGCACGAAATGTGTTGATGTTATGAATAGAGAAAGGGGTATAAACATGAGAATGATACCGGATAGAGAAACTCTTACAATAGAGTTTAAAAGTGATTTGAAAAAATTACGCGACCAGGATTTGGTGGATGCAATTATCGGTATGACCAATACAGAGGGAGGGATTCTGTTTCTGGGCGTGGAGGATGATGGTCAGATTACAGGTGTACATGTGGAACATGAGGATGAGATTGGTGAAATGGCGTTGATTGCAAATAGGACAATTCCGTCTGTCGCCGTGAGGGCAGAACTTATAAAAGAAGAGGGGAAGAATATCTTAAGAATTGAGATTCCAATGAGCAGAGCGATAGTTGCTTCCACGGATGGTAAAATCTTGAGAAGACGGCTGAAAATTGATGGAACACCGGAAAATATACCGATGTATCCATATGAGATTACCACAAGATTATCAGAACTGAGTTTGCTTGATTTTTCAGCACAGCGTGTTGTTGATGCGACAATGGAGGATTTGGATTCAAATGAGAGACAACGCTTGCGCAATATTATTAAGATGCGCAAGGGAGACAATTCTTTATTGGGACTATCTGATGAAGAATTGGATAAGGCACTGCGGCTGGTCAAAGAGGAAAACGGTGTACTGTATCCGACCGTGACAGGCATGCTTTTGATTGGAAAGGAAGAAAGACTGTGTGAGTTAATGCCAACCGCAAAGGCCAGTTTTCAGGTTTTGGAAGGTACGGCGGTAAGAGTAAATGAGCAGTTTGCAAAGCCGTTACTAGCAATGTTTGAAATATTTGAAAACTATATGAAAGCTTGGAATCCGGAACGGGAGATGGAGTATGGTTTGTTTCGGGTTCCAATTCCGGAGTTTTCAGAAGCTGCTTTCAGGGAAGGGCTGGTAAATGCTTTTTGTCATAGGGATTACTCTATTTTACAGGTGGTACGGCTTGTAATTGAAGACGAAGGGTTGTCAATTAGTAGTCCGGGGGGATTTATAGAAGGGATAAATTTAAACAATTTGCTTACAGTGGAACCACATGGGAGAAATCAGACATTAGCTGACGCATTGAAGAGGATAGGATTGGCAGAACGTACCGGACGTGGGATTGACCGTATTTATAAAGGATCCATTATTTATGGGCGACCGATCCCTGATTATTCAGAATCGACAGAAAGATATGTCAAATTATTTATTCAGAGGGCAGAACCAGATCTGGCATTTACGCGTATGATTTCCAATGAAGAAAATCGAATGGGAAGAATGCTGCCAATTAATTCTTTACTCATTTTATCAACATTGCAAGCAAAGCGCAGGGCGTCTGTAAGTGAATTGTCAGAAGTAACCCATATAAGCGAAGCACGGATAAAGGCAAATGTAGAGAGGATGCTTGAAAGTGGATTGATAGAAGCAAGTGGGAATGGGAAAGGCAGATCATATATATTAGGTGCTAAAGTGTACAGAGAGCAGGAAAATTCCATAGGATATATAAGGCAGACAGATATTGATAAATTAAGATATGAAAAACTTATCTTGAAACTTGTAGAGCAACAAGGATACGTTAAGCGAGATGATGTAAGAACACTGTTGAATATTACTGACAGCCAGGCGTATCGATTATTGAAAAAGCAGGCGGACAAAGGGAATCTAGTCTTAAAAGGAAAAGGCAGATCGGCCAGATATGAGTTAAAATAATAAAACCGCACATCCGAGGCCACTGATCCGAGGCCGCGAAGCGGTCCTCGAGGCATTAATTCCGTATGAATTTATAATACCAAATCGCACATCCGAGGCCGCGAAGCGGTCCTCGAGGCGTTAATTCCGCAGGAATTTACGCCACTTACATGATCAAAAACTCAATCGGTGAAAAAATGAGTGCCAAAATCACCACGATCTGTATGGCCAGAATCGCCGGCATCCCATACAGAAAATACCAGTGCCGTGTCTTATGGTGGAACAGATGCATTCCCGCAATCGACCCGATGCTTCCGCCAATGATGGCCAGCACAAACAGGGTGGACTCAGGGATACGCCAGGCGCGTTTTTTGGCCTTGTACTTGTCCACTCCCATGACAACAAAACTTATGAAGTTTACGACCGCGAAATATATAATAATTAATGTAATTACGTCCATATATAGCAGTATGTCCCTTTGGATGGATAACATGTGTCTTTTGTGAAATAGATTCTTTCCGTATATCATACCATATTCATTTATGAAAAAAAACCCCGCACTGATAGGAAACAGATAAATACAGCATAGAACATAAGAAGAGCATCCATCCCAAACGACAGATGCTCTTTATTTTTATTATATATCTTATACATCCTGCAAATATACTGCTTATGAAACGAAGCTGTCTTATATAAGCTTTACACCGTTCTCCTGCATTTTCAGCGCACGCACTTTGCTGGATAAACCAAACAGGTTGATAAAACCTTCCGCATCGTGATGGTCGTACATATCACCGGTGGTGAAGGAAGCGATGCTCTCGTTATAGAGAGAGTACGGTGAAGTTGTGCCGGCCTTGATGATGTTCCCCTTATAGAGTTTGAACTTCACTTCGCCTGTCACATATTCCTGTGTAGATTCGATGAAGGCCTGCACCGCTTTGCGCAGAGGGGTGAACCACTTGCCTTCATAGACGATCTGAGCAAATTTATTGCCCATATCCTGTTTGAGGGCGTAGGTGTCACGGTCGAGGATCAATTCCTCAAGCTGCTGGTGTGCTTCGTAAAGGATGGTACCGCCGGGAGTCTCGTAAACGCCGCGGGATTTCATGCCCACCACGCGGTTTTCCACGATATCTACGATACCGATGCCATGCTTGCCGCCCAATTCGTTCAGAGTGGCGATGATATCGGCTACTTTCATCTGCTTGCCATTGACGGAGGTGGGGATACCTTTTTCAAAGGTCATGGTCACATATTCTCCCTCTTCCGGCGCCTTCTCAGGTGTGGTGCCAAGGACTAACAGATGCTCATAGTTAGGCTCGTTGGCAGGATCCTCAAGTTCCAATCCTTCGTGGCTGATGTGCCATAAGTTACGATCGCGGCTGTAACTGGAATCTGCGGAGAAAGGAAGATGGATGCCATGCTGACGGCAGTACTCAATCTCTTCTTCACGGGAATTTAAGGTCCATTTCTCATTACGCCATGCAGCGATGATCTTTAAGTCCGGAGCCAGTGCCTTGATGCCCAGTTCAAAACGGATCTGGTCATTGCCCTTGCCGGTAGCGCCGTGGCAGATGGCGGTAGCGCCTTCCTTACGGGCAATCTCCACCAGCTTCTTGGCGATGACGGGTCTTGCCATGGAAGTACCAAGCAGATATTTGTTCTCATAGACTGCATGGGCCTGTACGCAGGGCATGATAAAATCATTGCAGAATTCGTCTGTCAGATCCTCGATATAAAGTTTGGAAGCGCCGCTTGAAAGGGCACGCTCCTCCAGGCCGTCAAGTTCCTCTGCCTGGCCGCAGTTGCCGCATACGCAGATTACTTCATAGTCAAAATTTTCTTTCAGCCAGGGAATGATAACGGTGGTATCAAGTCCGCCGGAATACGCAAGAACTACTTTTTCTTTCATTTCAGTTTCCTCCATATAAAATATGTAATAAAAGTGTTATATTGGTTACTCGCCATATGCATACCGCCACCTGAAAAAATCGGCCGCGTTTGCCCTTAAAACAATATACAACAAGATAACAGAGATTGCAAGTGCAAATTTATGCATATTTATTTGAATATTATAGATATTTATGCATAAATAGAAAAACTTATTGAATATTATACACTTTAGGTGTATAGTTATACAATGCGGTAACAAAAAGGCTGTGACAATGGGTAAGTAGGATATATGGCGCGGCAATGATTGTCATGCTGTTGTGTACGTGGTATATTGGATAGGAATGGGTTATAAGGTTGTCTAAGAATATAGAATTCAAGTTTTCAGAGGGATTGCTTAGATGGATTACAAAATAACGCGGCTGATTGACAGGCCGGAAATGAAAGAAGAAATGGCAAAGTGGTTTCATGAAAAATGGGATGTCCCATTAGAAGCATATATAGAAAGCATGGATGAATGCCTGTTGAACAGGAATCCGGTTCCGCAATGGTGTGGCCGGTGTTTTGTTGAATTATGTCTGTGCCGATATGAAAGAAAAGGGAATTGCTGTTCTGTATCTTGTGACTGACCATACTTCTTTTTATGAGCGATATGGTTGGGAGTTTCTCTGCATGGTGCAGGGAGATGGAGAGCCGGATATGAGTAGAGTGTATATTCACAGGGATACCTGACGTTTGAAAGGAGTGAGACTGTTTATGACAGAGAAGGAAAAGAATGATTTCTTTTATGTTTGTTCCCTGATTGAATTTATTGCCCGTCAGACGAACAATAAACGCGGCTCCATTGTGGCGGCATTAGGAAAAGCAGGGATAGAGAAACAGCTACATGACGCCGAAGTAAACCATTGCCTTTCCTTTTGAACAGGTGTGTGATGAAGTAGTAGAGCGATATCATATAGAAACAGGCGATTTTGATACCATCACAGGATGTAAATATACAATCCCCAGTTATCTGGATATTGGGAAATTATATAGTATTATGATTGAAGACTGCGCGGAGCCAGGCAGAGAAGTTGAAGAATTGATCAGCATTTTTACATCGTTTATCAGTGACAAGATATCGAATTTTCAATCAGATGTATATTACCAGAATCCCAGTTACTTGGAATGTTTCTACAAGGAGGGATATCTGCTGGATTAGGGATGCTTATACGAAACTTGAAATGCTGGAGGAAATAGATATGAAACAATATATTGTGGACGCATTTGCAGATAGGGTATTTGAGGGAAATCCGGCCGCTGTCTGTATTATGGACAAATGGCTGCCGGATGATGTTATGCAGAAAATCGCCATAGAAAACAATTTGTCAGAAACGGCATTTGCGGTACAAGAGGATGACGGCTATAAGCTGCGTTGGTTCACACCGGGTAAAGAAATAGATTTGTGCGGACATGCAACTTTGGGGACGGCGTTTGTTCTTGCCAATTTCTATGACAGGGAGGCCATTCATTTTGTATTTCATACACGAAGCGGACGCTTAGAGGTGAGAAAGAGCGGTGAACTGTTTGAAATGGATTTTCCAGCACGGATGCCGAAGCGGATAGATGTTACCGAAGAAATGCGGGATGCCTTGGGAAAGGAGCCCCAGGAAGCCTATGTAAGCCGTGACTTAATGCTTGTATTTAATGATGAAGAATTTATCAAAGAGTATAAACCGGACTGGACGAAATTATGTAATATTCAGGAAGGTTTGGGGGTATTGGTGACTGCGCCTTCCAAAGAATATGATTTCGTATCTCGCTGCTTTTTTCCGAAAATCAAGGTGAATGAAGACCCGGTATGCGGTTCGGCACACTGCAATTTCATTCCATATTGGGCACAGAAACTGGGCAAAAAAGTCATGGTGGCCCGTCAGGTGTCCAGCCGCGGCGGAACGATTTTTTGTGAAGATCGAGAAGACCGGGTTTTGATTAAGGGAAAAGCAGTACTGTATAGTGAGTCGGATATTTATATATAAATTCTAAATGAATGCGGCGTCTCAAGAGCAGTGCGGAATGGAGGAAAAAATGATAAAAGCAGGAATCATAGGAGCCACAGGATATGCGGGCGGCGAGCTGGTGAGGATTCTGACGGCCCACAGCAAGGTGGAGGTGGTCTGGTACGGATCGCGCAGTTATATCGAGCAGAAGTATGCGCAGGTGTACCAGAATATGTTTCAGATCGTGGATGCAAAGTGCATGGATGATAATATGGAGGAACTGGCAAAGCAGGTGGATGTGATCTTTACGGCCACGCCCCAGGGCTTCTGCGCTTCCATGATGAAGGAGGACATTCTCTCCAAGGTAAAGGTGGTGGATTTGAGCGCCGATTTTCGAATCAAGGATGTTTCTACTTATGAAAAATGGTACGGTATTGAACATAAGTCACCCCAGTACACAGCAGAAGCAGTCTACGGGCTGTGCGAGATCAACAGGGAGGATGTGAAGGGGGCCCGTCTGGTGGCCAATCCGGGATGTTATACCACCTGTTCCATTCTCACGGCCTATCCGCTGGTAAAAGAGGGATTGATCGATACAGAGACGCTGATCATAGATGCCAAGAGCGGTACTTCCGGGGCGGGGCGCGGCGCGAAGGTGCCGAATCTCTACTGTGAGGTAAACGAGAACATCAAAGCATATGGCGTGGCGAGTCACAGGCATACGCCGGAGATTGAGGAACAGCTTGGATATGCGGCGGGGAAGGAGATTGTGCTGAATTTCACGCCCCATCTGGTGCCCATGAACAGAGGCATTCTGGTGACAGAGTACGCCAAACTCCTGCCGATAACGAAAGCAGATGGACAGACAGCGCTGCCTTCCTATGAGGAAGTGAAGGCCGTGTATGATAAGTATTATCAGAAGGAAAAATTCATCCGTGTTCTGGAAAAGGGCGTATGCCCGGAGACCAAGTGGGTGGAAGGCAGTAATTATGTGGATATTAACTTTGTAATTGATGAGCGCACGGGCAGAATCATCATGATGGGCGCTTTGGACAATCTGGTCAAAGGTGCGGCCGGACAGGCGGTGCAAAATATGAACCTGATGTTTGGACTGGCGGAGAGCGAAGGACTGGAACTGGTGCCGATGTTTCCGTAATGGAAGGGAGATAAGGATGGAGAGAAGAGATAAAGTAAACTACTACCTGGACTTGGCGAAGATGGTGGCGCAGCGCTCTACCTGTCTGCGCAGGCATTATGGGGCGGTTATCGTGAAGAATGACGAGGTGATTGCCACAGGATATGTGGGGGCGCCCAGGGGCAGGAAGAACTGTACTGATGTAGGGGAGTGTATCCGCACGAAGCTGGCCATTCCCAGAGGGGAGCGATATGAACTGTGCCGCAGTGTCCATGCAGAGACCAATGCGATCATCAGCGCTTCCCGGGATAAGATGATTGGCAGCGCCATGTATCTGACAGGTGTGGAAGCGGATACCGGGGAATATGTGAAGAACTCATGCAGTTGTTCCATGTGCAAACGCCAGATCATCAATGCGGGGATCGAGACCGTGTATGTCAGGGATACGGATACGGAGTATCGGGCGATCCCGGTGCAGCAGTGGATTGATGAGGACGAGTCCCTGGAGGGGACTTTTGGATACTGAGATTTTATCAAAGATGATGAATGAAGAATGGATGGGTGTTCCTGGCCAAGATGCAGGAAGGGGCAGATGAATGACAGGACGTAAAATTGTATTGTATGGAAATGAGGAACGGGAGATGGCAGTCATGCCAGTTGACACAAAACCCTCACCTAATGGTAGACTTTTGAAAGAAATGGCGGTATATGAACTGCTTGAGAAACTGGATATTCCTTATCTGCGCCTGGATCATGGGGTGACGGCCACCGTGGAAGACTGTCATGATGTGGATAGTAAGCTGGGGATCCATATCTGTAAGAATCTTTTCCTGTGTAATTCCCAGAAGACGGATTTTTATATGCTGATGATGCCCGGCACGAAAAAGTTTAAGACCAAAGAACTTTCCAGCCAGATCGGCAGTGCGAGGCTTTCCTTTGCGGGCGCAGAGTATATGGAGGCGTTTCTGGATATCACACCTGGCTCGGTGAGTGTGATGGGCCTGATGAATGACAGGGATAACCGGGTGCGGCTTCTGATTGACCGGGATATCCTGGCAGATGAGTTTGTGGGATGCCATCCCTGTGTGAATACTGCCAGCCTGAAGATTCGCACTAAGGATATTTTGGAAAAGTTTCTTCCTTATGTGAAGCATGACTATACGCCGGTGACGCTTGTGGGGGAGTGAGAAGATACGCAGGAGAGACGAGGACGGCAGTAGGAATGTGCACGGGAAGCAGGAACCGTTACAGAATGGCAGAGGGATTGGATGCCGGAGTGCGGAAAGGACAGAGATCGGAAAGGTGGCAGTATATGATACGCAGGATGACGATAGAAGATTATGACGGGGTGAAGGCGCTGTGGATGTCAATCAGGGGATTTGCCATCCGGAGTCTGGATGATTCCAGGGAGGGTGTGGCGCGTTTCCTTATGCGCAATCCCGGTACCAGCGTGGTGGCAGTGGAAGACGACAGAATCGTTGGAGCGATTCTCTGCGGACATGATGGCAGGCGGGGATGCCTGTATCATGTGTGTGTGGCGGAAGAATACCGTATGCGTGGAATTGGCAAGGCGATGGTGGTCTTTTGCATGGAGGCGCTTAAGGCGGAACAGATCAATAAGGTGTCACTGATTGCCTTTACGAAAAATGATGTGGGGAATGCGTTCTGGAAGCAGATTGGTTGGACGAAGCGTGAAGATTTGAATTATTATGACTTTACCCTGAATGAAGCCAATATCACGGCGTTTAACGGATAGAGCAACTGGCAGGAAAGAGTGATATCCTGGCAAGGGAAGGAGGGATACTGCCATAGGAATAAGGAATCACTGTGAGGACTTCGGGGGAAGAAACCGATGAGAAAAGGAAAGGAATGGATGAGGAAATGAAAGTATTAGAAACAATCAGTAATTTTTTTGGAAAGTTTATGGCGCTTATTGTGCTCGTGATCGCAGCATTGGCATTATTTGCGCCAGTTACGTGTACATGGATTCAGACGAGTTGGGTAAATTATCTGCTGATGATCGTTATGTTCGGTATGGGGCTTACTCTCAAACTGGAGGATTTTAAGCTTGTCTTTACCAGACCGAAAGATATTATCATTGGATGTGTAGCACAGTTTACGATCATGCCGCTTCTGGCATTTGCTTTGGGAAAGGTTTTTGGACTGGATGCGGCACTGCTTGCAGGCGTGATCCTGGTAGGAACCTGTCCAGGCGGCACATCCAGCAATGTGATCACCTATATGTCCAAGGGTGATGTGGCGTTATCTGTGGGGATGACCAGCGTCAATACGATTTTGGCGCCCCTGCTTACACCGGCGATTACCTGGCTGTTACTGAGAACAACTGTAACGGTTGATCCCATGAATATGTTTCTTTCTATTATCAAAGTTGTGATCATTCCGATCGCACTTGGATTTATCATCAATAAGCTGTTTGGAAAAGTTACGGAAAAACTGGTCACGATCCTGCCGACAGTTTCGGTAATCGCAATCTGTATGATCGTTGCATCCGTGGTATCTCATAATGCAGAGAAGATATTCTCCACAGGAATCGTGGTATTTGCAGTCGTTATCTTACATAACCTGCTTGGCTATGCGTGTGGATTTGGCCTGGGCAAGCTGTTGAAACTCAATGTGGCAAAGACCAAGGCATTGTCAGTGGAAATCGGTATGCAGAACTCCGGATTGGCTACCAGTCTTGCCGGCTCAGCATTTCCAGATCTGGCAATGGCTACCGTGCCCGGTGCAATCTTTTCGGTATGGCATAATATATCCGGCGCCATTTTAGCGAACATTTATAACAGGTGGAGTGACGAAGCATGAAATTGACAGTCGATGGGATCAAAGACCGTGAACCTTGGGAAAAGGCGGGAATCGCACTTCCGGGATATGATGTGGAGGCAGTTTCCCAAAAGGCGAAAAAGGAGCCGGTATGGGTGCATTTTGGAATCGGTAATATTTTCCGTATCTTTATCGGTGGTATCGCAGATGGCCTTTTGGAAGAGGGCGCGATGGATCGGGGGATTACCTGTGTCGAGACCTTTGATTATGATGTGGTAGATAAAATTTATGAGCCCTTTGACAACCTGGGACTGAGCGTGCTTTTGCACGGAGATGGAACCAGGGAGTACAAGGTATTGGGATCCATGGCTGAGGCAGTCAAAGCCCAGTCATCGGTTCCGGGGCAGTGGAACAGGTTAAAAGAAATTTTCAGAAGTCCGTCTTTGCAGTTGGTCTCTTTTACGATTACCGAGAAGGGATATGCGTTGCAGAAAGCAGACGGTACCTGGTTCCCTTTTGTGGCGTCTGACATTCAGAAGGGGCCGGACCAGGCTGTGGGGGCTATGGCAGTGCTGACAGCCATGCTCTATGAACGGTATCAGGCCGGAGCATATCCTCTGGCTCTGGTTTCCATGGATAACTGTTCCCAGAATGGGGCTAAACTGCGGGAATCCGTGCTGACCATGACACAGGAGTGGCAGAGGGCAGGATTTGTGGAAGAAGGGTTTGCAGCCTATGTGGGGGATGAAGAAAAGGTTGCTTTTCCCTGGACCATGATCGATAAGATCACACCCCGCCCCAGTGAGCAGATTGCCGATGACCTTGAGAGGCTGGGCGTGGAAAATATGCAGCCGGTAATTACCAGCAAGCAGACCTATATCGCACCCTTCGTCAATGCCGAAAAACCGCAGTATCTTGTGATAGAAGACAGTTTTCCGAACGGCAGGCCGGCTCTGGAAAAAGGCTTTGGCGTATATATGGCTGACCGAAAGACCGTGAATCTGTCTGAGCGTATGAAGGTGACCGTATGTCTGAATCCGGTGCATTCCGCCACCGGGCCTCTGGGGGTGGCACTGGGATATGATCTGTTTGCCCGGATGTTAAATACAGATGCGGATATGATGAAAATGGCCCGTATGGTAGCTTATGATGAAGGGCTGCCGGTGGTGCCGGATCCGGGGATTCTTTCCCCGCAGAAATTTGTGGATGAACTTTTTCATGACCGGTTTCCCAATGAATACCTGGGTGACACCAACCTGCGTCTTGCGGTAGATGTGTCCCAGATGGTGGGGATCCGCTTCGGGGAGACCATTAAGGCATATATGGCAAAGTACGGGGATGCTTCCCGTCTTACGGCGATTCCGCTGGGGATTGCCGGCTGGCTTCGGTATATGCTGGCGGTGGATGATGAGGGCAAAGGATACGAGCTGGCGCCCGATCCCATGAAGGAGGAGATTCAGGAGCAGTTGAAGGGAATCGTAGTGGGACAGCCTGAGACGTTTACCGACCAGCTTAAAGAGATTCTCTCAAATGAGCGTATTTTCTACGTAAATATTTATGAAACGGGCTTGGGAGAAAAGATCGAGACGATGTTTCGGGAAATGCTCGCCGGCCCCGGCGCCGTCAGAGCGACCCTGCATAAGTACATAGATACATAGGGAGGTTGATGGAGTACATAGTGACGGAAACAACATATGCCTTTTATGCATGATAAGTGATGCAACATAGGTATTAGACATTATCAATAAGTGAATTTACAATATAGATGTTCCGGTATGGGGCATCTATATTTTTTTTTGCGGGCCATGGGTGTGCTTTAATGGGATGACGGGATTGGAATATTGTGAGAAAAAAATAATATCCGGAGGATAGGTCTGATATGCAGAACAGTAAATGGCATGAAGTATGGGAGAAAAGAAACGAGAAGGAAGAAGCTTTGCTAAGCGAAAACCCCAGAGAAGTCTTTTTGGAGATGAAACGGATCAATGGCTGGGATGCTACCGGCAGTATGCTGGAATATGATCAGTTTTATGACCAATATGTGCAGACAAGAAATGAACTGGAGTTTAGTCCGCGATGCAAGTCCAATGCGCTTTCCAGTGTGTTTGAAGTAGGATGCGGATGTGGTGCAAATCTTTTTCTCTTTCAGAAGGAAGGGTATCAGATCGGAGGGATGGATTACTCGAAGAAACTGATTGGTATTGCAGGCAGGGTTTTGAAGAATCCGGTGGAACTTATCTGTGAGGAAGCGGCCAACTTATCATGGGATGTCAAATATGATGCGATCCTGGCAAATAGTGTGTTTTCTTATTTTGACAGTTACGAGTATGCAGAAAATGTTTTGGAGGCAATGTATCATAAGACGAATCAGTCCATAGGGATCATTGATATCCATGACATTGAGAAGAAAGAGGACTTTATACGGTTCAGGTCAGGGCTGTATGAGGACTACGAGAAGAGATATCAGGGGTTGCAGAAATTTTTTTATGATAAATCATTTTTTCTGA
Organism: uncultured Lachnospiraceae bacterium; assembly: GCA_946566685.1. GTDB lineage: Bacteria > Bacillota > Clostridia > Lachnospirales > Lachnospiraceae > UBA3282. Next base: position 34,583 of record CAMNXA010000009.1, read on the forward strand.
ACTTTGCAGAAAAGCATGATATGAGCATTAGGTTTACAAAGCCGGATATGAAAGAGTATTGGAATAATGAGTTTGTATTTAACTGTTTTATGACAAAAAGATGAGGGTGATGAATACTGTAAGGAATGGTGTAATCCGCCTGCACGCTTAAACTTTTGATTAAAACGATTTTACCACTTTGGAAATTCCACGTCAAGCTGTAGGATTGTAAAATACAATTAGCAGCAGTGGTAAATGTTCTCTCACCATATTTGGATTTGGTGAGAGATAGGGAGAAAGGAGTGGTACAAATGAATACACGTTTTTTAAGGAATCTGGAAGTGTCAGCTATTGGCTATGGCTGTATGGGATTGTCTCATGGTTATGGTGCGGTGCCGGAAAGAGGCGAATCTATCAGGCTGATTCAGAAAGCCTTTGATATGGGCTGTACTTTTTTTGATACGGCAGAGGCGTATGGTGCAGGGGATAATGAAAGACTTGTGGGGGAGGCGGTAAAGCCTTTTCGAAACAGAATTGTGCTGGCCACGAAGCTTCACCTGAATAAAAAGGATGGAGATACGGCCACTTTAATCAGAAGGCATTTGGAGGCTTCCATGAAACGCCTCCACACGGATTATGTGGACTTATACTATCATCATAGGATTGAGGATGATGATAAAGTGGAAGAAGTGGCGGCAGTCATGGGTGATTTGATCAAAGAAGGGAAAATACGCGGATGGGGCCAGTCGCAGGCATCGGAGGAACAGGTGCGCCGGGCAAATGCGGTTACGCCGCTTACAGCAGTGCAAAGTGAGTTTTCCATGATGGAGAGAAGATTTGAGCAGGATGTGATACCGGCCTGTGAAGAACTGGGGATTGGGTTTGTTCCCTTTTCGCCCCTGGCAAGTGGATTCTTAAGCGGAAAATATACAAAGACACAACAATATACTGGTGATGATGTGAGGAGGGTAATCACAAGATTTGCGCCGGAAAATGTGGAACGTAACCGGCCGCTTCTGGATGTATTGTCCGATATGGCAATGAGGAAAGGCGCTTCCATGGCACAGATTTCGCTTGCGTGGATGCTGCATAAAAAGAAATTCATTGTACCGATTCCCGGCATGAGGAAGGTGGAGCGTATGGAGGAAAATTTGGGGGCAGCCGAAGTTACATTGACACAGGAGGAGTATGAAAATCTGGAAGCTAAACTTGCAGAGATTCCTGTTTATGGGAATAGAACGGATGAGGATATTGCAAAGCTGCGCAATATCTAAAATGGGAGGGAAGATCGATGGACCAAAAGAAAAAAGCGAAGCTGGTTGTATTGATGGTTTCTGTAGCTGTTATAGCTGTTGCAGCCGGTGGGATTTACTATTTGACGAAAAAGCCGCAATCCCCGGCAGAATTAGTGGGATCTGCGGCGGAACAGCCGGAATCCTTCAAGCGGGAAGAGACCACGTCCGATTTGACAGGCAGCGCGGATACATCTGAGACAGAGGAGAGGGAGGGGGAAAGAGAGACTGTGAAGGACAATTTGATTCTATTGGAGGGCGGTACCTTCGTCATGGGCAGTCCTGTCAGTGAGCGCCAGCGCGGTGAGGATGAAACACAGCACGAGGTGACGGTCAGCCCATTCTACGTGGATCCCTTTGAGGTCACACAGGCTGATTATGAATCAATTATGGGAGAAAACCCCAGCCATTTCAGCGGTGATAATCTGCCGGTGGAATCCGTGACATGGTATGACGCGGTGGAATACTGCAACCGTCTCAGCGAAAACCGCGGCTTGACGCCGGCCTATATCATTGAGGAAAATACGCTAAGCTGGAATCGGAGCGCTGACGGCTACCGCCTGCTGACTGAGGCGGAATGGGAATATGCTGCCAGAGCCGGTACAACGACCGTTTTCCATGACGGGGACCAGATTACCAGTGATAACGCCAACTTCGAGGGAAGCTATCCTTATCTGATTGAGGAAAACTACGTGACCCGGCGCGACCCATCGGTGGTCACCAGCGCAAACCGCGGTGAGACCATTGCGGTGGACAGCCTTTCGGCCAACGGATTTGGACTTTACAATATGTACGGCAATGTGTCCGAATGGTGCTTTGATTATTATGGAACATATGATACGGTTTACCATGTAGATCCTGCCGGTGCTGCCAGCGGCTCCCTGCGGGTAAACCGGGGCGGAGGATACGATGATTTTGCCAAGCAGCTGCGCAGCGCTTACCGCTCGGCGGCCACGCCGGATACTGCCGACCAGAATCTGGGTTTCCGTATTGCCAGAAATGCACAGGCTGGTGAAGGTGTTGTGGAGACTGTCTATGCGCTGGATATTGAGATGCCGGAAAGTCCCCGCATTCTGGTGGCTTATTTCTCTCATACCGGAAACACCCAAAATGGTGCGGAAATTATAGCGCAGCGGCTGGGTGCCGACCTGTTTGAAATTCGGATGGAACATCCTTACAGCGGCAATATCTATGAGGTTTCACAGGCTGACTTGAATAATCATGTCTTTCCGGCGCTGGCTGCCCATGTGGAAAATATGGAGCAGTATGATGTCGTTATATTGGGATATCCGACCTGGTGGAGTACCATGCCCATGCCGGTGTTTACCTTCCTGTCGGAGTATGATTTTTCCGGCAAGATGATTCTTCCTTTCAGCAGTAACGGCGGCACCCGTTTTGGGGACAGCATCTCCGACCTGTCCAAAATGGTGCAGGGAGCCTATGTGGGACAGGGATTTCAGTATTTCTATTCCGGTGGCGGAACTCTTGGGGAAGAGTTGATTGGATGGCTGGCTGAGAACGGCATTGAGGCAAGGTGAGACCATGAAGAGGAAGTGCAAACTGTTTATTGATGTGGTGATGTATTTCTGCTTTCTCTATCTGATGAGTTATCGGGCAGGACGGGGCTTGTTGCTGCATGGTGTACTCGGGTGCGGCCTGTTGTTCCTGTTTCTGCTCCATCACATATTGAACCTGCGCTGGTATGGAAGTCTGTGGAAAGGGAAATACAGCCTCACAAGAGCAGCGTTTGTCATAATAGATGGTTTCCTTTTGGCGGCTATGCTGGGAATGGCGGCGAGTTCCTTGATGCTCTCCGGTGATATTTTCAGTTTTTCCCCGTTTCTGGCCAACCGGACAGCGAGGGTATTACACACATTTTCAACAGCCTGGGGATTTATGCTGACGGTTTTTCACGTGGGGCTGCATACCCATGCACCAATGGAGAAGTTACGCAAAAAGGCAGATGCCTCAATCTTTGGCTATGCCTATTACCTGTTCTTTGCCCTGTTGCTGCTGGCCGGCTTATATTGCCTGGGGCAGAGCAGCTTGTGGAAAAACATGATGCTGTTACCGAAAGGGAATGCCGCATTTGAGGTCTCTGTATTCTATATACAGTATGGAATGATCACGCTGGCAGGCTGTCAGCTTATCTATTTGTTGATGCGGTTGTTTCAAAGGATTAGAAAGATAAAGAATACGGAAATGTGATACAGGTGTCACTTGTGCTGTAAGATGAGGATATGACAGTTGCATTTGCCGGGAACTGTGGATTAAGCTATATTCTATATTATAGAAAAAACAGATGGTTAATTCCTTACTGGCTGTAAGGGGTATTAACCATAAATACATTGTAGGAGGAGAATAACCATGAGCATAGTTGTGAACATCTATTATACCGGAAAGGACGGCAATGCCCGGAAATTTGCCCAGGAAATGGAGAGCAGCGGGACGGCTGTCAAAATCCGTGAGGAGGAGGGAAATCTGAGGTATGAATATTTCATCCCCATGGAGGACCCGGAGACCGTGCTTTTGATTGACTGCTGGAAAGACCAAGCGGCCATTGACAGGCATCATGCCTCCCCGATGATGGAGAAGATCATAGAACTTCGGGAAAAGTATGACCTGCATATGAAAGTGGAGCGATATGTGTCCGATGAGGGCGGGATACCCGAGGCTGACAGAGAATTTATCGTATAAAAATTAACTGCATGTTAAACACAAAAAGTTTCATTTGAGAGAGGGATTATTGGATTGTAAGTAGAAGTAAGGATATTACAAGAATTTTGGGAGGGTACAAGGATGATGGATTACAGGGAAACAGATCCGGAATTTGTAGAACGTGCGGAGCATTTTATATTGGAAGAAGTATTGAAGGAACCGGGACAGAATCTGCCGGATGAGATACGTTATCTGGCAATCCTTGCGACTCTGTTGGGGTGTCAGGGAAAGGAAATCTATCAGGAGATACTGCCCAGGGCTTTGGACGGCGGCCTGACATCTGTTATGGTCAAAGAGGTGGTCTATCAGGCAGTAGATTACCTTGGAATCGGCAGGGTAATGCCCTTTCTGACTATTACCAATGATGTCCTGACTGCCAGAGGCATCTCACTGCCGCTGCCGGCACAGGCGGTAACAACCCTGGAAGACAGACTGGAAAAAGGGGCAGAGGCGCAGGCGGAGATTTTTGGGGAACATATGAAGGAAGCGTGGAAAGCAGGGCATATCAACCGCTGGCTGGCGGCCAACTGCTTTGGCGATTATTATACGAGGGGCGGTCTGGACTTGAAACAGCGGGAACTGATCACGTTCTGCTTTCTGGCGGCGCAGGGCGGATGCGAACCCCAGCTTACAGCCCATGCAAAGGGGAACATGAACCTTGGAAACGATAAGGAGTTTCTGATCAGGGTGGTGTCGCAGTGTCTGCCTTATATCGGATATCCCCGCAGCTTGAATGCGATTAATTGTGTGAAGAAAGCGGCGGAAACTTAAGGGGCAATAGATATAGCGTGCCAGTTATAGGTACATAATAAAATCAAAAAAATATGGGGTAGGGACACACTATTTGACCTATGAACAACGCCGACAATGGGAGGACTTAGACGAGAGTGTTTAAGTCTTTTTTCTTGCAGTTATAGACGGGCAAAACGAAGTGAAAAGGTGTCAGCAGTAAAATAAGCACTCAAGGCTTTAAATGCGAAATTTGACCGCCACAGAGTGTTATAACGGTATCATATTGAGTGGATTATTCTTGAATGTCCAATCCCTCAAAGAAATCATCATAGGTGCAGTTATATATTTTGCGTAACTCTATGAGGACGCTAATCTTGATATTCAATTCGCCGTTTTCATATTTAGCGTAAGTAGAGCGACCAATATCACAGCCGCGGCGTTGCAATAAAGCACAGAGGTTCTCTTGTGAAATATTGTGCGTTTCTCGGAGGACTTTTAAATTGCTGCCGATATTTCTATCTCTCCGTAGTTTCTGTTCCATTTGAATCTTCCTTTCACAGACCAATATTGAGGACAACACCATTGTATGAATTTTTTACAAAAAACATTGTCCGCGATACTGGTCAAAACAAAGATGAACGATAGAATATCATTTACAAAAAAATTGAAAACGTAGCAGAGAATTAGGAGAAAATATGGAGTTGGTCAGAACAGGAGACAGAGAAGTTAAATTTTTTATATAGATTTCCTTTCTCAATATGAACTTGATTTTGAAACATTTGAAAAGAGAAAACCATTTAAAGTAAAAATTGTTGATGATTTACTGAACTTAGCAAATGAGAAATACGGATTAGATTTTGATGAATCGAACACACCCAAAGCAATCTATTTTGTAGAGGATTGCGTGGTAATGGTTTTTGAAAAAAGAAATCAGAATTATTTGGAGTCAGAGGAAAAAAGAAAGTTGTTAGAAGAAATAGGAAATGATGATAATATGACCTACATCAAAGAAAATTTCATTATGTGCGATTGAAAAGGAGGCAGGGGAATGGATGTTGTTGCTAATGTTTTTGGGTGGCTTGTAGTAGCTTATTTTGTATCAATTCCGTTTATATGGATATGGGTGTTCTTGTGGCGAAGTATCTGCCGGAAAGAACTGGAAACAATTGAAGCAGGACTTCGCGGAAGGGGAACGGTTGAACTTTCTTGGAACCTTTGAGATTATGGCTGCGGATTACAATCAGGATAGCTGTCCTGATTGTACGATCGGAAGTTATGGAGCTTCCGCGGTCAATCTGTATGCCCTGTACACCGTGAAAGAGGGCGGGGAACTTGCGTTGCTGGGGGAAGAAATCCCTGTTGTCTATGTGTGGAAGGAAGGGCAGGAGAAATATGATCCTATATAGAAAAAGATATATTTGTATGTTATAATATACATAAAAATTGGGAAATGATTACGAAAGTAGAATGAGAGGGTAAAAGTTTGAAATTCGAGTGGGATGAGGAAAAGAATGTGTTAAATCAGAAGAAGCACGGTATCTCATTTGAAACAGCCGCATATGTATTTGAAGATGAGAATTATATAGAAATGTATGATTTTGAGCATAGTATAGAAGAAGATAGATATATTGCAATAGGTTGTGTTGGGGATGTGTTGTTTGTGGTATTTACAGAAAGAAAAGAAAATATCAGATTAATTTCTGCAAGATTAGCGAATGAAGTAGAGAGGAGGTTATATTATGACCAGAACATACACTATTAGTAAAGGACAAAAACCGACAGAAGAGCAGTTACGGGAAGTAATGGAAGCAAAGAAAAGACCGATTGTGTTTGATGAGGATTCTCCGGAATTATCGCCTGCAATGTATAAGGCATTTAAGTGTTCCGTTATACAACGAAACAGAAAGCAAAATGCATAAAACCCCAATATTTCAGGGCAGTCTACAATTCGTAGATTGCTCTTTTTATTTGATTGGCGTATAAAAGAAAGTACAGGCAGAAACGGTCTTGATCTGCTTTGATATGGAGAATTTGAGATTCCCCAAAACGGAATCATGGGGGTTAGCATGGATAACATTAAATTCGGCAGATTCATACGGGAGGCCAGGCAGGGCAAGGGGCTGACGCAGAAACAGCTTGCGGAGCAGATCCATGTTTCAGACAAAGCCGTTTCCAAATGGGAAAACGGCGCGGGCTTTCCGGACATTAAAATATTGGAACCGCTGGCTGAGTCTCTGGGGGTGAGTCTCTTAGAGTTGATGCAGAGTGAAAGAATCGAGGAACCGGAGATAGACAGGCAGGAGGCGGAACAGATTGTGGCGCAGACTATCTCCCAGTCCAGGCAGGAAGAGGAGTGGAAGCGGCAGATGTGGAAGGTTAAAGTGCTCTTAGGTGCCTGTGCCTGCGGCATTTTCTACTTGATCTGTGTGGGCATACGATATCTGGCCGGACAAGAAAGCGGAACAGTTCCAGAGAACTTTTGGAAAAGCCCGAACGGAGCCTGGTATGAAAACCCGGTATTTTTCTATGTGTGGGCCGGAATCCTCGTCATCTTATGCGGTGCCGGGGCAGTCTGTCTTTTGTGGAAAAATGAGACCATACGGGAAGTGAAGATTGGCCGGCATAAGGTGAAGAGCCTTTTAACGATTCTCATGGATATGCTGGTGGTGTTTCTGCTCCACACGTATCTGTCCAATATTGCCAATAACGAGCAACAGCTTTCCATGCTGCCGGAAGCGATTCCGGTGAACGCCTATATCACCACGGCGGATGGCAGCAGGCAGACCGGTATTTTCATCGAAGACCAATTGGTGCAGGGGCTTCTGGATTCTGTTTATGTGGATCAACTGCAAATGGATGTACGGCTAAAAGCGGGAGTCGATAAAGTGATTCCCGGCGAGTGGAATACGCTGAATTTATTTCTGGAAGGGGTTAACTGCATCGAGGCTCTGGGAGGCATCGAGGAGAGTGATATCGTGTGGAATACGGGGGAGGATGCGTCCATCCTGGAGGGCACTGCGGCGAAGTGTATCGTGTCCAAACGGCTTTTTGAGAAGAAAGGCTGGAAGCTGGGGGATAAAATTACACTCTGCCAATGGTACTACTATCGGGAGAATGAGCGTTACGCTGAACTTTTTATGAATCCCTTGCGGACGGTGGAATACGAGATTGCTGGATATGTGGATATGGGGAGCGGATGGAATGACCAGTTTGTGGTGCCGCCGGACGTGATCGTGCCCTTTCATACGGTCAGGAATGCTTATGCCGAAGAGGGGATACCTTTCTTTGCGAGTTCGGCTTCCTTTGTACTGGCAGATGCGCTGTCTATGAATGAATTTAAACAGGAAATGAAGGAACTGGGACTTCGGAGTGTGTCGCCCACCGTCCCGGACAATTCCTTGAATGGTGTGGCGTTAAATGTCAACGATGCGGCTTTTATCAGAACGGCGGAACATCTGCGCCAGGTGATTGACACAGTAAGGGCATTTTTCCCGTTCCTGCTCATATTGATTGTGGGAGTAGGATACCTGGTCACGCTCCTTCTGTTGCAGAGCAGGAAAAATGAGATGGCGCTGCTTCGCTCCATCGGCTTGAACCGGCATAAGTGCTTCCGGATCTTTTGGGTGGATCAGCTTACGTTAGTGATTACAGGCGTTGTGGCGGGGAGCGTACTTTCGGTACTGATTCAGGGGAATTACGGAGGCAGTTCCGCACTGGCCGGTGGTCTGGTGGGGATATGCTATATGGCGGGCAACAGTCTGGCCTTGTGGAAACTGATGGATGTGAGTGTGATGGAGGCGTTGTTTGTGGAAGGATAACAGAACATTAAGTAACTCTAAGGCAGCGAAAGACGCAGCCTAAGAGTTGCTAAATGTTCCAGAGAATGCCCAAAGGACGGGCATTCTCCGCATGGAACTAAGTAAGCAAGTGGAAAAGGAGATAAGGGAAAATGGAGATATTGCGTGCGGAACATGTATCTTACAGTTATCGGAGCAAATATCAGAAGGTGGATGCGGTAAAGGATGTCAGCTGCGCTTTTGAGAAAGGAAAGTTTTATGCGATTGTGGGAGAATCGGGCAGCGGCAAGAGTACGTTCCTCTCCCTGCTGGCAGGATTGGATCAGCCCTGTGAGGGGACCATCTATGTGCAGGGCGAGGCTTTAAGCGGCATGGACAGGGATGCTTACCGATTAAACCGGGCGGCGGTGGTATATCAGGCCTTTCATCTGTTCCCGCTTCTGACAGCCCAGGAGAATGTGATGCTGCCACTGGAATTTAAGAAGATGCGTAAAAAGGATGCGGCCAGGCAGGCCCAGAGGCTCTTGCAGCGGGTGGGACTGGAATCCAGGATATACAGGCAGTTCCCGAAGATGATGAGCGGCGGGGAACAGCAGCGGGTGGCTATCGCGCGGGCGGCGGCCGCAGGCGGGGAGATTATCCTGGCGGATGAACCGACTGGCAATCTGGATTCCGGAAATGAAGAAAATGTGGTGGCGCTTTTGAAGGAGCTGGCCCATGGGGACGGTTACACGGTGATCGTCATTACTCATAACCAGAAGGTGGCGGATGAGACTGACCATGTATTCCGTATGAAGGACGGAAGGATGGAGCAGGTACGTTAGTAACCTGTACACTGTGTAAGGAAGGAGTTTGGTATGCTGCTTTTAAGGAATAGTATCCGTCAGCTTTTGCGTATGAAGGGCAGGGCAGTCCTGTTTTTGCTGCTGCTTACTTTTGCTTCCGGGCTGTGCAGTATCGGCAGGGGATTTTTGATCATGAATCAGGAAAAGATGGAGGCCTATGAGGATTCCTTTATGACCATCGGCACGGTGGAGCAGAAGGCAGATAAGGTAAAGGAACGGATGATATGGGATGCGGAGACCAGGGACTATCATATCTTTAATAACTCTGTTTACAATTCCTATGTACCGTTGTCCGTGCTGGATTTTGAGGGCGCGGATTATCTGTCCGGGCCGGAGCGGCGGTGCTTTTATGGCTCCTATATGCCCCAATATGAGATGTACGGTGCGGGTATGGCGATGAATATGGGTGAGATTGTGGAAGGATCGCCGGTGGAGGATGCGGTGCCTGATCATCCGATCAAGTTTCAGGTGACCAGGGTTCTTGCCGGAAGGGGGATTATGGAGGGGAATGTCATCAACTTCTGTGATCACCGCAATCCGAAGCCGGAGATGCTTTATAAGGATAAGACCTATGTCATGTCCCTGCAGTATTATCCGGGACATGAGGACCAGAAATCATTTGAAGGGGAGTATGTTTCGGAATATATCCCGTATCCCGTGGTGGAATCCGATCAGGTCGATATAGACGGAAACGAGGTGCCGGATGAAGTGGAGGACGGGCATTTTTGTGATGAGGTGACGGAAGGGTTTTATGAATCGGAAAGAGGACAGCGGTGGTTAAATGTGATTGCTTCCCTGGATTATACGCTGCATATATTTCCGGTAACAGGCACAAATGATATTTATCTGATGATGGCATTCTACAATGGCAGCGCCCATATCAGCCAGGGCAGGGAGTTTACAAAAGAAGAGTATGCGCGTGGGGACAGGGTATGTCTGGTGTCAGAACTTTTTGCCCAGCGTGCAGGACTTGGGATTGGAGATGAACTGCCTCTTGCGCTTCTGTATGCGAATTACGGACGGACGCCGGGGAGAGCATTCGGAACAAATTCGGCCGCCGCATTTTCGATGGTCAACGCCAAAGGGGAGATTTATCCTGTATTTGAGGAGGGTGATTATAAGATCATAGGGATGTACGGCGGGCAGTCGGGCTTAAAAGACGATTACGGGCTGGGTTATAACGAGATCATCATTCCCAGCCGCTCCGTGAAGAACAGCGATGCGGACAATATCCTGGAAAGCGGGCCCATGACCGGCAGCAACACGTCTTTTTGTATTGCAAACGGCACCATAGACGAGTATATGGAGAAATGGGGCATGCTACAGATTCCCAATGTAGAGATTACCTTTTACGACAGGGGGTATTCGGAACTGGAAGCAAATATCAATAATATGAAGTATATTGCCAGACTGTTGATCGTTATGGGCGTATCCATGGTGCTGATGGTACTCGGCTACTTTTCCTGGCTTTTTATCTTAAAGCAAAAAGAACGGACTGCCGTGGAACGCTGTTTGGGTTTTCGAAAATGGCACAGCTTTGTGTCTCTGTTTTCGGGTATTTTCCTGTTGATCCTGGTGGGAAGCGTATGCGGTGCGGCGGCGGGCAGCTGCCTGTCGGGAGCGATTGCGGATAGGGCTGTAAAGGAAGATTATTACGATAAGACGTTTGGCAACAGTATGGTGACGGATGCGGAGAATATGGAAGAGATGTCCTATGAGCAGGCTGAACCCTGGAAAGCGGCGGCAGAGTGTGCCCTGGCGGTTATGGCGGCGGGGGCGGTGATCGCATCGGCAGGGATTTATGGGAATCTGCGAAAAGAACCTATGAAGATGCTGGCGGGGAGGGACGAGTGAGTGCATTTTCAACAGCTTTCTCGATGACAATGCTGGAATTGGTTGCACCTGATACCGCGTCAACTTCTATCTGCTGTTTTTCGATGATTCTGTCCGTGACTATCTCTGCTGATTTTCCGCGACCGTTTTTATGTTCCAGAATATCAATGGCTGTGATGGCACCGTTTCGTACCGTCACTTCCACTTTGACATAAATAAAATCTACATCATATTCTCCGACATAGATTCCATCGGGAACATCGGAAATGTTTATGTCGTTTAAAGTTGTTTCTCTTACAGCCTTTTTATAATCGGCTACACTTTTGAGATAAATCGCCGTGGAGCCCATGCCGATAAGGAAAAGAAAGAGTACTATGGATAAAAGGATTCTGTTTCGTGATACTTTCATATCGGATACCTCGCAATCGAATGGTAAACCAGGGAAAATCCATATTCCAGGAACTGTTTCCTGGATAATCCCATGGATTTGTTGATATATTCTTCTTTGTTTGCGGCAAGTTGTATGATACCGGAGAGCATGCCCCAAAAGTTGAATATGGCAGGCATGATTTCCAGATCATCCCGCAGATCGCCTTTTTCCATGCCAGATAGCAAGAAGAGTTTTAGCTTGTCATTTATTGCTTCCCCGACCTGATAGGTTTCCTTTTCTTCCGGCAGATAGTCCTGGTTCTCAAAATCAATGTTGATCTTATCCAGCACCATTTTGAAATAGAAAGGGAACTCTTCCTGATACTGTACCAGGCCGTTACAGATCAGATCGTATCTTGTCCTTGTGGTTTCCTGTTGCTCCAGGGCCGAGGATATATAGTCATAGAGCTTTTTCATACTGTTCAATACTAAAATACAGACAATCTCCTCTTTGTTCTCAAAATACACGTATAAGGTTGCTTTGCTGTAGCCGGCAGCCTTTGCGATATCATCCATGGAAGTTGCGGAGATTCCTTTTTCCGTAAACAGCAGGGATGCAGCAGATTCGATATGTTCCCGGTGTGCACTTCTTGGTTCTTTTTTTCTTCGTCCCATAATTTTCTCTTTTTAAAATAATTGAACTCACGGTTTAATTATATGGATAACTGTTTTGGTTGTCAAGGATATTCTTAGAGTTATGGATGAAACGTCAGAAAAAGGGATGTTGTAATTTGACAGGGATGAAGTTATACTTGGGAAGAATGGAGGAATCGGGGATACAATGTACAGAATACTTGTGGTGGAAGATGACGCAGTCATTGCGGGACAGATTGCTAAATACCTGGAGAAGTGGGGCTATGAGGTGGAGACGGTCAAAGATTTTGCGGATGTGATAGGTCAGTTTGCAGCATATGAGCCCCAGCTTGTGCTGATGGATATCGGTCTGCCTTTTTATAATGGGTATTACTGGTGCGGTGAGATCCGGAAGATATCACAGGTGCCAATTATTTTTATTTCCTCCGCGTCAGACAATATGAACGTGGTGATGGCGGTCAATATGGGCGGCGATGACTTTGTGACGAAGCCTTTTGATTTAGAGATTTTGCAGGCCAAGGTGCAGGCGCTTTTAAGACGAGCCTATGCCTTTACGGCGCCGGGGACCGTGCTGGAGTATCACGGCGTTCTGTTAAATATGACGGATATGTCGCTTTCTTATCATAAAACTAATTGCCGGATAGAACTGACCAAAAATGAGTTTCGCATCTTACAGACGCTCTTTGAAGCGGCGGGAGGCGTGGTCAGCCGGGATATACTGATGAAAAAACTGTGGGATGATGAATGTTTCGTGGATGATAATACCCTTACGGTGAATATGAACCGCCTGCGCAGGAAGCTGGCCGAAATAGGGCTTTCGCAGTTGATTCAGACCAGGAAGGGCGCGGGGTATTTTCTGGGAGAGAGTTCTAACCATAGTTCGTAATTCTGTTTGAAAAAAGCGTATCTTATTGGCAGTTGTGCACTAAAAACTGCGGGGGTAGATGGATGGTTGCCTATTGGACAGAGTTTATAAGAAAGGGGAATCTAAACCATGTGGGATTGCCGAAATGGTATCCTTGTTGTTTGCCGGAACAATTCGTGATGAAATTGGATGTTGAAATAAAAAGTTTGTAAAACAGGTTGATTATTTCTCATAATCTGTATATACTATAGTTAAAAGTAAATGTTTGCCGCTTGCTGATGGTGCGGGGTATAAATGATTCAGTTTGTAAATGATGCCACTTGCTATACAGGTGGGATATAAATGGTATAGTGCGTAAATGTTCCCCATCGACTGATGTCGGTGGGGAATTTGCATAAAATGGAGTCTGATAAAGGAGCATAGCACAGTATATGGAGATACAACAGGGATATTCTTATCATATTAAAGATGATTTTTTTGATATGGTCCAGGATAAGTATTTGATGAGCAATAAGGAAAATGGGAATTACCGTCCGCATTTTTATGCAATACAGGACAAGAAGAATGATTCTCTTTATTGGATGATTCCCATAAGTTCGCAAGTAGATAAATACAAGGTAATTGTAGAAAAAAAGAAAAAGAAATTATTGCAAAATTTTTTGATCATATACACACGGTTGAAAATAAACCGATAAAAGTACATAATGAATTGAACAGGATTCTTACAGCAAATTTAAGGGAAGTACTTGCAATGTATAACCGTGGAATTAATTTGATATATACAGATATTACTAAAATTAGAGCGATTATGGAACAAGAATTAGAAGGTATAGAACATTAATGATTCTATTGCTTGTAGAGGTGTAACATGAACCAGAAGACTTGTATACCGGCAGCGTATCTGCGGGAGCGGATAGTCCCGGTTTTCTTATATATAGCAGAGGCGCTCATTTTTATGATGATAGCCGCCTTGTACGGGTATGAAGGCGTACTTAAAAACATGATGTATGCACTGGGGCTTGTGGCCTTTTTCGGCGGCTGTTATCTTTTGTGGGATTATGGGAGATACCGGGAAAAGTACAGGACGTTGCAAAAACTCCTTTCGGCGGAGGAACGCAGTGAAGAACTGCCACAGACGGTATCCGGCATAGAACAGATCTATCAGCAGATCATCACGGCCCAGGAATCGGAGAAAAAAGCGCTGATCACACAGCTGGATGAGCGACAGCAGAACATGGCGGATTATTACACCATGTGGACGCATCAGATCAAGATACCGCTTTCGGCCATGGATCTGCTTTTACAAAACGGATACAAAGGAGCGGGTGAAGCGGAAGATTTACTGACGGCCAGACAGCTTCGGGAGGAAGTGTTTAAAACAGGACAGTATGTGGATATGGCCCTGCACTATGCCAGAATGGAAAGTATTTCCGCAGACCTTTCTTTTACCAGAGTGGATGTGGGAGAACTGGTGAAAGGCGCTCTTAAGAAGTACTGGATCCTCTTTAGCGGGGCAGGACTGAATTTGTTCCTGGAAGAGTGTCACGCGCAGGTGGTAACGGATGGCAAGTGGTTTGCCTTTGTAATCGAGCAGGTGTTATCCAATGCCCTCAAGTATACGAAAGAAGGAGCTATCTCCATCTACGGGGCGGATGAGGCGGGCGCACATGTGAAAGAGGGGTGCCGATATCTTGTGATTGAAGACACGGGAATTGGCATCGAAGCGGGAGACCTGCCCAGAATCTTTGAGAGGGGATTTACCGGTTACAACGGCCGTATGGGGAACAAATCCACGGGCATTGGACTGTATCTGTGCAGACAGATCATGGACAGACTGGGCTTATCCATCCGTGTGGAGTCTAAGCGGAATGAGGGCACGAAGGTGTTTCTGGGCATTGCCCAGGAGGAGATCCTTACAAAAATGTAAGTTACGACAGGGAAATGTAAGCCAGATGCATGGCAGGACATTTCCTTTTTATTTATGATATAGGAAAGTGCTTCGGATTTACGAGGCTGCGAAGCAGATCTCGCAAGGTTAATTCCGAAGGAATTTACCTTTTTTTATTGATTTCATCAGAAGGAGGATTTTATGTCATTGCTGACAGTGAAAAACGTTAAGAAAATATATACCACCCGCTTTGGTGCTGTTAAGGTACAGGCTTTAAACGATGTGAATTTTTCCGTGGAGGAAGGGGAGTATGTGGCCATCATGGGCGAGTCTGGTTCCGGTAAGACCACCCTCTTAAATATTCTGGCCTCCCTGGATGCGGCTACCAGCGGACAGGTACTGCTAAACGGCCAGGAACTTTCCAGAGTCAGTCAGAAAGACCTGTGCGCGTTCAGACGAGATCACCTGGGCTTTGTATTCCAGGACTTTAATCTGCTGGATACCATGTCCCTGCGGGATAACATTTTCCTGCCTCTGGTGTTGGCGGGCGTACCTTACCGGGAGATGGAGGAGCGGCTTGCACCCCTTGCCCGTAAATTAGCGATCAACGACCTGCTGGATAAATATCCCTACGAAGTGTCCGGCGGGCAGAAACAGCGGGCGGCAGTATGCAGGGCTTTGATTACGAGGCCGGATATTGTGCTGGCGGACGAGCCCACAGGAGCGCTGGACTCCAGGGCCTCCGGAAAACTTCTGGGACTATTTGGGGAGATCAATGCAGAAGGCCAGACCATTCTCATGGTGACCCATAGCATTCAGGCGGCGGCTCATGCGGGACGGGTGCTCTTTATCAAAGATGGCTGTGTGTTCCATCAGATTTACAGGGGCGACCATGACCGGGATGAGATGTATCGGATGATATCAGATGCGCTGACCGTGATGCAGGCACAGCAGAATGGAGGCGAGCATGAATAAGATGAAATTACTGCCCGTCATGGCATATAGAGGAGTCAGGCAGAATCAGCTGGTCTACAGGCCGTACCTGCTGACCTGTTTCTTTTCCGTATTCAGTTACTATCTTTTTTCCTCCCTTCTGCACAATGACCTGATGGAGAGACTGCCAAAGGCGGCCTATGCATGGATAATGTTAGATCTCGGCAAGGGACTGCTTTCCATCATTCTGCTGTTGTTCCTGCTCTATGCGGGCAGTTTCTTACAGAAGAGAAGGAAGCGGGAACTGGGACTCTACAGCCTGCTGGGATTGGAGAGAAAACATATCGGCATCATGCTTTTCTGGGAAAATGCCGGACTCTATCTGGTCAGTGTCTCTACGGGTATCATACTGGGATTTGTGCTGAACAAACTGATGTTCCTGCTGTTACTACGTATGTCGCGGCTCGATGTGGAGGTGGCATTTTACTTTTCCATGGAGGCGGTCATGGAGACGCTCCGGTATTTTGCGCTGGTGTTTGTGTGTGTTTATGGTAAAAGTCTCTGGGGATTTTATCGGCTGAAGCCCACCGAACTGATGGCAGAGAGCAAGAAGGGGGAACGGGAAGTAAAGCATATCTGGCTGTGGGCTGTGATCGGAGTGATGACGCTGGTGTGGGGTTACTATATCTCTGTCACCAGCAAACTGGACAGTATGATCTTTACGGACTTTTTCCTGGCGGTATTTCTGGTGATACTGGGGACTTACTTCCTGTTCACTTCCGGAAGCGTGGCTTTCTTAAGATTTTTAAAAGCAAGAAAAGGCATTTACTATAGGCCGGCCAACCAGGTGACAATCTCCGGCATGTTGTACCGCATGAAAAAGAACGCAGCGGGACTGTCTAATATCTGTATCTTTTCTACCATGCTTCTGATCACATTGACTTGTACGGTCACTTTGTGGGTGGGGATGGATCAGATTGCTGATTATGATTATCCCTATGATTTGCAGGCGGCTTATTCGGAGCACAGTGATGTGACCGATAAGGCCGGGAAGAAGGCGGAGGAACTTTCGGCAAAATATGGGCAGGGGATAGACAGACTGGACTATTACAATGTTCTGGAACTTGTCTGTGGTAAGCCGGAGGGAAGCAATACCTTTATGTCAGCTGGGGATTTTGCCTTTGCCGACCAGTACGGTGTCAATCTGATGACGCTTGCTGACTATAACCGTCTGGAAGGACAGCATCAGAGTTTAGAAGAGGGAGAAGTGCTCCTATATACTACGGGAACAGTGTTTGGTTTTGATAAGGTGGATTTTATGGGGATAGAAGCATCCATCAAAGAGGAACCGGAGAGTATCTATCCTTATCCTCAGGCCAAGAATCGGATGTTTGATTTTACTTCGCAGTATGTGTTGGTGGTAAAGGACGAAGAGGCATTGACCAGGTTTGCAACGGCCTGGGCACAGACCAACGGCGTCACGGATTTAGAGGACTTTCTGCACAGAGGGGTGCGGTATCTGTGTCTGCGGCTTACGGGGGAGGAATCCGAGAGGGATGCCTTTATAGAAGAATGGTCAGAGTGGTGCCAGGGGCAGCAGGATTTCCAGCGTCTGGAAAATGGACTGGAGGGAAGGGATGAGGACCGCTCCATGAACGGCGGCCTGCTCTTTATCGGCCTGGTCTTCGGTATCCTGTTCTTTATGTGCCTGCTGCTCATCATGTATTTCCGGCAGGTGTCGGAAGGATATGAGGATCAGAACAGTTTTGAGATTATGCAGAAGGTGGGCATGAGTGACAGTGAGATCAGAAGTACCATCCACAGGCAGATCCTGCTGGTGTTCTTCCTGCCTCTTGCGGGCGCGCTTTTGCACACGGCCGCCGGGCTGGTGATGGTCAATGGCCTGCTGGCGGTTCTGCGGTTCTTTGATACCGGGCTATTGATTCGTTGCTGTCTGGGTGTGGCGGCAGTTGTGGCAATTCTGTATGCGGGCAGTTATCTGATGACGGCGCAGACTTATTATCGGATTGTGAGGAAGTGAATCGGATAGAGAGCAGGTAGATTTAAAATGCTAAGCTACAGAGTTTTCCCTGTGGCTTAGCACTGATTGTATAAATGTATTTAAATAAACCACCTGCCAAGCAGGCAATGCTGATTTTAGTATCTGGTAATTATGTTGTTGCCGGATTCCAGCAGACGAGCCCTTGATATCGTTCTTCCCCAATGAACGGAAGAATTATAATTACCCTCAGCTACAGTAATGGTATCCGCGTTTACCTCCAACACGATTACGGAATGGGTATCATTGTCCATCCGCACGATATCCCCAACCCTGATATTATTAAAGTCTGAATGCATCTTGGCGGAGGCGTTTCCGAAAGCCGCATCGCTCAAAGCAAACGCAAATCCTGCACAGCCATAACCGCCGGAGTAAATCCCGCCATTCCATGGCACAAAATTTTCATTTGTCCAACTCATTCCTTCTGGAAATACATCTTTCTGCGCAATCAGCGCGTTATAGATATTAGGATTTACGTCTGCCGCAGGCACCGCTTCGGGAACAGCAGGTGCAGTCGGTGCAGGAGCAGGCGAGGGTGCGGACTGTGCCGCAGAAGACGGCTGGCTTAAGCCAATTCCCGGGATATAGAGTACTTGACCAGCCAAGTCAATTCTAAAATACCCATTATCAGTGACACCCGTAACCAGAATCGGAAGTCCCGGATCCACTTTCGGAAGCAGCAGTGTCTGCCCATCAGCATCTGTATAAACTGCGGTGGCATTATTGGTATAGAGTACACCACTCACATCGGTAACCTTATGTTCTGCCGCCGATACAGGCAGTCCCATAACAATTACGCCCAACAGGACTCCCGCAAGATATTTAATAGATTTTCTCATTTTTTAGTTCCCCCATCTTTTTAATTTTTGTATAAGAAAGTACTCTATATTTTAAGATTAAGAATAAAATATTTCAATAAGTTTCGCAATTTAATCAGGAAATTTCCGAATATTTTTTGATTAACTTTTGGCGATAGTCACGGTCATTGAGGACGCGGGTGACCTCCTCGGTTTTTCCGGCTTCGGTCAGGGATTGAAGTAGTTTGGCAAGATTATCACTGCCTGTTTCGATCCCTTCCTCGCGTCCAGCAGCAATTCCTTCCTCACGTCCAATAGCAATTCCTTCCTCATGTCCTTCCCGATAACCAATCTTGTGCCATTCCTTCCGTTCACTCCTCATATGTTTCTCTTCATCATATTCAAAAATACTCACCGCTATCGCCTCCGCCCGATTCTTTGTCAAAAAATCTGAAAGGATACCATTTTTGATACAATCATCCACCGCTTTTTCAACGGCTTCCGACAAGGGTAATTCTTCTGCAAAAGTCCTGACCAGTGCTACATACTGTGCGTATTCTTTTAACAGGTGGCATGCTTCCAACAGCCCATGATTATGTCCAAGATTGATATTATACACAATCACTGACAGTTCCAGGGAAGGTTCATCCTGTTTCTTTTCAAAAGCGTCCGAGAGATATAATATCTGCTGTTCAGGTTGAAAGTCCGTTCCATTAAAGAATACGACAAATCTGGGTGCCGGAATTTTGATGAGAGATTTACTGTAGAGATTTTCATCCTTAACCCGGTTCTGCAACACCCTGGTCACATAGAGCAGGTCACGCAATGGCATGTTAGGATTGCATGTGGACTGGTGTTCATAGAGCATCAGTTCAAAATCAAATACAAAGGAAATGTCATTCTTATAATTCATATAGACTGCATTTTCCAGTGTGGTAATCTCTAGTTTGTCTGTCTCTTCGTAAACAGTGCCGTTCAGTGCATTGTACAGACTCAGCAGATTGTCTTTTTCCCGGAAGAGCATCCTAAATACGGTATCTTTGTAGTTGCGCTGTACCTTGATTTGGTTCTGGTTTGATTCATTAGTTTCGATTGTTTTTGTCTCGTTCATTTGTGTCCTCCTTAATGATACCCAGCAGACATTCCATATAAGAGGCTGACTGCCGCTACAGGAGAACCGCTCCAGATCCTCCTGCCTTTACAATGGTTAATGGGATGCAAAGCATGGATTTTCTGAAACTTAGAATAAAAATAGAGAATATTGATTTGTTAATTGTTAAGTAGAAAATATGCTTTTTCATACTATAGCATATTTTAAACGGAATTGTAAATATATTTTGTGCAATTTTTAAATATAATATTTTTTGTACCATGTATATTAACGATTCCATAAAAACGACAGCGCAGAAAACCATATAAACCAAATAGACCCAAAGCATACAAAGTTATTTAAACTAAAAATGCAAAGTATACCGTTAAAAATGCAATCTGTACCATTTCAATAGTAAAATGACATATTTCAATATAAAATGACCATTACATACATAATTTTATTTTCTAAAGATTTCGAAAGAAAAGATTTCGAAAGAAAAAAGAGAGAAAGATTGACATAAAATGCACAGCGACCGCCAAAACAGACGGCGGCTTATGGGAGGAACAGGATGACTGAACAACGTGTATGGTTAAAATCAAGAAAAAAGAGTTATCTGCGTGTATTGGCGGGAATGCTCAGTTTGGGTGTGCTGCTCACAGCAAATCCCAACATTGTGGCAGCACTATCTGTCTTTGCGGCGGAAGAATCAGAAGGGGAAAGCAGACAGTATGTATCAGGTTTTGCCGTACTGCCGGAGGATATCAGGGAACAGTCGGTATCGCTTGGGGGGGGGGTGGACGAGTTGTCCCTGCCGGATACGCTGGAGGCGGTCGTTACCAGAAAGGGCAATGAGGATATACCCGAAGAGGATGACGACCAGGCAGATGATGCCCAAAAGGATGACGGCGGCTTAAACACCGGAGAGATAACGGATGAGGATAAAGCCGGTTTGGACAAAAATAACGGTGAAAATGGCGGGGATGGGAGCGACAGTTCTGACGAAACTGACGGTGAAAACGGCAGAGGTGAGAACGACAATACGGACGAGGCCGGAAATCAAACCGGCGATGATGATAACGGCAGTATGGACGAGGCCGGGGATCAAAAGGGCAAAGATGATAACGATAGTACGGACGAAGCCAGAGACGAGAACGACAAAGATAAGAATCATAGCACCAATGAAAATGATGATGAAAACAGCCAGGATGAAAATAATAACCCTGGCGAAATTGCAGTTGAGCAGAGTCAAGTTAAGGAAGCAGTTTCAGATGCCACAGGGTGGAATGAAATCAATGCCACAGACAGCATAAAAATAAAATCGGAAAAAACAGGACTCAGACAGGAAACCCATACCGTTACCATTCCGGAATATCAGGCGGAAAACATTGTGACGGTAGAAGAGAAGGTTTACGCAAAAGATGACGAAGAGACGATTCTCATAGAAGGTGTCACCTGGCACAGCGAACCGGACTATGATGAAAATACGGTAGGAGTTTATCTTTTTACAGCGTCTCTGCCGGAAGAGTACGACCTGGCGGAGGGCGTCAGCCTGCCCAAAATCCGGGTGACGGTGGGAGAGAACATCCTGCTCTTTATAGAACGCGCCGAAGCCCTGCCGGCTCTGGAGGCTATGCTGGATGACGCTCCAGGCGAGGAGGAAGAAGGGTACGAAGCGTGGGAAGAGCGCTTTTTGGAAGCGGTCTCTGAGGCGGAGGCTTTAAGGAAAGAGTATGACGCTTTTACGGAGGCGGAACAGGCACAGATACCGGAAGAAATCTATACGAATCTTGTGGCATGGTGGGAGTATGCCCGGATGATGGAGGAGACGGATTTATATGCGGAGCCACCCGCATGGGGCGGAACCGGCTATGCGCCTGTCAGGGGGTGGGGAAATGAGTTGCATAATAAAAACGCAGTTTATGCGCTGGGAAACAATCTTACCCTTAAGGCAGGAGAGGGGGATAAAACGAAGGTATTTTATACCGGCTCTGCTACGCCTATTGATCTGGCCAATTTAGGGGAGATTAGTAGTAAGTCCGGTATCAACTATTCCTTTCAGGGAGACGGAGATGTAGACAGCGGTTTTGATTTGACAGATTCCGGTGTGGTTGCCACATGGTCGGGAGACTATTACGGCTATCAGGATGAAGAAACGGGAACTGGAGACTATGGAGAATTAGTAGATGTTTTTAAAAATATGGATGTAAAAATTCATATAGAAGGGGGAACACTGTTAGGATTATCTAATGTATCCCCACGAAAGAATAATCCTAACAGCGCTACTCTTTATATGACAGGCGGAACGTGGCTTGGAGGCGATGGGGTAGACAATGCTATTAGGGCAAACGCAGCATATGTATCCGGCGGATGTATGAAGGGTCCCATCAAGATTTGGTTTGGGCTTTATCTCTCCGGTTCCCCAATCATCGGTGAGGAAGGCGGAGGACTATGGATGAGCAGCGGGAGTAAGTTCTATCTGGACGGACCGCTCTCGTCCGGTGCAGAGATTTACATCAATCCGCAGGCGGATTTTGCCGATGGTTCGGTGGTCGCGGAGGGCTCCGGCTATACGATAACGGAGTCAGATTTGGCGTATCTTCATCTGACAGGAGATAACATAGGGAACAGAGAACTAAAACTCGTAAATAATCAGATTCTCCTGGTCGCCCATACCCATACCTTATCCTATGCCGCAAGCGGGGCGGTCATCACGGAGACATGTGCGGATAACTGCGGCCACTCCGCCACAGCCACCCTTTCTGTCAAGAGCGGTGAGGATCTGACCTACACCGGGAGCGCGCTCAAACCGGCCACCGTTACTTACAGTGACAACTGGGCGGGAACCGGTACGGATCGGCCGGACGATACAAAGATTCAGTATACCGATAACACCAATGCCGGAACCGCCACGGCCAAACTGACCATCGGCGGCAGGACGGCGGCTGTCACCTTTGAAATTACGAAGGCGGATATGGCGGGCGTAACGGCGAGTGGTTACACAGGCACTTATGATGCGGCGGCCCATGGGATTACGGTGAATGCTCCCGCAGGAGCGACCGTGAAATACAGGGAAACGGCATCCGGGAACTATACGCTGACTGCCAATCCTGGCTATACCAATATCGGCACGTATACCGTGTATTATCAAATAACAAGAGAGAATTATAATACCGTGACGGGATCTGCACAGGTAAAGATTGATGCCCGTAACATAAGCGGTGCAACGGTCACCCTGGATGGCACGGCTTTGACCTACACAGGGTTAGAACAGACAAAGGGAATAAACAGTGTCACCATTACGGCGGGCGCAAAGACACTGACCCTGGCCGAAGGAACGGATTACGCCATAAGCGGCAACAAGGGGACAGCCGCCGGAACTTATACAATGACCCTTACGGGAAAGGGCAACTATACCGGCATCAGGACGGCAGCTTTTCAGATTGTACCCAAAACGCTGACAGACAGCATGGTAGTCGTACCTGCCGGGCCGCACTATTATACCGGCAGTGTCATCACACCTGCTGTGACGGTCAAAGACGGTATTTATACTCTGACCAAAGACACAGATTATACAGTTACCTATCAAAATAACACCAATGCGGGCACAGCCACAGTTACAGTGGAAGGAAAAGGCAATTACAAGGGCACAGCCGGTCAGGCGTTTACAATCCAATACAGACCGCTTCCCGCTGACAAGAGCCTGGCGGATTATGTTACGGTCAGTCCTGCGCCCGTGGAAGAGTGGTATAGTTCCGACATCACCCTTAGTCCCAAGGGAGGCAGCAGTGTGGGTGAGACGCCCGCGGGGATAGGGAATACTGCTGTTATCATTGCGGATGAAACAGGAACGGATGGCAGTACAAAGACCATTTATGTCAAAGACGAAAACGGAAATATCTATCAGACGGCATTTCCTTATAAGCTGGATAAAACGCCGCCGGTGATCGATCTTACCAACATGACGGTGACAGATGGCTCAAAAAACGTCTGGCACTGGATTATTGGCAAGAAGAGTATGATAATCCGAATACCAGAAAATGATATAACAGATACCGGCTCTGGGGTGGGGGAAGTGACTTATACGGCAGTTCCTGACAGCGGTGAACCGCAGACTCAGACGATTCAGTCGAAGAGCGGTTATTACGAGATTGCCCTGAACAGGGAGTTTACCGGTACGATTCGGCTGACGGCGAAGGACAGGGCCGGCAATACCACGCAGGTAAGTCTTACAGCGGACGGCGGTAAGGTCATCGCGGAAGATTATGCGCCTGTAGTGACCATCAGCCTGCCCGATACGCCGACACCAAATGAAAACGGCTGGTACAACGCGGCGATTCCTGTCACAGTGACCGTGACGGATGATAAAGATGACAAGAATACGGCCGTTCTGTCCGGCGGCCTTGCCCGGATCGTCTGGAAAGACGGAGAAAACGGCGCAGAGCAGACGGTGTCAGGATTGCCTGGTGCTTCTCCTGTGTATGAAAAAACGTTTATCATATCCGTAGATACCGATGGTACACACACCTATTATGTAAAAGCGGCGGATAATGCGGGTAATGAGAGCGGGTGGCAGACAGTTACGGTAAAATGCGATACCGGGCGGCCTGTTTTCAACCAGGGCCCTGCGGCTATAAATCACACGCAGGAGGGTGCGGATATCACCTTTATTCCCTCAGAGGGTGGTAAAGTGTATTGGCTTGTGGATCCGGCGGCAGTTCCCAATGCACAGGAAGTAGCGGAGAAGGGCGCCCAAAATGGCAATGTAAAAGAAAATATCATAGGCGGTTCGTCCAATGCCTTTTCCTTAACAGGGCTTACATCCGGAGAAAACCATAAGGTCTATGTAGTATTGGAAGATGCCGCCGGGAATCTGTCTGATGTGAAGGAGGTCAGCTTCATCTCTCTGCAAAAGGCGCCTGAGGTGACGGCGGACGATATCGTCATAGACCCTGGGAACGAGACCGTGAAACTGCCTGACCGTATCGGGGAAGTAGAGGTTTACACAGATTCCGCGGATCCGGCAGGAAGCGGGATACGGCCTGATGCGGACGGCTGTCTGCCCGTGGAGCCGGGAACCACCATTTATATCCGCTATCCGGAAAAGACGCAGGACGGCGAGACCACGCCTGCCAGTGACAGCGTGACCATCAATATTCCTGCCAGACCTGCTGTGCCTTCGCCCAAACAGGTGACTGTGACAGACACTACGATTACGGTTGCCAATCCGGTCAGGGGAGAGGAATATATCCTTGTGCCTAAGGGCAGCGTTCCAGCGGGACAGGAGCCTGACTGGAGCGGCGCAGTGGATACGGGCACATTTACTGGTCTGAATCCGAATCAGGAGTATGAACTCTGGGTACGCAAAAAGGCAACGGAGAAGGATTTTGCATCAGACCCTGTCAGGACAGAGCTCTGCACAAAGATTACGGTCAGGCCCCCTGTAGTGGAGGGAGAAGGCGCAGGAAAGCCGGGTAATACGGCCAAACCGCCGGTCTCTGCGACCGATGAAGATACGGTGCCCTTTACGGGAACCTACGGGGAAGAATATACTCCCATCATCAAGGTGGACGGCCAGGAATATCTGCCTGAAATGACATGGAGCGGCACAAAAGGAGAGTGGGAGTACACCCATGAAATACCGGATGGTGCCTCTGAGGTGGAAGTCACGGTGGAATTTCGCAAACGGACTCTGAGCGAGATCACGGTGACGCCGGATGTCCTGAAGCTATATGCCGACCACGAAGCCAATCGTAATGCGGCAGCGGCCGGGAACCTGGCACCGCTCACAGATTGGCTGCGGGAACAATGCAGGCTCAAAGCGGCTTATGACAATGGTACGAAAGAGACAGTGCAGGAAGTGTCCTATGCCACCACAGGACAGCTTACACCAAAGGGCGGCATTTACGACTATTCTGTCTCGGCGGAAGGAAAGACAACAAATGTTACCCTGACAGTGGAGCCTGTCAACGCGGCAGTCACAGTGCCGTCCAAGGTCATGCAGAGGCAGAAGGACGGCGGCTATACACAGGCGGAAGTGACGACATGGCTTCCCGCACAGGCTGCGGTCACCTACACGAGAACAGGCTATGCGGCCAGAAAGGAAAACAGAGCGGTCACCTGGAATACAGCCGCCATAGGCGCAGATTTTGGCGGAACGCTGGGGGAGCAGACCATAAGCGGGACCGTGGATTTGCCAGTGTGGGCGACAGGACAGGCACAGACCCATATCAGCATTGAATTTGTAGATAAAGTGGTGTTGACGGATGCCCAGATGACACTTGCCGTCTCCGGCTGGACATACGGCGCGCAGGAAAAACCTGCTCCCCGCGGAAGTGTCAGTGTGACAGATACCAATCCGGTCATCACATATCTTTACAGCGCTGACGCTGGGGTTACATGGCAGACGGCGGATCAACTTCCCAGATCCGGAAGCGGACATATCATTCCCGGGGAATATCAGGTTAACATGCGCTATACAAGCGACAGTTACACCGGGACGAAGACCACATCCTTTACCGTGGGGAAACGGCCGCTTACAGTCTTGAAAGGGACACTTGAGGCGGAGAATAAGAATTATGACGGCACATTGACAGCTACTCTGAAAGCAGGAGGCACACCTGTGCTCTCCGGTGTAATTACAGGGGATATGGTCTCCGTTGGCGGCAGCCTGCGGGCGGTGTTTGCCGAGGCGGGACCCAAAAAGAATATTGCGGTAACGGTGACAGGATTCACACTGGAAGGCAGAGATGCCGATTATTATAATTTGGGAAATACCTCTCTGGCCTTACAGGCCACCATCAACCATGCGGATGGGACGCCGCCTGCTGACAGCCAGAAGCCGGGAAGCAGCGGAAATAAAGATAAGGATAAAGAACATAACGGCAACGGTGACGATGGCGAAAATAGTGACATCGAAGGTGATAATGGGAATGATGATAATAGCGGCAGCGTCAATAGTGGAAATGGGAACAGCAAAGTCCCAGGAAGCTTATTCGGAACTCCTGCCCCTGAAAAAACACAGCCGCCGGCAGAGGCAGTGAACCATCCGGGCCAGACAGACACCTCAGCGCGCAGAACTGGGGAATCGTCAACCCAGGAGCAGACATCACAGGAATCAGCAGAAAAGCAGGGAAACCGGGAAGTGAAGATAGATTCTGCGGCAGAAAGGCAAGCCGGAAAAGAGACAGACGGGACAGATAATGCCGGACAGCCGGAAAGTGAAACGGTAAAACGTGTGATGGCAACGGTAGATGAGGGCAGGATTGTTGTATCCGGAGAGACCCTTTCCGCGGGTAATGTGCCAGGGATGGAGCACACAGGTACAGCGATAAAACTGGGAGAGGGAACGGTTTTGGTCACGGTAGTCTGTGCACAACAGGAATGTACGGCAGGCGTGGCAGATACCGCGGCGGTTGCAAATGCAGTCCTGACACCCGAACAGCAGGAACTTGTGAACGGCGGAGAGACCATAGAGGTCAGGATAGATGTGACGGATATTTCCAAACAGGTGCCGGCACAGGATCAGAAGGTGATAGCGAGCGGCATTGAGGCATATGAAAAAGAAGTGCCGGGGCTTGTGCTTGGCATGTATGTTGACATCTCCATGTTTATTAAGATTGGAGAGGAAGACTGGAACCCTATTACCGAGGCAGATGAACCGATAGAAGTGGTGATCGGTATTCCCGAAAGACTGCTGCAAAGTGATGGCAGGGAATTTTACATCATCCGCGCCCATGAAGGGGAATATACCTTTATGAGTGACATGGATGATACACCGGATACCATCACGATCAGTACGGATAGGTTCTCAAGCTATGCCATCGCGTATACGGAAATAGATACAACAAGAGCAGGCGGCAGGCCCAAATGCGGACTCTGCCATATCTGCCCCACATTCCTTGGAATCTGCTGCTTTATATGGCTGGTTTTGATAGCGGTAGGGATTGCAGTGATTGTGATTTGGTGGCGCAGGATTAAGAAAGAGCCGCGGGATGCAGAAAAATAATTGATATTGTTATATTTAGAAGAGAAGCCAGTGTTTTGAATTAATTGGTTTCTGATAAATATTCCCGGCATAGTTGTTTTCTATAGTCACGGTCATTGAGGACGCGGGTGACTTCCTCGGTTTTTCCGGCTTCTGTCAGGGATTGGAGCAGTTTGGCAAGATTGTCGCTGCCTGTTTCGATCCCTTCTTCGCGACCTTCCCGGTAACCAATCTCGCGCCATTCCTTCCGTTCGCTTCTCATATGTTTCTCTTCGTCATATTCAAAAATACTCACCGCTATCGCCTCCGCACGATTCTTTGCTAAAAAGTCTGAAAGGATCCCGTTTCTGATACAGTCATCTACCGCCTTTTCAACGGCTTCCGATAAGGGCAGTTCTTCTGCATAAGTCCTGACTAATGCTACATACTGCGCGTACTCCTTTAACAGGTGGCATGCTTCCAACAGTTCCTGATTATGTCCAAGGTTGATGTTATATACGATTACAGACAGTTCCAGAGAAGGGTTATCCTGCTTCTTCTCAAAAGCGTCCGACAGATACAATATCTGCTGTTCCGGATGAATATCTGTTCCGTTAAAGAATACGATAAACCGCGGTGCAGGAATTCTGATGAGGGACTTACTGTAGAGATTTTCATTCTGAATCCTATTCTGCAACACTCTGGTCACATAGAGCAAATCCCGCAATGGCATGTTAGGATTGCATGTGGACTGGTGTTCATAGAGCATCAGTTCAAAATCAAATACAAAGGAAATGTCATTCTTATAATTCATATAGACTGCATTTTCCAGTGTGGTAATCTCTAGTTTGTCTGTCTCTTCGTAAACAGTGCCGTTCAGTGCATTGTACAGACTCAGCAGATTGTCTTTTTCCCGGAAGAGCATCCTAAATACGGTATCCTTATAGTTGCGCTGTACCTTAGTTTGGTTTTGGGTTGATTCGTTAATTTTGTTTGTTGCATTTACTTTTGTCTCGTTCATTTGTGTCCTCCTTAATGATACCCGGCAGTCATTCCACATAGATTGAATGCCGGTACAGGAGAACCGTTCCAGACCCTCCTGCTTCTACAATGGTTAATTGGATGCAAAGCATGGATTTTCTGAAACTTAGAATAAAAATAGAGAATATTGATTTGTTAAGTAGAAAATATGCTTTTACATACTATAGCATATTTTGATCGGAATTGTAAATATATTTTGTACAGTTTTAAATGAAATTATTAAAGCTTAGATGTTACGTTTTACTATATTAAAAAAGGCAGGGTACTTATATACTGAGTCATTATACTGTAAGTTATGTAAACTAATATTTGCAAAGCATACCACTAAAAATGCAATCCATGCCGATGAGGTAGCAAGAATAGTTTTTTCGTGCCTATAATATCATAACCGCTGATTCATGGCCTAAATTAGCGGATTAGGATAATAAACGGCTTACAGGAGGTACATGATGGATGAACAATGCGCGTGGGTAAAAGCAGGAAGGAAAAGGCATCTGCGCATATTGGCAGTAATACTCTGCATTTGTGTTATGTTTACGGCCATTCCTGATATTATGACGATGCTTCCCGTCTTTGCAGCGGAGGAACTGTCGGAGATGGCAGAGCGGTATATATCCGGTTTTACCGGGCTGACGGAAGAGGTCAGGGAACAGGCTGTGCCGGTTGGAACAGAGTTGGAGGAGCTGGTGCTTCCCGATACCCTGGAGGCATTTATGACAGAGGAACACCAGATATCCGAAAATACGGAGAGTAACGAGAGCAATACGGCGGATACTGAAAAAGCGAAAAATAACGAGAGCAATACAGCGGATATTGAAAAAACGAAAAATAGCGACAGCGGTATGGCGGATACTGAGAAAACGGGAAAAAAGGTTACCATAAGCGGTATCACATGGCAGTCCGAACCCGCCTATGACGGGGATACGGAGGGAACTTATCAGTTTACGGCTGTCTGGCCGGGAGATTATGAACTGGCGGAGAATGTTCTTTTGCCGGAGATTACCGTGAAGGTAATAGAGGAAGATAAGGATGAGGATGAGAATAATACAGTCAGCCAGATAAATCCGGCAGTGGAAAAAATGTCGGGGGGGGGGTATATTGCACGGGCCGGAGAGCCGGAGGCAGTGTGGCAGAGCACAGACGGAAATCTTTACGGAGGTTCTTTTACGGATGCGGTAAAGAATGTCAAGGCAGGCGGAGTGGTTGCGCTGTTGAATGATGTTTTGGTGGAAGATACGACAGTCATTTCAAAGTCAATGATCATAACTTCATATGATGCAGACAAGATTTGTACCATAAGAAATGAAACTCCCGATACGGACGATGGAAAAGAGAAGGGAAGAATCTTTACCGTTCAAAATGTCAGTTCTTTTCTATTACAAGATATTATTCTGGACGGCGGAAGGCAGGAGGGTGTCATTGGGTATCATCCGCTTATTCTGGTGGATAATGCCGGGGTTGAACTGAGGAAAGGCACTATATTGCAGAATGCGGAAAATGCAAATAGAACTCTGTGCGGCGGCGCCGTGAATCTTAGAAGTGGGCAGGTTATGTTATATCCGAATGCTGTAATCAGGTATTGCAAGGCAATCAAAGGCGGCGGGGTAGAGATTAACGGTAAATTTGGTTATAAAAATGCGGGTTTTCTATTGGGTGGAAGTATTGAACACTGCGAGGCAGAAGACGGCGGCGGTATTTATGTAAATATTGGGATGCTTCAAATACAGGGCGGAGTAATCAGCGACAATCTTGCCACAGGTCAGGACAGTGAGGCCGGAGGTACAGGTCGTGGCGGCGGCGCTGTTTATGCGACAGGAGAAGGAATAAATGATATGGCAGCAGTTAGGATACAGAGCGGGACTATCGCAGGAAACAAAGCGTATAATGGCGGTGGTATATTACTGGATGGTAAGTATGCACAGCTTATGATGGAGGGCGGCACGATAAAGAGTAATAAAGGGCATAATGGTGGCGGTATTTCTGTGATCAACGGAAACCTGAAACTCTTCGGCGGTACGGTTACGGGTAATACAGCTGATGTTTACGGTGGCGGTATATTGGGTGCAGGTGAAAAACATAGTCTGATCGAACTCCAGGGAAATCCTAAGGTATATGGTAATACCGCCGGGAGTACCTTAGACCGATTTGATAATCTGTATCTGGACGGCAATGAGGATGGAGGAACTGACGTAACAACGCCGATTGCGCTTGTCGGGCCGCTTACGGATGGTGTACGGCTTGGGATGACCCGTTGGGTTCGTCCGGATGATGATGAGAATCCTTACAGGGATATGATTGTGTCAGCCAAAGATGTGCCGGAGTCATCCGGTAATTATACCATGTCAAAAGCTGACTCTGACAGGCTGGCACAGACGACAGGGGAGGAAAATAATCGACTGTATGCGGATAATACGGATCTATATGCATTTATTCCGTATGAGGGGAAGATTGTGATGGTACTTGCGGTAGACGTTACATTGGATAAGGAAAAGCTGCTGCTTGAGGAGGCGGGTAAAACGGGTACACTCAAGGCAGAGGTGACGCCTGCGAATGCCCTGATCAAAGACGTCACATGGAGTTCTTCCGATGAAACGGTGGCTAAGGTAGACGAGCATGGAGTGGTGACTGCTATGGGAGAAGGCGAGACGGTTATTACGGTAACAACAGTGTCGCCTTATCAGGCGTCAGCATCCTGCCGCGTAAAGGTGGCGCCGTTTTATCAGGTGACGACCAAAGCGGAGCATGGGAGAATTACTTATGAACCGAAAGGACCGCTGCAGGAGAAGGAAGAGGTCTCGTTATTTATCGTTCCGGAAGAGGGATATCAGTTAAAAGAGGGTTCCCTCAGAGCCTTTCAGTCAGGAAATGAGTCAATAGAGGTGACAATTTTGGGGAATACCTTTGTGATGCCTGGTTATGATGTGACGGTTACAGCGGAATTTGAACCGGTACAATCTTCCGGCACCGGGGAAACGGGCGGCGGAAAAGACAAAGAGGAAGACAAAGAGAACGAGAATGGGGATGAAAATGAATATGAAGATGAGGAAGAAGAGGCGATTCTTCCTCTGGCTGAAACGCCAGTGCAACAGAACGGGAACAATATATCGCGTGTGCCGGTCGAAAGCCGGAATGTGGGTGAATCGGGCATTATCGATACAGACAGCGTGGATGCGTCAGACAATAGGAATATGGCAATTATGAATCCCCAGACCGGGAACGACATGCCGGTATGGTATATGTTGGCGGTCGTATCTCTCATAGGGCTTGTGTTTCTGGGCGTGCTGGTATATTCCTGCATGAAAATCCGCGCGTACCAGGAAGATTTAAGGAGTGGCACGGAAGAACTGGAAGAGATTATCGTTAAGGCGGGGATCGCGGAAAAACCGGCTGATACCGGTGCTCGGACAAAGCCGAAAAAGGTGTCTGACGACCTGGCGGATGAGCTTGAAGAGATTGATTTTGAGGCATTACTGGAAATCAATGAGGATGTAGAGGGATGGCTTGTATGTAATGGCCGTATCGTGAATAATCCGGTTGTACAGGCACAGGATAATTCCTACTATCTGCTGCATTCCTTTATGAAAAAGGAGAACCGTGCCGGGTGTCTTTTCATGGATTACAGGAACGAGTCGTTTGAGGATAAAAATGTGGTGATTTATGGGCACAATACCACGGACCGCACCATGTTTGGTTCCTTAAAAGATGTGCTGAAGGAGGAGTTCTGGGAGGAAACAGGGCGCGATAAGATTTATCTGGTTGATACGGATAACTGCCTGAGAATTTATCAGATTTTCAGCTGTTATGTGGTGGAAAGCGAAGAGTATTATATTACCACGTCCTTTAAAGATGAGGAAGAATACAGTCAATTTCTGAAGACGATCAAAGACAGAAGCCAACGAAAATGCAGAGTGGCGGTTACAAAGGAGGATAAGATCCTCACACTTTCCACCTGTTATGGGGCAGCGGGGGCAAAAAAACGGCTTGCCATACATGCAAAAGAGATTCTGCCCCCGCAGTAACTCAGAAGAAAAGCCCCCGGGACTGTGAAGAACAGGTGCGAGGGCTTTTCCGATTATTTCTTAGTAACGGGAATCCAGATTTCCGCATGGTAGTTTGCATCCAAAGTCCCTTCCGGATATTTTTCCGGATTTTCATACATTTCGATGCAGTAACCTGCCGCCAGTTCATATTCTTTTAAGGCAGGGAGCCACTCGGAGAAGATTCTGGTGTTGATGTTTTGCATGGTGTCCGGCGCAGGGCCGATGCAGGGAAAGACTGCCCAGGTGAAGGCGGGAATGGTCTTTACCACGAAGCCTTCCGGGATATCCATGGCGGGATTGTAGGGATCTGCAATCAGATATTCAAAGCTTTCATGCCCCATAAAACAGTCAATGTTCACACCAAACATGCCATGTACATACCGTCCGCGGCCCTGGGCGTAATGTTCCTGCCAGAAAGCAGGGCAGTCACGGTTGGCATTTTCGTAGGCAAAAGTGCGGGAAAAGCCCAGTACCGTAAAACTTTCTTTTTTTGTAATCTTGTAATCCATCAGATAACCACCTTTCAAAGAGATTGTCAGTTTCAGCGGTGCAAAGGACTTTAACATCATGCCTTCCTTGCGCGCCATAGAAGGTGTGATACCGTGGAACCGGGTAAAGGCTTTGGTAAAGCTGTCGGGGGAATCATAGCCGTATTTGAGAGCAAGATCGATAATCTTCACGCCGCCTGCAAACAATTCCCCGCCTGCCAGAGCCAGTCTGCGGTTACGGATATATTCCGCAACGGTGTAGCCGCAGAGCATGCTGAAGCCTTTCTGAAAATAAAAGGGCGAGATGCAGACGTGCCTGGCAACTGATTCTGCGTCAATATCTTCTGTGATATGTGTCTCGATGTAATCTACGGCGTCTCCGATTGCCTTCATCCATTCCATGGTCTGTCTCCTTTGCTGTTGCTGTAATTGTAGTATAGCCCTGTCTGTGGAAGCGTGCCCGATTTTGTGAGGTTTGTTTTGTCGGAAATTTTGTGTTGATTTTGATGCAGTAGAACGATACTATTATACCATGGGACAGCAACATACGGCAGGAGGCACATTTTATGAAAGCAATCATCATTTATGAATCCACCCATCATGGGAATACGAAGAAACTTGTGGAGGCAATTGCGGCAGAACATAAGGTAGATGTTGTCAGTATTGAAAATGCAGATTCCATAAATCTGGCAGATTATGATATGGTCGGTCTTGCCGCAGGGATCTCTTATGGAAAATTTTACAGGCGTACAGAGAACTTTGCCACAAAAATACCCAGAGATACGAAGGTATTTCTTCTCTACACCTGTGGGAATCCCAGTGATGGATATGTGAAAAATATTACGGGGACACTGGAAGCAGGTGGCGCGAAGGTGTTGGGAAATTATGGATGTAAAGGCTACGATACCTATGGCCCGTTCAAACTGGTTGGCGGTATCGCCAAGGGGCATCCGACTGAGGAAGAAATTCGTGGTGCCGTTGCTTTCTATCATGAAATGAGCGAGAGAAAATGAGCAAGAAAAAGGCGATGCAGCTTTTTGAAAGCGGATATTTATATATTTTGCAGCCGGGAACCTTGGACAGTCTTTTACAGATACACAGATATCTGTTTGCAGAAATCTACGACTTTGCCGGACAAGTCAGGGAAGTCAATATTGCCAAGGGGAATTTCAGGTTTGCGCCGGTGGCTTATTTACAGGAAGCGCTTCGAAACATCGAGAAGATGCCGCAGTCAACTTTGATGAAATTGTCGAGAAGTATGTGGAGATGAATGTTGCGCATCCATTTCGGGAAGGAAACGGCAGAGCCACAAGAATCTGGCTGGATTTGATCCTGCGTCAGGAACTTAATGTGGTGGTTGACTGGAGCAGGATTGATAAAGAGGATTACCTGCTGGCAATGGAGAGAAGCCCGATTAAAGATATTGAGATAAAATATCTTCTGAAAAATGCCCTTACAGATAAAATAAATGACCGGGAAATCTATATCAAGGGGATAGACCACAGTTATTATTATGAAGGGTACACAACATATAAAACGAAAGAACTTATGGATAGTTGAAGTACAGATGGAATGAGGATGCTGTGATAAGTACTATCTGCTTTAACCTGTAGAAATCCATGTAATATGCCGATATTCATATATAAGCATATGCACCGGAATACCCTGTCAGGAAAACCTGTGAAACAGGGGATTCACAAACAACACAGGCACAGGGAAGTGCCTTATCATCATAAGGAAGTGAACGTATGAAAATTGGGGAAGCGCAGAAGGCCTACAGACAGCAGTTGAGCCTCTTAAGGGGGCAGCGAAACGACTATGTCAAACAGCGGGAAGAAAACCGCAAGAGGATGGAGAAAGCCCAGGAGAAAAGCGAGCAGCTTGGGGTTACATTTGAATTATCAGAGGAGTATCTGGCAAGGGAGAAAGAACTACAGGGACAGATAGACGCCCTTTCCGGACAGATTAAGAAAGACGAAAAGGTGCTTGAGGATCTGGCGAATCAGGAAATGGGTATCTTCAACAGCGTGGCGGCCAAGCAGCAGGGCGATGCCATGAAAGAGTACGGCGAGGAGATG
Source organism: uncultured Lachnospiraceae bacterium (assembly GCA_946566685.1). Lineage (GTDB taxonomy): Bacteria > Bacillota > Clostridia > Lachnospirales > Lachnospiraceae > UBA3282. The sequence goes on from CAMNXA010000009.1 coordinate 70,047, forward strand.
GCCAAGTGTCTGGAGATTGCCAGAAGGATCAGCCGGGGGGATAAAGTACCGGCGCAGGATGAAAAGAAGCTGATGGATTTCAATATGGAAATTTATCAGATGGCAAAAGAGATGGCGGCCATGAATATGGATAAGAAACACGAGGAATGGGATTCCCTCTGGGGTGAAGAGGAAGAGAAGGAATATGAAGATCCCAAAGAGGCAGCTGAGAATGCGGAGACGAATGTAGGGATGCCGGAGGGCATGGAAGTCGAAGATTCTACAAAGAATTCTATTTCGAATTTGGGGTATGTTTAAGAACCAGTAGATTTACATTGAGAACGGGAGTGATCAGATGTTTAATATTTTAGATGCAATCACAGAGGGCCTTTCTAATCTTAATACGCCAGTTGGATTCGTTGGATCTGTGATAACAATCTATGATCACTTTAAAAACAAAAATGGCAGCCATATGGAAGAGACAATGGATGCTATCCGGGAAAAATCGGGCATGGCATATGCGCGATACTGCGAATACCAGCGGTACAGACAGAATGATCTGGGTATCCCTCTGGAAGAAGATATTCTGGGATATTGGGAGACATGTCTGCAACGAAATGTGCTGCCCAGTGCAAGCGATATGGAGGCGTCCAATATTGCGAGCAAAGAAGAAGCCAAAGTTATCATTGCCTACTTAATGGAGCAATGGATGACCATTCCGGATTTTTCAGCATGGATACACGATATTTTGACCCAGAATCAGCTGGAGACAGTTTCTGAAAGGCTGTCCGTTCTGCCACAGATATTGGATGCGGCTTTTCAGATAAAAGCACAGTTGGACAGCCAGGGGATCGATCATATTGCAACATTGATCACCCCTGGTTATGTTACGGATGCAAGGAATTCATGTGACGATTTAACGATCAAAAACTTCTTTACTGTTGACAATAGGTTTCACACAATGCTTCAAGTCATCAGCGCAGGTGCAGATGTCCCGCACAAAGAAGCCACACAGGCGATAGAGGAACTGATTCAGGGGGACAGCCCTATAATCATTGCGGGAAACGGAGGCCAGGGCAAAACCAGCCTTATGATGCATGCAGCAGTACAGAATGCCTCTTCGGGGCGCCTGACGGTTTGGCTGTCGTTATCAAACAAAGAAATCATAACGGAACAAATGGCAGATCGATTTTTTCGTTGCCTGAGTCGTCTTACGCCAGCCGGGCAAAGTGTTCTGCTGTGCATTGACAATCCCTTTGAGGGAAAAGAATCTTTTTCAAGTTTACAGGCAAGGTGGCCTCATAATCCCAAAATACATCTGCTCATGGCAGAGCGGGAAAACAGACTGACACTACTTGCCGATCCAGATCAGGACTTATTACTGCATTGGTTCGATCATGCGAGGCTGGTTGTCCTACAGGGCAACAACCGGAACAAGGAATACTATTTAAAGGACTACTCATCTTATTCCTTTTCAGAAAACCCGGAAAGAAGGAGATCCATACTGCAAAGAAGCACTTCTTACCTGGTGAAGGAAGGGGCAATAAGCGAGGCAGATCAATTATCTGTGATCAATGAAACATTAGGCCGGTATGGAAAACCGTATGTCAGTTTGGTGGAATTGATCTACCGCACTTTATTCGAGTTAGAAAAGATTACCTCTAAACCAGGCAGTATCAAATTGGACTGGGAAGAATGGGGCGATTTGATTTTGCGGGAGTTTGGAAAAATAGATACAGACATCCAGCTATATGGCGCAATCGCTGCCATGAAAGTGTTTAACACGCCTCTGTCACTCTCGCTGTACTGCAAACGTTTTGACGGATTGAAAGAGAACACATTGAGCTCACGCCTGGGTGAGCGATTTGTGCCGCTTCATGTGGAACCAGTAGTTTATCAGGAAAGGACCGGAACGCTGCAGCCGAAACATGATGTCATTGCAGAATTGTTTTTCCTGTTTAATAGCAGCAAAGTCACCATCAATTCCATAATCGTTCATTTGCTGGATGCCATGGATGAAAATGAAATCGAGGTATTTCTGGATAATATCATAAATATGGGTAAAAAGGAAATTCAAAAAGGCTGTAAGGCCCCCATCGGCGAGATTGATTACTGGGGGTATCTGGAGCGGATCTATTTCAGGATACGAAAAAGGGCCTTGCAACTTTCCTATATCGGAAACGCATGTTTATGCCTGGGCTTTTTGTGGGCAAGGCATCAAAGTTCCTCTGCGGAAAGCGAAGTTACGATGAAAACTGCGCTAGATGACCTGGCACCTGAATTGGAAAATAATATATTATTATTTAAACTTTATACGGAATGGGGGATTTGGCTTGCAGAGAACGGGGAGAATTCCTCGGCGGAAGAAAAATTTCTGGCAGTGATAAAAATCAATCCCTTAAATATCCCCAGTTACACGGAATTGGGGCGTCTGCTTTCAAAGCAAAAAGGCCGAGAAGCGGAAGCGGAGAAATATTTGCTCGAAGCAATAAAGATTGACCCCAAGCATATTCAATCGCGTTCGGAATTAGGGCGTCTGCTTTCAAGGCAAAAAGGACGGGAAGCGGAAGCAGAGAAATTTTTGCGGGAAATACTGGTCATTCATCCTAAAGATATTCATTCGCGTATGGAATTAGGGCGTTTGCTCTCAAAGCAAAAAGGCCGAAAAGCGGAAGCGGAGAGATTTTTTCTCGAGGTTATAAAGATAGATCCTAAGCAGATTCAATCGCGTACGGAATTAGGACGTCTTCTCTCAAGACAAAAAGGCCGAGAAGCGGAAGCGGAGAAATTTTTTCTCGAAGTCATAAAGATAGATCCTAAGCATATTCAATCGCGTACGGAATTAGGGCGTCTGCTCTCAAGACAAGAAGGCCGAGAAGCGGAAGCTGAGAAATATTTGCGGGAAGTACTGGCAATTCATCCCAAAGATTTGCATTCTCGAACAGTGTTGGCAAAATTATATGAAAGCATGGATAGACTGCCAGAAGCCCGGCAGCTATATCAGGAACTTTGCAATATTGATCCTGGCAACCGCTTTGGCATAGATGGTCTATCTCGATTACAATAGTATCAACAATATAAAAATGTTGTCTTGGGCTTACCATACATAGGAATGCCGGAGAGGCAGGTTTAAGAATGTTATGAAAGGTGCGAAGGACATGACCAGGGGCAACCCGTTTGCCCTGCTGTTCGGCTTTGCTTTCTCGCTGATGATCGGCAATGTGTTCCAGCAGTTGTATACTTTTGTGGACACCATGATCGTTGGGAAATATCTGGGTGTGACGGCACTGGCGGCTCTGGGGGCAACAGAGTGGCTGGTGTTTGTTATGTTTGGGTGTGTGCAGGGAATCACCCAGGGATTTTCCATCAGCATGGCGGGACGGTTTGGCAGTCATGATGAGAAAGGGTTGAAAGAAGATATGGGCGGCAGTATCTGCCTGTGTCTGATGCTGGGTATTTTCTTTACGGTAGTCGGGTTAACATTATGTAAACCTGTGTTGCAATTACTTCACACGCCGCAGGATACGATGGAGATGGCACAGATTTACCTGCGGACTCTCTATGGCGGTGTGTGTATCTCTTTCTGCTATAATATGCTGGCGGCGTTTTTGCGGGCGGCGGGGGACAGCCGGACGCCGCTTATCGCGGTTTCCCTGGCGGCAGTCTGTAATATCATCCTGGATTTTTTATTTGTGGTGATTTTTCAGCTGGGCGTGTTTGGGGCGGCATTCGCCACTTTGTTATCCCAGCTATTTTCCGCAGGATATTGTCTGTGGGCGGTCAGGGCCGGCGGTTTTGGAATGCCCGGCCGGGGAGATTTACGGATACGGCCGGAAAGGCTCTGGCGGCTTCTTAAGCTGGGAATCCCGATGGGACTGCAAAATGTGATCACAGGCTTCGGCGGTGTGGCAGTGCAGTCGGTGATTAACAGTTTCGGCACGGTTTTTGTGGCCGGCTTTACGGCGGCCAATAAACTGTACGGATTATTGGAAACGGCGGCAGTCTCTTACAGTTATGCGGTGGTGTCCTACACAGGACAGAACGCGGGAGCGGGCGACTATGGAAGAGTGAGAAGGGGGCTTGGTGCCGCCTGTGTGCTGGGGCTTGTGACCTCTGGGGTCATGTCATTTGTTATGTTAACCTTTGGCAGGCCGATTTTAGCTTGTTTCTTGTCGGGAGAGGAAAGGATTCTGGCGGAGACGCTGGAGATTGGCTGTGCGTTTCTCAGGATATTGGCAGCATTTTTCTGGCTTTTGTATCTGCTCTATATTATAAGAGCCTGTGTGCAGGGCATGGGCAACACGGTGCTGCCCATGTGTTCCAGTTTTTTGCAGTTGGCCATGCGGGTGGGATGCGCTTTTTTGCTGACGAAAAAGATTGGCCGGGCAGGGGTGTTCTGGGGAGAGGTCTGGGCCTGGATTCTGGCGGATGTGTTCCTTAGCCTGTGTCTGTTGTGGGTATACCGGCGGCAGTCTGTGATGCGGGAGGATAACTAATTGAAATACTTTAAAAACTATCGGCCCCTTACGGCAACGCCATACCGCTGTAGTGAGGCCTATGTGGAGATGGAGCCCTGTGCGGCGCTGAAACCTTATATCCGCTGTTTCTGGGGGAGTCAGGGTATCTATTTGCAAGAGGCTGGCGTGATGGAGCAGGATGTGGTGGTGCCGGATACCTGTATGGATATCATATTTACGTGGGATTATACGAATAATCGGCTGTACAGCGGGTTTTGCGGCATAGATGACAGGGCGGTGCCTGGCAGTGACAGCAGGGTGGAGCGCCTGCATTTATCTGTTTTTGGCATCCGTTTCTATGCCTGGAGCGCGGTTCTTTTTTCGGAGGAACCCATGCGGGTATGCAGGAATTTTTGTGGAGACGCATCGATCTATTATTCCTGGCTGGTACGCGAACTGGGAGAGAAGCTATGGGAAATGCCGCAGATAGGGGAGCGGGTGCGGCTGGCGGAGGCAGCGCTGCTTCGGAGAATGGATTTACGGCGGGAGGAGCCGGTCTTTATGGAAGCTGTGACAGAGATTCTTTCACGGCGTGGCGCCCTGCGGATGCATGAACTTGCGCAGGACATCCATGTGAGTGACAGGCACTTGCAGCGTGTTTTTCAGGAAAATATGGGGGTCTCGCCCAAAAGGTTTGCATCGCTGGTACGCTATCAGAACCTCTGGCGGGATATCCTTACGGTGCCGGGCAGACAGGTTCTGGATGAAGTCTGTCTGTTACAATATACGGATCAGGCGCATCTTATGCGGGAATTTAAGCGTTATCACGGGATGACGATTCCGCAGGCATGTGCCCTGGCCGGAAAATCTGTCGCTTTTTAACAAGACAGAATCGGGAAGGTATTATAGGATGAAAAGGACATGATATTTTGACAAGGAGGTTCCCGATCATGAGAGAACAGGACAGAGAAATTTTTGAAAAAGCACGGAAGTTTGTGTATCGTAATGCCCGCCAGCTGGATGTGGCCAGGTGGCGGTATCATTTTGAACAGGGAAGTGCACAGGAGGTGACAGCAGCCCTGGCTGCCTATCAGAATGAGGACGGTGGTTTTGGGCACGGTTTGGAGGAGGACTGTATGAACCCCAATTCTTCCCCGATGCAGGTATGGCGGGCAACAGTGGCATTGCGGGAGGTTGGAGGTTTACATAACTCCAATCCAATGATCAGGGAAATGCTGCGCTATTTAGAACAGACAGCAGATTTTGACGGGGAAAAGTGGAGTAACGTCATACCGACCAATAACGACTACCCCCATGCGTCCTGGTGGACCTATCCCAGGGCACCCTGGCAGCAGGAGACGGACGGTTATCTGTTTGGCAACCGTTATAATCCAACGGCAGCCCTGGCCGGGTTTGTGCTGAGATACGCAGGTGCGGAATGCGCTTTTGGGAAGACAGCGCTTCGAATCGCACAGGAAGCGATAGAGGAACTCTTTAAGATTGGCGATCCGCAGGATATGCATGTGCTGTCATGCTTTATACAGCTGCGCGAAGACATTATCGGGGCAGGTCTCTGCGATTGCTTCGAGATGGAGCGGCTGACTGCGCGTTTGCAGGAGTTGGTGTCTGCATCCATCACTAAGGATGTCTCCAGCTGGGAGAACAGTTATGTCTGCAAACCGTCCCAGTTTTTCCAGGATAAGGAGTCCGTTTTCTACGCAAAGAATCGCGAGGCGGTACAGTACGAGTGCGAATTTATCAGGAAAACGCAGATGCCGGACGGCGGGTATGCAGTGACCTGGGACTGGGAAGAGTATCCCCAGGACTGGGCAGTCAGCAAGAACTGGTGGCGGGCGGAGATCACGGTCAATAATATGATCTTTCTGGACAATATGGCAAAATTACTTTTTTAAAGAATAATGATTGCACAAACTTGGAAAGTCCTGATAAAATGGTGGTAAAAATGAAATTCCTGTGATGTTTTGTAAGCAAATGGAATGATTTGAAGAATACGGAGGAATCGGAAATGACACCCACAGTACTTTATTATGCAAAATGTTCCACTTGTCAAAAGGCTCTGAAATGGCTGGAAGCAAAGGGCATTGCTTATGAGGCACGCCCGATCAAAGAGGAAAATCCGAGCGTGGATGAACTGAGAGACTGGCAGGAAAAGAGCGGACTGCCGTTAAAGCGCTTTTTTAATACCAGCGGACTGCTCTATAAAGACATGGGGTTAAAAGATAAACTTCCGCATATGAGTGAAGAGGAACAGCTTGCCCTGCTTGCCACGGACGGGATGTTGGTCAAGAGACCGCTTCTTGTAAGTGATAAGGGAGTCTTTCCGGGATTTAAAGAGAGTGCGTGGGAGGAGATCATAGCAAAATAGCGCCGGGAGTACAAGAGTATGGTACAGGATATTTTCAATGAATATGCAAGATTTGCGCAGATAGAGGCGATGGCAATCGGCGGTTCCCGTGCTCTTAAGAAAAACGATGCATATTCGAATTATGATGTCTATGTTTATTGGAAAGAGCCGGTCCCCGAAGCGGCCAGAAAGGCTGTACTAAAAAAATACAGCACCAATATGGATTTAGGGAACTGTTACAGGGAATATACGGACAGCTGTATCATGGAAGAGGGGATGCAGCTGAACATTATCTACCGCAATCTGGATGAGTTCCTTGCAGGTATCAGGGAAGTGGTGGAAGAGCATAAGGCCCGGGACGGTTATACCACCTGTATGTGGCACAGCCTGTTGATCGGGCGAATCGCCTATGACAAGGGCGGGCGGCTGGCGGCGGCCAAACAGAAGTATGTGGTAAGGTATCCCCAGGCGCTCAAACAGAATGTCATCAGCCATAACATGAAACTGATCAAATATGGTATGGGTGCGTATCTTTTCCAGATCAACAAGGCTATGAGGCGGGGAGACCTGATCAGCATCAACCAGGAGGTACATAAATTTCTGGCCTCTTATTTTGATGTGATCTTTGCCATGAATGAGAAACTCCATCCCGGAGAGAAGCGGCTTTTGGAAATCTGTGTGAAGGAATGCCGGGTGCTGCCGGATAATTTTGAGAGGAATATCAGGACGCTGATGCAGAATATGTACAGGGATCCGGCGGCGTTTTCCGTTGTAGATACTATGGTGACGGAGTTGGAGAAGGTTTTGGGGGAGGAGTTGGGATGAGTTGCATTGATAGTGGATTTGATGTATATTGGTGAATGGTGTGTTAGTTTAGAAAGCGCTATGGAGGATTCTTATGAAGATTATAGAAGGCGGTGTCACGGCGGCTTTGGGGTTTGAGGCGGCTGGCGTGGAGGCGGCGATTAAGTATCAGAACAGAAAGGACATGGCTATGGTCTACAGCCGGGTGCCCTGCAGGGCAGCGGGTGTCTTTACCAGTAATGTGGTGAAGGCGGCGCCAGTGCTGTGGGATAAGGAAGTGGTGGAACACTCTCCCTATGCGCAGGCTGTGATTGTCAATGCGGGGATAGCCAATGCCTGTACGGGCAGGCAGGGATATGACTGCTGCCGGCAGACCGCGGCGAAGGCGGCTCAGGTATTGGATATTCCGGAGGATTCGGTGCTGGTGGCATCTACAGGGGTGATCGGCTGGCAGCTTCCGGTGGACAAGATTACGGCCGGGGTGGAGAAGCTGGCGGCAGTGAAGGCAGATACCCTGGAGGCCGGACAGGCAGCGGTGGAGGCCATGATGACCACGGACACCGTGCCCAAACAGGCGGCGGTGGAGATTGAGATAGGCGGCAAAAAGGTCACGGTGGGCGGTATGTGCAAGGGTTCCGGGATGATTCATCCCAATATGTGTACGATGCTGGGATTTGTGACCACGGACCTGGCGATTTCCAAAGAACTTTTGCAGGAGGCCCTGCGGGAGGATGTGGTGGATACCTTTAATATGATCTCGGTGGATGGGGATACTTCCACCAATGATACCCTGATCGTACTGGCCAACGGTCTGGCGGGGAATCCGGAGATTACGGAAAAAAATGAGGATTATGATAAATTCAGGGAAGCGCTTAATTATATAGATACCACACTGGCCAGGAAGATGGCCGGGGATGGGGAAGGCGCCACCGCATTGTTTGAGACGAGAGTCATCCATGCGGCTACCAAACAGGAGGCGAGGACCTTAAGTAAATCCGTGGTCTGCTCCAGTCTCACTAAGGCCATGATTTACGGGCATGATGCCAATGTGGGAAGGATTATGTGTGCGCTTGGGTATGCGGGGGTGGACTTTGACCCGGAACAGGTGGATATTTTCTGCGAGAGCAATGAAGACAGGATGCAGATCTGTCAGAATGGTATGCTGACGGACTATGACGAGGAAGCTGCCACGAAGATTCTCTCGGCGCCGGAAGTGCGTGTGATCGTAGATATGAAACGGGGCGAGGAGAGCGCCGCTGCCTGGGGATGCGATCTGACTTATGATTATGTGAAGATTAATGCGGACTACCGCAGTTAAAACAAAGACAGAAAAGAGGAAACAGAATGGAAAAGCAGGAGATGAATAAGATCCTGGAAAAAGCGGAGGTTCTGATCGAGGCGCTTCCCTATATTCAGAAATTTAACCGAAAGATCATCGTGGTCAAGTACGGCGGCAGTGCCATGAGCAACGAGGAATTGCAGCGCAATGTGATCAAGGATGTGACGCTCTTAAAGCTGGTAGGCTTTAAGCCCATTATTGTACATGGAGGCGGCAAGGAGATCAGCCGCTGGGTTGGCAAGGTGGGCAAGGAAGCCAGGTTTGTGGGCGGCCTTAGGGTGACGGATGATGAGACCATGGAGATTGCGGAAATGGTTCTCAACAAGGTCAATAAGAATCTGGTGCGCATGGTCAGTGAACTTGGCGTGAGGGCAGTGGGTGTCAGCGGCAAGGACGGCGGCCTGCTTACCTGTGATAAGAAATATTTTGAGGGCGAGGATATCGGCTATGTGGGTGAGATCACCCATGTGGATCCGAAGGTATTATACGATCTTCTGGAAAAAGATTTCCTGCCTATTGTAGCGCCGATCGGTCTGGATGAACAGTTTCAGACTTACAATATCAATGCGGACGATGCGGCCTGCGCCATTGCCAAGGCGGTGGGGGCGGACAAGCTGGTATTTTTGACGGATATCGAGGGCCTGTACAAGGATATTGACGACAAGTCGAGTTTTATTTCCCGGCTGAGCGCATCCCAGGCAGAGGAACTGATTGAGGGCGGTTTCATTGGCGGCGGTATGCTGCCGAAACTGCACAACTGTACGGAGGCCATCCGGGAGGGCGTGGGAAGAGTCCATATTCTGGACGGGCGGATTGCGCATTGCCTGCTTCTGGAAATCTTTACGAATCAGGGTATCGGAACCGCTATCATTGCAGACGATGACGGGATTGGCACACACGGGGGAATATAACATGAGCACAACAATGCAGGCGTATATAGATGAGGCGGAGAAAGCCCTTCTACACACATATAACCGTTATCAGGTGGTCTTTGATAAGGGGGAGGGCGTATACCTCTATGATATGGATGGCAAAAGATATCTGGATTTTGTATCCGGTATTGCGGTTTTTGCCCTGGGCTATCAGAACAAAGAATACAATGATGCCTTAAAGACGCAGATTGACAAGATCATCCATACCTCCAATTATTATTACAATCTGCCGGCCATCGAGGCGGCGAAGAAGCTGAAAGAGATTTCCGGCATGGACAGGGTGTTTTTTACCAACAGCGGGGCGGAGGCCATTGAGGGCGCCATCAAGACGGCCCGGAAATATGCCTATTTGAAGGACGGCGCCACAGACCATGAGATCATTGCCATGAACCATTCCTTCCATGGACGGACCATGGGGGCTTTGTCGGTCACGGGCAATCCCCATTACAGGGAGGCCTTTGAGCCGATGATCGGCCATATCAAGTTCGCTGATTTAAATGACTTTGACAGTGTGGCATCCCAGGTGACAGACAAGACATGCGCCATCCTTTTTGAGACTGTGCAGGGGGAGGGCGGCATCTATCCGGCCACGGAAGAATTTATGCGTAGCGTCCGGGCGCTTTGTGATGAGCGGGACATCCTGATGATCTTGGATGAAATCCAGTGCGGCATGGGGCGCACCGGTTCCATGTATGCCTGGCAGAAGTTCGGGGTGAAGCCCGATGTGATGACCACCGCCAAGGCTCTAGGCTGTGGTGTGCCGGTGGGGGCTTTCCTGATGACGGAAAAGGTGGGAGCGCATTCCCTTGTCGCCGGAGATCACGGTACGACTTACGGGGGCAATCCCCTGGCCTGTGCGGCGATCTGCAAGGTGATCGAGTTGTTTGAAAAAGAAGATGTGCTTTCCAATGTCAACAAAACGGGCGCGTATCTTGCCAGCCGTCTGGATGAGCTGGCGGCGGAATTTGCCTGTATCAGACAAAGGCGCGGTGTGGGCCTGTTGCAGGGACTTGTTTTTGACCGGCCTGTGGGAGATATCATTAAGCGTGCGATGGATAAGGGGTTGGTTCTCATCAATGCGGGGACGGACATTATCCGTTTTGTGCCGCCCCTGATCATCAAAGAAGAGCATGTGGATGAGATGACAGCGATTTTGCGTACATGTATCAGGGAGACAGAAGGAGAACAGCAGTGACTCTGAAAAGAAGATTAGCGATGATCCTGGCAGTGGTATTGCTTGCCGGGGGGCTGTACGGTGTTGGCAGGCTCGGTATGGCGGTACAGCAGGATGAAGAGGCGGAAGTGGAGGAGCAGCCTCTCTTTGGACATAGAGATACCTTATATCTGTGGTATACGGATGAGGCGCTGACAGATTATCTGAACAGTGTGGCAGTGTCTTACAGTGAATATCAGGATGATGTCCGTGTGGTACCGGTCTATACATCGGGGCTTGAGTATCTGGAGACGATCAATCAGGCGTCTTTGCAGACGGAGGAAGTGCCGGATCTGTATATTGTCAGCAATGATTCTCTGGAGAAGGCCTATCTGGCAGGACTGGCATCGGAGGTCAGGATGCCGCAGGGCGTTCTTCCCATGGAAGAGATTCTGCCAGGGACGGCTGTCCGGGCGGTGACCTATCATGACAAACAGATTGGGTATCCTTTCTATTTTGAGACCAGTTGTTTTTTGTATAACAAGACCTACCTGGAGGATTGGGCCAGGGCGCAGCTGGAGGCACAAAGCGATCAGGAATTGGCGGAGGAATCCCAGGAGCAGGCGGATAACGGGGATGTGGAGGAAGAAGCTTCCGGGGAAACGGAAGCAGTAGAAATCTCTGAGGAGGCAGTGGCGGCCAAGATGGAAGAAGCGCTGCCCCAGACGATTGACGATATCCTTGCTTTTGCGGATGTGTACGATGCCCCGGAACAGGTGGAGGCCGTCTTTAAGTGGGACGTGTCAGATATCTTTTATAATTATTTTTTTGTGGGAAATTATATTGATGTGGGCGGCGAAAGCGGCGACCGGTCGGATTCTATCCATATATACAATGAGGAGGCGATCCGCTGCCTGCGGGTATATCAGCATCTGAACCAGTTTTTTTCCATTGATACGAAAGAGATAAGCTACGATGGCATCCTACAGGATTTTATGGACGGTAAGATCGTGTACACGGTGGCCACATCCGATGCGCTCTCCAAAATTGAAAATGCAGTAAAAGAGGGAGAATTTACTTATGATTACGGGGTATCCATGCTGCCCGATGTGAGCGAACAGCTGAAGTCTTCTTCCCTGTCGGTGACACAGTGTGTGGCGGTCAACGGCTATTCCACCAGGAAGCAGATGGCCAATGATTTTGCGGTTTATCTGACAGAATATGCCACGGATGATCTCTATGCAAGAACCGGGAAACTGCCGGTGTATGCGGGAGGCAGTACCTATGATGATCCCAATGCCTCAGCTTTTCTGGAAGAGTATCACAATTCCGTACCTATGCCGAAGATGATAGAGACCAGTAATTTCTGGGTGGAACTGGAAATTGCCTTTGCCAAGATCTGGACAGGGGAGGATGCCAATGATTCCCTGAAAAATCTGTCGGAACAGATCATGGCCCAGGTGCTGGGAGAGACGTACACGGAAGACTATATTGATGTGCCGGAACCGGTGGAAGAAGGAGAAGAGGAGGATACCGGGGAGTTAGAAGGCGAAGGCGGCGAGGAATAGCGCACGCGAAAGAATAATTTAGGAACAGGATGGAAATGATAAGACAAGACGGTATTTGCTGTCTTGTCTTTTATGATATAGGAAAGTCCTCCGCATATCCGAGGCCGCGAAGCGGCACTCGCAATCGAGCTTGCTCGATTTGTTATTCTTGCGGAGCAAATTACTTTTGGGGAAAGGGAGACCTTACGCTGCAAAGTGGCGTAAAGGCTTCGGAATGGAGATATCATGTTTGGATTTTTGATTGCCTTATTGTCAGGCGCGCTGATGAGCGTGCAGGGTGTCTTTAACACACAGGTGACGAAGACGTCCGGAATCTGGGTGGCAAACGCTTTCGTGCAGTTTACCGCGCTTTTGGTCTGTCTGGCGGCCTGGCTTGTGACGGACCGCTCTTCCTTTGCCACACTGTTCAAAGTGGAGCCCAAGTACATGCTTCTGGGCGGTACGATCGGCGCCTTCATTACCTATACTGTGATCAAGGGCATGGATCTGCTTGGTCCTGCGCGGGCGGTCATGCTCATTGTCATCGCCCAGCTGGCGGTGGCCTATCTGATTGAGCTGTTCGGTCTTTTTGGAGTAGAAAAACAGCCTCTGGAAGTGCGCAAGATGGTGGGCATGGGTGTGGCGATTGCAGGAATCATTATTTTTAAGTGGACATAGGGCGCAATTTATCTTACAATAAAAATACAGTGCATGGCGGGAACTTCCTTGAGGGCGCGAATGCCCGGAAAGGAAACTATGCGAAACGAAGAACGAGTATTTTGGATCAGAAAAAGGCTGGCGGTTATGTCTGTAGTATGCCTGTACAGCCTATGTGTTTTGTACGGCTGTACAAGGAAAGAGGAACTTGTCCTGTTGACGGAGGAGGTATCGGGACAGACACAGTATCAGGAGAATTCTGCGGAAGCTGTGGAACCGATGCAGATGTCCGGGGCAGGGAAAGATGACGGCCAGGTGATGCCGCAGGGGAGTGCGGCAGTAGAGGGACAATATCTGGAAGATGCCGGTGATGCAGGAGTGGCCAGCGCATCGGCATACATAGAAGAGGAGACAAAGCGTGTCTATGTACATGTCTGCGGGGCGGTGATAACGCCGGGGGTTTATCAGCTGGCGGCCGGCAGCAGGGTATATGATGCGGTGCAGGCGGCAGGCGGATTTGCGGAGTGTGCGGATGAAAGTTATGTAAACCAGGCGCAGGAACTGTCGGATGGCGCTAAACTGGTGATTCCTACGAAGGAAGAAGCAGGTGACAGTGCACAGACTGGAATAGTATCGTTTGGAGTGGTAACACCGGAACCTGTCAATTCCGCAGAAGGTTCAGAGAGACTGGAAGCCGGGTCTGCTGCGGCAGAGGATGGCAGAATCAACATCAATACGGCAACCGTGGAGGAACTGTGCAGGATTCCTGGAATCGGGGCCACCAGGGCGGCGGCCATTGTTGCCTACAGGGAGGATCACGGCGGTTTTAAGAGCCCGGAGGATATCATGCAGGTCAGCGGTATCAAAGAGGGCACATACGGGAAGATAAAGGAAAATATCAGTGTAAAATAAGGGTAGGGGAATCGGAATGGCACAGAGAGTTTTAGTGGTGGATGATGAGAAATTGATCGTGAAGGGGATTCGTTTCAGCTTAGAGCAGGATGGTATGGAAGTAGACTGCGCCTATGACGGGGAAGAGGCCCTGGAACTTGCCAGGCAGAATCAGTATGACATGGTTCTGCTGGATGTGATGTTACCTAAGATGACCGGATTTGAGGTATGTCAGCAGATCCGTGAGTTTTCCAATGTACCGATCGTCATGCTGACGGCCAAGGGAGAAGATATGGACAAGATCCTGGGGCTTGAGTATGGTGCGGATGATTATATTACCAAACCCTTCAATATTTTGGAAGTGAAAGCCAGGATTAAGGCGATCATGCGCAGAACCAACAGAAAGAGCGCCAGGAAGGAAGAGTCCAAGGTGGTCGAACGGGGAGATATGCGTCTTGACTGCGAGGGAAGACGGGTTTATATCAAGGATAAAGAAATCAACCTGACGGCCAAGGAATTTGAACTGCTGGAACTTCTGATTAAGAATCCGGGCAAGGTTTATGGCAGGGAAAACCTGCTGAAACTGGTGTGGGGAAGCGATTATCCGGGGGATGTGAGAACGGTGGACGTACATATCAGGAGACTGCGGGAAAAGATAGAGGAAGTACCGGGAGAACCCGCATATGTGCGGACCAAGTGGGGTGTTGGATATTACTTTGCTTAAGAATAAATTACGGAAACTGAAAATCTTTAGAAGTCTGAAAATACGAATCTTTCTGATCATGCTTATCGTGGGACTGATTCCCTGTTTCGTCATGCGGTATGCAATCTTAAACAATTATGAGCAGCGTGCGGTCAATGTCAGGACTTCTGACATTTCCACGCAGCTTAAGATTCTGGCCAATCACCTGATTACTTATGCATATCTGCGGGATACTTCCTCGGAAGTTATCAATGCGGAACTGGAACAGCTGTCCAACTTATATGATGGGCGTGTTCTTATCATCAACAGCGATCTTAAGATCGTCAAGGATACTTATGGGATCAGTGAGGGTAAGACTATCATTTCGGAAGAAGTAATCCGCTGTCTTAAGGGAGAGAGTACCAGTAAATATGACCGGGAGAACGGCTATATTGAGATGACGATTCCCATCACGGAGTCATTACAGATGCCAGAGGACAAGAACGTGGGAGAAAAGTTCGATGTGGTCCGCGGGGTCATGCTGGTGAGCGCTTCCAATGACAGTATCATAGCCACCATGGACAGTTTGAACCGACAGGCGCTGGTGGTGGAAGCTTTGGTGAGTCTGGCGATTCTTGTGTGTGTTGTGCTGGTCTCCAAGGTTCTTTTTGCACCTTTTAAAAAGATTATTGTGGCATTGGATCAGGTGCAGGCAGGATATACCAATGACCCCATTTCCGTGACGGATTGTCGGGAGACGGAACTGATCGGGGATGCCTTTAACCGGGTACTGGGACGGATGAAAATGCTGGATGATTCCAGGCAGGAATTTGTCTCCAATGTATCCCATGAATTGAAGACACCGATCACCTCCATGAAGGTGCTTGCGGATTCCCTGATCACCCAGCAGGATGTGCCTTTGGAGGTATATCAGGAGTTTATGGGGGATATCGCAGCGGAAATTGAGAGGGAGGATAAGATCATCAGCGATTTGTTGTCCCTGGTTAAGATGGACAGGACGGCGGCGGATTTAAACATTTCCCAGGTAAATATGAATGAACTGGTGGAACTTATCATGAAAAGGCTGCGCCCCATCGCCATGAAGCGGGATGTACAGCTGGTCTATGAGAGCATACGCCCTGTAACGGCAGCGGTGGATGAAGTCAAGATCACCCAGGCAATCTCCAATCTAGTGGAGAACGCCATTAAGTATAATAAGGAACATGGTTTTGTGAAAGTAACGCTGGATGCGGATCATCAGTTTTTTACCCTGAAGGTGGAAGACTCCGGGATCGGGATTCCGGAGGAGGCGCTGGAGAATATCTATGAGCGTTTCTACCGGGTAGATAAATCCCGTTCCAGGGAAATTGGCGGCACAGGGTTGGGACTGGCGATCACAAAGAGCGCAATCCTCAAACATCGGGGAACGATCAAGGTACAGAGTACTGAGGGAGAGGGAACCGATTTTACAGTGAAGATTCCGTTGACGTATATTGCAATCTAAATGACGGAAAGTGTGAGGAAACAATGGGTAAATTGAGTAGACTTTTCTTCAATATGGTAATTTTGTGTATGGTTGTAGTGCTTGCGGCCTGCGGGAGAGAGGAACAGGTACAGGTACAGTCCGGGACGTCTTATGAAATATATTATGTAAACAATGATGAGACGCGGATAATCAACCGTCAGTATGTGACAGAGTCTGAGGACACAGAAGTTTTGTTTACAGAATTGACAGGGCAGCTACAGGCCAGGTCGGAGAAGATGGAGTATCAGGCGCCTTTGTCAGGGGAGTTCTCCATCAGCGGGCATGTGTTGGACAGCGGGCTTTTAACGCTGGATTTTGATGAAAAGTATAAAGAATTGTGGGGAACCAAGGAAGTGCTTATCCGTGCGGCAATCGTCAGGACGCTGGTGCAGATTCCCGGCGTAGAGCGCATAACCTTTACGGTGGCAGGCGAACCGCTTGCAGACAGCAGCGGCGCAGCAGTAGGCATCATGACGGCGGACACTTTTATCGAGAATGCGGGCAATGAGATCAATGCCTATGAGAAAGTGAATCTGCGGTTGTATTTTGCCAATGAGGAGGGAAATCTTCTGGTGGAAGAAAACCAGAGAAACGTTGTATATAACAGTAATATCTCTCTGGAGAAGCTGGTAGTGGAGAAGCTGATAGAGGGTCCCAAGGCAGAGGGATCCTATCCGACCATCAATCCGGCTGCCAAAATTGTGAGCGTCACAGTAAAAGATGGTACATGTTATGTAAACCTGGACGAGGCTTTTCAAAATCAACCCTACAACGTGACCTCAGAGGTGACAATCTATTCCATCACCAATTCCCTGGTGGAATTGTCCAATGTAAATAAGGTACAGATATCCATCAATGGAGAGACCAATATTTCATACCGTGAGAATATGAGTTTGAATAATGTGTTTGAGAGGAATCTGGATTTATTGGCGGTGGAATAAGATTAGAAATTATGTAAACTAAAATAAAAGGAGATGATACAGCATGCGCAGACACTTATGCCTGTTTGGACTGGCATTTGTGGCGGCAATGATGATAGGCATCCCATGGACTAAGCGCGGCGGGCCGGCCGATGTGCCTTTGCAAGAGGAGAGAGTCGCGGCCGCAGGGCGGGTGGGATGGAAAGAACACAGGCTGATGGGAGGAGAAGAAGTCCTCGTGGTATCTTTGGAACAGGTCATTGTTCTGAAACCAGATCAAACAGCCAGTCTGACACAGATCATATCAGATTCTGACACAATCCAGCCAAAACATTTTCCGGTAAGATTCCGGACAGGAACAGAGATCTATTGTGAACAAAACAGAGAAAGACTACAGCGAGTGGATGCAGGGCAGGTTCAGGGCCTTCTATGCTACTGGGAGGATGAGGAGGAACCTGCCATGGGAAGCTATGTGGTGGTGGAGGGGAAATTTCGGGCTTTTGCCCATGCCACAAATCCCGGTGAGTTTGACAGCGCCGATTATTACCATATTATGGGCAAACAGGGCAGGCTGACGGGGAGCAGCTGTCTGGCAGAGAGTGCAGACTGTGACCGGTTCCAGGAGAATATGTACCGCCTGAAAGAGTACCTGTCTCTTCTTCTGAAGGCGAGTTATCCGCCAAAGGAGGCGGAGATTATGTGCGCCATGCTGCTGGGAGAGAAGGGAATGCTTGATGCGGATATTAAGAGTCTGTACCAGCAAAACGGCATCATCCATATTCTGGCCATCAGCGGACTGCACCTGTCCATTCTGGGGATGGGATTTTATAAGATACTGCGGAAACTGCATGTACCTAATATGATTAACATAATATTGTCTATTGGATTGATGTACTGTTATGGGATGATGACAGGCATGGGAGTATCCATCGTTCGGGCGCTTGTGATGTTCGGCTTTCATCTGACGGCGGGACTGCTTGGACGTACTTATGATATGCTGACGGCCATGACGGTGGCGGCGCTGTCCATTCTGATACAGCAGCCCCTCTATCTGACACACAGCGGTTTTCTCTTTTCTTTCGGGGCCATCTGCGGCATCGGCCTGTTTGTGCCGGCGGTGGAGGCGCACCGGCTTTCTGAGAACCGTCTGGTTCGGGCATTTCTTACCGGCATGGCCATCTGCCTTTCGACTCTGCCGGTGTACTGCACATTCTACAGTGCCTTCCCGCCTTACTCTGTACTGTTGAATCTATTGGTAATTCCCTGTATGACACTGATCTTGACGGACGGTATTGCTACCACGATCATGGCTTCTGTTATCCTTCCGCTGGGAAAGTATCTGGCCTGGCCAGGAATCTGTCTACTGCGGTTATATGAAAAGTGCTGTGATCTGTGCCTTTCCCTGCCCGGACACCAGTGGATCACGGGCTGTCCCGGGGCCTGGCAGACAGCTTTGTTTGTTCTGCTGCTGGCAGGGCTGTCACTGTTCTATGAGCGCATGAAAAAATGGCAGTTCTGGACAGTTGTCCTGCTGGCAGTAGGCGTATTGACAGTGCGTCTGCCGCAGGGATTTGAGGTCACGGCGCTGGACGTGGGACAGGGTGACTGCATCTATCTGACAGATGGCGCCGGCGGCCATTATCTGATTGACGGCGGCAGTTCCACGAAGAAAGACGTGGAGACCTATCAGATACTGCCCTTTCTGAAATATAAGGGTGTGAGACATCTGGATGCGGTCTTTATTACCCATCCGGACAACGACCACATAAACGGTATCCAGGGAATGCTGGAAACCTATAAGGAACATGGGATTGGAATCGGCTGTCTGATACTGCCGGATGTGGCAAAAGAGAGCTGGCATGAAGAGTATCATATGCTGGAAGTGCTTGCAGGAGAGGCAGGGATTCCCGTGCAGTATATCCACGCAGGCCAGAGTATGAAAACGGGGAAAGTTATGTTAACCTGCATGCATCCGAAAGAAAATTTTGCCAGTGAGGATACCAATGCCTATTCTACCGTCCTTTATCTGCGCTTTGGGATGTTTACGGCGCTTTTTACAGGAGATCTGGAAGGAGAAGGAGAACGACTGGTGATGGAGAAGCTTCAGGAAAGCGGCATAGCAAATGTCACAGTGCTGAAAGCAGCGCATCATGGGTCAAAAAACTCCACGCCGGAAGCGTTTGTGGAACTGATCAGTCCGCGGATGGCCCTGATTTCCGCCGGCCGTGATAATTCTTACGGGCACCCCCACCCGGAGACGCTTGAGAGGCTTGTGGCGGCGGGATGCCGCATTTACCAGACGCCTGTAAGCGGCGCGGTGACTGTCAGGGTGAAGGGCGGCAGGGTCTGGGTGGAGGAGTATCTGGGAGAGTGAACGGAATACAAATGCAGTACAAATTAACTGATTATTTTGCAGAATATTGAATAATTTTCCCGTAAATGGTAAAATACTACTAAATATTTTGACAGGGGAAAGCAAAGTGGGGAAATTGGTATTGCATGTGCCGAAGTGGCAGGGGAAACTGGTATTTTCGGGGGAAGTCCTGGCCTTTGCAGGGATGATCCTTCTTTTGGTTGTGGGAATCCTCTTTTGTTTCTGGGGATATAAGTTTTTCAGGACAATCCTGTTTATGGGGATTGGAACCGCATCGTGTTATGGCGGTTATCTTCTGGTGGAGCCCCTGACAGGGAATCTGGTGCTGAGGATGATTCTGACAGTCACGCTCACTTTTGTGGGCGTCTGTTTCGTGTATTTTCTGGATATTATCTGTGGATATGTGCTGGACAGACTGGGGGGGGGGCTGAGGATAAAAACGTTTCTTGATAAACGGGTTTATCTTTTGTCGGCGCCTCTGGGGGCGTTGCTCCTTGGTCTGACCATCTATTATATGATCTGGCGGGACGGAATTCTTTCGTCCCTGATTGCCGTTGTCTGCCTGACGTTCGGGCTTATTTTCCAAAATGCAAAAAGGAAAAAACAGGTGCGGTTCAAATCCTATGATGACCTGCTGAAATTGTCACGCCCCGAATTTGGCGGGAGTGGATTGGAGGTTGAGATGACCGCGGCAGCAGTAGCGGTGGAGGAAGAAGCAGGAGAAGCAGCAGTGAAAGAAGCAGAAATCGGCTACAACGATTGATGAGTAGTAGAAAGGCAGGGACGGCGTGTGCTTGATGTGACCAGGCGGGAAATGAAATACGATATCGGTTTGATTGAGACGGCGAGCATGAAGAGGCGTCTGGGAATCTACATGGAGCCGGATCCCCACAACGGTGTGACGGGATACATGGTGCGGTCTCTCTATTTCGATACACCCTATGACTCAGATTTTGAGCAGAAGGTAGACGGGTATGACGAGCGGCAGAAGATACGGCTGCGGGTTTACGAGGCAGATGCGCAGACAGCCAAGCTGGAGCTTAAAGAAAAGTCGGATGCCTTTCAGCGCAAGCGTTCCCTGACACTGGACCGGGAAGAAACCATGCGGATGATAAGCGGCGACTATCAGTTTCTGCTTGCACGGCCGGAGGGTCTGGCACAGTGGCTGTATGCCTTTTTGTGCACCCGGTGCTACAGGCCCAAATGTGTGGTGGAGTATGACCGGTTTGCCTATATTTTGGATCACAACGATACGCGGATTACCTTTGACCAGAATCTGCGCGCCAGTGAGGCGGAGTTTGATATCTTTGCAGAAAGCCCCGCCCTGTATCCGGTCAGCCCGCCCGGGGCGGTGACGATGGAAGTTAAGTATACGGGATTTTTATTGAGTTGTCTGAAAAACGAGTTAAACCACTGTGACAAAACCCGTTGTTCCAACAGTAAATATTGCAGGGCGAGAATGATATCCAAACGAGGAAGAGTATAAAGGGAGGAAAAGAGATGAAAGAGGTTCTTTATAACAGTCTGCTGAATACCACCAACGGCCTGACGATCATGGATGTGATCATCAATTTTGCGGCGGCGGCAGTGATTGCCTGTCTGATCTATGTTTCTTATCGGGTGTCCCATTCCGGCCCGGTATATAGTGAACGGTTTAACGTTTCTATTGTGATGCTGACGTTAGTGACCACCCTGGTGATGAACGTGATTGGTAACAATATTGCCCTTTCTTTGGGGATGGTGGGCGCCCTGTCCATCGTCCGTTTCCGGACGGCCATCAAGGATCCGCGGGATACGGCCTATATCTTCTGGGGCATAGCGGTGGGGATCTGCTGCGGCGTCTCGGATTATCTGATTGCCGGGCTGGGTTCCGCCCTGATCTTTGCATTCCTGATCCTGTTTGGTTTTATCCGCAACAATGAGCGCATCATGGTGATCGTGAACGGGGAGGCCAAGGCCGGGGAAGCGGTAGAGAAGCATATGGATGAACTCTTTGGCGGCCGGGCGGCGCTGCGGGTGCACAACCACGCGGCCAGGACGCAGACGGAGGAGTTTATCTATGAGATATCGGATAAGCAGCTAGCCAAGTCGGAGAAGAAGAACGGGAAACTGGTAAGGAATCTGTCCGGTATCGAGGGCGTGACTTCGGTCAGCCTGGTCAGACAGGATGATGAGATTAACCAATAGGAGATGGGGTTATGCCGCACAGACACAGGAGAATCTGTCTGCTTGGTGCGTGTGTCCTGTTGATTCCGGTGATGATAGGGCTTAGTTTCTGGCGGGGATATGTGGAATCCCGGAATAAGGCTGTCAATAAGAACACCTATTTTGAACTGCCGCCTGATCCTTACGGGGAAGATCCGCTTCGGTATCTGGAGGAGGACTTTACGGTGCAGGAAGGGTTCCACAGCAATCTGCCCATCATTATTCTCTCCATGGAGGAGGAACTGGCGGATTATAAAGGGTTCGATGGGCAGGATAATCAGGAGTATCTTACCGGCGAGGAGCCTTATATCAAGGGACATATCAGCATCATAGACGGAGGAACGTTTGACAATTGCATAACAGACCGGCCTGCGGCCCAGAGCAATCTGCTGATCAAGAAGAGAGGGCATACTTCGTACAATTTTGATAAGGTACAGTACCTTCTGAAACTACAGACGCCGGAGGGGCTGGAGAATCCTGTGGATGTGCTGGGCATGGGAGCCCATGACAGCTGGATTTTGAACGGCAGTATGGCGGATAAGAGCATGATCCGCAATTATCTGGCATACCGGATCAGTTCTGAGGTGTCGGAAGTGACGCCCGACAGTCAGTTTTGTGAGGTCATCATTCAGGAGGGGGACAGATATGTGTATCAGGGGCTTTATCTGATGATGGAGACTGTGACGAGGGATGTCAACCGGATTCCCATCGACCAGTTTCAGGAGAAAAACCTCTATACCAGTTACATTGTCAGAAGGGACCGGTTTACCCATTTTGATATGATGTTGGATACTTACGGCAGGTTATCCGGCATTTCTGAGGAATGGATTGGGCTTAAGTATCCGTCTGAAACCAGGATAACGGATCGGGCCAGGCGCTATATTGAGGCAGATTTTTCGCAGATTGAACAGGTGATTTACGCGAAAGAGGAGAAGGTATTTAACACCTATGACAGATATATTGACGTCAATTCCTTCGTGGATTATTTCCTGCTGAACGAATATTTCGGCAATTATGATGCGGGAATGCATTCCACCTATATGTATAAAAATTCCGGGGAATCCCTGAAAGTGGGGCCGGTGTGGGATTTCGACCAGGCGATGAACAATTATGCCAAGGAGGAGATGGAGACGGGAACCATGGCGTTTCAGGAACGTCCCTTTTATGAGCGGTTTACAAAAGATAAACGCTTTGTGGATTTGTTACAGTCCCGGTATGCCGCGCTTCGTAAAGGTACTCTGTCCCATGACCATATCTGTGATGTAATCGATGATACGACTGCCTATATACGCTCCGCCAGGGAGCGGGAGTGGTATCGCTGGGCGGCGGATTATTATGACGATTCCGGATTGAACTGGCATAACTATTATCTGTCGGATTATCTGGACGATGACGATGTGCTGGTCAGCCGTTTTAACGATAACTATGACCAGGAGATTTATAATATCAAAGTGTATCTGTACAAACACGGAAGAGCCATGGAGACAGAACTCCGTATTCTGGAGAGGAGTACGGTCTATGATACTTCCATCCGCAATGAGAACGAACTGTTCCTGGTTATCATCATGCTATTGTTTTTCATGCCTTCCGTCATGATCATCAGAAAGGGGTAAGATGGGGTATGCTGTTGACTCATAAAATTGCCGAGGAGGCGGTGCAGGAGCGGGATTACTTCCTGTCTGCACTGGGAGATCCTCTTGTGATCAATGGAATCAGGATTGTCTGTGTGGTACTGCTTGTCTTTTTTGTGGGCAGTTATCTGAAATACAGAAAGAAGCGCTGACTGTCAGAGAGGGGATAACATATGCTCTTTTCGAGTGTCGTATTTTTGTTTGTGTTTTTTCCGGTGGTCCTTATTTTGTACTATACGTTTTTCTTCTCCAGGGCATGTCAGAATGTGATCCTTCTGCTGGCAAGCCTGGTCTTTTATGCCTGGGGAGAGCCTCTGTATGTACTGCTGATGATCGCCTCCATACTGGTCAATTCGCTGCTGGCGGGACTGATCAGTATTTCGTCCGCTAAAAGCAGTAAAAAAATGATATTGTTTCTCGCAGTGGCCTTAAACATTGCGACCCTGTTTGTGTTTAAATATCTGGGATTTGTGATGGAAACCATGGGACTTACGCCGGTATCGCTGCCCTTGCCGATCGGTATCTCATTCTTCACCTTCCAGGCCATGTCCTATGTGGTGGATGTGTATCGGGGGACGGTGAAGGCGGAGAATCCTTTTTATGTGGGACTGTACATTGCGTTCTTTCCGCAGCTGATTGCCGGGCCGATCATCCAGTATAATTCCATTGCGGAGCAGATCCGTCACAGAAAATCCAGTTTTGATATGTTTTCCATGGGAATCAGCAGATTCACGGTGGGGCTTGGCAAGAAGATTCTGTTGTCCAACTGTTTTGCGGGCATAGCAGACAATGTATTCCAGTGGTCCATGATCGGAACGGAGAGAATGGCGATTCCGGCGATGCTGGCCTGGCTTGGCAGTATCGCATATTCGTTGCAGATTTATTATGATTTTTCGGCCTACTCCGACATGGCCATCGGTCTGGGCCTGTGTTTTGGGTTTAAATTCCCGGAGAACTTCAATTATCCCTATATAGCCACATCCATTTCGGATTTTTGGAAAAGATGGCATATCTCCCTGACGGACTGGTTCCGGGAATACGTATATTTTCCGCTGGGCGGAAGCCGTGTGAAGAATCAGGATTTTATGGTGCGCAACATGCTGGTGGTGTGGATTCTGACAGGCATCTGGCACGGCGCCAACTGGACCTTTATTTTCTGGGGATTGATGTATTTTGTGTTCCAGCTGGCGGAACGGTTTTTCGAGTATCCGGCCAAGATGAAAAATAAGTTTCTGAAACATTTTTATACCCTGATGGTGGTCAATGCGCTCTGGGTGGTATTCCGGGCGGAGAACCTTTATCAGGCGGGGCGGTTTTTCATGAACATGCTGGGCGTCAATAACAATGGCTTTTACAGTGACCTGGCGGTAATGCTGATCCGGGAGAATCTGGCCTTTATTGTGCTGGGGATTCTGTTCTCTATGCCCATAGCCAGAAACATGAATGAGATTCTGTATCAGAATCCCAGATCTTCGATCAGCAGGGTATGTACCCTGTGTTATCCCATCGGCCTGATGGCGCTTTTGGCGGTGTGCGTTGCCTATCTGGCCAGCGGCACCTATAATCCGTTTATTTACTTTAATTTCTAGCGGGGTGGACTTGTGAACAGGAAGGATGATCCGGCGAAAAATTATATACTGCGCAAAAACATATTTGCGGTCTTGTTTCTGATCGTGGTGTTTGGTTATGCGGGTGTCAATGCCTGGCACGGCGCCGGAGCGTGGGCGGAAGCGGTGCGCTACAATCTGGCGGTGGCGGACGGCATAACGCTTGAGACGGCTCCGCAGACGATTTCCCGGACGGTGGCGGGATTGGATGAGAGCATCATCGCCTCCATGTACGGCCGGATGGAGTTTATTGAGACCTATTCCTATATCCAGGTGCTTCTGGACAAGCGGGAGTTTAATAATTTCAGTTATATCAAGGATGAGGATGGGTATCTGCACTATGCCTCCTTTTTCCGGGAAGATACCAATGATATGGAAGAGTATGCCAAAAGGCTTAAGCGTTTGCAGGACTGGGTGGAGCCTAACGGGACGAAAGTCTTGTTCTTTGTGACACCGGGCAAGTACGTGCGCGGGGAGACCAGGTTCCGCACGGGAATGCCGATCAATAATCCGGACAATATCGTGGATGAGATGCTGTTTTATCTAAACCGCTACGGCGTGGAGACAGTGGATTGCAGAAAGTATATTCCAAACGACTCCCTGACGGTGCAGGATGCGTTCTTTAAGACGGATCACCACTGGACGATTCCTGCGGCGTTTGCGGCCACCCAGGTTCTGGTGGAGCAGATAGAGGAGAAATTCGGGGAGGATCTTGATCCGGATGATTATTATATGAATCCGGCCCAGTATGAGAGTGTAGTGTACCATAAGGGGATGCTTGGATCCATGGGGCGTAAGACTGGGGCGAATTTCAGCGGTCTGGAAGACTTCGAGGCCCTTTGGCCCAGGTTTGAGAATCACTATGACAGGGTATGTATGGGGGTGACGGATCAGACCCAGCATTTTCAGGGAATCACGGAAGAATCCCTGATGGATACGGGTGTTCTTTTGGAGCATAAGGATATCTACAGCGATTCCCAGTATTCCCTGTATCTCAATGGACTGCGGCCCTATGAGCGGATCATCAATGAAGATAATCCGGACGGATGCCGGATATTTGCCATCCGGGATTCCTATTTCTCACCGATGATCGTGTTCCTGGCGCCCATGTGCGGGCAGATTGACGCCATATGGTCCCTGGAGGAATCCCACATGCTGGACATTGAGACTTATGTGAAGGAAAATGAGTTCGACTACATTATTATGGAGATTTATCCTTATAATATCAATGAAGATGCCTTCAACTTCTTTAAGGAGGATTAGGAAATGACACGGGAAAATGTGACGTTCACTTCTTTTTTGCGCGGCTTTTTTCATGACTGGAAGGGAAAGGGCTGGTTTTTGCTCAATATGTTCTGTACCATTGCCTATCTGGTGTGGAGACTGTTCTTTACGATTCCCTTCGAGTATGGGATCGTGTCGGTGGTGGCCGGTATCGCCCTTTTAGTGGTGGAAATCCTGGGAATGGTGGAGGCGTTTATTCATTATGCCAATATGTATTCGGTGGAAGGATATCCCTTTCCCAAAGATGTGCCGGAAGAACTGTTTCCCCATGTGGACGTTTTCATTGCCACCTACAGTGAGGAGACGGCGCTTCTCTATAAGACGATCCGGGGCTGTACCAGGATGAAATACCCGGATCCGCAGAAAGTACACATCTATCTGTGCGATGACGGCCACCGTCCGGAGATGAAGGCGCTGGCGCAGAAGCTGGGCGTCAATTATCTGGACAGGGAAGATCATGAGGGCGCCAAGGCCGGGAACCTGAACAATGCGCTGGCTCATTCCCATTCGCCCTATGTGGTCACTTTTGATGCGGATATGATTCCCCGGAGCAACTTCCTGATGAAAACAATCCCTTATTTCGTAGATGCAGAACTTCGTAACCAGGGCAGGAAAGAGGAGGATCAGATTAAGCTGGGATTCTTGCAGTCACCCCAGAGTTTTTATAATCTGGACCTGTTTCAGTTCAATCTGTATTCGGAGTCCAGGATTCCCAATGAGCAGGATTATTTCTATAAGGATATTCAGGTGGCACGCACCAAGACCAACAGTGTGATCTACGGCGGTTCCAATACCGTGCTGTCCAGGGAAGCGCTGGAGGCCATCGGCGGATTCTATACCGGCGCGATCACGGAGGACTTTGCCACCGGTATTCTAATCGAGAAGAAGCAGTATGTGAGCCTGGGTGTGGCGGAACCGTTGGCTTCCGGCTTATCACCCCAGGATTTAAAGGATCTGGTACAGCAGAGGACGAGATGGGCCAGAGGCGTTATCGCCACGGGCCGGAAGATGCATATCTTCACCGCATCGGAACTTAACTTTGCCCAGAAAATGAACTACTGGGCCTCCATCTGGTACTGGTATGCGCCTTTGAAGAGACTGATCTATATCATGTCCCCGATCCTCTATGCCACCTTTGGGTTCATGGTGTTTAAATGTACGCTTCCCCAGGTGCTGTTGTTCTGGCTGCCCATGTACATCAGCAGTAATATCAGCCTGAGGATGCTGAGCCGCAATATCCGTTCCACCAAGTGGACCAGTATCTATGAGACGGTGCTGTTCCCCTATATGCTTTTGCCGGTGCTGTTTGAGACGGTGGGCATTTCCATGAAGAAATTCAAGGTCACCAGCAAGAGCGGGCAGAAGAATGAAAAGGGCAAGAATTTCCTCTATTCCATTCCCTTCCTGATCTTGATCGTGCTCTCGGTCTGGGGGATTGTCAGATGTATCCTCATCATGCTCGACAGCGGCTCCTTCGGGCCCATCGTGGTGCTGTTCTGGCTGGTGTATAATTTATTTCTGTTAGTGATGTCTCTGTTTTTTGTGGACGGGCGGATTCCCTACCGGAAGACGGAGCGGGTGATGGTGCGGATGCCATGCAGGGTGAGATACCAGGGGGAAGAGTATGCGGGTGTGACAAAGGATGCCTCCGAGACCGGCATTTCCATAGAACTGGATAAGCCGTATTTCTTCGAGGAAGATACGGATGTGGAGATTCTGCTGGACACGGACGATTACCATGTGGATATGTTCGCCGCGGTGGTGCATGTGAGTAAACGGGATGAGAAATGGCAATATGCCATGAAGGTCACGGATTTGAACGGCAGTTATGACGAACTTCTGGGGATTCTCTACGACAGGATTCCCACGGTGCCCATGGAGATCAAGAAGGACAGCGGCAGTTTTGAGGATCTGAAACTGAATCTGCAAAAGCGGGTGACGCCGCCTTTTTATCAGAAGAGAAACTATCCCCGGGTGGTGGTGGACGATCAGGTTGTCTGCCGAAATGAGGATACAGAGACAGTGCATGTTTTTGATTTTAATTACGTGTGCCTGACGGTGGAAGAGGATGAGGGGCCGCAGTTTCGGCAGCTGGCCCTGCGGGACGATATCGTCTTCAACTGCCAGTACGAGGCAGATATCCGCAAAGGCCTGCGGTTATATCGTGTGCTCAATTATAAGGCCATCTTATATGATAAGAGAAAGAGGAATGATCTGCTCGATTGGATGATGGAGAAGAGCAGGAAAACGGAACCGCAGGAGACCAGAACGACAAGGTCCAGGAAGACGGGAGAATTTGACGAGATAGGATTGCTGCGATGAGTAGAAAAAGACAATGGATTTGGGGAGTTTTGAGCATAGCTGTGCTTGGCGGCGTGGCGGCCTGCGGCGTTCTTATGGCAGGCCGGACACGGGCGATTCGGTTTGTCGAAGAGATGGGGCCGGGCATCAATCTGGGAAATACCCTGGATTCTACGGGTCTTAGGGATTACCGGCCGGATGCGGATGATCTGGAGTACGAGACCTTCTGGGGCAATCCCAGGGCAGACGCAGAGACCTTTCGGGCCATGAAAGAGGCGGGCTTTGGCACGGTGCGCATTCCCGTCACCTGGGAGGATCATCTGGACGGGGAATATCAGATTGCGGCTGTCTGGATGGACCGCGTGCAGGAAGTGGTGGATCTGGCGCTTGCGGAGGATTTGTATGTGATCCTGGATCTTCACCATGAGGAGTGGCTGGATCTTAAGATAGAGTGCGAGGAGGAGATACGCCGGGAGTTTGTGACCGTCTGGGAACAGATTGCCGGGCGGTTCCAGGAATATGATGAGCATCTTTTGTTCGAGGCCATGAACGAACCGAGGCTGCGGGGCAGTTCTTATGAATGGACTTCCGGTACCCAGGAACTGCGGAACATGGTCAATGATCTGAACCGGGTTTTTGTGGAGACCATCAGGAGCACAGGCGGCGGTAATCGCAAACGCTATCTGCTGGTATGTCCTTATGCCACAAACAGCGAGACCGAGGCCATGCAGGGATTGACCTTGCCAGATGACGACAGGGTGATCGTATCCATTCATATGTATACTCCTTACAGCTTTTGCCAGAGGGAGGATGGGGATACAGCCTGGGATACGCCGGACACCAGGGAGCGGGTTCTTGCGGCTTTTCAGGAGATGAATGCATTGTTTGTGGAACGGGGGATTCCGGTGATCCTGACGGAGTTTGGCTGTGTGGATAAGGGAAATACCGAGGAACGCGTAGCGTGGACCAAATATTATAAGACCCAGGCTGACCGCTTCGGGGTGTCCTGTATCTGGTGGGACTGCGGGGCTTACGGGCTGATCGACCGGGAGAATAAGACCTGGAAATTTCCGGAGATTGTGGAGGTGCTGACGCAGTAAGCTGTCGTCAGCCTACGGCATTGACGAAGGGAGTTGTTTTTTGGAAGATTACCCAGTATACTGAATATAGATTATGAAAAAGCTGAACGAAGAAATCAAAACAGGACAACTGAAACAGATCTATCTTCTGTGTGGGGAGGAAGCCTATCTGCGCAGCCAGTACAAAGACCGGTTAAAGACGGCTCTTCTGAACGGCGGGGATCCCATGAACCTGCATTACTTTGAGGGTAAGGGAATCCAGCAGGGGGAGGTCATTGACCTGGCGGAGACCATGCCGTTTCTTGCCGAGCGGCGTGTGCTGGTGCTGGAAAACAGCGAGTTTTTCAAGCACGGCGGGGAGCAGCTGGCGGAGTATCTGGCATCCCCGGCCCAGACGGCTTTTTTTGTGTTTGTGGAACCAGCGGTGGATAAGCGGAGCAAACTCTATAAGGCAGTCCAGGCAAAAGGCCGCGTGATTGAGTGTAACACCCAGGATGAGGCAGTCCTCAAACGATGGATTCTGGAGTTCCTGAAGAAAGAAAATAAGAAGATTACCGAGCGGGATCTGGATTTTTTCCTGGAAAAGACCGGCACCAACATGGAGAATATCCGCGGGGAACTGGAGAAACTCATGTGTTACTGTCTGGGAAGGGATGTGGTCACGGCCCGGGATATCGAGGAAATCTGTGTCAGACAGGTGAATAACCAGATTTTTGACATGATAAATGCGGTGGCCGCAAAGCGCCAGAAACGGGCCATGGAACTGTATTATGATCTGTTAACCCTGAAGGAGCCGCCCATGCGGATCCTCTATCTGATCACCAGACAGTTCAATATGCTTTTGCAGGTCAAGGAATTGAAGAACAAAGGCTGCGATGCCAATACCATAGGCACAAGGGTGGGGCTTGCAGGGTTTATCGCCAGGAAATATGTGGAGCAGGCGGCCAAATTTAAGGAATCTGATCTGCGAAAGGCGCTGGCGGATTGTGTGGAGACGGAGGAAGCCGTCAAGACCGGACGGATGAATGATATCTTAAGCGTAGAACTTTTGATTGTAAAATACAGCATGTGAGAAAGCAGGAGGATGAGATGGCAGGAGTATTAGTTCAGGTATTGGTGATTTGGGGACTTGTATTATATTTTGCGAAAAGGAAAAAGAACAACCAGAATCCGGGAGGTTCGCATACACCTAATACCACAGTGAATACGGCCGGCACGAATCAGAACCGGAACAATGGACGCCCGCCGCAGAATCTAAACCCGCGGGGCGGACATTGGGGACAGAACATACCCTGGCCCCATGGAGGGACAGGCGCGTCCGGCGGCATGAGTGCAAATCAGCAAAGACCCCAGGTTTCTGCATCTGCTTCCCGGACGCAGACGGTTACCCAGGCGCAGGAGGCTGGCGAAGAGGAGTCCACCACGGCCTATCTGGCGAAAAAGGCGGCGGAAGATGCCAGGGAACATGCCAGAGAGAAGTGGGAGGAGGAGAAACGCCTGCGCGAGACCAGGGGCGGCCTCTCGGTGGCAGGAAGACATCTGGACGGGGATCCGATCCCCCAGGGCAGCCGGTGTGTGGTCTGCGGATACTGTGCGGCAGAGAATCTGGTGCCCATGATACCGAAGACCAGATACAGCTGTTATTTTTGCAGGGAACCGTTGAATTGAGAAGCAGATAGAACAAAAAGGAGCATACATAATGGCACTGACAGAAAAAAGAGATCCATATATGATTGAATTCCGGTTTCCGGAGGGGAAAAATAAGGCGGTGACGTTCAGCTATGACGATGCCCAGATTTATGACAGAAGGCTGGTGAGTATTTTTGACCAGTATGACATGAAGGCGACTTTTCATTTAAACAGCGGGACGCTGGGGGAAGAAGGGTATATCACCAGGGAAGAAGTGGGGACTTTATATGCGAATCACGAAGTGGCCTGCCACGCGGTGACCCATCCCTTTTTCAATGAATTATCCCAGGGGATGACGGTGCGGGAACTGCTGGAGGACAGACGTGCCCTGGAGGGGTATACGAACAGGATCGTGCGCGGGTTTTCCTATCCTTTCGGGGAGTTTAACGACCGTTTGATCGAGACGGCCAGACAGGTTGGCATCGTGTATGCCAGGACCGTGGAGGATCGGTTGAATTTTAACCTGCCCAGTGATTTTATGCTGTGGCATCCCACCTGTCACCATAATAAAGTGACGGACGCATTGATTGAGGATTTCTTAAATCCGCCTCTGTACCGCAATCTGGCTCTTTTCTATATCTGGGGACACAGTTTCGAGTTTGAGCGGGAAAATAACTGGGAGCACATCAAGCATGTCTGTGAAGCGCTGCAGGGAAGGGAAGATGTGTGGTATGCCACGAACATGGAAATCTATGAGTATGTGACCGCCATGCGTTCTCTGGTGCTGTCGGCGGACGGCAGGATTTTGTATAATCCCACCGCCATACCGGTTTATATGACGGTCGGATACGACAAAGTCTGTGTCCCGGCAGGCATGTGCCTGAATCTTCGCAGTAAGGAATCCTGACCAGAACCGGGACGCTCTGATATTTTTCACGGATTAAGCGTCTTTAATATTCGTAGAGATTGCGAAATTCCGTGGGCGTACAGTCCTTGATCAGCTTAAACATTCTGATAAACGCGGAGAGGCTTGAAAACCCTGATTGCAGGGCGACTTCGGTGATGGATAGTTCAGGATCCACCAGAAGCTTCTCCGCGTGTTCTATTCTCTTCTTATTCAGATATTTATAGAAAGAAGTCCCGGTAAAATTTTTAAAGAGTCTGGTGAAATGATACTTGCTGAATCCGGCAAGGGCGGCAATATCATCCAGACACAGATCCTCCGTGCAATGTTCCTGAATATAATTACAGATATTCATAAACTTTTCTGCGTGTTCCTTCTGCTTGTGTGAGCTTGCGTCAAAGGATGTCCGCTGGCCG
>CAMNXA010000010.1 GCA_946566685.1 uncultured Lachnospiraceae bacterium
CGAATATGAATATCAGATCAAAGCAATACATAGGAAACATGTCCAAAGCAAAGAGTACAGACATTACCGCGAAAAGAAAAGCAGGATGAAAGAAAGTGATTTTCTTCTTCCGATCATAACGGTCGTGTTGTATTTGGGAGAAGAAAGCTGGACAGGCAGGAATACACTTTTGCAGATGTTTCATAAGGCCGTCAGGGCGGACAAAATTTCTGGAGAATATATAAGAGAATATGGATTTCCATTGGTGGAGGTACATAAGGTAAGGCCGGATGACTACCAAACGGATTTACGGGAATTTTTTCAGGCAATGCATTGCAGGGGAGATAGAAAACGCATGATGCAGTTATTACAAACAGAGCGTTTTCAAAACCTGTCAGATGAAACAGAGCAGGCCATAGCAGTGCATCTGTATATGAAAGGACTGGCGGAGAAGATGGAAAAGGAGGGGATGTCCATGTGCAAGGCAATCCGGGAGTGGATGGAAGAAGAGAGAAAAGAGGGAAAAAGAGAAGAAAAGATTCACATTATCAGGAGAATGATAGAGGAGGGACTGGACGAACAGTTTATACGGAAGATAACGCAATGTACAAAGACGGAGTTTGCGTCTGCAGGAAAGTAAGATAAAAGATTATAAATAATGATTTAAAAAACTCTCAATGTAAGGTATGTAATTGTCTTATGTTGGGAGTTTTTATTATGAGCATACGATATGATCTATTTAATGTATATGACATATCGACTAAGTGGAGGAGAGGAAGAAAATGAATCAAAAAAGAGTATTAGTAACAGGCGGAGCTGGCTTTATCGGTTCCCATCTATGCGAGAAATTGTTAGAACAGGGGCACGATGTTGTTTGTTTGGACAACCTTTTTACAGGGCAGAAAGATAATATTCGGCATTTGATGAATAATCCATATTTTGAGTTCGTGCGGCAGGATGTTTTAGAAGACATTTATATAGAATGTGACCAAATCTATAATCTTGCTTGCCCGGCAAGTCCGATTCATTATCAGTATGATCCAATCAAAACTGGAAAGACAAGCGTGATGGGAGCCTTACATACACTTGGATTGGCCAAGCGCTGTCATGCCAGGATAGTACAGGCAAGTACCAGTGAAATATATGGGGATCCGGAAGTTCATCCACAGCCAGAAAGTTATCGTGGGTGTGTTAATCCCAATGGTATGCGTTCCTGTTATGATGAAGGCAAGCGGATGGCAGAAACATTATTTTTTGATTATCATAGACAACATGGAGTTGATATTAAGGTTATCCGTATTTTTAACACCTATGGTCCCAGGATGCGTTCAGACGATGGGCGGGTGGTATCAAACTTTATTGTGCAGGCCTTGAGCGGTAAAGATATTACTATCTATGGTAATGGGCAACAGACTCGGAGTTTCTGTTATGTGGATGATCTTGTTGACGGGATGATTCGAATGATGAACAGCCGTGACGGATTTACAGGTCCTGTGAATCTCGGTAATCCGGGGGAATTTACGATGTTGCAGTTAGCTGAATTGATTATTCAGATAACGGGTTCCCATTCTCAAATCGTGTATCTTCCACTCCCACAGGACGATCCGACACAGCGGAAGCCGGTTATTGAGTTGGCTAAGAAAGAACTTGATTGGGAGCCAACAATCCCTTTAGAAGAAGGATTAAAGAAAACAATTGCATATTTTAAGAAAACTCTCAATTATGCTTAAAATGTTAGGAATGGAAATATGAGGTTATTCAAGAGTGAGCATAAAAATCATTTTACTCTGGACTATGTATATGCAATGTCATTAAAAGCAAAATATTTTGCTTCACGGGCCATACATGGTATTTTCCAATGATTATCGGGATGTATATATTCTTACCATATGTGGCGAGCATACTGCATACAATTCCATCAGATATTCTTTTGCTTTTTATGACATTAGTGTATGGTTACCTGTATATTGTACCCAGTATTAATTTATTCTTAGTGGCGGATGGTTTGCCACAGTTTAGCAACCAACTGGATTTAAGTTATTCCGGAAATGTTTATGGATTCTGTCTTTTGCTGGGATAATGTACAAAACGCTGGGAAGCGAATCTGGATAAGGTGCTTAAGAAAACATTTGGTAATATTGCTGAAAATATTAAATTAAAAAAATGAGAACTCATTCTGTATTGTCTGGATGATATGCAGGATTCCTCATTGCGGAAAGTCTTTATTTATGTACAAAGAAAAATAAAAACACTTGCACAGATATGATTCATATGATATATTTTATCTATAATAATCGCTTTACAGAACGTAATTGTTCTAAAGAGCATATTACATCAGGGGTCTGTTAATAGGATAATGATCCCTTGTCACGCACAATCCATTCAAGGAATTTCAAGTGCGTAACTCAGGCTTTTCGCCGAACAATTTCAACACATTTATTTAGGTACAGGCGAAGAGCAGCATATGTTTTCTCTCCTGTACAGACAAAGGAGGAGAACATGAAATACAAAGAAAATCAGAACGAGTCTGCTATTTATCAGGAGGCGGATGTCAGCAGCAAGAGCATTTTTGGCAATCACACATTATGTGCGCAATTTTTACGGGATTATTCTGGCTTGCCGATACTTGCCAATGTGCAGCCGGAAGATATCGAGGATGTCTCGGAACGGTATCACTTATTCCGAGAAGTGGAACTGCAGGCGGACACCGTAAAGAAGGTGCGGCTGAGGGATCAAACAGGCGGCAAATTGCAGGATATCTATGTTATCTCGCTTATTGAGCATAAAAGTGAAGTCGACTATGATGTGACCATGCAGATACTAAAATATATGATCTGTATCTGGGAGAATTATGTGAGGGAACTGGAAGAAACATCTACGGCAGAACTGGATGGGACACCAAAACAGCACAGGAAGATAAATAAGCGCAAAGACTTCCGTTATCCGCCAATCTATCCGATTGTATACTATGAAGGTGCAGGAGAATGGACAGCGGCCCGGTATCTGAAGGATAGGATTCTGTTGGGGGATTTGTTTGGAGCCTACATACCGGATTTTACCTATAAGCTGGTAAGAACGAGAGGGTATTCTAATGAAGAGTTATTGTCGAGGGAAGACGCGATTTCCCTGTTGATGTTACTCAATAAGATTCAGCAGGCGGCAGATTTTCAGGAAATATCTAAGATACCAATGACGCATCTGAACGAAATCTTACAGGATGCATCATTAGATGTAGTGGAGATCATTCTCTCTGCGGTGAGGAGCCTGTGCCGGAGATTGAACCTGACGACAGATGAGATGACAGATCTATTAGAGAAGATAAGAGGTGGCAACATGGGATATTTATGGGAGAACATGGAGAAGATGGATATTCAGTTAGAGCGCCGCAACACAGCAGAGCAGAGGCAGAGGGCAGAAGAGGCAGAAAAGAAAGCAGAAAGAGCAGAACAGAAAGCAGAGAGGGCGGAACAGGAGAAATCTAATTTATATCGGATTCTTATTACAACCTGTCGGAAACAGGGAATGAATCAGGAAGAGGTAAGAAAACAGCTGCAATCCGAGACTGGACTGGAAAAAGGTAAAATAGATGAATTATTGGAAAAGTTCTGGGATTGTGATTGCTGTTGACGGGCAGATGCTGCTTTGGAATATTTAGAAGGTAAGACTTTCAAAATAACCTTATCTTTCTCTAATTTTATGGATGTTGAATGCAACCAGTTTTTCGTATAGGATGCGCCATATGAGATGCCAGCGCTCCCAAGGAATACAACATGTTCGATATAACGTTCTTTTTTGCCTAAAAATCATATTGACATATGTAGAAATATTCCATATAATAAATTCCATATAGAGAATATTTTCTCGGTGAAATGATCAGATTCGTTCCATTCTGGACGACAAATCGGAAATATCCGATTCCGGCGATATCAGCCATATTTCACAAAATAATTGAAAAATGGCTGAAAGCAGTATCATGAAAGTTATTGTAATGATATGCGGCAGGCCGGAAAGGAGAACATGGGAAAACTGGATAGAAAGGACAAACCGTTCTTTTCTAATGCAGAGCGGTTTGCGGAACTTATTAATATTAATCTTTATCAGGGGGACAAGGTTCTTGTTCCGGAAGACCTTACGCTTTTGCGGAGAAGATATCCTTCACTGGTCGGTGAGTCCGGGGAAAAGGAACGGGATGTGATGATGCTGGATGAGAAACATCATATCTGTTACGGCTTAGAAATCGAAACGGAGTCTGATTACAGTATGCCGGAGCGGGTATTGGTGTATGATGCCTGTGAATATGAACATCAAATTAGAGCAATACATAAGGAACATATCCGCAGAAAAGATTATAAACATTACCGCGAAAAGAAAAGCAGGATGAAAGAAAGCGATTTCATTCTTCCGGTCATAACAGTGGTGCTGTATTTGGGAGAAGAAGGTTGGACAGGCAGGAATACACTTTTGCAGATGTTTCATAAAGCTGTCAGGGCAGACAGGCTTTACGAAGCATATATAAAAGGGTACGATTTTCCATTAATAGAGGTACATAAAGTAGAACCGGAAGACTACCAGACGGATTTACGGGAATTTTTTGAGGCAATGCATTGTAGGGGAGACAGGAAACGTATGATGCAACTGTTACAGACAGAGCGTTTTCAGAATCTGTCTGATGAAACAGAACAGGCTATAGCGGTGCATCTGTATATGAAAGGACTGATGGAGAAGATGGAGAAGGAGGGAGCGTCTATGTGTAAGGCGATTAGGGAATGGATGGAGGAAGAGAGAAGAGAGGGGAAAATAGAAGGCGAGAAAGAGGGAAAGAAAGAGGGAAAAAGAGAAGAAAGGATTCACATTATCAGAAGAATGATAGAAGAGGGACTGGACGAACAGTTCATACGGAAAATAACGCGGTGCACAAAAACAGAGTTTGCGGCCGCAGGAAAATGAATGAGATAAAAGATTATAAATAGTGATTAAGAGAACTCTCAATGTAAGATATGTAATGGTCTTATGTTGGGAGTTTTTATTATGAACATACGATATATCATATATTCGGATAACAGGTTCTCATTTCCAAATTGCATGTCTTCCGCTTCCTCGGGATGATTCGGCATATAATCTTACTGTTAATACTGCTCAATTCGATTTATCAGACGGAACTGATACCAATCTGCACAAAAACATAAGAACCGAACATTTTTCGGCAATATAGAAGGCAAGGTCGCTGTTCAATAAATAGGTTTCCCAATTTGCGACAGCAGTACTCTTAGAGTAGTTCCTGTCAATAAATTCTTTGGACAGCTTAACGATACCCAGCAGAAGATTGTTCCATTCTATGGGAGTCAATAAAGTTTCTGAGAGTTCCATATCCTGATATGGAGAAAAGATTGACGGATGCAATTCTGAAAAAACATTATCTATAATCTGAAATCTAGTAGTGTTGTCCATTCTGCCAGATGTCAACAGCGGTTTGAAAAAATCAAAATAGACAAATTTATTATCCAGATATACTATAAGCTGATCAGACAAGGATTCATCTTCCAATATATCCAGTATTTGCTTTATGTCGATGTCTTGTTTCCTGAAATCACAGAGGATATTTAACAGATCGTGATACAGTTTCTCGATTTCAGCATTGACAGTTACATTTTTCTCTTCGTTTAGCAGACTGCTTACTATGTTGTGCAGATCATGATTGCAATTTTCTTTAAGAAGATTTATAGTCTTTTTAGCTTTTGTGATTATAGTTTCGGTAGATTTGGAATGGAAGAATTCTCTGCTCTTTGCAGACTGCTTTTCACTGAGCAGTTCCTGTTCTACATACTGGGCTGCGACATCAGTGAGAGAGTAGCATTTTTTGGTTCCGTTTGGGACTGTCAGTATCAAGGGGAGATCTATTTTATTAATTTTTTCAATCATGTTGCTCAGATTACTTGGTGTTTTGTTTATTTTTTCGCAAAGCGCTTTATGTTGAATACCTGGGGTGTCGGAAATGGTTTTCAGTATTAAAAACCAATCTTTTGTGAGTCTGGCTTTGATTTTAGCGATCGCATCAGATGTAAGTTGATTATCTGCATTTGTATGATTAATTTCCATAATTTTGATACTCCCACCCTTATTAATATAGTCTGATAATATCAGATAATGAGATGGAATGCAAGAAAGTTCACCATAAGTTCACCGAGATAATGAACATAGTTGTTCACCCAAAAGAGGGAAAGATGAACAAATGTGTTCATTGGCGAAAAGATGAACACATAGTGCTATTTGAAAAATAAATTCAGGCAAACATTATTTACCTATAAAATATTACGAATTTTTATTAAAAAACGATAAAAAGCAGTGGAAATGATTTACAAATCTATAAATATAGTTTATAATCCTGTGTAATAAAATTTGTCATTTGGTTTAAAATACGATGCCAGATGGCGGTTAGCGGCAATATGCGATATTTTTGTTCAGAAAGTAAAGTTCACTTGTAAAAGTTCATTACTATTGCCGGCATGTTCACTGATTTTTAACAAGTGAATAAGTAAAGTTCATCGTGAACAAAGTATGTTTTGCAGAGTATTAGAGAAAGGAGGAGATAAAGTTGAAGCAGTTGGAAAAAAGATATGCTCCAGGACGGCGCATGAATTCTTTTTTTGTGGACATGCCTTATGTGGAGAATAAAAGGAAGAAGGCATCTGTTGAATCAGGTAATGTTTTAGAATATACATATTATATGGATTCGGATGGGAATCTGATCAAAGAAAAATTAAAATAGTCCGGAGGCTTTAAAAACATGTCGGGATATATCATCGAATTGTATAAAAATATCATATCAGATGAAAAGTATTGGACCGAGCAAAGAATCTCAAATTCAGATTTAAAAAACAAGATGTATATAACATTTGGGGAATTTGATAAGATGATGGTGTCAAGGACCAATGCATTTTCCCGCATGAGGGATGTTTCAAAGATGTCCAAGGACTGGATTGGGGACAGACAGAAGATATTTTTGTTTGAACTTGCAGACTTTAATCAGTTGGAGTATAGGGAATCAGAAAAGGAATGCGGCTTTTTTTCCAATGATGGTATGGCTTCATCATTGTGTACGAAGTTGTTTCTGGGTATTACGATATTCCAGTTGAAAGAGAGTCAGGAAGAAAGCTTGAATGACATCAAAGACACTCTGAAAATCTGCCGCAGGAATATTCTTGAGATTGTTAAGAAGGAAAAAGTGTCGGTAGAATGTTCGGTTTTTGGAATCTTGGGAACCTATGGTGTGGCTGTTATCTGGGCGGCAGATCAATATACGGATATTTTAAAAATGATCAACCGCATCAAAGGTGCTGATATTTTATCAGAAGATGGCAGTGAGCAGCTTGCTTATAAATTTATTTCGGTTTTTACTTTCTTTGTCAAAAATAAAGATGGCCACAGCGAGGAAAAGATTGCAAAACTAGAGGGAACAGCATTGCTGCAGATAACGCTGCAGACAAATCTTAGTATGTCGATGCTCCAGGAAATCATGGAGAAAATTCCGGAATCCAAGAATTTTCATACGGCAGGGGAATATGACTTAATGTTGGAGACACCTGTCAAGTATCTGTATAACTGTTTTGAAAAGGGGGCCATTTTTGATCCTGCATCAGATTTTTATAAATATCATATTTTGCAGACTAATGTGAAACTTTGCGAATCTGCGACAGAAGATTACCTGAAAGGGATTGAAGAGGGAAAACCAGATGAGACATTAAAAGAAAAAATAGAAGATGTCAATCATGCAAGACCTCATGTTCCTGAAATTGAGACAAAGTATAGGAAGCTGCGAGAGATGTTTTTTGATAAATTTCCCAAGACGGCAGGAATGGTCGATTCTTTAGATTTAATGTATGGAGACTACCATTCCAAGATCGCATTCGTTTCCAACAAAATGTGGGCAATGGATTACAGTCAGCAGTTCCTGGCAATTTTGACCCTGTTGGAAAGCAGTCTTGATGCAGCTACCACCATGGTGCATGGCAGCATTACCACCTCGGCTTTTTTGGAGGATATACAAGAAATTTTAAATTGTTTTGAATATCAGACGATTCATATATCAGAATCCAATAATCTGTTATTGAACACGCCAAAGTGCCATTTGAGTTATACCGGTCAGAATAATCTTGTTCTGTATGCATATTTTGGGATTATGAAGGATCTCATAGAATTTGCATACAGGATGCAGAAGGAAAGCAGACAGTCCAAGATTATTCCGATGATTTCCGTAGATACTGTTCCTGCAATCAGCAGTTTTTTGTTTATGGACTATGGATCTCCTTTTGAGGATCGACTGATCAAGTTTAATTTCCCCATGATGGCGTTATATGCCCTGCCGGTCTATGTCCCTTATCTGTATCATGAAGTCTTTCATTATGTTGCTCCCCGCGACAGGGTGGTAAGAAATCAGGCCAAAGGATGTATTCTGGCATTTTGTGCTGTGAAAAATGTAATCTGTGAATTGTTGGATTCCGAGAATAATGGTCAGGATTATAAAATGGCGCTGGATCTTACCGAGTATGTTTTGAATGGTAGAATTTACAGAGCTGTGGTGAATAAGTATTCCGACCCGCTCGTAGATAAGATCAAAAATGCTTCCGAAGTCAAATATAATCGTGAGTTGATAAATGCAGAAGGTGCTTCCTGGATACAGTATGAAGAATGCCTTTTTGAATTATTTATGAAGTATGTAGATGAACCGGACAAGATAATGCTGTCATCTAATCTGGTTTATGTAATTCTGGATGAATTGTATT
The DNA here is from genome assembly GCA_946566685.1 of uncultured Lachnospiraceae bacterium. Taxonomy (GTDB): domain Bacteria; phylum Bacillota; class Clostridia; order Lachnospirales; family Lachnospiraceae; genus UBA3282. The sequence goes on from CAMNXA010000010.1 coordinate 8,760, forward strand.
GTGCCAGAGAAGAGATTGTGAAAGAATGTCAGGCAATGATTGACCAGGGTGTCTTTCAGGAAAAAGCTATTGTATTGCTAGGAAATTTTATGACTTCGCTGGAAGGGATATTTAAGAATATTTCTCCGGAAGCAAAATTGAAAGCGTTTCGGGAGTTCTTTAAGGGAACAGGTAAGTCAGGGGAAGAACTTGTTTGCACAGATGAACTGATACAGATTTCAGATGCCTTAAAGGAGGTAGTCTGTGATCTGCCGATGATTGAATTGGCAAGATTTGATGTGGTAGCTTATCTGATCACTTATGTGAAGATTCAGAATGACCTCTTGAAGCAGGAAGATTCAGAAGCGCAGATACAGGATTATATCAGAATTGGTGTTGCGCTGGATTGTTTTTTAAAATGGGATATTGGCAATGCAGAAAAGCAGGATAAACTTGAAGCGTTGAGGCATGTATTTGTGCAGTCTTATGTGGGTCTGTATTTTAGTGAACAGCAATCTCACAAAGCCAATGGATTGAACGATTATATAAAAAGGATTGATGATAAGGCAAACAGGTGGTTTGATAAAATCAAGGGCTGGTATAGAGAATATCTGAAAAGATACCATATATTCAGCAAGCTTATGCAAATTGTTGTGAAACAGTCCTCTATAAAAGAACGGCTTGAAGAAACAAATTATAAATTGTATGAAAAATTTGAGTGTTTAAAGGTTGCAGAATACCATGATTCGATTCGGTTATATGGTATAGGAATCTTGAAAGCTGTGAAGACTCCTGGTCTTACGGATGAAGGAAAGAGGGCAGAAATTGCAAAGGTAAAAGAACGTTTCCAAAAAGATGTATTCGCTTTTAATATCGATATTATCTTAGCGTATCAGAAACAAGAGAATTTTGAAGAACTTGGGAAAATTTGTAAGGATTGTTTTAACGGGAAAGAATTGTATCAATATATAGACGAATTTCCGAAGAAGATGTCGGTGACCTGTGTAAATACCATGTATATAGCAGGGAATAAAACAGATGATGCAAAAGTCTGTAAATACACGGTAAGAGATCTTAGCGGATTGTTCCAAACGATTCGAAAGATAGCAGCGGCACTGGAAGATCAGGGGAAAAAGCAGTACGGAGATAAGGGAGATGCTTTATGGTATCGCGGGCAGCAGGACAGCGGGTACATACTCTTGCCCTCGGCGATGAGAAAATATGCACAGGGTACAAGAGCTGGGCAGTCTTTGAGGGATTACCAGATTGGGGCTTATGGTGAATTTAAGTTCCGGATGGAAAATGCATCGGATAAAATTGATAAAACCGGTTATACGGAATGTGATTATCTTGCGTTGATGCAGCATTATGGGTCGCCCACAATTTATATGGATTGGTCTGAAAATGCAATTTCAGCTTTGTATTTTGCGTTGGAAGCTTTTATTGATCCTGCAAAAAAGGGCAATCAGAATGCCAGGGATGCCGTGCTTTATATTATGCACCCTAATCTTTATAATGAGGCCAGAAATAAGATGATGGATCAGGTTACTGTTAAATCAGGACGAGCGCTGGATCGTATGATGGAGAATTCCAAGTTAAAAGGTACGAGAAGTCTGCCTAACCTGTCTATGCAGCATCACAGTGGTAATCTTGGAATGTTCTTGCTGGGAGAAGTAAGAGATGAAAGAGATGTATACGAAGCGCCGTTTGAGAGAATAGAGAGTCTGTCATTGAATCAAGATGCTGAGAATATCCTCTATCTGCCGCTGGCTATATATGCTTCCAGGGCAAATGCAAGAGTACGGATGCAGAGCGGGATGTTTATGGCATACAATATTTTTACAAAACCAAGTGAAAAGAAATATTTTGATTATATGGCATTGGAGAATATACAGGAGTTTTATCTGAAAGCTATTCCGGATGCGATGCCCTTTTTATATGCTATTGTTATTGATGGCAATATAAAGAAAGATGTGGCAGAATGGCTGAAAACTATCGGGGTGACTAAGGATATGATTTATCCGGAACTTGCGAATATCGGTGAGAGAATCGGATGATATAAATTTTTATAGAATCGTAGCGTTCTTTCAACAAAAACTCCTCCCTGCTTATGTTATGATTTTACATAAAAAGCAGGGAGGTTTTTTCATGGAAAGAATAAAAAATATTTATTGCTGGGATAGCTTGAGGGATTGGTATGATGCGCAGAATATGGGAATAGTCCATATAAAAGCAATACAGGAGAAAGGTGGTATGTTTGAATGGAAACAGCTGCTGCACATGATGTATGCGGATTGTTTTCCACAGTGTTTTCTTTGTCTTCGTAAGAATAATGAGAATTATTTACTGTTGACAAAAGAGCAGGGAGATATGATTGACTTTATCAGTGATAGAATGCCAATACAACAGGAAGGAACCTCGTGCTTTTTTTCGGAGTTTCCGGCAGAATATAGAAGCAAAGTATTAAATGCACAAGTGGATTCTATTTGGATTCGACTGGACGAAAATGAAAATATACATGAGGAACAAATTTTTCGGTAGAAATAATGATATGACTGCTTTATAATGAAAACAATCTAAATTTTACTTGATTCGCAAGAAATCTATTGTCAGGGAAATGATTGCGAAAATAAAGCGAGGAACCCAAAATGTTTGCAGACTATCATGTACATACGCATTTCAGCGATGATTCCACCTATCCCATGGAAGATGTGGTAAAGGATGCCATTTATATGGGAATGGATGAAATCTGTTTCACCGATCACGTAGATTACGGAATCAAGGTTGACTGGGACAGCGGACAGGATATCATATACCGGGCTGGGGAGCCGATGGCGAATGTGGATTATCCGGCCTATGCCAAGCAGATTGGGATATTGCGGAAGCGATACGGAAATCAGATTACAATCCGGATGGGAATGGAGTTTGGTATGCAGATGCATACGATTCCACAGTTTGAGACATTGTATGACAGGTATCCCTTTGATTTTATTATTTTATCCGTCCATCAGGTGGAAGATCAGGAGTTCTGGACGCAGGATTTCCAGCGCGGCAGGACGCAGCAGGAGTACAATGAGCGTTATTATGAGGAGATCCTGAACCTGGTAAAAAATTATCAGCATTACAGTGTGCTGGGGCATCTGGATCTGATTGTGCGTTATGATGAGAAGGGTGTTTATCCTTTTGAATCTGTAAAATCTTATGTGGAAGAGATATTGAAAGAAGTCATACGAAACGGCAAAGGGATAGAGGTGAATACTTCTTCCTATCGCTATGGATTGTCGGATACTACACCATCTAGGGAAATTCTGCGACTTTATAGAGAACTGGGCGGCAGGATTATTACGCTGGGCAGTGACAGTCATAAACCGGAGCATCTGGGCGCCTGTATGGATGAGACGAAGGAGGTGTTAAAGTCCATTGGATTTGACAGTTTTTGTACTTATGACAAAATGCAGCCGATTTTTCATGCACTTTAATATAAATGACCGGGGTCGCCAATCTGGATACTCCGGTCAGTAAGAATACGATATTCATCTCTTTCTCAACTTCAGCATCTTATCAATCCGCGCCAGTTCTTCCGGTGTGGAATATTTCTTGATCGTATCGATGATCGTGTCGATTTCCTCGTTCGTAAAAGTGATATGGTTATCCTGCCCCCTCTTGGCGACAGCCATCAGAAAGGGAAGCATCTGTTCTTTTTTCATGGACTGGCTTTCAAATACCAGTGCCTGTAAAAATTCCAATTTGGTCTTGTCAATATGTGTGATTGCAGGATCATTCATCCAGGTATTAGTCATGAGATACTCCTTTTTATGGGTTGTTCTGGAACATTTCATACATGGACCTTTGTTCCGGAGTGAGCATGTTCATCAGCATATCCAGCATGGGAGAGCCCTGGGAGGTGTGAGAGGTTTCACTGCCTTCTGGTGATGCCTGGGACTCATCGTTGTTATAATCTGTATTTGTAGAACTGTCATTTCCGGAGAAAGGATTCTCAAACAGGGAATCCATGGACATTTCAGGGAAAATCTCCTGCATGGCGGACATGGTCTGAGACATTTCCTGCACAGTCTCCAGTGTTTTCAGCATATTTTGAAACTGCTCCAGTTGTCTGATCTCTTCCGGTGTGGAATAGAGACACAGTTCTTTACATATTTTGTGCAGATCAGGCTTTTCAGGGGTGGAAAGGCTGCATCCGCAAAGCTGAAAGGGATGTCTGCGCACATAGTCCATGGTATATTGCAGTTCCATGTATTTGATGTAGATGGCCAGATGTTTTTGCATGGAAGGTTCTATGTAGGGGAGAAGAACCTTGAATTTCTGGATTTGGTTGGTAGTATATAAGGCATCGAATGTCATAACATTGGACGCGTTTTCATGTTTGTCTGTCATAGGATATGCCTTTCTGATGCCCGTATTTTCTCTATCAGTATATGACACATGAGAGAAAAATAGGCTCTAAATAGAGCTAGAGCCTATTTTCCAGATGTGTGTTAAAGAAGTGTTAAGATGAAACGTGATGGGTTAGTTGCCGCAGCAGCAGGATAAGAGGATCAGAATCCAGATCCAGGAACAGCAGTTATTGTCGTTGCCGCCAAATAAGCCGTTGTTGCCGAAGAAGCCGTTACCGCATCCACAGCCATCGCCATTGTTACCGCAGCAGGATAAAAGGATAAGGATCCAGATCCAGGAACCGCATCCACATCCGTTATTTGCTGTACTGGTATTGTTGCATCCGCAGTGAGTTGCTGTTAAATCGCTCATGTTAGTGCCCTCCAAATGTTGTTTATGGTTTATCTTATGAACAGAGAGCAAAATGGTGACAGAGTTTGAGGGAATATGATTTTAGTACCCGTGTTCGCCAGGAAAACAGATGATTGGAAAGAATAGGTCAGAAACGTATTGTATGCTTGAAACGTATGTTCGATTGTGGTAAGATAGCAATATGGATAAGGATATAAAGGAATCCAAACTACATATGAAAAAGGCGGACGCCGTTGTGATTGTAGTCTGTCTGATGACGGCTCTGCTTTTGGCGGCGGGTCTTTTGCACCGTCAGGAAAAGGGGCATCAGCTTTGTATTTCTTACGATGGAGAGACAATCATGACAGTAGAGATGGAAGACATTATTTCAGGGAAAGATGTATCTGCGGATGGCGGGGAGAGCGGGCGCTATTATCTGATTACTTATGAGGATGCCGAGGCAGTACTTGAGAAATGTGACGGACGCCCGGATCTTTTGTCAGGTGTCAGCTATAATCTGTTGTATGTCTCAACAGAAGGAGTACAGATGGAATCGGCAGATTGCCGAGATCAGATCTGTGTACATCACAGGCCGCTGACAGGAGGTGGAGAAAGCATCATCTGTCTGCCCCACAGGCTCGTGGTGGAACTGGTCGGCGGAGAAGTAGAACGGACAGACGGGATGGTGAAGTGATGAAAAGGACGGTGGAACTGGGATTTTTATTGGCGGTTGCCCTGATTCTTTCCTATGTGGAATCACTGATACCGTTCGGTTTTGGGATACCGGGTATCAAACTGGGGCTGCCAAACCTGATCGTGGTATTATTGCTGTATCGGGATAAGGCGCTGTCAGGCGGCGCGAAGGAGGCCTTGTTAGTAAACGGCCTGCGGATTGTTCTTTCGGGTTTTTTGTTTGGGAACCTGTATGCGATTCTGTATGGGCTGGCGGGGGCGGCTTGCAGTTTTACGGTTATGGTGCTGGCCCGCAGATGCAGGTATCTTTCCATGGTCGGGGTGAGTGTGCTTGGTGGTGTGTTTCACAATGTGGGTCAGGTTATGGCGGCAGTGTTTGTGGTGGAAACTTTTGCAGTCATATACTATCTGCCAGCCCTGCTTGTGGCGGGGGTAGTGACGGGGGCAGTCCTCGGCCTGCTGGGTATGGAATTATTGCCGTATTTAAGGCGGTTTATGGAACGGGGTTAGTGTGAGAAATACTTCCAGGACGCAGCAGCAAAGACGATTTCGTCAAGAAGTATGATGGTTAGGGAAAAACAGGCATGTCCGGGGCAGGAAAACGGACGGTGCGGAAACGAGGATTAAAATGTATGCATACATAAAAGGAACATTGGAAGAAATCATGGAAGATTGTGTGGTGGTGGAAACCGGCGGGATAGGGTATAATGTAAAAGTATCCACGACTACGGCCGATCTTTTGCCGGGAATCGGCAGTGAGGTCAAGATTTATACCTATACTTTGGTGCGGGAGGATGCCTTTTCGCTCTATGGGTTTCTGACCAGGGATGATCTGGAGATATTTAAGAAACTGATCACGGTGAGCGGAATCGGACCGAAGGGCGGACTGGCCATCCTGTCGGTGATGAGTGCGGATGCACTGCGGTTTGCCGTGATGGCGGGGGATGCGAAGGCGATTGCAAAAGCGCCGGGGATTGGCGCTAAGACGGCGGAACGTGTGATTCTGGATTTGCGGGACAAGATTTCCCTGGAAGATACTCTTCGAGGGATTGGTACGCCTACGGGCAAAGCGGGAGTGTCCATAGATGCCCAGGCCGCGGACAATGTGATGAAGCGGGAAGCCATTGAGGCTTTGGTGGCATTGGGATATTCGGCATCGGGTGCCACGGCGGCTGTCAAAAAGGTGGAACTGCATGAGGATATCACGGTGGAGGATATTCTGAAACAGGCGTTAAAATATATGTTCTAGCAGTGAGAAGGATATATCATGAAGTGATGGGCACCCAAACAGGACTTGCAGTATATTTGTTATGGATTTGAAATGGAGACAGTAATTATGGCAGGCAGGATGATTGAAACGAATCTGATGGAAGAAGATATCAAGATTGAAGGATCTCTTCGGCCGCAGACGCTTGTTGACTATATTGGTCAAACAAAAGTGAAGGATAATCTGAAGATTTATATCGAGGCGGCCAAACAGCGCGGAGATGCTTTGGATCATGTCCTGTTCTATGGCCCTCCTGGACTTGGCAAGACCACGCTGGCGGGTATTATCGCCAATGAGATGGGGGTACATATGAAGGTTACCAGCGGGCCGGCTATCGAGAAGCCGGGAGAGATGGCAGCAATCTTAAACAATTTGCAGGAGGGGGACCTGTTGTTTGTGGACGAGATTCACAGGCTAAACAGGCAGGTGGAGGAAGTACTCTATCCGGCTATGGAGGATTATGCCATTGATATCATGATAGGAAAAGGAGCTACGGCCCGGTCTATCCGTCTGGATCTGCCCAAATTTACACTGGTAGGTGCAACTACCAGAGCCGGACTTCTCACGGCGCCCCTGCGGGATCGGTTTGGCATGATCCATCGGCTGGAGTTTTATACGGTGGCGGAACTGAAGGTTATCATCATTCATTCGGCAAGAATATTGGGAGTGGAGATTGACGAGAAGGGCGCGGTGGAATTAGCCAGGAGAAGCCGGGGAACGCCTCGGCTTGCAAACCGTATCCTGAAACGGGTGAGAGATTTCGCACAGGTGAAGTATGAGGGGGCGATCACAGAGGAGATTGCGAAGACGGCCCTGGATCTGATGGATGTAGATAAGATGGGGCTGGACCATGTGGACAGGAATATCCTGATTACGATGATAGAAAAGTTTAAAGGCGGGCCGGTGGGCCTCGATACACTGGCGGCGGCCATCGGGGAAGACGCAGGAACCATCGAGGATGTGTATGAGCCTTATCTGATTCAGAATGGGTTCTTAAACCGAACACCGAGAGGACGTGTGGTCACGGATACGGCATATCAACATTTTGGACTTGAAATTCCTTCCTAAGACAGATATAATAGATATAGTGTTAAGCATTTTTATCAGGCGGCATATTTAGTATGGGAGGGGAGCCATATGTCAACAAAAACAGATACGGAAGTGATTATTGCTGGTAAGGTGTTTACACTGAGCGGTTATGAGAGTGAGGAATACCTGCAAAAGGTAGCATCCTACATCAATAATAAGGTTGCTGAATACAATAAGGTTGACAGCTTTAAGAGACAGTCTCTCGATACCCAGAATGTGTTGCTTCAGCTTAACATTGCGGACGATTATTTTAAGGCAAAGAAGCAGATCAGCCGTTTGGAAGAAGAATTGCAGAACAAGGAAAAAGAAATGTATGATCTGAAGCATGAATTGATTGCTTCCCAGATTAAGCTGGAAAATACAGAAAAGAATGTCAGGAATCTACAGACAGAAATCAATGAGAATGCGAAGAAAATAGTCCGCATGGAAACCGAATTAAAAGAACGTAAAAAATAAGAGCGGGAGATGCCGTCAGGCATCTCCCTTTTCTTAAAAATAGATATGTCTATCACTATTTGAGGATTATCATATGGACAAAAAAGTGGAACTGCTTGCCCCGGCGGGAAATTATGAGGCCTTTATGGGCGCAATGAATGCTGGTGCAGACGCAGTGTATCTGGGCGGAGAGAAGTTTGGCGCCAGAGCATATGCGGATAATTTCACCGTGGAAGAGATCTGCCGTGCCCTGCATGTGGCGCATTTTATGGGCAGAAAAATATATCTGACAGTCAATACCCTGTTGAAGGAGAACGAGGCTGCACAACTGTATGAGTACCTGCTCCCTGTTTATGAGGGTGGACTGGATGGTGTGATCGTGCAGGATTTAGGGGTGTTTCGATTAATCAGGGCGTGGTTTCCCGGACTGCCGCTGCATGTCAGCACCCAGATGACCATGACGGGATCTGGCGGCGCTTCTATCCTGAAAGAGCAGGGAGCGGTACGGATTGTGCCTGCCAGGGAACTGTCCCTGGCAGAGATATGCACGATGAAGGAAGAGACAGGACTTGAGATTGAGTGTTTTATCCACGGCGCCATGTGTTACTGTTATTCAGGGCAGTGCCTTTTTAGCAGTATTCTGGGCGGCAGGAGCGGCAACAGGGGAAGGTGTGCCCAGCCCTGCAGGCTGCCTTATCAGATTTATGCGGATCAGAATCGGGTATTGGGAGAGGGCTATCCACTCAGTCTGAAAGATATGTGTACGCTGGAATATATCCCACAGCTGATCGAGGCGGGCATTGATTCTTTTAAAATAGAAGGACGCATGAAGAAGCCGGCGTATGCGGCCGGTGTCACGGCCATGTATCGCAAATATATTGATCTGTATTATCGTCAGGGAACGGATGGATACCGGGTGGAGCCGGAAGACATGGACAGGCTTCGGGGGTTGTACATCCGCAGTGAGATTCAGACAGGCTATTATGAGAGACATAACGGCAAAGAGATGATCACGCTGTCAAAACCCGGCTATATCGGAAGCGATGAACGTGTACTTGCCCAAATTCAGGCCGCTTATCTTCATGAACCGGAAAAGATGCCGGTACGTATGTCTGTGGAAGTTAGGGAAGGCATGCCGATCCGGGCGCAGATGATGGAAGCGGTAAAAAGAGTGGGTGCATCTGGATCAGGCCAGGAGGAGACATCTGCGGATATCTCTCGGCAGCCATATACGGAGGGGCTGATTCAGGCGGAAGCCATCGGCGAGGTGGCACAGACTGCCCAGAAGGCGCCGTTACAGACGGAAGATGTCAGAAAGCAGATGACGAAAACCGGTAACAGTTGTGTGAAAGTGGTGGATTGTGAAATTCAAATGGCTGGCAGGGTATTCGTTCCGGTGCGTGCGCTGAACCAGCTGCGGCGTGATGTCACAGAAGCTTATGAGCGGGAAGTGATTGCACACAAGGGTTTATGCGATACGAGAACTCGCAACTTTACAACAAACAAAAAATCAGACAGGCTTGATTACACGGTCTATGTTGAAAATTCAGATAAACGGAACAATCGACTGGATGAGTCAATATCTTTATTAGAGGATTCAGAATATCGACCAAATAAGTCAACACCATTAACGCCCTCAACGCCAACTAAGGAATGCCTTGTCAACACCTATGACCAGCTGACAGCGGTGCAAGCGTTCGGGTGCCAACGGATTTTTATAGAGAGCGATCTGTTTTTACAGGAATATGAGAAAATCCTTGCATTAGCCAAGGGCGCCGGAGCCAGAAATGCGGAACGAAATACAGATGCCTGCGCCTATTATCTGGCGCTGCCTCATATCCTGCGCAAACGTGATGAAGTATTTTTGCAGCGTCTGACGCAGAAGCTTGAGGAACCTGGTGGAGCGGGCGTGATTACTGGATTTTTGCTCCGCAATCTGGAGGGTCTGTCTTATGTGCAAAACCTGTCCAGAGACTACAAAGTCATTCCCGACAGCGGACTCTACTGTTTTCATAAAGAAACTCTGCAATTTTGGAAAGACTATGGAGAGGAGTACACGCTTCCTTATGAATTAAATGCAAAAGAGTCTTCTCAGCTTACGGCGGCGGCCAGAGAACTTGGCATGCGCACCACGCTGGTGGCATATGGCCGGATTCCGATGATGGTCACAGCCAACTGTCTTCGCAAGACAGCCGGTATTTGTCCGCCCGGGGAAAAGGATAGACGACAGATTTATTTGAAGGATCGCTATCAGACAACTTTTCCGATTATAGCCAACTGTGAACATTGTTATAATATTATATATAATTCGGTGCCATACTCTCTGCACACAAGCCAGAAGGAAGCGATGAGGGTGGGCGCAGACATCTGGCGTTATGATTTTGTGATGGAATCAAAAGCTGAATGTCAGCAGATTCTTGCCGGCGCATTTCCCTTTGTGGACTATACGGCAGGACATTTGAAAAGGGGCGTTGAGTAGATTTGTTGGAAATATATATCACAGAGCTTTCTAAATATTTTATCACGCTGTTTATTGCCCTGTATACACTTGAGTGTTTCCTGGTATTTCGTTTTCAGGAGGAGGAGCGGAGAAAGGGCAGTTATATCCGCCAGAATTTCTTTATGTTTCTGGTGCATTTTTCATGCTTTCTGGTCATCTGTTTTGAGACAGGCAAGGTAGAATATCTGCTTTTCTATATATTACAGCAGATTCTTTTGTTTGCCACGATCGTGCTGTTTCGCATGATTTATCCGCGGGGCAATCGTCTGATCATCAACAATATGTGCATGCTCTTGAGCATTGGTTTTGTCATTCTGTCGCGTCTTTCTTATGAAAAGGCGATCAAGCAGTTCTTTATTGTGACGGTATCTTTGATCATGAGTATGCTGATTCCCTATTTTATTCATAAACTCAAGTTCCTGAAAAGTCTTACCTGGGTGTATGCCGGTGTGGGCATTGTGGCGCTGGGAGTGGTGCTGATTCTGGGAACAGTTACCTATGGATCAAAGATTTCTTATTCGATCGGCGGCGTTACCTTTCAGCCCTCGGAATTTGTGAAGATTATCTTTGTCTTTTTCCTGGCCAGTGCACTCAGTGAGTCTCAGGACTTCTTAAGAGTCGTGGTTACGGCCGTACTGGCCGGTATCCATGTGCTGATTCTGGTGGCGTCCAAGGATTTGGGCAGTGCGCTTATTTTCTTTATTGTCTATGTGATGATGGTGTTTATCGCCACAGGACAGTGGATTTATCTGTTCGTTGGCATGGCCGGCGGCAGTGCTGCCGCGGTGGCGGCCTTCCATCTGTTCAGTCATGTGCAGGTGCGGGTGCAGGCCTGGCAGGATCCTTTTAGCTGTATCGATGCGGCAGGCTTTCAGATTACCCAGTCGCTCTTTGGCATCAGCAGCGGCGGCTGGTTTGGGCTGGGACTGTTTCGGGGCAATCCCACAGCGATTCCCTTAGTTGAGGCTGACTTTGTGTTTTCAGCGGTGGCGGAAGAATTGGGTATCGTCTTTTCCATGTGCCTGATCCTGATCTGCTTAAGCAGTTTTATCATGTTTATGAATATTTCCATTAAATTGCAGAACGGGTTTTACCGGCTGATTGCTTTCGGACTGGGAATCACTTATATTTTTCAGGTGTTTCTGACTGTTGGCGGAGGAACCAAATTCATTCCCATGACCGGGGTGACGCTGCCTTTTATCAGTTATGGGGGCAGTTCCATCTTAACAACGCTCATTATGTTTTTTATTATAGAAGGATTGTATATCATCAGGCAGGATGAAGGAGACAGACGTGCCAAAAAGAAGAGAAAACGAAGAAGAATTGAATACGAGGCAGCAAGAGGCGAGGCGGATGAAGAAAGAGAAGAAGGAGAAGATGCGTAAGAAGCGGAATCGGCAGATTCTCGCGGTCACATACTTCTTTGTGGCTGTGTTTCTCTGTATGATGGGCTATACCTGTCATTATGCCATCACCCACAAACAGGAGCTGATTAATAACAGCTATAACAGCAGGCAGGAGATTCTGGTGGCGCAGAACACCAGAGGGGTAATTTATGCGGACGGCAGACAGGTGCTGGCACAGACACAGACCGATGAGGAAGGTAAAGAGACCAGGGTATATCCTTATGGAGAACTGTTCTCCCATGTGGTGGGCTATGCCGCCAACGGCCGTTTTGGGATCGAGGCTTCCGCCAATTATTATCTGATCAACTCCAACGCCAGGCTTTCTGAGAAAGTGGCCAATGATGTGGCCGGGCTCAAGTATCCGGGAGACAATGTGGTGACTACCCTGAATGTGGATCTTCAGCAGATTGCCTACGATTCCCTGGGCATGTATAAAGGGGCGGTGATCGTGACGGATCCTGCCACCGGCAATATACTGGCCATGGTATCAAAGCCGGATTTTGACCCCAATGAGATTGAAGTGATCTGGGATGATCTTTTGGAGGACAAAGAAAGCGGCGTCCTCTTAAACCGCGCTACGCAGGGACTCTATCCGCCGGGATCTACTTTTAAGATCGTGACAGCGCTGGAATACATTCGGGAAAATCCTGACTCATATAGTCAATATACGTATCAGTGCAATGGCAGATTTACCAAGGGGGAGGAGACCATCAATTGCTATCATGGCACGGTTCATGGCTATGAAGACTTTAGCAAATCGTTTGCCAAATCCTGCAATGCCTCTTTTGCCAATATCGGCATGCAGCTTGACCGGCAAAAATTTGCAGATACGCTGGAGCAGATGCTGTTTAATCAGGAACTGAAAGTAGGATTTGCCTATAATCAGAGCAGACTGGTGATTGATAAGCACACGGAAGACGCAGACATGATGCAGGCCGCCATCGGGCAGGGAACGACAGCGGTCACACCCCTGGAGATGAATATGATCACCTGCGCCATAGCCAATGAGGGTATGTTGATGAAGCCATATCTGGTGGATCATGTGGAGACGCATGACGGGAATGTGATCAAACAGTTTGAATCCACATCCTATAAGCGGATGATGAGTGCGGAGGAAGCCGAGGTGTTAAAGGGGCTGATGCAGGAAGTGGTAAAGAGCGGTACCGGCACCAAACTGGCGGATGCATCCTACACAGCGGCGGGCAAGACAGGCTCTGCGGAGTATAACAGTGTGAAGGAGGATTCCCATGCCTGGTTTACGGGCTTTGCCCCGGTGGAGGATCCGGAACTTTGTGTGACGATCATCATAGAGGGCGCCGGTTCCGGCGGTGACTATGCGGTGCCCATTGCCAGGCGGATATTTGATGCGTATTTCGAGGGATAAAATAAGAACGATTGTCTGGAGGCATCCATCCGGGAGGTGGGTGCCTTTTCTGTATAGAAATTCCAGAGTGGAATAGCAAAATGTAAGAAAAATTTGGTGCGGCCACTATCTTTTGATCGGGATGATTCGTTATACATAATAAGAAGGACGAACATTTTGCCGGACAAAGAGTTTGGAAGAATGAAAGATGAATCTATGAAAGGCGGATCTGATGCAGGGTGATCTCAGTTTGATCAGAAAAATGAAGCAGGGCGATGATATGGCCTTTGATCAGTTTGTCCGCAAATATTATGAAAAGATCCTGCGGTACTGCCATTATCACTGCGCGGACCGGGAAGAGGCGCAGGATCTGACACAGGAGACCTTCGTCCGTTTTTTTACAAAATTATCCGCCTATCATTATAGAGGCAAAACATTAAATTATTTATATACAATAGCTGGTAACCTGTGCAGGGATTATTACAAAAAGGAACGGGAACTGCCGATACTGGAGCCGGACAGTATGCCAGAAGGACTTTTAGAAAGATTATCAGACGGCAATCAGATAGAAGCGGTCCTCGACCAAATGGTAGTAGAGCAGGTACTGAAGCAGCTGCCGGAGAAACTGCGGGAAATAGTTGTATTGTATTATTTTAAAGGACTGAAACTCACAGAGATTTCAGATATCCTACAGATTGGACTTCCCCTGGTGAAATATCGTATGAAACAGGCCAAGAGCCGATTGGAAGAATTGCTGCGAAAGGAGAGAGCAGATTGAGACGGAAAGATTGTACGAGGACAGAAGAGACAGGGCGGAAACAAGGGATGCAGGCAGAAGAAAACATGCAAACAAGCCAAAAGGATATTGCGGATGGTCTCCTTGAGGAAAAGATACAGGAGACCATCCGCAGATCCCGCAATGCCTTTTATATGGCGGAGCAGGAACGTACACTGTCGTATCAGGATTTCTTATGGATACAACTGAAAATAATCCCTAAAAGATGGTGGGTATTCCAATCCTTTCTTCTACTGGTACTGTTTATGGCATTGAGGGCTGTACCGGAGATGCTGCTCAAAAGGAGCATGGGAGTGGCGGCTTCCCTGTTCGTAATCCTGATTATTCCGGAATTATGGAAGAACAGAGTGTGCGGCAGTATGGAGATTGAAGCTGCCACGTACTATTCCCTGCGCCAGATTTATGCGGCGCGGATGACGCTGTTCGGCATCACAGACATTTTTCTGCTTACTTTATTCTGTGGAATGGCATCGGTATGGCTGGGGCTTGAACTGTCCCAACTGGTCATTCATTTTTTATTTCCGCTTTGTGTGACGGCCTGTATCTGCTTTGGGATACTATGCAGCAGATATTGTTTCAGTGAGACAATGGCGGTCGTCTTATGTCTGTTGTGGAGCGGTGGGTGGATGATGATCGTTGTGAATGACAAAATTTATGAAAAAATCACGATGCCCATTTGGTTCCTGTTTCTGGGATTGGCAGTGTCTGTGTTGGCGTCTGCCATTTACCGTATTCTTAAAAACTGTAATGGCTATCTGGAGGTGATATCTGATGGAATTGAAAATGGATGATCTGACGAAAGAGTTTGGGAAATTTACCGCAGTGGATCATATTTCCCTTACCATGACCAATGGGGTATATGGTCTGCTTGGCATAAACGGGGCCGGGAAGACCACTCTGATGAGGATGCTGTGTACCCTGCTTCGGCCCACAGTGGGGAATATTTATTGTAATGGCAGGGATATTTTTGAGATGGACAGCGAATACCGGAAACTGTTAGGCTATTTACCGCAGGAGTTTGGATTTTATCCGGAATTTACGGTACAGGATTATCTGCTTTATATTGCAGCGCTGAAAGGAATCCGTCCCGCCGTAGCCAGGAAACGGGTGAGGGAATTGCTTGAAAAGGTCGGACTTGCAAAAGCGGCCGGCAAAAAAATGAAAAAACTCTCCGGCGGTATGAAACGCAGGGCGGGCATTGCCCAGGCTATGCTCAATGATCCTAAGATATTGATTCTGGATGAACCCACAGCGGGCCTTGATCCGAATGAGAGGATACGGTTCCGCAATCTGATCAGCGAGCTCTCGGAGGAGAGACTGGTGCTTCTCTCGACCCATATTGTGTCAGACGTGGAGTATATCGCCAATGAGATCTGGCTTATGGGTGAGGGGACAATCCTGCACAGGGGATCTGTGGAGGAGATCATAGCATCCATGCCGGAAAATGTCTGGGAATGTTCTGTAAAAAAGGACCAGGTAGCTGCTTATATGCGTAACTATAAGATTTCCAATATGAAAACAGAGCCGGAAGGCGCGGCTTTGCGGATCATTTCCCGGGACAGGCCGGCGGAATCTGCGAAAAGGGCAGAGGCGTCTTTGGAAGATGTGTTTTTATATTATTTTGGAGAAAACGCAAAGAGCGAAGCGGAAGAAATCGGTTGATGGTCAGGAGGGGAAGATAAGATGGTATGGTTTGAGATTAAAAAGATTTTTTCCAGGACGGGAAATAAAATTGCGTTATTGCTTTTGGCGGCGTTATTGTCTTTGACATGTTTCCTGACGGTTGGAAGTGTGGAGTATGTGGATGAGCAGGGAGAATCTGCAAGCGGTATCGAGGCGGCAAGGCACCTGCGGGAGGACAAGAACCAGTGGGCCGGCGAGATCACAGAGGAAGTGCTGTTGAAAGTACTGCAAAGAGATGCTGAAATCAACGCATCAGAGGAGTATTTGTCCAAAGATGTTCAGGAGAATAACAAAGCGTATGCTAAAAAACAGGGTTTTTCCGATATCAGGGACATGCTGAATCATGCGTTTACTCCTTTTCGGGAGTATGATTATTACCGGGTTGACAGTCTGACTGCAAAGGAAGCGGCCAGGTTCTATGAGCAACGGGTGGTCGTTCTTATGGACTGGTTAAACAGTGATGAGGCTAAAGACAGATATTCGGAGGAAGAGAAAAACTTTATTATCACAAAATACAGGGAACTACAGACACCTTTGTATTATGAATATGCCGATGGGTGGAAAGCTTTTGCGGAATATGCGCCTACGATTATCATGCTGACGGTGCTGATTTTGGCATTTCCGATAGCGGGTGTTTTTGCAAATGAGTTTCAGTGCAGGGCGGAATCTATATTCTTTTCGGCCAGACTGGGAAGGAATAAAGCCGTCCGGTCCAAGATATACGCAGGCATATGGATCATCACAGGTATTTATTGGACGGTGATTTTTTGGTATTCAGCTGTGGTGCTTGGCATATTGGGGACGGATGGGGCAGAATGTGCGATTCAGACAAGCCTTGGCGGTTGGAAAAGTTTCTATCATATCACCAATCTGCAAAATTATTTTCTGATCGTGGGCGGCGGATACCTGGGCAGCCTGTTTATCCTCACACTGGTCATGTTCCTGTCGGCCAGGACACATTCCATGGTTTTGCCGGTCACAGTCCCCTTTATCCTGCTGTTTCTTCCTTCCTTTTTGAGTAATCTTCCTGTGTTATCCGAAGTGCTGGGACTTTGGCCGGATCAGCTTTTACAGATGGGACAGACAGTCTGTATGTTTCATCTGTACCAGGTGGGAAATAAGGTGGTCGGGGCAGTGCCAATCATCATGATTTTGTATCCCGTGTTAACGTGCGTGCTTTTGCCCCTGTTATACCGTATATATAGTAGAACAGAGGTTAAATAATGGACTAAATACAGGCAGGGAGCGCGGCTTAGTAGATTGCCGCAATTGTAAGTTCAGGCTGGCGGGAAAGGTCAATCTTTTCACCATCCGCTTTTTGCAGCAGGGGTCTGGCCAGGTAAGCTTTGTTGATTTCCACGATCTCAGCCTCCATATCGTTATTGAGCCGCACATTGAAGTAAAGCTGCGTGGAAGCAATATGATAGAGAATCGGCCGGAGAATGGCTTCGTCATATTTGGCATAACCATCCCGCTCAAAATTCTCGATCACCTGAAAAGGATTTAAGGACTGGCGGTAGGTTCTGGCGGAGGTCATGGCCTCATAGGCATCTATGACAGCAATATATTTGGCAAAGATATCAATCTTATCACTGCGGAGTTTGGAAGGATAGCCGGAACCATCACAGCGCTCGTGGTGCATGAGGGTGGCCTTGATCACATGTTCGTTCAAATGCTGGTCTTTTAACAGATTGAACCCCAGCATGGTATGTGTTTTTAATTTGGCAAAGTCAAGATCAGTCAGTTTATCCGGTTTCCAGAGCAATTCCTGGGGAAGTTCCAGTTTACCGATATCGTAGAAAAAGCCACACTGTATCAACAGGAAAATATCTTCCTTGGAAAGTTTCCACCAGGTGCCAAATACCCCGGCAATCAGTGCGGAGTTGAGGCAGTGAGCGTGTGTCATATCGTCCTCTCTGGGCAGCATGTTATATAGAAAATCCAGAAGCTGTTCGCCGTTTCTGGCACAGGACGTAATCTTCACATACAATTCCATCAGCCTGTTCATGCGTACCGGGACGCCCTTTTCCACAAAATCCATCATCAGCTGGCCATATACGGGCATACAGTCATTATAGGTAAATTCAAAATATTTGAATTCGCTGCTGAGCCGCACTTTTTCAAAATGGGTAGTGGCATAGTCGATTTCTTCCTTGATCGCGACACACATGATGGAGTGGCGCGCCAGCTTGGCGATCACTTTTTCGGTCACTACAGTATCTTTCGGAAAGATTAGTTCATTTTGGTAATTGTAAACATCCTCACCGATCACCATATCGTTTTCCAGAGCCATACGGGCAATATTTTTCATGGGAATCCCCTCCTGTTTTTATGATAACAGAAAACAATTCTATTGAAAACCCTGAAATTCGGCTGAAATTCATATGGGTTTTTCTGTTCTATTTTTCAAAAGTGTGATAAAATGGACGCAGACTTTATGAATTGATAACAAAGTCCAGTGCTTTTGTGATACGATAGGGGAAATGCATGAAGTTTTATAAAAATCTCTATATTGGGGATACTATTAAAAAACCCGATAAGATAATAAGAAAACTGAAAAAGTATAAAAAGCTGCCGGGGATTTACGTGATCGTCTGCGATGGCGCGCGAAAGCAGCTGGAAATCTACCATAGTCTGATGCTGCAACAGTGGTATTATAAGGAGAATCCGCCGGCAGTCCTGGGAATTGCGGGCAGCCAGGAAGAGGCATTTACACTGATACAGAAGATTGCACAGGAGGCTTTGGCAGCCACCGGAGAGGCGGATCTGTCTGCTTATCTTGGCGTGTATGATGAGAGTCATTTTGAATAAAGGTGTGTGTGATGTTACATATCATATTGCTTATTTTAAAAATCATAGGGATCGTGCTTCTATGTATCATAGGAGTTATCATACTGGTGTTGCTTGGCGTCCTTTTCGTGCCGGTGCGTTATCGGATTGAAGTCATGCGAAAGGAAGGAGAGGAGGAACCACCGGTAGATGTGCGGGTGAAAGTTACCTGGCTGTTGCATTTGTTAAATGTTCTGATACGGTATCCATGCGAGACGCTTGTGCGGGTGCGCCTGATGATCTTCACCATATGGAAGATGCCGTTTCAGAAAGGGCAGGAAGGGCAGAGCGATCAGGAAGACGATGTAGCGGAGGAGGGGGACTCTCAGGCAGGAACAGATAGGGAGCCACAGGAAAAAAATTCAGAGAAACAATCTGCATCCACAGCGGAAAAAATAATGTCAGTGGAAAAAGAAAAGATTCCGACCGTTACGATTCAGGCTACGGGGACAGAGGATGAAAGCGATGAGACAAAAGAGGCCCCCACTTTTATGGACAAGCTGCGGGCTCTGCCGGTCATCCTGAGAAAGGTGATCGAGAAAATTAAGAGTCTGTTTGAAAATATACAGTACACAATCCGAAGGTTCTGTGATAAAATGAAATCTATATCGGATAATATACAGTATTATAAAGCACTTGTGGAGAGCGAAGCTTTCCATAATTCTTTCGGACTCTGTAAGGAGGAACTGGCGGCAATCTTAAAGAGTCTGAAACCGCAGAAGCTTGAGGCGAAGCTGATCGTAGGTATGGATGATCCGGCGGCAACAGGAGAAATACTGGCGGTCTGCGGCATGTTGTACCCGATTTTGGGCGGACATGTGGATGTGACCGGCGACTTTGAGAGGAAACGTATCGAGGGCAGTGTGTTTATCCAGGGAAAGATTCGAGCATGGACTTTCCTGCGGGCAGCGGTACGGATTTATTTCAATAAAGATATCAAGAGATTACTCAGGTTATGGAAGAAGGAGGCAGCATAATGGCAGAGAATAATTTTGCAGGTGTGATAGAATCCCTGATGAAGGGCATGAACGCAGTGATTGGAACCAAGACGGTGGTAGGAGATGCCACACAGGTGGGAGATACGATCATCTTACCGTTAGTGGATGTGAGTTTTGGAGTGGGTGCCGGTGCGAGCGCCGGTGATAAGAAGAATGGCGGCGGCGGTGGATTTTCTGCCAAGATGACACCCAGCGCTGTACTTGTGATTAAGAATGGGTCTACGAAACTGGTTAATATTAAGAATCAGGATACGGTCACCAAGGTGCTCGATATGATCCCGGATATTGTGGAGAAATTTACGGCGCCGAAGGAAGAGATGATCGAGGATGATGCGGCGGTGGATATCGCTTTCCCAGAGCAGGACAAGTAGGGTTCGGGTTTCAGAATCATTTTTCGCAAAAGAACATATAGTATAGTAAAAGCGTAAACAGGGATAGCAGCATATGAAAAAAATGATCGGGTTTGTCGCCCTTTGTGTCGCCTGCGGAATGTTAGTCATGCTTTTTTTGACGAACCGGTTTGTGGGGCTTGTGCTGATTGTCCTGCTTATGCTGATCGGGTACAATTTTTTTTGCTGCGATTAACGTCTGATACCAGATACATCTGATATGATGAAGGAGTACTATGGAAAAATTTGAGGAGATACTGGTGCATGGTTCCGAAGATGAACTGCAAGAGTTGAAGTCCTGGCTTTTTCGGGAAAATATCCGTCTTGCAACGGCCACGAAAGAGCTGGAGCAGATGCAGGAGAAGTTTTTGCAGGAAAAGGTGCAGTTTCAGGAAGAGATGAAAGTCTTAAACCGTAAGATATCCAGCGAGCAGCAGCGGTTGAAAGAAGACAGTCAGTTTTTTGCCAAGAAGCTGGAGATTTTACAGAATGGTTTCCAGCAGCTTGATATCGACCGCAGGCGGCTTGACAAGGAATGGTCAAGGCTTGCGGCAGAAAAGGAGTTTTTGGAGGAACACAGTGTGTACGAGGGCATATCGGAAGTGTCCGTGTTTTTCCATGGGGTGAATAATCCTTTGGCGCTTAAAAAGCGCTACAAGGATCTGAATAAGATTTTTCATCCGGACAACCTTTCTGGTGATACGGAGATCATTCAGAAGATCAACAGGGAATACGAGAATCTGAAGAGAGAGTATGAGGGATTCAAACAGGCGTAAAAAAGGTAAATTCCTTCGGAAGATTAACAAATCGAGCAAGCTCGATTGCGAGATCCGCTTCGCGGACTCGGATAAGCGGAGGGAATATAAAAAGACCAGTCCCAGATGGATTGGTCTTTCATACGTTTACGATAATATTGACGAAGGTTAAGCGCGCTCTACTTTGCCAGATCTTAAACAACGCGTACAAACGTGCAGTTTTTTGCTGGCGCCATTTACTTTACATTTCACGTTCTGGATATTGGAATTCCAAATTCTGTTAGATCTTCTATGTGAATGGCTTACGTTGTTTCCGAAATGAGCGCCCTTACCACAAATATCACATTTAGCCATCTTTGCACCTCCTCACGATTCTTGGTTATGTCTTATGCCCGAGGCCGCGGAGCGAATCTCACAATTGAGAAATTTCCCGGTTATTTTCCGAGGCCGCGAAGCGGAGCTCGAATCGAGCAACGCTCGATTTATGCAACATTTGTATAATAGCAGAAAGCAGAACATAATGCAAGCATTAATTACATATTTTGGGCATAAAATTTATGCTGTTGGTAAATATAGTATATTTTTTGTTTCATTTTTTGGTATATCGGGTTATAATAGCAATATATGTTTAGAATAATAAGGAGGTAATCTATGAAAGTCTCTTCGATGGACACCCATATGGGGAATATTTCTATTGATCAGGAAGTGATAGCCCAGTATGCGGGTACTGTGGCGATGGAATGTTTCGGTGTGGTCGGTATGGCCAGTATGAGCGTCAAGGACGGTCTGGTCAAACTATTAAAAAAGGACAGCATGACCAGGGGAATCCAGGTCTTTTTAAACAATAACAAACTGACACTTAACTTTCATATCATCGTCTCATACGGTGTGAGTATCCTGGCCGTGGCGGACAATCTGATTGACAGTGTCAAATATAAGGTGGAAGAGTTTACCGGGATTGAGATAGAAAAGATCAACATCTTCGTAGAAGGTGTGAAAGTGATTGACTAAGGGAGGAGCAAATAAGGTGGATTCAAATACAATAGATGCCAAATTGATGGCAAAAATGTTCCTGGCAGGTGCTAAGAACCTTGAAAGTAAAAAGGAATGGATCAACGAGTTAAATGTATTCCCGGTGCCGGATGGCGACACGGGTACCAATATGACATTGACGATTATGTCTGCGGCCAGAGAGGTTTTAGCACTTTATGATATGGGAGATATCGATATGATATCTTTGTGTAAAGCAATCTCTTCCGGTTCTCTGCGCGGTGCCAGAGGTAATTCCGGTGTGATTCTGTCTCAGCTTTTCAGGGGCTTTACCAAAGGGGTAAAAGAGTGTCAGGAGATTACGATTCCGGTGCTGGCGTCAGCCTTTGAGAAGGCGGTGGAGACAGCTTATAAAGCGGTTATGAAACCAAAGGAAGGCACGATCCTCACTGTGGCCAAAGGCGGAGCCACAAAGGCGAGGGAACTTGCAGATGCAGGGGTTACAGATCTCTCAGAGTTTTTATCCCAGGTGATCGCCCATGCGGATGAAGTGTTGGAACAGACGCCGGAACTTTTGCCGGTCTTAAAGCAGGCGGGCGTTGTTGACTCTGGCGGTCAAGGGCTGATGCAGGTATTGAAGGGCGCTTATGACGCATATCTCGGTAAGGAGATCGACCTGACGCTTGACAAGGCGAGTGCCGGAACCGCAGCATCCAAATCCGGGACACCGAATTTCGAAGCACAGGCCAATGCGGATATTAAGTTTGGTTATTGTACCGAGTTTATCATTATGTTGAATAAGGTATTTAACATTAAGACAGAGATGGATTTTAAGGCCTATCTGGAGTCCATTGGTGATTCCATTGTAGTAGTGGCAGATGAGGACGTGGTAAAGGTGCACGTACATACCAACGATCCTGGTCTGGCGATCCAGAAGGCGTTGAAATACGGTGCATTATCTAATATGAAGATTGACAACATGCGGTTGGAACATCAGGAGAAGCTGTTTAAACTTTCTCAGAAAGAGGAGAAGAAGCAGGAAGAAGACGATCTGCCGGGGCCGAAGAAGGATGTCGGTTTTATTGCAGTATCCGTAGGTGACGGCATTGGGGAAATCTTCAAGGGACTTGGCGTGGATTATATTATCGAGGGCGGTCAGACCATGAATCCCAGCACGGAAGACATGTTGAATGCCATCGATAAGGTGAACGCGGATCATGTTTTCATTCTGCCCAACAATAAGAATATCATATTGGCAGCCAATCAGGCCCAGTCTCTGGTAAAGGATAAAGATATTGTGGTAATTCCCACCAAGACAGTACCGCAGGGCATTACGGCGGTGATCAACTATGTGCCGGATCTGTCGGTGGAGGAAAATACAACGGCTATGATGGAAGAGATGAAAGGAGTGGCTACCGGGCAGGTTACCTATGCGGTTAGAGATACGAACATTGACGGCCAGGAGATTAAACAGGGCGATTTCATGGGTCTTGGTGACAAGGGTATCCTCTCTGTGGGAACAGCAATTTCCAGTGTTACGTTAAACATGGTGGAGGCTATGGTGACGGAAGAGATGGAGCTGATCAGTATCTATTACGGTGCAGAGATTACGGAAGAAGACGCCGAGAAACTGCGGGGACAGATCGAAGAGAAATTCCCGGATTGTGATATTGAATTGCAGTATGGCGGCCAGCCAATCTACTATTATATCGTATCGGCGGAATAGAACCCTATACGTTGTTATCAGCAAAGGCAGCGGACATTTATTTTGTCGGCTGTCTTTTTAGGGAGTGTTTATGGATAACATGTCGTTTATGGGGGTCGGGTAAAAAACGGCCGGCCTGTTTCAAAAATTATATATCACAACGGCGGAAGAACTGGTGCGTTATTATCCCAGAGATTATGAACAGTTTGCCAGACCTGTTTCTCCGGAAAAAGCGCCTTTGGAGGAAATAACGGCTGTGGTCGGGCAGATTGGGGGAACTGTTGCCACCAGACATGTGAGGGGATTGAGCATCACGACTTTTGAGGCAGTCTGTGACGGTATCCAGGTGCACATGACCTATTTTAACATGCCTTATTTAAAAAATAGTCTAAAGAGGGGCATCCCATATATCTTTCGCGGAAGATTGCAGCGAAAGGGTACCCATTACGTGATGGAGCAGGGTAAGATTTATAAACCGGAAGAGTATATGGCGCTTGTGGACCATCTTTTGCCTCTATATTCCACCACCAAGGGGCTTACCAACAATGCCATCACCAAGGCCGTGCGACAGGCTATTTCTCTGGTAGATCTGTCTGTGGATCCTCTGCCGGACAGGATTCGAGAGGCGCAGGGGTTTTGTTCTCTGGAAGAAGCCGTGAGGCAGATGCATTTCCCGACAGACAGGGAGACCCTGGTGAAGGCCAGGGAGCGGCTGGTATTTGATGAGTTTTTCCGCTTTATTCTGGTACTTCGCAGGATGCGGGATACCAGTGAGCAGACGAAAAATGCCCATCCCATGATCGAGGTGGCGCAGACCGGCCGTCTGATAGAGGCCCTGCCTTACCGGCTGACCGATGCCCAGCAGAGGGTGTGGGGAGAGATTCAGGCTGACTTGACATCCGATCGCACCATGAACCGGCTGATTCAGGGAGATGTGGGATCCGGCAAGACGATTTTGGCGTTTCTTTCCCTGCTCATGTGTGTGTCCAACGGCTGTCAGGGAGCGATGATGGCGCCCACAGAGGTGCTGGCGAGACAACATTATGAGACCTTGCTGGAAATGCAGAAGAAGTATCGGCTACAGATTCATCCGGTGCTTTTGACGGGCTCTACGCCGGCCAGGGAGCGGCGGGAGATTTATGCACAGATTGAGAGCGGGGAGGCGGATATTGTTCTGGGAACCCACGCCCTGATTCAGGAAAAAGTGGTCTATCACAATCTGGCGCTGGTGATCACGGACGAGCAGCACCGTTTTGGGGTCAGACAGCGGGAGAGCCTGATGCAGA
Organism: uncultured Lachnospiraceae bacterium; assembly: GCA_946566685.1. Taxonomy (GTDB): domain Bacteria; phylum Bacillota; class Clostridia; order Lachnospirales; family Lachnospiraceae; genus UBA3282. The sequence continues at coordinate 33,669 of CAMNXA010000010.1, forward strand.
AAGGCAATACCGTACATGTTCTGGTGATGAGTGCAACGCCCATTCCCAGAACGCTGGCGATCATTCTTTACGGAGATCTGCATATTTCCGTCCTGGACGAGCTGCCGGCCGACAGGCTTCCTATCAAGAACTGCGTGGTGAATACTTCTTATCGACAGACCGCCTATAAATTCATTGAAAAAGAAGTGGCGGCTGGAAGACAGGTATATGTCATCTGTCCCATGGTGGAGGAGGGGGAGATGGAAGAATTGGAGGATGTGGCATCCTATACCCTGAAACTGCGCCATGCTCTTTCTCCTTCCATTCAGATTGCCTCTTTGCATGGCCGCATGAAAGCGGCTGAGAAGAACCGGATTATGGAAGAATTCGGCGCCCATCATATCGATGTGCTTGTATCCACCACAGTCATAGAAGTGGGTATCAATGTGCCCAATGCCACGGTGATGATGGTGGAGAATGCAGAACGGTTTGGGCTGGCACAGCTGCATCAGCTGCGTGGACGTGTGGGCCGTGGCGATAAACAGTCTTATTGCATTTTTATCAGTAAGTCAGAGCGGCCTGAGACGATGAAGCGGTTAAAGATATTGAATGAGTCCAATGATGGATTTTATATTGCCAGTCAGGATCTTGCCCTGCGTGGGCCGGGGGATCTTTTCGGAATCAGACAAAGCGGGGATCTTAGGTTTGTGCTGGGGGATATTTATCAGGATGCGGCGCTCTTACAGTGTGCCAGCGACTGGGCTGACAGGATCCTGATGGAGGATTGGGAACTGTCCGGGGTGGAATATCAGGGTTTGCTGGAGCGTTTGAACAAGGATATGATAAATGAGGTTGACTTTAGGACTATCTGACAGTAAGATGATTAAGATAGGATATTTTAGAAAAGTGGGAGAAATGTATTTATATGGCAAAGAAAATTGCAGTCATCACTGACAGTAACAGCGGCATTACCCAATCCCAGGCAAAAGAGTATGGTATCTATGTGCTTCCTATGCCTTTCATGATTGATGATGAGACATATTATGAGGATATTACACTGACGCAGGATGCTTTTTATGAGCGGTTGTCAAGCGGGGCGGATGTGATCACAAGCCAGCCCAGCCCGGACGCCATCTTAAAAATGTGGGACGAGGTGTTGGAGGAGTATGATGAGATTGTGCATATTCCTATGTCCAGCGGATTGAGCGGTTCCTGTCAGAGCGCCATGATGCTTGCCGAGGAGTATGATGGGAAGGTGCAGGTGGTGAATAACCAGCGCATTTCCGTGACCCAGAGACAGTCGGCGCTGGATGCGCTTGCGCTGATAGAGCGGGGCATGGATGCGGCGCAGATTAAGCAGTTTCTGGAAGAAGATAAATTTAATTCCAGTATCTATATTATGCTGGATACTTTATACTATTTGAAGAAAGGCGGCCGGATCACGCCGGCAGCGGCGGCGCTGGGAACAATTCTGCGCCTCAAACCAGTGCTCCAGATTCAGGGAGATAAGCTGGATGCCTTTGCCAAGGCCAGAACCGTATCTCAGGGAAAATCTATCATGATCAATGCCATCCGGGGCGATATGGATAAGAGATTCGGCGGTGTATCTCCAGAGAATATCTGGCTGCAAATAGCGTATACTTATGATCTGGATGCGGCTAATCAGTTGAAAAAGGAAGTGCTGGAGGCATTTCCTGGATTTGATGTGCATATGGATCCGTTATCGCTGAGTGTGGCCTGTCATATCGGGCCGGGCGCACTGGCAGTGGCGTGCTGTAAGAAAATATAGGCAAATATGAGGAAACTCCGATAGAAGAGCATAAACCCAGAACAAACCCGGAAGTAGGTATCACTGCCGGGTTTTGCTGTGAAATGCAGACCGGCGGGACACGGCGTGCTGGCGGCCAGCGGTTTAAGAAGCCAACTTGAGTTCAGCAGGCAGATAACTGAGCCAGGCGCCGAGATGGTGCGTGGTCACATTCGGCTGTCAGAACGTTTGAGTAAACAAGATTCGGAAAAGATACGGGAGGAGAACGGATAGGGAGGTTATGGAAAGAAACATAAGTGTTATAAAAGATGTGAATGGAAATCAGATTGTTATTGTGAATGACATTCGATTTAAAGGGAAAAGAAATATAGATTGGGATGAAGTTGAACAATATTTAAAACAGTATGTTGGAGAGTTTATAGAAATCGCTGAAAGTAAAGAAATCATATATATTGGCAGTGATTTACCTGATGAGTATTCAGGCTCAAATTATACTGCAAAATTAAAAGGAGCATTAGCAAAGGCAAAAGCAAATGCCGCGCAAGGAATCCCTGAGATGATAGAAATTGCGCAAAACAGAAGATTTCAGGAAAATCTAGAAAAGAAACATGATAAAAATGCAAAATATGGTTGGTATCGGTATGATTCCCGATTTGCAATTCCTGTTTTTGATGAAAATAATGATGTTTTAAGGTATAATGTGTTTCATGCAGAGTTGGTAATAAGACATTCAGAGAACGGGAAACTGTATTTGTATGACATAATAAACATAAAAAAAGAAACGAGCACCCCGCTTGAGCCATAAGCCGTACGGTAAAAAACCCGCTTCTTTTTATATATTGTATAATAGAAAAGGAAAAAAATCAAGAAAAATGTATAACGAAATTGATTTAGATAAAATAGAGATAAATGCAGAGCCGCCGGAAGAGGAATCGGCCCGCCAGTATTATTTTATAGCAAAGTGCCGTAAATATGTGAAAGAAGAAAGTGAACGCCTGGGCCGGGCGCCGAGAGGGTGCGTGGTTACATTTGGCTGTCAGATGAATGCCAGGGATTCTGAGAAACTGTCAGGGATTCTCATAAAGATTGGCTATGAACTCACAGAATCAGAGGAGGAAGCCGACCTGGTGCTGTACAACACGTGTACGGTGCGTGACAATGCGAACCAGCGGGTGTATGGGAGGCTGGGATATCTAAACAGCCTGAAGAAAAAGAATCCCCATATGAGGGTTCTTCTTTGCGGCTGCATGATGCAGGAACCTGCTGTGATAGAGAAACTTAGGAAAAGCTATCGATTTGTGGATCTGATTTTTGGTACCCATAATATCTTCAAATTTGCCCAGCTTTTGGTGACCATGTATGAAAATCAGGAGATGATCGTGGATATCTGGCAGGAAACGGATCAAATTGTAGAACAGCTGCCGGTAAACCGCAAATATGCCTACAAATCCGGCATCAACATTATGTTTGGCTGTAATAATTTTTGCAGCTACTGCATCGTGCCCTATGTGCGGGGCCGTGAGAGAAGCAGGGATCCGAAGGAGATTTTAAGAGAGATTGAACGTCTGGTAGAGGACGGTGTGGTGGAAATCATGCTTCTGGGGCAGAATGTCAATTCTTATGGCAAAAACCTGGAGCATCCCATCACCTTTGCAGCACTTCTTCGCGAGGTGGAAAAGATAGAAGGACTGAAACGGATACGCTTTATGACATCCCATCCCAAGGATCTGTCAGACGAACTGATTGAGGTGATGCGGGATTCAAAGAAAATCTGCAAACACTTACACCTGCCCGTACAGGCCGGGTCTGACCGGATTTTACAGGCTATGAACAGAAGATATACGAAAGAACAGTATCTGGCCCTGGTGGAGAAGATCAGGACGGCTATCCCGGACATCGCCATCACCACGGATATTATTGTAGGATTTCCGGGAGAGACTCTTGCGGATGTGGAGGAGACCATTGATGTGGTGCAGAAGGTACAGTATGATAATGCTTTTACTTTCATCTATTCCAAGAGAACCGGAACACCGGCGGCTGCCATGGAGGATCAGGTGCCGGAAGAAGTGGTCAGAGAGGGATTTGACAAGCTGTTAAAGGTGGTGCAGGATACGGCCAGGGCCAGGGCAGCCCTGTTACAGGGCAAAGTCATGGAGGCATTGGTGGAGGAAGTGAACGAACAGGATACCTCTCTCATGACGGGTCGGCTTTCCAATAATATGCTGGTGCACTTTCCGGCGGATCCTTCCCTGATCGGCAGACTGGTCCAGGTATCGCTGGATACCTGCCATGGATTTTATTATACGGGACATATAGTAGACTGACTTGGTCGGTCAATTGCTGTTCGTGAGTTTCATGCTAAATATTTGCTTGCGGCAGAGCGATTGCGATACAAGAGATTAGAAAGAAGATGGTTAAGACTTATGGCTGAATTGACACCAATGATGCAACAATATCTGGAGACAAAAAAGGAATATCAGGACTGTATTCTTTTTTATCGGTTGGGTGATTTCTATGAAATGTTCTTTGATGATGCGCTGATTGCCTCAAAAGAGCTGGAGATTACACTGACGGGCAAAAGCTGCGGACAGGAGGAGCGTGCACCCATGTGCGGCATTCCCTACCATGCGGTGGACAGCTATCTGAACAAGATGGTTTCCAAAGGATATAAGGTGGCTATCTGTGAACAGGTGGAAGATCCCAAGATGGCTAAGGGAATCGTAAAGCGGGAGGTAATCCGGATCGCCACGCCGGGTACTAATTTAAATATCCAGGCACTGGATGATACCAAGAATAATTATCTGGTATGTGTAAGTTATTTTCCGGGTAAGATCGGCATGTCGGTGGCAGATGTCACCACAGGGGATTATTATCTGACAGAGGTGGAAGATATCCGCAGATTGCAGGATGAGATTAATAAATATGCGCCCTCCGAGGTAATCTGTAATGAACCGTTTTTTGTCAGCGGCTATGATATTGAAGATTTGAAAACACGGCTGAATGTATCGGTCTATTCTCTGCCGCCTCATTACTTTGATGAAGAGAACTGCCGGAAAAATCTGATGAAACATTTTAAGGTAAATACCTTAAAAGGCCTGGGGATTGAGGATTTCCCGGTAGGTCTGATCGCGGCCGGGGCGCTTTTGCAGTATCTGTATGAGACCCAGAAGACATCGCTTTCGCATTTTACCAATATTTATCCCTACCTGACCAGCAAATACATGCTTTTAGACAGTTCCACGAGGAGAAATCTGGAATTGATAGAGACCCTGCGGGAGAAACAGAAGAAGGGTTCCCTTCTGGGCGTGCTGGACCGTACCAGGACTGCCATGGGCGGCCGTCTATTGCGCAAATACATAGAACAGCCGCTGATCGATCGGGATAAGATTGAACAGCGCCTGGATGCGGTGGAGGCGCTGAGTCAGAAGAGTGTGGATCGGGAGGAAATGCGGGAATATTTAAATACCATCTATGATCTGGAGCGGCTTCTCGGCAAGGTCAGCTATAAGACGGCCAATCCCCGGGATTTGATCGCGTTTCGTAATTCCCTGGCAATGCTCCCCTCCATCCGGACTGTGCTGGGCGATTTTGAAGCGCCGCTTTTAATGGAAATTCGCAAGAATCTGGATCCCCTGGAGGATATTTACCAGTTGATCGAGGATGCGATCGTGGAGGAACCGCCGATTGCCATCAAGGAGGGCGGTATTATCAAAGAGGGATTTAACGAGACTATAGATGCCCTCAAGAAGGCTAAGACGGATGGCAAAAACTGGCTGGCGGCTCTGGAGGAAGAAGACAGGGAACGCACAGGCATCCGCAATCTGCGCATCAAGTATAATAAAGTTTTTGGTTATTATTTTGAAGTTACCAATTCCTATAAGGACCAGGTGCCGGAGGATTATGTGCGCAAGCAGACGCTGGCCAATGCAGAACGATATACCACGCCCAGATTAAAAGAATTGGAAGACAATATCCTAAATGCAGAGGATAAGCTGTTTAGTCTGGAGTATGATCTGTACTGCGAGATTCGGGATGCCATCGCCAAGGAGGTGGAGCGGATCCAGAAAACGGCCAGGGCGATCGCCAGACTGGATGTGTTTACGTCCCTTTCCTTTGTGGCGGAACATAATCAGTATGTGAGACCCAAGCTTAACGAAAAAGGCCTGATCGATATCAAAGAAGGCCGTCATCCGGTGGTGGAACAGATGATACAGAATGATATGTTCATTGCCAATGACACTTATCTGGATAATCAGAAACACTGCATTGCCGTGATCACAGGCCCGAATATGGCCGGCAAGTCCACTTATATGCGGCAGGTGGCGCTGATCGTACTGCTGACACAGATAGGATCCTTTGTGCCGGCGAAGAAGGCCGATGTGGGGATTGTGGATCGGATATTTACCCGTGTGGGCGCTTCCGATGACCTGGCGAGCGGCCAGTCCACCTTTATGGTGGAGATGAATGAAGTGGCGAATATTTTAAGAAACGCTACGCCAAACAGCTTGCTTGTGCTGGATGAGATTGGGCGCGGAACATCTACCTTTGATGGTTTAAGCATTGCCTGGGCAGTGATCGAGCATATCAGTAACCGGAAGATTCTGGGTGCCAAGACGCTCTTTGCGACTCACTATCATGAACTGACGGAACTGGAAGGCAAGATGGACAATGTGAACAATTATTGTATTGCCGTCAAAGAAAAAGGCGATGATATTGTATTTTTAAGAAAAATCGTGAAGGGCGGCGCCGATAAGAGCTACGGGATTCAGGTGGCAAAACTGGCAGGGGTACCGGAAATGGTCATAGACCGTGCCAAGGAGATCGTGGAGCAGCTCAGCGACAATGATATCACCGAGAAGGTGCAGAGCATAGAAGTCAATGTGAAGGGGGAGAAACGTAAGCCCATTAAATATGATGAGGTGGATCTGGAACAGATATCCCTTTTTGACACGGTGAAGGATGAAGATATCATTCAGGAATTGCAGGACATTGATGTGAGCAACCTGACACCGGTGGATGCGCTTAATACCTTGTACCGGTTGCAGAATAAGCTGAAAAACCGATGGGCAGGGAAGTAATTTGCTTCGCAAATAACTTTTCGAGGAAGAGGGAGATGTGTTATGGCCAGGATAAATGTGCTGGATCATCAGACGATTGATAAGATTGCTGCGGGGGAAGTGGTGGAACGCCCGTCCAGTGTCGTGAAAGAATTGGTGGAGAATGCCATTGACGCGGGAGCAGATGCTGTTACTGTGGAGATTAAGGACGGCGGCACCACTTTGATCCGCGTCACCGACAATGGAGGAGGCATCGAGAAATCTCAGGTGGGCAACGCCTTTTTGCGCCACGCTACCAGCAAGATTACCTCAGCAGATGATTTGACCAGACTGGTCAGTCTTGGGTTTCGCGGTGAGGCATTGGCCAGTATCGCGGCAGTGGCCCAGGTGGAGATGATCACCAAAATTCCGGAGGAGCTGACGGGGATTCGTTATGTGATCGAGGGTGGTCTGGAGAAGGACAAGGAAGAAGTGGGCGCACCGCAGGGGACGACCATTATTGTGCGCAACCTGTTTTACAATACGCCGCCCCGCAAGAAATTTTTGAAGCAGCCCCAGACGGAAGGGTCTTATGTGGCAGACCTGATGGAACATCTGGCCATGTCAAATCCCAAAGTCTCTTTTAAATTCCTTCTGAACGGGCAGACGAAATTCTACACAACGGGGAGCAATGATCTGCGGGAGATTGTCTATCGTATTTATGGGAAGGAGATATCCACGGAACTTCTGGATTTTCAATGTGATCTGGAGGGGATGAGGGTTACCGGACTTTTGGGAAAGCCAGTGATCAATCGTGCAAACCGATCCTATGAGATTTTCTATATCAATGGCAGATACATCAGAAGCACACTGATCAGCAAGGCAGTGGAAGAAGGGTATCGGGAATATCTGATGCAGCATAAGTTTCCTTTCTGTATCCTGCATTTTCAGGTGGATACGGAGAAAGTGGACGTCAATGTACATCCTTCCAAGATGGAGGTACGGATTGCAGACGGGCCGCTATTTTATGAGGATGTAAAAGAAGCCATCCATGAGGCATTGCATGAGGTGGAGATGATTCCGGAAGTGTCGCTTTCCGAAGAAAAAAGGAAAGATAAAAATGCGAATGCAGGGAGCAGGAAGGGGCAGAGAGAGTCGGCCCCGGAGCCATTTGAGCGAAACCGCATTGCGCAGAGCCAGGTGCTTCCAGAAAAATCCCCGGCGATCCAGGCCATTTACCAGAAGAATGGGCAGGCCATCCGGGATCAGCTTCTGCGGCAGGCTTCTGTCTATAGTGCAAAGCCGGTTTCCCAAAAGGAGGAACAGATGGCGCTTTTTGATGACAGGCTTCTGTCCGCCAGAGCGAAGGAGCATTATGAGATAATCGGGCAGCTGTTTGAGACCTATTGGCTGATCGCATACCAGGATAAACTTCTGATCGTAGACCAGCATGCTGCCCATGAAAAGGTAAAATATGAGCGGCTGATGAAACGGTTTCGGGAAAAGAATGTGGTTTCCCAGACACTCAATCCCCCCATCGTGGTAACGTTTAACAATCGGGAAATGGAATGTTATCGAAATCACGCTGATGATTTTGCAAGCCTGGGATTTGTAATAGAGGAATTCGGCGCCAATGATTATGCCATCCGCGGCGTGCCCATGGATTTGTACGGGTATGCGGAGGGTGAATTTTTCTATGAGGTGCTGGATGAACTGGTAGATGAAACAGTAACAGGCACACCGGAGAGTATCCGCATCCGTATCGCGACCATGGCCTGTAAAGCCGCCGTAAAGGGAAATATGCGTTTAAACCGCCGGGAAATGGAAGAGTTGATCGATGAACTGCTGACGCTGGATAATCCATATCATTGTCCGCACGGCAGACCCACAATTATTTCCATGAGCAGGCAGGAGATTGAAAAGAAATTTAAGAGGATTGTAAACTGATGAAGCAGGAAGCAAAAAGACCGCTGGTCATACTGACCGGGCCTACGGCTGTCGGCAAGTCTACACTGGCTGTCAGTCTGGCGAAGGAGATCGGCGGGGAGATTATCTCTGCGGATTCCATGCAGGTATACCGCCATATGGATATTGGTTCTGCCAAGATTACGGCACAGGAGATGGCAGGGGTCAGGCATCATCTGATTGACATGCTGGAACCCACAGAGGAGTTTAATGTGGTGATGTTTCAGCGCATGGCCAGGGAGGCGATGGAGCAGATATATGACAGAGGCCATATTCCCATTCTGGCAGGCGGCACCGGATTTTATATCCAGGCGGTCTTATATGATATAGATTTTACGGAAAATGATGAGGATACTGCGCTTAGAAAGGCATTGGAGGCGGAAGCGGCAAAGAAAGGCCCGGCGGTGTTATATGAGCGGCTTCGGGCAATAGATCCGGCTTCCTGTGAGATCATTCATGCAAATAATATAAAACGCGTAATACGCGCCATAGAATTTTACGAGAAGACAGGGAAGCGAATTTCAGAGCACAACAGAGAGCAAAAAGAACGGGTGTCATTTTATAATTCGGCCTATTTTGTCTTACAGGATGACAGAGACAGGCTTTATCAGAAGATTGAAGAGCGGGTAGAATTGATGCTGTCCCAGGGACTGGTGGAGGAAGTGCGTGCTCTGCGGGAAATGGGATGTACCAGGGATATGGTATCCATGCAGGGGCTTGGATATAAGGAGATTCTTGCTTATCTTGAGGGCGAAATCACCATGGAAGAGGCTGTTTATCGGATGAAACGGGACACCAGGCATTTTGCCAAGAGGCAGCTGACCTGGTTTCGGAGAGAAAAAGAAGTCCTGTGGATCGATAAAAGAGACTTTGACTATAATAGTCAATTGATTCTGGAGTACATGCAGGAAATCCTGCGCAAAAAGGGCATTATCCTGCATTAATTAACGGTAAACAGATAATTTCAAAATAGATAACATCAGCAAATATGCAGAAGCAAATGAAAGCGGATAAAGATTTGGTCATTTCTTGGGAGAAACAGGGAGCAATACGGATAAAATGTCGAATATTGGAATTATAATGGAATATTATGGTGGGACAGAATTTTTCCTGCCGTTCCAAAGCAATCTGTTTTTTAGATTCTATATAAACGAAACTGTATAAAATTATTGAGACAGAGCATACCGATATTTCGATAGCGCATATAGCACGTATATGCAGGAAATGGGTCGAAAAGCAGGACTGTTTTTGAGGCGCAGAATAAAATAACGGGAGGTATGATAAAAAATGATCAACCTGAAAGAACAATACGGCCGGTTTGGCATTTCAGAGGCTGTCTATCAATTCGGAAAAGAGATTCTTGATTCTTTACAGGAAAGATTTACACAGATAGATCAGGTTGCCGAGTACAATCAGCTTAAGGTTATCCGGGCCATGCAGTCAGCTAACGTCAGCGAGGCATGTCTCCTTGGCACCACGGGATATGGTTACAATGACCTGGGACGGGATACCCTGGAAAAGGTTTATGCCGCGGTTTTTCAGACGGAAGATGCCCTGGTGCGCCCACAGATTACCTGTGGCACCCATGCGCTTGCCCTGGCGCTGATGAGTAATTTGCGGCCCGGCGATGAACTATTATCTCCAGTGGGGAAACCCTATGATACGCTGGAAGAGGTCATTGGCATTCGGCCGTCTAAGGGTTCCCTGCGGGAGTACGGCATATCCTACAGACAGGTAGAACTTCTGCCGGACGGCAGATTTGATTATGAAGGGATCAGGTCGGCTTTAAACGAAAAGACAAAGCTTGTGACCATTCAGCGGTCCAAAGGGTATCAGACACGGCCCACACTGTCTGTGGCGCAGATTGGAGAATTGATTTCCTTTATCAAGGGCATCCGGCCGGAAGTGATCTGTATGGTGGATAACTGCTATGGGGAATTCGTGGAGACCATGGAACCTTCACAGATGGGCGCTGATATGGTGGTGGGTTCCCTGATCAAGAATCCTGGCGGCGGACTGGCGCCTATCGGCGGTTATATTGCGGGCAGAAAGGACTGTGTGGAAAATGCGGCTTATCGCCTGACCTCTCCGGGACTGGGCAAGGAAGTCGGAGCTTCGCTGGGGGTGCTGCCCTCCCTTTATCAGGGATTATTTCTTGCGCCTACGGTGACGGCCAGTGCCTTAAAGGGCGCCATTTTTGCGGCTAATGTCTATGAAAAAATCGGTTTTCCGGTGGTGCCGGATGCCACGCAGAGCCGGCATGATATCATTCAGGCAGTTACCTTTGGTTCTCCGGAAGGTGTGATTGCTTTTTGTGAAGGCATTCAGGCAGCTGCTTCCGTGGACAGTTTTGTGACACCGGAACCCTGGGACATGCCAGGCTATGACTCCCAGGTTATTATGGCGGCAGGCGCCTTTGTCTCCGGCTCTTCCATAGAACTCAGCGCTGACGGGCCAATCGCGCCGCCTTATGCGGTCTATTTCCAGGGAGGACTTACATTTCCCCATGCAAAGCTGGGCATTTTGATGACCTTGCAGCGCCTGCTGGATAAGGGCGTGGTAACATCAGATTTTAAGCGGGGCGCCTAAGATTCTTTTATAAAAGTTTGTGGAAATTTACCATTTTTTGTATACATCAAAAACCGGTTGTGATAAAATGGGCGTTGGAGAAAGGAGAGAATTATTTTTATGCATAAAAATAATTGGGCTTGTTTTCTGCTGGTACTGGCAGGGATCGTAGTCGGCGGTTTTATCGGCAGTCTGTTTCCCGACACTTTTTTAAATTACGGACAGTCTTTCGGATTATCTGAGCCGATGATCCTAAATCTGGGGATTTTGGCGATCACTTTTGGCCTTTCCATCAAGATTACCATTGCCAGCATCATTGGGATTGCGATTGCGGTCGTGATCTACCGCCTGATGTAAACAGGAGGACTTGCTCCCGAAAGTAAGGAGAGAAGCGCTGTCGGGAAAGAGGCTGAATGAAAACACTAAAGTGTGAGAACAATGAGTATTACAGGTTGCAGAATCTTCCATATGAAAAATTTGTCACATATGGAGGTAAGTCCCTGACGGATGCGGAACTTCTGGCGATCATCCTGCGGACGGGGACGAAGGGTATAAGCGCCGGACAGCTGGGAGAGCGGGTGCTTTCTGAGACCAGCAGGAACGGAAACGGCCTTTTAGGGCTGCATCAGATTTCCCTGCATGATCTCATGCAGATCGAAGGGATCGGCGAGGTGAAGGCGGTCAAGCTGAAAGCCATTGCCGAGATCTCCACGCGGATCGCTCAGGCAAAGGCGAGAAAGACATTATGTTACCATAATCCATACTCCATAGCAGAGTACTATATGGAGCGGTTCCGGCATCAGAATGTGGAATATATCCTGCTGATTATGTTTGATTCCGGAATGCATGTCATCGGGGAACATATTTTGTCCAAGGGTACTGTGAATGCCTCTCTGTTATCGCCGCGGGAAGTCTTTATCCAGGCTTTTAAGGAGCAGGCAGCCGGAATCATGATTCTGCATAACCATCCGGGTGGTAATCCGGTGCCCAGTGACAATGATCTGCATATTACGGAGCGGATCAAAGAGGCGGGCGCGCTGATGGATATACCGCTGATAGATCATATTATCCTGGGGGATAACAGCTATTTCAGCTTTAAGGAGAGCGGTCTTTTGACGTTGGAGTCGGGAGTTTAAAATGCTACAATAGAAAGAAAGGGGTAAATTACCTTGGCAAATAATGCGTTTGGAATTGATCTGGGTACCAGTAATATCAAAATATATAATCGTGCGGATGATGATGTTTTCGTGGAGAAAAATATGATCGCCATCGAGAATAAGAAGACGCTGTTCGCTTATGGGGACGCCGCTTTTGAGATGTACGAGAAAGCGCCCAGCAATATCAACATCACATATCCTCTGAGCAATGGCGTGATAGCGGATATCCAGAATATGGAAACGCTGATCAAGTATTTCCTGAGCGATATGATGAAGAACAATGTACGTCCGGCGGACTATTATATTGCCGTTCCCTGGGATGTGACAGAGGTGGAGAAGCGCGCCTTTAAGGATCTGATCAAGGAATCCAATGTGAAAGCCAAAAAGGTTATGATGGTTGATAAGGCTGTGGCGGATGGTCTTGGACTCGGGATAGATGTCAAGAATTCCCAGGGGGTTCTGGTGGTTAATGTAGGCTTTGATACCACGGAGATTTCCATCCTTTCCCTGGGCGGTATTGTCTTAAGCCGTCTGATCAAGGTGGGAGGCCGTAAATTTGATGAAGCGATCAAAGCGGCGGTGCGCCGGGAATACAGTCTGATTATCGGCGGCAAGACTGCGGAAGTGGTGAAGACTTCACTGTTAGATCTGGAAGACCAGCGGGTGGGCGCCATTGTGTATGGACGTGATATCGTTACCGGGCTGCCGGTAGAACGCGAGATTCCTACAGCGCTGGTGGACGAGTGCCTGGTGGAACATTTTAATACGATCATTGATAATATTAAGGTGATTTTGGAACGTACGCCCCCGGAATTGGCAGCGGATATCTATCGTCATGGTATTTATCTGACAGGCGGGGCATCTCAGGTCAGCAAGCTGGCGCAGCTTATGAGCAAGGGGACAGGGCTCCAGGTAAATGTTTCTGAAAATCCTGTGACCAGTGTAGCGCTTGGGCTTGCAACGATTATCAAAGAGGATAATTATAAATCGGTAGCGTATGCAATAGAAGGAATGAGTAAATGAGTCCAATCGTCAAGAAAAAAGGAGAAAAATTTACATTACCAAGTAAATATCTCCTTTTTATTTTAACAATCCTCTGCACCGGCATGGTGCTGCTTACATTTAATACCACCGTGTTCAGCGGGCCGCTCAGTGCCGTGGCAGGATATACGGTGGTGCCCTTTGAAGAGGGAATCAGTGCGGTGGGAAGCTGGCTTTCAGGGCGGTCTGACGAACTGGCAAGTATCCGGGATTTGATCACGGAAAATGAGATCCTTAAAAGCAAGTTGGATGAGTTGACCATCGAAAATACCAGATTACAGCAAGATCGCTATGAACTGACGAATCTGCGGCAGCTCTATAATCTGGATAATCAGTATGATGAATATAAGAAGACAGGTGCCCGTATCATAGCCAAAGATTCCGGCAATTGGTTTTATTCCTTTGTGATCAATAAGGGCGCAAAGGATGGCGTTGCCGTGGATATGAATGTGATGGCGGGAAGCGGCCTGGTGGGTCGGGTGGTGTCTGTGGGGCCTAACTGGGCCAAGGTGAAATCCATCATTGCGGATGATTCCAATGTCAGCGCCATGGTGCTTTCCAGTTCCGATAATCTGGTTGTTTCCGGCAATCTGAAACTTTATAACTCCGGCGTTATTGAATTTGGACAGTTGATCGATAGCGATAATGTGGTGGTGGAGGGCGATAAAGTTGTCACATCCAATATCAGCGACAAGTTCCTGCCGGGAATACTGATCGGCTACATCAACACCATCAATCCGGATTCCAATAACCTCACCAAGTCTGGATATATCACGCCGGCTGTGGATTTTGAACATCTGGAAGAAGTGCTGGTCATCATGGAATTAAAACAGACCGTGACAGAAGAATAGATGGTTTCGAGGAAGAGAGGATTGGGAGGAAGGGTATGAAGCGCGGCATTATCACGGCAATTCTTATTTTAATATGTTTTCTGCTGCAATGTACTGTGTTCCGGTTTCTGGCCTTTGGCGGTATCGTGCCGAATCTGCTGATCGTCCTGACGGCTTCTTTCGGATTTATGCGGGGAGAGAAGACAGGGCTTGTGATTGGCTTTTTTTGCGGGATATTAGTGGATATCTTTTTTGCCAGCGTCATTGGCTATTATGCGCTGCTATATATGTATATCGGTTATATGAACGGTAAATTTTCAGCCATTTTTTATCCGCAGGATATTAAACTTCCGGTGGCGCTGATCTTATGCAGCGATTTTGTTTATGGCATTATTTGTTATGTGATTCTGTTTCTTCTGCGGAGCAGATTTGATTTTGTATACTACCTTCGGCATATTATTCTGCCGGAGATTGTGTATACGATTGTGGTCACCCTGCTTTTGTATCCGCTCATCCTCTGGATCAATACCAGACTTGAGCGCGGTGAACTGAGGAGTGGAAAAAAGTTTGTTTGAGGAACTCTTAGCACATTTTAAAGAAAATTTCATAAATATGGTCACTTCCAGACTGATCGTGCTGGTCTTAGTGCTGTTTGGCATGGGCGGTTATCTGATTTATACGATTTTTCAGTTGCAGATCGTTAATGGTGAGGATTACTATAATAACTTTCAGTTAAAAATCACCAAAGACCGCACGCTGCCGGCTACCAGAGGCAATATCTTAGACCGGGATGGCAACCTGTTGGCCTATAATGAACTGGCATATTCCGTTACCATAGAGGACGTGTATGAGTCTGGCCGTAAAAAGAACGCCAGGCTCAATGATACGATCTGCCGCCTGATCCATATGATAGAGGAAAACGGCGATAAGGTGATCAGCGATTTTCATATCGAAATCGGCAAGAACGGCAATTATGAATACAATGTGGAAGGCACACAGCTTCTTCGTTTTCTGGCGGATATCTATGGCTATGCGTCCATTGATGACCTGAAGGAAAAGGAAAAGACGGCAACTGCCGATGATGTGGTCAAATATCTGTGCAGTACATCCCGTTATGGGATCGGGGATTATACGGATGATGAGGATTCTTCCAGTTTTGTGGAGGGGCTTGGCTTTACCAGGGATGAGGTATTAAAGATCATTACCATCCGTTATGCCATGAGTGCCAACAGCTACCAGAAGTATATTGCGACTACGGTGGCAAATAATGTCTCTGAGAAGACGGTAGCGGTGGTGATGGAAAATGCAGATACTCTGGACGGGGTTTCTGTTGCGGAAGGAACTATCCGCAAATACAATGACAGTATTTATTTTGCCCAGGTTATTGGTTATACAGGGCGGGTAGATCAGGAAGGATTGTTGCAACTACAGGAGCAGGATGAGACCTATGATATCAACGATACCGTAGGCAAATCCGGTATCGAGGCCTCCATGGAGATGGAACTGCAAGGCAGGAAGGGATCCGAGATTGTCTATGTGGACAACCTGGGTAAGGTGATCGAGACCAGTGACAGGATTGAGCCAATGGCAGGTAATGATGTCACGCTGACACTGGACACGGAACTGCAAAAAGCCTGTTATCATATTTTGGAATCGAAGCTTGCCGGTATCCTGCTTAACAAGATAGAGAATATCAAAGAGTATACGCCCCCGGAAGGCGGGAGCGGAGGCAATATACCGATTCCCATATACGATGTATATTTTGCCTGCATCAACAATAATGTGATCGACACCGCACATTTTGCCTCTGAACATGCCGGAGAGACAGAGCAGGCGGTGCGGCAGGCATATCTGGACAAAAAGTCCCGGGTGTTTGCGACTCTCAGGGAGGAACTGGAAGAGGTATGTACACCGTATGTGGATCTCACCACAGAATATCAGGTTTACGAAAGCTATATCGCAGCCTTGCTCTATGACAATGATATCATTATGGAATCAGTGGTGGACAAAAATGATCCCACATACATTGCCTGGACAAAAGATGAAGTCATCAGTTTGAATGAGTACTTAAATTATGCCATAGCCCAGAACTGGATCAATGTGTCAAGACTGGAGATCGGTTCCCAGTATTCGGATTCCGTGGAGATTTATAATAAGATTCTTGAATATATTTTTGAAAAGATAGACACGGATATCGATTTTGACAAAAAAATCTACCGCTATATGATCAATGCGGATGAACTGACAGGCCGGCAGATCTGTATGCTTCTGCTGGAGCAGAATATTGTAGAACCTTCCGAGGAAGAGGTTGCCCAATTTACGGCAGGAAGCATGACGCCTTATGTTTTTATCCGTAACCGCATCGAAAATCTGGATATCACACCGTCACAGCTTGCCTTGGATCCTTATTCCGGTTCTATTGTTGTTACTGATGTAAATTCAGGAGATGTACTGGCGCTTGCCACCTATCCGAGTTATGATAATAATAAGATGGCAAATGGGGTTGACGCGGCATATTTTGCGAGTTTAAGAAATGATCTGTCCTATCCGCTCATCAATTATGCTACCCAGCAGCGGACGGCGCCCGGATCCACCTTTAAACCTGTCTCTGCCACGGCCGGACTTTTGGAGGGTGTTATTACGCCTTCGGATACGATTACCTGTACCGGCGAGTTTGATAAAGTTTCACCATCTCCCAGATGTCATATCTATCCGGGCGCACATGGTTCTTTGAATGTGACAGGCGGGATTCAGCGTTCCTGTAACTGGTTCTTTTATGAGGTGGGATATCGTCTGGGAACTGTGGGCGATACTTACAATGATAATGTAGGACTGAACAGACTTGCAAAGTATGCGGATCTGTATGGACTATCAGATCTTTCCGGGGTCGAGATCGAAGAATATGCACCGGAGGTTTCCAATCTTGACGCCGTCCGTTCAGCGATCGGCCATGGAACCAATAACTACACCACAGCCGGGCTCGCGCGATATGTTACAACTATCGCCAATAGTGGAACATGTTATAATTTAACATTAGTAGACAAGATAGAGAATCATAACAGCGGGGCAGTTGCAGTGCATGAAGCCGAGATCAGGAACCAGATTGATATGGATCCGGCTTATTGGAATGCTATTCATACCGGTATGCGCCGGGTGGTGGAAGGAAAGAGATATTTTGCGGATCTTGATGTGAATGTGGCAGGCAAGACAGGTACGGCACAGGAGAACAGAAACCGTCCGAACCATGCGTTGTTCATCAGTTATGCACCTTACGAGGAGCCTGAGATAGCCGTGGCGGTTCGTGTGGCCAATGGTTATTCTTCTGATTATGCTGCACAGATTGCCAAAGATGTGTATGAGTATTATTATGGACTTAAAGAGGAAAGTGAGATCATTACCGGTACAGCCGGTACGCTGGTCGGCGGTGAAATAGGCGCAGACTGATTGATTGAGGTGTTGAGTATGAAAAATCCCGTTATCATCAAAAGTTTTCCAAACGGCCTTTCCATCTATCTGGATGGAGAGATGCCATTTGCCCAGCTGCTTGAGGAAGTGGCTTTAAAATTTAAGGAATCTGCGAACTTCTTTAAAGATGCAAGTATGGTAGTTTCCTTCGAAGGACGCAGTCTGACAGATCAGGAAGAACGGCAGATTGTCAACATTATCACAGCCAATTCGGCCTTGAATATTCTCTGCATTATGGGAAAGAATGAGGAGACGAACAAAAATTATGTAAAAGCATTGCAAAAGCTCTCCTTCCATCAGGAAGTGATGGAGAATGCCGGGCAGTTCTATAAGGGGACACTTAAGGACGGACAGATGCTTGAGACGGACAACAGCATTATCGTACTGGGGGATGTATACCCGGGCGCCTGTATTGTATCCAGCAAGGATGTGGTCATTTTAGGCGGCCTTTATGGACAGGCTTATGCCGGCGGCAACGGAGAGGACGGGCATTTTGTCGTGGCGCTTGAAATGTCGCCGGAAAAACTCAAAATCGGCGACTTCAAATACAAGACATCAGAGAAACAGAGCAAATGGTCGATCAAACCAAAGGTTCAGCCAAAGATTGCTTATGTGAAAGACGCAAGAGTCATAATAGAGCCAATTACCAAAGAATTACTAAACGACCTGCCGTTTTAACAAAAAGGGGCGGTGGAGAAAATTCCTTCGGGATTATCTCCGAGAAAATTTCTGCGGAATTATCTCCTGTTTAGTGGACGATAACAATTCATCAACGGAGGTTTGCTATGAGTGAAGTGATTGTCGTCACATCAGGGAAAGGCGGAGTAGGCAAGACCACTACTTCAGCAAACGTTGGCACAGGTCTGGCAGCTATGGGTAAAAAGGTGATTCTGATCGATACGGATATCGGGCTTCGTAACCTGGATGTGGTGATGGGGCTTGAGAACAGGATTGTCTATAATCTGGTGGATGTGGTGGAAGGAAACTGCCGCATCAAGCAGGCCATCATACGGGACAAGCGTTATCCCACACTGTTTCTGCTTCCTTCGGCACAGACCAGGGACAAGACGTCTGTGAATCCCTCGCAGATGGTCAGAATGATCAGTCATCTAAAAGACCAGTTCGACTATATCATCCTGGACTGCCCGGCAGGCATTGAGCAGGGATTCCAGAATGCGATTGCAGGAGCGGACAGGGCGCTTGTGGTGACGACCCCGGAGGTTTCTGCGATCCGGGACGCGGACAGGATTATCGGCCTTTTGGAGGCCAATGAGATACATAAGATGGATTTGATCATTAACCGTATCCGTCATGATATGGTCAAACGAGGGGACATGATGTCCTCGGAGGATGTGGTGGATATTCTCTCCCTGCCGTTAATCGGTCTGGTACCCGATGATGAGAATGTGGTCATAGCCACAAATCAGGGTGAGCCATTAGTCGGCAGTAACACATTGGCGGGTAAAGCCTATCAAAATATCTGTTACAGAGTGCTTGGCAAAGAAGTTCCTTTTATGGATCTGGAGAAAGGGATTTCATTCTGGGCCAAGGTATCAGGTATTTTCCATAAAAGTTAGGGGGGATCGGTGTGTTTAAAAATCTGTTAAAGCGGAAAAGCTCAAGAGAAATAGCCAAAGACAGGCTGAAGATACTGCTTATTTCCGACAGAGTCAACTGCTCTCAGGAGATGATGGAAATGATAAAGAATGATATTGCGAAAGTGATATCCAAATATATGAAGATTGATACCCAGAGCATGGAGATACAGATAACCAAGACAAGCGGTAAAGGCCATAGCCTCAAGAATCCGACCCTCTATGCCAATATACCGATCCTGGATTTAAAACAATAACAAAAGTAAATTTGCTTCGCAAATTAACTTTGCGAGGACCGCTCCGCGGCCTCGGCATGACAAGGAATTTCCGGTCATCCAATTAACTTTCGAGGACCGTTTCGTGGCCTCGGCAGTACGAGAAAAGGAGAAGACGCAGCATGTTAAGGCACTATCACATCAGGGACTATGATTTTAAACTGATTATCTTCGTAGTGGCGCTTACGGTTATAGGTGTTCTTGCGATTGGCAGTGCACAGGAGTCTTTGCAGTCAAGACAGACTGCGGGAGCTGTGTTTGGTTTTTTCCTGATGTTGGTTATTTCCCTGTTTGATTATTCCATTATTCTGCGGTTTTATTGGATCATGTATGCGGTTAATATTCTGTTATTGTGGCTGGTGCAGGCCATTGGTGTGGAAGCGGGCGGCGCCCAGAGATGGCTGAATCTTTTCGGGATTCAGTTTCAACCTTCGGAAACTGCCAAGATATTATTGATTTTATTCTTTGCACAGTTTATCATGAAACATAAGGATGAGATGAATTCATTACGGATTGTGGGCGCCTGTGTGCTTTTATTCCTGCCGTCCATTTATCTGATCTACAAACAGCCGGATATGTCTACTAGTATCATGGTGGTATTGACGTTCTGTGTGCTGCTGTTTGTGGGAGGTATTGGCTGGAAATATATTATTCTGGCGTTGTCTGTGGCGGTTCCGGCCTTTATCATCCTGCTTACGCTGATTTTGCAGCCGGATCAGGAAATCATAGAGGAGTTTCAGCAAAGACGTATTCTTGCCTGGCTGTATCCGGAAGAATATGCCACAACAGAGGCTTACCAGCAGACCAATTCTGTTACGGCAATCGGGTCCGGTATGCTTTACGGCAAGGGGTACAATACCAATGAGATTACCTCGGTGAAGAACGGAAATTTTATTTCCGAGCCGGAAACAGACTTTATTTACGCGGTCATAGGGGAAGAGTTTGGATTTGTGGGCGGCTGTGCTGTAATTGTGTTATTGATTTTAATCTCGTTTGAATGTATTATGGTAGCTAGGAGAGCAAAAGATTTAGCCGGTACGATTATTGCCGCCGGGGTAGCGGCATTGATCGGCTTTCAGGGGATGTTAAATATCGCTGTGGCCACTGGTGCAAGTCCCAACACGGGTATTCCGCTTCCGTTTGTCAGTTATGGGCTGACTTCGCTTGTGAGTCTGTATATCGGAGTGGGATTTGTAATGAATGTACGGCTTCAATGCAAAAAATGACAGGGGTGTTTCTATGAATATCGCATTAATCGCACATGATGCAAAGAAAAAACTGATGCAGAATTTCTGTATCGCTTATCGAGGGATTCTGAGCAAGAATGAACTCTATGCGACCGGAACCACAGGCCGGTTGATTGAGGAAGTGACAAACTTAACGATCCATAAATATCTGGCGGGTCATCTGGGAGGCGCGCAGCAGATTGGCGCCCAGATTGAGCATAATCAGATCGATCTGGTGATTTTTCTGCGTGATCCGCTGTATCCGAAATCCCATGAACCGGATGTCAATAATGTAGTGATGTTGTGTGACAGGCACAACATTCCTTTGGCAACGAATCTGGCATCGGCGGAACTGTTGATCAAATCACTCGACAGAGGAGACCTTGAGTGGCGTGAAATGTACAAATAGGAAGAACAAACTGAAGATAAGCGCTGTGCTTGCGGCAGTCATGATCTGTATGACAGGATGTGGCAGTACGAAGTATGATATGCCCTATTCGGCTCAGAGCAGTGTCAGCAGTTATCAGCTTTTAAACGTGGCCAATCAGGAGACGATAGAGCCTTTTGCGGCCAATTTGTGCGTGGCAGCCAAGGATATCCCGGCATCCGGGATTAATCTGTCAGAGGTGGGAGCAGCAGCACTTTTTGATTCCAAGAATCTGGAAACCCTCTATGCCAAAAATGTGAATAATCAGATGAACCCGGCCAGTCTGACCAAAGTGATGACGGCTCTGGTGGCGCTGAAATACGGTAAACCAGATGATGTATATGTGGCCTCGGAAAATGTGAAGATTACGGAATCGGGTGCGGTGTTATGCGGCCTGAAGCCGGGGGATAAAATGACACTGGATCAGGCGCTCCATATCCTGCTTATGTATTCGGCCAACGATGTTGCTGTTTTGATCGCAGAGGGAGTTACAGGCGGATCCGTGGAAGACTTTGTGGCCTTGATGAATCAGGAAGCGCAGAAAATCGGTGCCACCAACTGTCAGTTCATGAATCCCAACGGATTGACGCAGGAGGGGCATTATGTCACGGCCTATGATCTGTATCTGATCTTTCAGGAAGCATTGAAATATGAGCTGTTTAATGAGATTATACAGACCAGTTCTTATACAACGGTGTACATGGATGGCAATGGGGCGGACAAGTCTATAGAGATAGAGAATTCCAATCTGTACCTCAGGGGCGTCTACGATATGCCGCCAAATGTGACTGTGGTGGGTGGTAAGACAGGCACCACCAATGCGGCGGGACATTGCCTGATTCTGCTTGCCAGAAGCAGCAGCGGCACGCCTTATATATCTGTTATTCTAAAGGATGATTCCAGGGAAAAGCTGTATGCGGATATGAGTGATCTTCTGGGAATCGCCAAATAAAGTGTTGAATGAACTTTTCTAGTTGTTTTTTTGGCAGGTTTCCCTTATAATAATGGGTAGATGGAGTAAATCGTACAGACTATATAAATATCTTACTTTAGGAGGGTTTTACCATGGTTCAATTCATTGTAGGCAATAAGGGAAAAGGAAAGACCAAGCATCTACTTGATAAAGTAAATACGGAGATAAAAGAAGCACAGGGTAATGTGGTATATTTAGATAAGAGCACCAAGCATATGTTTGAACTGAACAATAAGATCAGACTGATTGATGTGCCGGAGTATCTGGTTACAAACAGTGATGAGTTTATCGGGTTTATCTGTGGAATCATTTCACAGGATCATGATCTGCAACAGATGTATTTCGACAGCTTTTTGAAGATTGCCTGTCTGGAGGCGGAAAATCTTGACAGAGAGATTGCCAAGATTGAGAAAATCAGCGAAAAATTCCATGTAGATTTTGTGATAAGTATATCTTTGGATGAGAGTGAGCTGCCGGAAAGTGTTCGCTCTAAGATTATCGTTTCTTTATAGGCAAATATACATATTCAAATGGAAATTCCATAAATGCCCCGTAGCTTGCTGCGGGGTATTATCATGAGAGAAGGAGACTGACTGTAAGTGGCTGACGATCGCAACAAGATAGCTAAATATAGAAGGCCGATCAATTTAAACATCGGTATGGTGATCTTTGCCGTGATTTTTATCTATGTAGTGATCTGCGTTGTCATGTACTTTAGGACAGATCATATCGTGGGATACAGCGTTATGGAAGGATCCCTTACTTCCAATAATATTTACAAAGGGATCGCCCTGCGGGAGGAAGAGGTTGTGACCAGCCAGGATGCGGGGTATATCAACTACTTCGCGAGAGAAGGAGAGCGAGTTGCGGCCAGAAACCTGGTCTATACGATTGATGAGACCGGCAGGCTTGCCGATTATATCAAGGCTGGCGAGAGTGGAGAAAATACTTTATCAGAATCAGATCTGGCTGAACTGAAGACGGAGATTACTTCGTTTACAAATCGTTTTGACTGTAGACAGTTTGGGGAAGTCTATAATTTCAAGCACAATGTAGAAGGAACCGTCATAAAGCTTGCCAATTATAATATTTTGGAAAATGCAGATGCCTTAAACGATGCTTCCGGCACTGCTTTGATCAATTACCGCTATGCGGACAAAAGCGGCATCGCGGTGTTTGCCACGGACGGTTATGAGGATCTGACTTTGCAGGATATGAAGGCAGAGTACTTTGATGAGGAGAAATATGAGAAAAAATATCTGGTGAACAATGATCTGGTAGCGGCTGGAGACCCGGTCTATAAACTTTGCAAGAGTGAGGACTGGTCCATTGTGATTCAGGCAGAGAGAGAACTTTTGGATGTTCTGGAGAAGAAACGGCAGGATGGTAAGGATGTATATGTGGAGGTGCGGTTTTTAAAGAATCAGTATACTGCCTGGGGCAAGGTGGATATCTTTACGAATGAAGTGGGAGACAACTTCGTTTCGCTCACCTTTACCAATTCCATGATCACGTTCTGTACAGATCGGTTTATCGATATTGAACTTCTCCTGGAGGATGAAAAAGGGCTTAAGATCCCCAATACTTCGATTGTGCAGAAAGAGTTCTTTATCGTGCCCAAATCTTATGTGACAAAGGGTGGTAAGCGCGGTGAGTATGGCGTCCTGCTGGAGACCTATGACGATGAGGGTAATGCGATCACACAGTTTATAGAGACGCCGATCTATCATGAGACTGAGACAGACTATTATCTGGATGATACCGTCCTGCGGGCAGGCAATTACATCATCAAGCCGGAATCAACGGAGAAGTTTGCCGTCAGCTATACGGGCACTCTGACCGGTGTGTATAATATCAATAAAGGATATGCGGATTTTAAAGAGATCAGTATCCTGTATAACAATGACGAGTACTCAGTGGTGAAATCCAATACGATGTATGGCCTGAATGTGTACGATTATATTGTGCTGGATGCTTCCATGGTGGGGGATAATGAGTTTATATATGATTAAAGAAAATCTTGACAATGTAAAACAGAATATGGAGAAAGCCTGTGGTTTATGTGGCCGCGCCGCAGAGTCCGTTAAATTGATTGCGGTGAGCAAGACCAAACCCGTGGAGGATATTGAACAGGCTTATGCTTATGGCTGCCGGGACTTTGGGGAAAACAAGGTGCAGGAACTTGTGGATAAATATGAGAAAATGCCGAAGGATATCAGATGGCATATGATCGGACATTTGCAGCGCAATAAGGTGAAATATATTGTGGATAAAGTCTATCTGATCCACAGTGTGGATTCTGTACGGCTGGCGGAGGAGATCAGCAAAGAAGCGGTTAAGAAAAATCTGACAGTCTTCGTCCTGGTGGAAGTCAATGTGGCCGGGGAAGAGAGTAAATTTGGCACATCTTCCGAGGAGGCGCTGCATATGGTGGAAGAAATCGCCAAATTGCCCGGAATCCGTGTGAAGGGGCTGATGACAATCGCGCCTTTTGTTGAAAATGCAGAGGAAAACAGACTATACTTTGCAAAATTAAAACAAATTTATGTTGACATAATACAAAAAAACATTGATAATGTTTGTATGGAAGAACTTTCTATGGGAATGACCGGAGACTATGAAGTTGCAATAACAGAAGGCGCTACATATGTCAGGGTCGGTACAGGCATATTTGGAGAAAGACATTATAACACGGTTTAGTATACATAAGTTGAGAAAGAATAATAAGTCTGACAGACATGGAGGATGCAGTAATGAGTGTAATGGATAAGTTTTTAAATGCCATGAAACTGAACGATGAAGAGGATGATGGGTACTATGATGATGACTTTTATGACGATGATCCGGAACCGTTAAAAAAGCCGAGTCAGATGAAAGATAGCGCTTCTATGGAGGATGACAAGGGGATTCGCAAGGCATCTCCGAAAGTAACACCGATGCCCAAGAGCAAAAAGATGACAGGTAACGGCATGGAGGTCTGTGTGATCAAACCGACAACGGTGGAGGATGCCAGGGAGATTACGGAGACATTGTTGGCGAACCGGACAGTGGTCTTAAATCTGGAAGGTCTGGATGTGGATATTGCCCAAAGGATTATTGATTTTACTTCTGGTTCCTGTTTCGCAATGTCGGGAAATCTGCAAAAGATTTCTCATTATATTTTTATCATCACACCGGCAAGTGTAGATATTTCCGGAGACTTCCAGGAGATATTATCCGGTTCTTTCGATGTACCGATTGACAATGGATTTTGATAGGGGATACCGGTGATGACAGGAGTTATATAAGAAAGATACGATATTTTAATCAGACTTCCTGGCAGTTCATGTCAGGAAGTCTGTTCTTGATTATACAGGAAAACAAGGGAAGGCGGGCATGAAAGATGGCTAATCGAATGACAATTAATTATGAGAAAAAACCATGTTATGATATTGTTTTTACAAAGGATTTTGATCTGCTTTTGGATGAGTTACTGGCTTTTGACGTAGAGAACAGAAGAGTGGCGGTGATTGCGGACACCAATACGGCTGCGTTATTTGGGGAAATGGTAAAAGGCATATTGGAGGGGCATTGCCGGAAGGTGATCCTTCATGTATTCCCGGCAGGGGAAGCGAATAAGACACTGGATACCGTGAAAGAAATATATAAGAAGCTGATTGAGGAACAGTTTGACCGCAAAGACCTTCTGATCGCGCTTGGCGGCGGGGTGGTGGGTGATATCACCGGTTATGCGGCGGCTACTTATCTAAGGGGCGTTGATTTTATACAGATTCCCACCACATTGATCGCCCAGTCAGACAGCAGCATTGGCGGTAAGACAGGGGTGGATTTTGACGGTTATAAGAATATGGTGGGTGCGTTCTACATGCCCAAACTGGTCTATATGAATATCGGCGCTTTAAAGGAACTGGATGACAGGCAGTTCTATGCGGGATTTGCCGAGGTGATGAAGCATGGGCTGATTAAGGATGCTGCCTTTTATGAATGGCTGCTGGACAATATGTATGAGATTCACGACAGAGATCTGGAAATCCTGGAAGAGATGGTCATGAGAAGCTGTAGTGTCAAGAAACTTGTGGTGGAGAAGGATCCCACGGAGAAGGGAGACCGGGCGCTGCTTAATTTTGGACATACCATTGGTCACGCCATAGAGAAGGCCATGCATTTTGAGATGCTGCATGGAGAGTGCATATCCTTGGGGATGGTGGCAGCGGCCTATATTTCCTGGAAACATAACTGGCTGTCCATGGATGAGTACTTAGAGGTGCGGGATATGTTCGTCCCCTTTCATCTGCCGATCAGCATTGATTCGATTGAACCGGAGGAAATTGTACGGCTGACCAAATCGGATAAGAAGATGGAAGCCGGGCAGATTAAGTTTGTACTGTTAAAAAAGGTCGGGAAGGCAGTTATTGACAGGAATGTTACGGAGGAAGAGATTCTGGAGGCTGTCAGGGAAATATATTTTAGTGATGAGGATATGAGGGAATGAGCCTGAAAAAGAAAATCTTTTTATTTCTGGATCTGCTGGTGATTGCCGGTCTGATCACGCTGGATCAATATACGAAATATCTGGCGGTCATACATTTAAAGGATAAGCCAGCTTATAATATCATAAGTGGCGTACTGGAATTAAATTACCTGGAGAATCAGGGGGCCGCTTTTGGCATGTTGCCCAACCAGAAGGTTTTCTTCATTTTTGTGGCGATCGTGATCACGAGTGTGGTGGGTTATGTGCTTTATAAAATGCCGGACAAAAAGAAATACACCAAACTGCACATTTTATTCAGCCTGATCGTGGCAGGGTCGATCGGCAACATGATAGACAGGATCCGGTATGATTATGTGGTGGATTTTATTTATTTTGTACGCCTGAATTTTCCGATCTTTAATGTGGCGGATATCTATGTGTCGATCGCCGCTATTTTTCTGATTGTTTTGCTGTTGTTTGTATATAAGGAAAAGGATTTGTATTTTATCAGCTTTAAGCAGAAGAGATACCGGGAATTTAAATAGAAAAGAGAATTTATGGAACAGTTTACTTATCAGATTGGGATTGAGGAAGATGACGAGAGGATTGATAAATGGATCAGCAGTGCACTCACAGATCTTTCCCGTTCCTATATTCAGAAATGTATCAAAGAGGGGCAGGTTTATGTCAATGATGTCCCCAGAAAAGCCAGCTATCGGCTTAAGGTGGATGATGAGATTGTATTTCGGATCCCGGAAGCAGTGGAGCCGTCCATCTGTGCGGAGGATATTCCCCTGTCTGTTCTTTATGAGGATGAGGATGTTCTGATCGTGGATAAACCCAAAGGTATGGTGGTACATCCGGCGCCAGGGCATTACAGCGGTACTCTGGTCAATGCGGTGCTGTATCACTGTCAGGGACAGCTTTCCGGGATAAACGGCGTCTTAAGGCCAGGTATTGTACACCGGATTGACCGGGATACTACGGGATCCTTAGTGGTCTGCAAAAACGACCGGTCACACAGGGAGATTGCTGTGCAGTTAAAAGACCATTCTATGACCAGAAGCTACCGGGCCATTGTCCATGGTGTGCTGAAGACTGATGAGGGGACGGTGGATGCGCCCATCGGCAGGGATGAGAAAGACCGCAGAAGAATGGCCATCAACGATAAGAACGGCAAACCGGCTGTTACGCACTATAAGGTGCTGAAACGTTTTCGGGAGTATACTTATATAGAGTGCAGGCTGGAGACCGGCCGCACGCACCAGATCCGTGTGCATATGACATCCATCGGGCATCCGCTTTTGGGGGATGAGGTGTATGGAAACCGCAGATCGCCATTTCGGCTGGATGGACAGACACTGCATGCATATACGCTTGGTTTTATACATCCGGGCACACAGGAGTATCTGGAAGTGAGTGCACCGCTTCCGGCCTATTTTGAACATTTGCTTGAGATTTTATGATTCTTTTGTGCTGGGATTTTTCGGCTCAGGAGGGAATAAATATTAAATAATTATTAATTTTTTTTGAAAAATTATAGACAAAACTCTTGTCATTTACCACTTTTACGCGTATAATTAATTCCATTAGCATTTCCCCAACACAATATATAGGTGTTACATCATGCAATAAGTATAATACATAGTGATATATTGCATGATGCGGGCAAATGACTGATACAAAGAGGTATCAAATACAGGTTAGGTATCCCTTTGCGGATACCTTTTATTGTATAGAGAATGCATTTTGGGGTATTTTTATGAGATTCTACAGTCTGGAACAGACACAAGCCGTAGAGAAACAGGATCTGGAGCAGGATTATAAGGAGAGTCGGGAAATCGGTATCGTCCGCATCGGCAAAGAACGATTATATTTTCGGCGTATGCGTAAGATTTATTATATTCCTTATGCAGACATCAGGCGGTGTTTCCGCAGGGTGATGCTGGTGCCAGCCAAGTTATGCTGCGGCCGGGGTGATCTGGAAGTGGAGAATCTGGTGATTTGTACGGACAGGGGAGAGGCGGCACAGATTCAGCTGCCCGGAGCCAAGGCAGGGAAGATTCTTTTGGAAGAACTTAAAAAACGTCTGCCGGATGCAGAATTTACGCCGCAAAATGCCTCCAAAGAATAAGAATAAGTAAGAATATAAGAAATAGGATAATAAAATGACTGTAAATGAAATCTTAGAAAAACTGCTTCGGTCTTTTCAGGTCTATTATAATGTGAAAAGGGAGGACGTGGAGCCGCTTTTTGTGGCGGAGGCAGAATTCCATACCCATGACGAACAGTTCTTTCTGGTAAAGAGTGCAGTGCTTGCAGAGGCGGAATCGAGGGAATATATTTATTTCGCCACAGAACAATATTTGGATGAAACTTTACTGATGCATCTCGATGAAGCGGCCTGGGGGAGTGGGATGAAGCGTGTAAGGCCTCACAAAGACCACCGCAATACGGATGTTTCACTGTTTATTGTGGCAGAGAAGATATCTGAGGAAGCTTTCAGGAAAATTCCAAAGCTCCGCCATTATCAAAGCTACCATCTGGGGTTGCAGGGATGGAGCCATTACCGACTGGTTGCTATTGAGCAGGCCTCCGGACGCGCGGTCTATAACCGCTTTGGCCGGAGTTATAAAAAGCTCATTCGCAATATTATTTAAAACCTTAAAGTAAAGGAGAAGGAAAAATGACAGCAATTTTAATCATTCTTGTTGCGATTGTCCTGCTTGTCATAGGGTATGTTGTCTATGGCTCCTGGCTGGCAAAGCAGTGGGGCGTTGACCCCTCAAGAAAGACTCCCGCAGTAGAGATGGAGGACGGCGTTGACTATGTGGCAGCACCTCCGGCAGTCCTGATGGGACACCATTTCTCATCTATTGCAGGCGCAGGTCCAATCAATGGGCCGATTCAGGCTTCCGTATTCGGATGGCTGCCTGTATTTTTATGGTGTATCATCGGTGGTATCTTCTTTGGCGGACTTCAGGACTTTGGTTCCCTGTTTGCATCTGTTCGTCACGAAGGTAAATCCGTTGGTGAGATCATCAAGGATTCCATGGGTTCCAGAGCACAGAAGCTTTTTACGATTTTTGCACTGTTAGTGCTGATTCTGGTAATCGCTTCCTTTGTAAACGTTGTGGCGGGTACTTTCTTCACAGCGGAAGGCGGATTTGGTATTACCACAAGTCCTACCGGTAACCAGACCACAGCGATGATTTCCGTATTGTTCATCGTATTGGCGATTGTGTATGGTATTCTTACCAACCGTTTCCATGTAGGAACCGTGCCGGCTACGATCGCTGGTGTGATTGGTATCGTGCTGATCGTTGTTCTCGGTCTGAATGTAGGTCTGATCATGGGCCGTACTGCATGGATCGTGCTGATTGGTGTGTATATCACAGTGGCATCCCTGGTTCCTGTATGGATCCTGTTACAGCCCCGTGACTATCTGTCCAGTTTCTTACTGTATGCGATGATGATTGTTGCCCTTTTGGGTATCTTTATGTCGGCATTTACTGGCACAGCAACCTTCACCATTCCGATGTTTACTGGATGGAAGACCGGTATCGGTACATTGTTCCCGGCATTGTTCATCACAGTGGCCTGCGGTGCATGTTCCGGTTTCCACAGCCTGATTTCTACCGGTACATCTTCCAAGCAGCTTGATAACGAAGCGCATGCGAAGCCAATCGGATATGGTTCTATGTTGATCGAGTCTGCGCTCGGTATTGTATCTCTGATTGCGGTAGGTATGGTATTTGAGAAATACACGAGCGGCGAGTTTGGTTCTCCTTCCGCAGCGTTTGCGGCAGGTATCGCAACCATGTTCGGTACAGAGACAAGTGTTGTTTATGGTACGATTTATGCATTGCTGACACTGGCTGTATCCGTTTTTGCACTGACCAGTCTGGATACAGGTACACGTTTGAGCCGTTTCATGTTCTCAGAGCTGTTCTTAAAGAAAGATGAGGCAACATATAAGGATGCAGCAGGCGTGCGTAAAGCACTTGCACACCCGCTCGTAGGTACGGCAATCATGGTAATCATTGGCTGCGTACTCGGCGGTTTGAGCCTGAGCCAGATCTGGGGTCTGTTCGGTGCGGCGAACCAGTTATTGGCAGGTATCGCATTGATGGCAGTCGCAGCTTGGCTTGGCAATGCAGGGAAGAACAACAAGATGTTCTATGTGCCTATGGTATTTATGCTGGCAGCAACATTGACCAGTCTGGTCATCACAGTAAAGAATAAACTTGTCATGATCGGCGGCGGTGCGGCAGCATGGGGCGACTGGTTCCAGCTCGTCTTTGCAGCAGCGATGGCAGTATTGGCAGTGATCCTGGTAATCGAAGGCTTCCAGACACTGTTCATGAAGAAAAAATCTGCATAAGATACATAGTATATAAGTAAAGTGCAAAAGCAGCCTCTTATCATATTATATTGGTAAGAGGCTGTTTTTTAAGAGAAAGATCGAGGGTAATCGAATATGTATAAAAATAAGAAACTGCTGTCTGTTTTTGTATCCGGGATAAGTCTTTTCCTGCTTCTTTTTTTCAGCGGTTTTGCTGGTGGACAGGTCTATGCAAAAGAGTGCGGTGACCTGATGGAAGATGTGGAATATGAAGAGGGAGAACCAGTTCATCCGGAAGGGGATGTGACTTTGACGGAGGATTACACTCTGCCGGAGAATACATATCTGAACTGGTATGGCGGCAGCCTGACAATTGCTTCCGGTGTGACGCTCACGATACCAGAGGACAGCTTTCTCAATGTAAGCAGCCCGGGAGAGTGCTTTACGGTAGAAGAGGGGGCGTGTATTCGGATAGAGGGTGCACCGAAGGTTAACGAGGAAGAAGAAGGCAATCCGGTCTGCCATCTGCTTGTATATGCTTCAGAGACAAGGATTGAC
Source organism: uncultured Lachnospiraceae bacterium (assembly GCA_946566685.1). GTDB lineage: Bacteria > Bacillota > Clostridia > Lachnospirales > Lachnospiraceae > UBA3282. The sequence goes on from CAMNXA010000010.1 coordinate 65,348, forward strand.
GGGACGATTGAGAGTGAGAACGCCGGTCTGGTATGTATGGTGAATAAAACATATCTGAATGGCACAATCCATGCGGTACAGCAGTTTCTTATGACAGACCAGTGTCAGGTTTATATTACCGGCGGAGAGTATAGATCGGGGAAGATGCCGATGAAGGAAGTATATACGGATTATTATGAGAGCGTGGTGGAGATAAGCGGCGGACGTTTTACAAGCGATAAGCTGAAAGGATATCTTAAGCCTGAGTATGCCCTCATCAAACAGGAAGACGGCATGTATGAGGCTGTCATGAGAGTGGAAGATATACAGATAGAAGAACATGCGGCAACGGCAGGCACTGTCTCGGAGCCTGATAGTATCAAAGAAAAAGCCAGTGGAATTTGGGAATATGCCAAAGGTCTTTTTGAAGAAGCCAAACAGGACAGTATTCAGGGAGATGGTTCCTGGGTAAATGGCGATATTGTGGTAGTGATATTGTGTGTGGCAGTGGTGGTGATTTCCCTGCTTCTTATAGTCATTGATTTTATCCGTTCTCCCCTCAAAAAGAAATTTAAGATTTTGATGGAACTGATAATTGCAGTCGGTGTTGTGGGAGGCGGCATTTTGTTTCTCTGGAATCAGGTACAGAAGGAACAGCATTTGCAGGCAGAAGAAAAATATGCAGATTATGAAAAGACAGTCGTTCCGGCAGCCGTACAGTTACAAAATGATAAGGCTGAGCTGGATGGTCTGGAAGTTTATCCGGAAGGATTGTATCTGGTGGGAAAGGATTTGGAGCCGGGCACCTATTTTTTTGAATCCAATGATCCCGTGTATGGTGTAGATAAAAGACCTGTCTATTATGTATATAGCAGTGATATGCCTGATTTTAGGGATAAGGAAGTAGGGGCATGGATTAAACGCTCCTATCTGGAATTGAGAGAGGGACGTTACATTCGGGTAATAGGCGCCAATTTTATCAAGGCGGGTGAACAACCGGTTTATGCGGGAGAGGAAAAGGAGGGTGCACATATTTATCCGGCAGGAGAGTATCTTGTAGGATATGATATTGCCCCCGGTACCTATCAAATGACAATCGAACCCTATAATATCATGATTACTGACCGGGATTTAGATGACAAGAAAATGAATTTTACAGAATATGATGGCATAAACTATGAAGGTGGGCCTGTGGAGATCACATTAAAGGAAGGGCAGCATCTGTATGTATCAGTGGAGACAGTTTTGAAGTTAGAGTAATAGAAGATAAGTACGGGATTTCTGGCAATTGTATGAAAGATGACAATAATTATACATATTCACATGCAATATATCGTTTTACTTGCTTTTTTTGTGCAAATTATATATAATTATATATAAAGATATTCCGAGAGATAAACAGAAAGGGGTAGTTCAGTATGAATACTATTATTACAATTGGTCGTCAGTTTGGTTCCGGCGGTCGTGAGATTGGTAAAAAAGTAGCAGAATATTTTGGGATTAAGTTTTACGACAAGGATCTTTTGACAAGAGCAGCGAAGGAGAGCGGTTTTTGTGAAGAGATGATACAGAGTCATGATGAGCGGCCGACCAATTCTTTCCTTTATAATCTGGTCATGGATACGTATTCGTTCGGATATAATTCTTCCTCCTTTGTGGATATGCCCATCAGCCATAAGGTGTTTCTCGCACAGTTTGATACCATCAAAAAGATTGCCAGTGAAGGGCCCTGCGTGATTGTTGGCAGATGCGCAGATTATGCGCTCCATGATTATCAGAACTGCCTGCATCTTTTTATTCATGCGGATGAAAAGAGCAAGATCAAACGTATCATGGAACGTTTTGAAGATGTCAATACGGAACAGAAAGCCATCGATATGATGAATAAAAAGGATAAGCAGCGTCAGAGTTATTATAACTACTATTCCTCCAAGAAATGGGGGCGTGTTGACAGTTATGATCTGTCCATTAACAGTGGTGTTCTTGGCATCGATGGTTCTGTCAAACTAATCTCTCAATTTGTTGAGGATTTTGAAAATCGGTAATAAAAGTAATTTGCCTCGCAAATAACTTTGCGAGATCCGCTTTGCGGCCTCGGATAGGCTGTTATGTTAGCTTTCAAACTCTCCCTGGAATCATTCTCTGGATGATTTTAGGGAGTTTTGTTTGTGGGAATGAAATTACGTGAGAATGCGATCTGACTGAAAATCATTTGAAAAATGGTCTTTAGGGGGTTGAGAGCGATATATAACTATGCGCAAAAGCCACGTTTAACGAATAGTTGCAAAAGAATATCAGTTAACATAATATATATATTTCTGTATCATTATTTCCCACGGCGCTCCCTGTAATCTTCAGAACTGTTATATTTGGTAATATAGGTCTGATAATCATTCTGTTTATTACGCAGTTCCCTGTGTGTTCTCACACGATGATATGATTCATGATAATCCCTTACAAAATTGATATCAGATGCCTTGTTTTGTTTCGCTTTGTGACGCATATATACATAGATAATGATCACAAAAATTGCTGTTAATATGAATACACCAATCATGTTTTACTTTCCTGTTTTATTTGTCAGCTTCCTTGTCAGTATTGTTATTGGCGGCTGTCAATTTAGCGAATACTGATCTGGATTTTTTCTTTTCTTTAACCGGAGGCACATATTCGGTAAAGACCATGGATTCATCGATTTGGCCAACGGTCATATATGGTTGAATCTCTATTGGCAGGTCTTTTTTATGAAGAAGCCGGTTGACGACAGATTTAATTGCGGCATAGATCACAGCAAAAATGGGCACGCCGACAACCATGCCTAAGACGCCAAATAAGCCGCTGAATACAGTGATCGCAAAGATAACCCAAAAACCGGATAATCCCGTAGAATCTCCCAGAATCTTGGGACCCAGGATATTCCCGTCAAACTGCTGGATGACAAGAATCAAAATAATGAAATACAGTGCCTGTATCGGATCCACCATCAGGACTAACAGCGCGCTTGGAATCCCGCCAATCCAGGGGCCAAAGAATGGAATTACATTTGTAACGCCAACGATCACGCTGACAAGGATTGCATAAGGTGTTCCAATAATGTTGGTACAGATAAAACAGATGATACCGATAATAATGGAATCCACAATCTTTCCGCCGATAAATCCGATAAATGTGCTGTGGATAAAGCGGAAATTAGAAATCAATTCATTACCGCCCTTGCGGTCAAACAGCGCGTAGGCAATTTTCTTAGCCTGTCCGGCAAATTTCTCTTTGCTGCCAAGGACATAGATAGAGATGATAAATCCAATGACAAAGTTCCACAATGCCCTAAAGACACCGATAACGCTTAAGGAAAGTGTCTTGATCAACTCATTGATGTGCGGAAGCAGATTGGTATTGACATAGTCTACTATTTTAGCGGAATACTGATTGATCAGCTGATTGACAGCCACTTCCAGATCCGGATTATCCTTGATGAGACCCAGGGCCCAGTTAGTAAGATTGTTAACATAGACTGGCATCTGGAAAATAATACTCTGTACGCTGCGGATTACTTCCGGAATGATCAGGCCGAAAAACTCATATAAAACAACAAGAATCAATACAAGCGTAAGCAAAATGGACATGGCCCGCATACGGCGTTTGCTCTTTGGGGTCATGGGTATTTTCGCTTTCAGATAAACTGGCTTAATGATACAGTTTTCTATTTTATTTAAGACAGGCGTGATCAGATATGCCAGAACAAAACCATCGATAATGGGCATGGAAATATTGATGATCTTGCGGATACCGCCGGTAAAACTTGAGGGGTGAAACAATACGTAATAAAATAAGATACTACAGGCGATTACCAGAAATGCCGTAATTCCCCAATAAAGATATTTTCTGTTAAATTTGAACTTCATGTGCAAAACCTCATGTTGTATTTTTATTATATTCTAAGTCTTTGCGTCTATTATAACATCTTTTTGGATTCTGCCCAATAGAATTTTGCTGAATAAAATCATAAAAATTTAATGCCAAGTGATGAAATACTTTGTATAATGGATTTGACAGTTTTTTGCGGTATCATTAATATTATATGTTGAGGTGTTTCCATGAAATTGCAACAGGTGTTGAGCCTTACCAGAAAGGCCATAGATGATTATCATATGATCGATCCCGGAGACAAAATAGCGGTCGGTATTTCCGGCGGCAAGGACAGTCTCACACTGCTCTATGCTTTGCAGGGGCTCAGACGCTTCTATCCTGCTTCTTTTGAACTGTGTGCAGTCACTGTGGATCTGGGATTTGGGAATCTGAATCTCAGCCAGATTGAAGAACTATGCAGAACCTTGGATGTGGAGTATCATATTATCAGGACAGATATCGCGAAGATCATTTTTGAGGATCGGCAGGAATCAAATCCCTGTTCCCTATGTGCCAAAATGCGTAAAGGGGCCCTGAATGATGCCATGAAGGCGACCGGTTGTAATAAAGTGGCATACGCGCATCATAAGGACGATGTGGTGGAGACTATGATGATGTCATTGATTTATGAGGGACGATTCCATACATTCCGTCCCGTCACTTATTTAGACCGCACACAGATTACAGTGATAAGACCCTTGATTTACATGAATGAGGCGGATGTGATCGGTTTTGTAAAAAAGAATGATGTGCCGGTGGTAAAAAGTCCCTGCCCTGCGGATGGACATACAAAGCGGGAATATGTAAAAGAACTGGTACGGGAGATCAACCGGGAGGCGCCTGGAGTCAAAGAACGCATGTTCACTGCCATTACCAGTGGTAAAATCGAAGGATGGGAAACAAGATGGATGTAAACAGTAATCAAAATTATCATGATCAGCAGAATATTGAAAATATCAACAAAATGCGGGATGTTCTGGAGACCCTTCCGAAGTTTTGCAGGCAGTTTTTCCGGGGGATTACCGATACCACTTCCGCCCGCACAAGATTGGCTTACGCATACGACATCAGGACTTTTTTTGAATTTTTGCATGAAAAGAACAGTTATTGTGCAAAAATGGATATCAAAAACTACCCTCTCTCACTGCTGGATATGCTGAGTAGAGAAGATATTGAGGAATATGCAGAATATCTCTCCTATTATCAAAAGGATGGTAAGATATATACCAATGACGAGAGAGGTAAAAAGAGAAAACTGGCATCGCTGCGAAGCTTTTATAATTATTATTTTAAGGAAGAATTGATTGAGAAAAATCCCGCGCAGCTGGTACCCCTTCCCAAATTGCATGATAAAGAGATTGTGCGGTTGGATGCAGATGAGGTGGCAGTTTTATTGGATCAGGTGGAGGACGGTACCGGACTCACCAAGACACAGCAGCGTTTTCATAACGTGACCAAAGTGCGGGACGTGGCGCTTCTTACCTTGCTGCTTGGTACTGGTATCCGTGTATCAGAGTGTGTCGGGCTTGATCTTGGGGATGTGGACTTTCGTAACAATGGCATCAAGATCCGCAGAAAAGGTGGATATGAGGCGATTGTCTATTTTGGTGATGAGGTAGAGGAAGCCTTGCAGGCCTATATGGAGGAACGGCATCATATGATTCCGAAATCAGGCCATGAAGAAGCTCTCTTTTTGTCCATGCAGAACAGACGTATCTCTGTGCGTGCGGTGGAAAATCTGGTTAAAAAGTATTCTTCCACTGTCACCACCCTTAAGAAGATCACCCCGCATAAACTGCGCAGTACTTATGGTACGTCTCTCTATCATGAAACGGGCGATATCTATCTGGTAGCGGATGTGCTGGGCCATAAGGACGTCAATACTACCAGGAAGCACTATGCGGCGATAGAGGATGACAGAAGGCGCTCTGCCGCCAATAAGGTGACACTGCGGGAAAAATATGATCCTTTTGATAAGAAACCGTAAAATTTTCAAAAAAATCTTATCTTCTATTCTGTCGCAGTATCTCCCGATAAGAAGCAGAGGGTGTTAAAGACATGAACTGTCCAACACATCATAATAAGGAACGATCAGGCACTGCCCATAACAGATTGTATCATTGGGGAGTGAGTTCATGCGGATTACTTCATTGATATATTCGTTGACAGAATCATAATGCCCTGCATCCATATACTCTTCTGCGATTGACCAGAGAGTGTCATTGTTGGAGACAGTAATGCTCTTATAATATTTGCAGGATGCCGGAACAGAGTCATCTTTGGCGCTGGATCGAAAAGCACTCATGGAAATGGAACATGTTACGATCAGGCATATTGTCATGACAAGCAGCATAAAATTCTTACGCATCTCCCGCTTGCGGCGCAGTCTGTTATTGCGGATTCTTCTCTCACTTCTCATATCTATTGTCCTGTAATGTCCGATAGTATTCCTCATAAAATATCACCAATCCTTTCTAAAACGAACGCATGTTACGAACAAATGTTCTTAATGATTGTATTATATAGAACATACTTTCGAAAGTCAATACTTTTTTCTGAAAAAATCGAACAAATATTCTGAATATGTGTTTGCTTTTTCAGAAATGCTGTGCTATGATACTTATAACGATAGCGATAAATGGAACTTAAGAAAGGATAAGGTTATTATTATGGCATATGGGAAGATTACTGCAAAACAACAGCAGATTCTTGATTATATTAAGGATGAAATATTGAAGCGTGGATATCCGCCGGCTGTTCGGGAAATCTGCGAGGCGGTCCATCTCAAATCCACCTCTTCTGTCCACTCTCACTTAGAGACCTTGGAGAAGAACGGTTACATAAGACGCGATCCTACCAAGCCCAGGGCCATAGAGATCTGTGATGATAATTTTCAGATGGTGCGTACCGAGATGGTTTCTCTGCCGGTTATCGGACAGGTGGCGGCAGGTCAGCCGATTCTTGCAGAAGAAAATATTGAAAGCTATTTTCCGGTACCGGCAGACATGGTGCCAAACGGAGAATCTTTTGTACTTAAGGTAAAGGGCGATTCCATGATTAATGCAGGAATTTTTAGCGGTGACCAGATTTTTGTAAAGAGTTGTCAGGATGCCAATAATGGAGATACCGTAGTTGCCATGATTGATGATTCTGCCACGGTTAAGACCTTTTACAGGGAAGATGGTCATATCCGCTTACAGCCGGAAAATGATTCCATGGATCCGATTATTGTGGATGACTGTCAGATTCTGGGGAAGGTGTTTGGGGTATTCCGGATTTTCCGGCATTGATTTATTCTTCCAGCGGTTTTGACTTGACAGTTTTACAGAGGAAACCTTATAATAACTGCAAACAACTGCATAGTGATGATGTCTTCAGGGCAGGGTGAAATTCCCGATCGGCGGTAAAAGTCCGCGGGCGCGCAAGCGCGGGGTCTGGTGAAATTCCAGGACCGACGGTATAGTCCGGATTAAAGAAGGTGTGTTGGAATCTCAGACTTAGTCTGATTTATTCTGTACGCTTTTTAGTCCATCTTCTATCCTGCTCTGATAGACTCTTTTCCATACACCTGCTTATATGACACCTGAAGGTCAGATACACTTTCAGGTGTTATTTTTATGATAAAATGCTTCCGCTTATCCGAGTCCGCGAAGCGGATCTCGCAAAGTTATTTGCGAAGCAAATTACTTTTTTATAAGGAGGTTCACTATGAACAAAACAACAAAACTTGTAACCGGCAGTATGCTCTGTGCGATAGCTTATATAGCTGTGCTTGTGGGGCAGATTCCAATGATTCTTTTTTTGAAATATGATCCAAAGGATATCATGATTACGATAGGAGGATTTATTTTTGGGCCTGCCACAGCTTTTCTTATGGCTGTGATTGTCTCTCTGATAGAGATGTGTACAATCAGCGTAACAGGTGTGATAGGGTGTCTGATGAATGTGATTTCGACCTGTTCTTTTGCCTGTACTGCTTCTTTCATATATTCTAAAAAAAGAAATGTATACGGAGTTATCCTGGGGCTTCTGGCTGGATGTGCCAGTATGATTACGGTGATGCTGTTGTGGAATTATCTGGTGGCACCTGTTTATATGGGATATCCCCGAGAGGAAGTTGTCAAATTGCTGCTTCCTGCATTTCTGCCTTTTAATTTGATAAAGAGCAGCTTAAATGCCTTACTGACGATGCTCCTTTATCAGCCGGTGGTCCATATACTGCGGCGGATGCATTTATTGTAAAAGTTTATTTTAAAAATTTCCAGTATGTACAATCATCTGTGAGACATAATAATAGTAACTGTCTGGCAATCTGTTTGTCTAAACAGTTATTATGTGAGAAAAGGATGATATTTATTATTTTTCACATAAATACAGGGGTTGATGTATTATGAAGGGGGATGGAAAACATGAGAAATAAAGGTTTAGACTGTCTTGCCCTGACAATTGCCATCATTGGTGCTGTCAACTGGGGGTTGATCGGACTTTTCAGCTTTGACCTTGTGGCATTTATTTTTGGTAACATGTCATGGTTTTCAAGGATCATTTACGCTTTAGTGGGTATTGCCGGACTTTATATTATCACATTTTATATGTATACAGGCGGTGTGGAACAATCTCACGAAGCATAAAACAACGGGCAGAACAAAGGAGCTCTGGTTATCTATGCCGGGGCTCTTTTGTACTTCTATTATACGGAAAAAGATGGTTGAAATACCAAAAATGGAATAGTATAATAAAGTAACTGTGTGGTTGAGCAGTGTGCCCGGCCTTGCAGATAGCGTTTGGGGAAGGAATATGGGAAAATGACGGTATTCGATACGGTATTGCTCAATGTATATAGAACGCGGGTGTTTCTGCCGCTTTTGCTGATCGGCGTGCTGTTTTTTGTGCTGCCTGGGTTCCGGCGGGCAGTAGATAAAGTGACAGGTACCGTGTCCAAGTTGAATACGGGCACTATGGCGGCGGTACTGTTTGTGGTTACGTTTCTGCTCTCCGTTCTTGTGTGTTATGACGGCAAGAGCTGGGGCGGGGATTTCAGCCAGTACTTTGCGCAGACCAGGGCGCTTTCAACGCATTCGATTGCCGATTGGTATGAGAAAAATATCTTCATTATCAATACATCTGCGGAGGGGATCGGCTCGGATGTTTATCCCTGGTTCTGGTCTATTCTGCTTCTGCCCATGTACAGGCTTTTTGGATTTCATATTCCGCTGTTAAAATTATATGAAGCATTGTTTTTTGCCGCCAGTATGATCTGTCTTGTCTATCTTTTAAAAAGGCGGATGCAGGGAAGGCCTGCATTTCTGATCTGTCTTGGAATTGCATGTAATGTCTCCTATTTGATCTATGTGAATACGGTGGAATCCGATCTGCCCTGTATGTTTATGATACTTCTGACACTGAATATCATAGAATTATATCATCAGGATTTTGAAAAACATGATATGCTCTACAAAAGCTTGCTGGGGATTCTTGTGGGGATTCTGATTTTTGCATCCTGTGAGACCAAGACCATGAACAAGGCCCTGCTTCTTGCCCTGTTAGTCTATGATATGGCAATGATCGGGATATTTTTGGTGAAGGCTTTTATTACCAGAGAAACCGTGTTAAATAGAAGAATATGCCTGCGTAAAGGGCTGATTACGGCATTGCCGTTTATCAGTTATATGGTGTCATCCAGGATATTTTATTCGTATCTTCCCAAGAGCGGCGGCACCTACAATGATTATTTTGAATTTACGTTTGGCAGATTGAAGGAGAATATTACCGGCTATTTTGAAATCCTGGGACAGATGGTATGTGCGACTTCCCGTCCTCTGATTACTGTGATCAGCTATACCGGGGTGATTGTGCTGTTGATGCTGGCTGTGCTGGGAATGCTCCATAAATGGAAAGAGGAACTGTATTTATTCATTTATATTGGCGGTATGATGTGTATGCTCTTCTTTTATGATTATATGGGCGCCCGGTTTATCTTTGCCTTATATCCGCTGCTTATGCTCTTCGCTTATTGGGGCTATTTGTATTTGAAAGAGAAATGGAATCAACACAGATGGTTCGCGTTTGGGGAACGGTTTATCAAAGACGGATATTTCCTGTATATGATATTATTGTTCGTATCTTTTTGTGCGGTGGCCTTTTCCATTCAGACAGGGCGTTATACGCTGCGTCAGGCAGACTCTGAATATGCCCAGGAGTTTTATGCATATATCAACGAAAATATAAGCGATGACGAAGTGATCTATTTCTTTAAGCCCAGGGTTCTATACTTATACACGAATGTCTATTCTTACAACTGGTACAACGAGATTGACCATATGGAGGCGGCTGACTATATCGCAGTCTGTGAGGAGGACGGTTATGACCGTGTACACGCATATGCACAGGAATACGGTACACTGGTATATGAGAATGAAATGTTTCGACTGTATGCATTATGAGCGGCGGCATAATTTCTGATTATAATGCAGATAGCGTTTGACAAATTCAGGATATTTTTGTTTGGACATGAGGACCTGCCCCCTCTTCAGGTAAATAGTGGAAGCATCATATTTGGTGATATAGTACAAATTTACCAGGTAAGCTCGATGCGGCCGGAAAAAGTCCTCTCCTGCCTGTTTTTCCAGATCTTTCATTTTACCATAGTATTCGATATCATTGTTTATGGTATGAATCATGATTTTTCGGTCATAAACTTCGGCATAAACGATATCTTCAAAGTGGACGTTGATATGTTTGCCGCCGGTGGTGATCAGAATACCGGGCGTATTTCTGACAACGGCATCTCTTTGTGATACCGTTTCTTTTTGAGCCAAAATCTGTCTGCGGGCATTCTGAAAAATCTCTGTGAATTTATAGGTTGAAAATGGTTTGATCAAATAATGGAATGCCCCTACATCAAAGGCTTCCAGTACATGGTCAGCGGTGGCGGTCACAAAGATGATGACTAACTTTTTATCTTTTCGCCGCAGTCTTCTTGCGGTCTCCATACCATCCAGCTGCGGCATCTGGATATCCAGAAACAGGATATCCGGCAGAACTCTCTCATCTAAAAGCGCTGCACCTGACGTATAAAGAAGTATGGTATCGTTGGGATAAAGAGACTTTATTTTGTCGCTAATATAATCTCTTGCCTTTTTCTCATCGTCACATATTCCAATCCGCATAGTTGTCATCTCATTTCTGGTATATAATCATATCCTGTCATGCCGCCGGTATTTTGACGGTCATTTAAATCGATTTCTGATTTTATTATAGCGAACTCTGACATTTATGTGTGATAAAGGACGCCAATGAGATATTTTATGCTGTGAATCATATTACAGGCTCTCTTTGTCAATGAGGACACCGTCACGCCAGATTCTCTCCAGATCATAGAAAAGACGGTTCTCCCGGTCAAAAATATGGATGATGACATCCTGAAAATCCATCAGGATCCAATTGGCATTCTGATAGCCCTCCATCTGTCTGATATGACAGCCCTGACGGCCAAGTACTTCTGAGACATTGTCAGCCATTGCCTGAATCTGACTCTTATTGCTGCCGTCCGCAATGATAAAATAGTCTGCAATGGTGGAAATATGGCTGATATCAATGATGCGGATATCTTCTGCCTTCTTATCTTCCAAGGCATTTATGGCAAGTTTTGCGATTTCGTTTGTGTTCATAAAGATTCTCCTCTTCTCCGAGTCCGCGAAGCAAAATACTTTTTTCTCGGTCACATCCGAGTCCGCGAAGCGGATCTCGCAAAGTTATTTGCGAAGCAAATTACTTTTTTTATAGTATTGATAAGTTTCTTCCGTCATATGATCGATCTGTCCATCGGTGGTCTTCAGATAAGCCAGTGTGCTTTCGAGAATCCTGGACATTGTCTTATCTAAATCCCGATAAGCCAGCTGACGGATTGCTTCCAGATCTGTCACGTGTTTGCGGCCGGGTTCAATATAATCAGCAATATATAATATCTTTTCAAGTCTGCTCATCTCTGGACGGCCGGTGGTATGAAAGCGGATCGCGTTTAAGATATCAACATCCGTCACCTTGTATCTGGTTTCGGCAAGGTAGGCGCCCACTTTTGCGTGCAGAAGTGCGGAAGGATTGATTCGTTCCACAGCGGATATCTCCAGATGGTTTTTCTCGCAGAGGGCAATCTGCTCTTCCCCCTTTAGGGGTTTGGCACAGTCATGTAATAGACCTGCTGTCATGGCGCTGTCTATATCTGCTCCATGGGCCATAGCCAGGCAGGCAGCCGTATAGGATACCCCCAGAGTATGCTGATAACGCTTGGAAGATAACTCCTGTTCCATGGCTTTGCGCAGTTCATTTAAGTCAACTTTGTTCTTTTCACTCATATGGATTCCCTCCTGTCAGTTTTGATATGCCTGTTTATCAATGATAGAGTTTATGTTCGTAAATATAGGTTTCCACCGCTTCCGGCACCAGGCCGTGGATGGAGCGGCTGTCTCTTATTTTGTTCCGGATCATGGAGGAAGAAATGTCCATGGCATCAATTTTTAAAAGAGAAATCTGGGCGTCATATTTTTCCTGAAGATAAGCAATCTGTGCTTCCATATCTTCCGGGGATTTATCATCCCGAACGGCGGCCAGAACATGGCAGTTTAAAAAGATTTCCTGTGGATTTTTCCATTGTTCCATAGCCCACAGGCTGTCTGCTCCCATGATAAAATAATATTCAGCCATCGGATCATTGGTCTTTAAGTCCTGAAGCGTCTCAAAGGTATAGGTGTTCTGGGATTTGTCCACTTCAATCGTGGACAAACGAAAAGAAGGCTCCCCTTTGATCGCCAGCCGTGTCATTTCGCATCTGGCCTCTGCCGGCAGTACCTCCGTCAGATCCTTCATATAAGGTATTCCGCTTGGAATGAAAAGTACTTTCTCCAGTGCGAATTGTTCCCGTGCCCTTCTGGCGATTGCTAAATGTCCAAGGTGGATGGGATTAAAGGTGCCACCCATGATTCCGATTCTTTTCATCTGCCGCTATACTCCGATCATCATTTTTATGCTTTGGGCAGAATAATCTTGGGATTTTTCTTATCCGGTTTATATAAGATGAATTTTCTGCCGATTACCTGCACTACCTGGGAGTGCGTCCGCTCTGCCACAACCTGGGCAATCTCTTTCGGATCATCCAGACAGTTTTTAAGGACGGCAACTTTGATCAGTTCCCTGGTATTGAAACATTCTTCGATTGCGGCAGTGACTTCTGGCGTCAGACTGGATTTACCAACCTGAAAGACGGGATCCAGGGTACTTGCCAGGCTTTTTAAATAAGACCGCTGTTTACTTGTCATAGTTTCCTCCATTTTGCTAAATTTATGAGTATCACCGGCTGTCATCGAAACTTTTCACTAACGATAATAATCGAATGACAGGCCATACATTCTGACTGTACTGCCCTCCTGGATGCCCAGCGCTTCCAACTGTTCCAGAATCCCGTTTGTTTTCATGAAATCCTGGAAAAATTTGAAGCCCTTCTCAGATTCCAAATTTGTGTAGGAAAGCATTTTTTCAATCCGCGGGCCTTCCACTACATATTCGTCTGCCGACTCATCATAAACCACCGTAAAAGGCTCTGTATCCATGTCAAAATGGTACTCCGGGAAATATTCCTGTTCAAATATAACCGGCGCGCTGTCCAGTTCTGCAAGCCTGTTATTGATGGCGTACAGAAGTTCCCGCAGTCCTTTGCCGCTGATGGCGGAAATGGCATAGACCGGGATACCCTGGGGTTCAAACTCATTCCGGATGGCGGCCACCGGATCCTCCTCCCCATAGATCATGTCAATCTTATTGGCGGCAATGATCTGGGGACGGGAAGACAGAGACGTATCATAGGTCTCCAGTTCTTTATTGATGGCATAGATGTCCGCAATGGGATCTCTTCCTTCCGTGGAAGCGGCATCCACAATGTGGACGATCAGTTTTGTACGTTCAATATGTCGCAGAAATTCATGGCCCAGCCCCACACCGTCTGAGGCGCCTTCGATCAGACCGGGGATATCTGCGATGACAAAGCCTTTGGCATCTTCCAGATCCACAACACCCAGATTAGGATTCAGGGTGGTAAAATGATAATTGGCAATTTTGGGTCTGGCATTGGTCACTTTGGACAAAAAGGTAGACTTACCAACATTTGGAAAACCCACAAGTCCCACGTCAGCAATGACTTTCAATTCCAGAACCAGTTCCAGTTCCTGGGCCGGCTGACCGGGCTGTGCATATTTGGGGGCCTGCATGGTACTGGTAGCGTAATGCTGGTTGCCATTGCCGCCTTTGCCGCCCTTCAACAGAAGGAACCGGCGGTTTTCTCCGGACATATCAGTGATTACCTTACCGCTTTGCGCTTCACGGATCACAGTGCCTTCCGGAACTTTGATGATGATATCTGACCCGTTCTTGCCTGCACAGTTCTTCTTACCGCCCTCCTCGCCGTTTGTAGCGCTGTATTTGCGGATATGGCGGAAATCTGTGAGCGTATTTAACCCGTTGTCCACCTCAAAGTAAACGCTGCCGCCATTGCCGCCGTCACCGCCGTCAGGACCGCCGTTTGGCACATATTTTTCCCGGCGGAAGGATACATGTCCATCTCCTCCCTTACCGCTCTTTACATGGATTTTTGCGCGATCTGCAAACATAACTGTCTCCTAAATCTGAAAAAAAGCCCCAAACACCTAGATGTTTGGAGCCGTTTCACTGGTCTTATTTCTCCACAGGATATACGGAAGCCTGCTTCTTATCTCTTCCCTTTCTCTCGAAACGAAGAACACCGTCAACCAAAGCAAACAGAGTGTCATCTCCGCCGATACCTACATTATTGCCGGGATGAATCTTGGTTCCGCGCTGTCTGTATAAGATATTTCCTGCTTTGACGAACTGTCCGTCAGCTCTCTTCGCACCTAATCTCTTAGCCTCGGAATCACGACCGTTCTTGGTGGAACCGACACCTTTCTTATGTGCAAAAAATTGAAGGTTCATATTTAACATGGCATTACACCTCCTCAAATGTCAATTTACAATATTTTTGCCCGTACTGCTTTTCAACCTGACGCAGGCCGAGCACCAGAGAATCCATGAGTACTTTAGAGGACTCCTTTATGGGCTGCTGTTCAAACAGGCATTCGATGCGGCCTGTCCTGGCATTTTGTTTTACCTGTATCGGTTCTTTCGTGATCTTCTCGAAAGAATTGATAGTGTTGATGACCAGCATGGAAACTGCGGCACAGACAATATCTTTACCGTGCTCTGCATATTCTGCATGGCCTTCACAGATAAACCCACGATATTCTCCTGCTGTTGTTTTATGAATTGCAATTCTGGTCATTATGCATTGATCTTGTCAATCTGGACCTGTGTATACAGCTGTCTGTGACCATTTTTCTTGTGATAACCGGTCTTGCGCTTATACTTGTAAACGATGACTTTGCGAGCCTTACCCTGATCCATAACGGTTCCGGTCACGGTAGCGCCTGCTACATCGCCTGCAACTTTAAGTTCTTTGTCGCTGACTGCGATCACCTGGTCGAATGTTACAGTCGTACCTACTTCAGCATCGAGTTTTTCAACTCTGATGATATCACCTTCGGATACTTTGTACTGTTTTCCGCCTGTTGCAATGATTGCGTACATATGGCACCTCCTATTCATGAACACGAAGTTCATTTACTCGCTAACTGTGGTGATACCCGTAAAAGGGCATACTTTTACCTCGTTATGCGGCATACTCATTAATCATATACATTTTATCCCAGTTTGTCAATGAATTTTTTATCTGTTTTCCATTCTTTTATCACATTCTTCCTTGAGAACGCGTTCTATTCTCTCGTGTAAGTCCTGTGTTTTAAAAGGCTTGAGCACATAATCATTAATTCCGAGTTTGGAACTCTCCACGATCGTTTGTTTTTCACGCTGCGATGTAAGCATGATCACAGGGATATTTTGACAGTCTTCCATCTCCCGGATTTTGCGCAATGTCTCAATGCCGTCCAAAGGCGCCATCTGAACATCCAGTAAAATCAGATCCGGTGGGGTTTTCTGTTTCAGATACTGCAAAGCACGCGTACCGGAATTCAGGGCAACTACCTCATAGGAACCCCTAAATTCCTGTTCGATTGTAGCCAGGCTGATGCTGTTATCATCCACAGCCAATATTGTCAACTTGTTATCCACTTTTTTCTATTCCTCCTTCTGAATCTGTTCTATCAACTCACGCAGCATTTGCTCTGCCGCATCGTCTTCGTATAATTTGAGCTGCTCGCGGATCTTTTCCAGTTCTGTTTCGACTGCTGTGTCCAGCCGGTACTCCAACAGCGCCTCTATGGCGTGTGCACAGTCCTTGGATTGGAAATTTTCCAGACTGCTCAGGGCATTTTGAATTTCTTGCAGTAAATCTGTTTTGGCAATCTCTTTTTCCTTTGTTTTTGTATTTTCCGCCTTATGTTTTGTATCGAGATATGCCTGAATATGGTCTAGCTGTTCCTTATATTCTGTCAGAAGTTTGTCGGCATGATTGTCTACAAAGGTGTAATCTTCTCTTTTGACTGCCTGCTCCTGTTCTCTTGCCCTGTTGGAAACCTGCATGGCTCCTACGTTGGCAGAAGCGCTTTTGAGTGCATGCACTTCTATCCCATAGGCCTTATAATCCTTTTCCTCCCAGAGTTCATGTAAAACTTCAAGCTTTCTTCTGCCGTCCAGACAGTACAGATTCAAGAGCTCATTGAATTCTTCTATGCCGGCAGAATAATGTTCGGCCACTTCGTCCGTGTTAATACCCTCAATAAGAATATCCTGAAATTTCAGATAATTATTATTGCTGGACTGCAAAGTATTCATCCATCCGCCGCCAGCGATACGTTTTTCATCCGGGATCCATCTTAAAAGCGCCATGTGCAGCGTCTGTCTGTCAATGGGCTTTGTCAGAAAATCCTGAAAGCCGCTGGTCAAAAAGGTTTCCCGGACGCCTTCCATGGCATTGGCAGTCAGGGCAATGATCACCGGCTGGATACCGTTATCGCCACATTCGCTGCGGATATGTTCTACTGCCTCTATGCCGTCCATACCGGGCATCATATGATCCATGAAAATAATGTCAAATAGGGTTCCCTTGACAAACTGGATTGCTTCCATGCCGCTTTCCGCCTCAGTTATTTCCAGATCATAGGTCTGCAACAGAGATCTGGCAACCTTCCTGTTGATCATGTTGTCATCTACGATCAGTACCTTACAGTTCTTGGCGGTAAAAGGTTCCAATACCTTTTCATGCTGCATCTCTCCTTCCGGAACTTCGGTCAGAGGCCTGCTGTCCACAACTTTTTGCAGGATTTCCACAATAAAGGTGGATCCTTCTCCATATACGCTCTCCACTTTCACGGAACCATCCATTAATTCCGCCAGATGTCTGGAGATGGAAAGACCGAGACCGGTTCCTTCCACACTTCTGTTTCGCTTGGAATCCAGCTGTCTGAAATTCTCAAAGATTCGTTCCAGATCTTCTTTCCGAATGCCGCAGCCAGTATCTTCCACCCGGAAAACCAGGCGTTCCGTATCCGGAACATCGCCCGGCATGCCGGAAACAGAAATTTTGACATGTCCCTTCTTGGTAAATTTGAGTGCGTTATTTAACAGATTGATCAGAATCTGTTTGATCCTGCCATCATCGCCCAGATAACGGCAGGGAATTGACATATCAAATTCGCTCAACAGCATAAGTCCATGTTGAGAAGCAACGATGTCCATCATGTTCAGCACTTCATTGATAAGGGATTTGATATGGTATTCGGACAATGTCAGTTCCATTTTCCCGGCTTCAACTTTGGACAGATCAAGAATATCATTGATCAACGCCAGAAGATTGCGGGAGGAGGATTTGATGTCACAGGCATAGCCATATACTTTCCGGCCCCTGCTTTCCTCCATGATAATATCGCTCAATCCAACAATGGCGTTCATCGGTGTTCGGATTTCATGGGACATATTGGCGAGGAAGGCGCTCTTGGCAATGTTAGCCTGCTCTGCCTGTTCCCGTACCTGTTTGATCTCTTCAATATAATTTCTGGTCTCCGTCACATCCAGAATCAGGATCACATATCCCATGGAATCCCCATATTGATCCAGGATCTGTTTCACATGGCTTTGATAAAAGCAGCCATTCAGGCTAAACTCTTCTTTCCTGTCCGGGCCGAGGATATCCTTGGGAAATCCCTCCAGTTCCTCAAGATGGAATCCCGTTGCCCATGCGTTTAAATTCTCAAAAATGCCTGCCGCCGCCGGATTATAGCTGACAACCCGCCTGTGGTTGTCTATCGCAATGACGCCATCGCTCATACTGTCAAGCAGAATACCGGCAGCCAGACTGCTGAAATCATACACTTTCCTGCGCCAGATCAGAATAACCACGCTTGAGAGAATAAGTCCCAGTACAAAGGGAGTGGGATCATATACGCTGGTCAGTTTCATGATATAAGAAAACAGCACCACTACAGGTATAACAGAAAGAAACAAGATCAATCTGTATTTTCTGTCTTCAGCATAATCCGGTTTCTGAATGCAGACACGGATCAGGACATACAGTGTGAGGGCATAGGGAATGATTGTACCGCAGGACATAAACAGCCAGTAACCGGGTCCGTATGACAGACTCAGATATCCATGACCGTCAGCAGTGTACAGCCAGTCTACCTGACGGTAATAAATCCTATGTAAATCACAGGTAAAAACGAGAGCCAGAATAAAAACATCTATGACTCTCAAAAATTTTAAGAGCTTTTCCGGCACCTTCTCAAAGCAGTAGTTGTACATAAAATGACAGTAGGTAATCGGAATCACCAGAGAACCGAGATACTGAATCTTGACGGCCACCAGTGCAGCCTCCACCGTAGGTGATGTCAATTCCAACAAATAGCCGGCATTCTGAATCAGAGAACCCGTCAGGAAATATAACATCAGTTTCTGTTCGCGGGAACCATCCCCTCTCAGCAGGAGAAATAATGCAAACGTAATAATAGAGATACCTACAATGCTAAGTCCAACAAAAAAAATGTCCATAGTTTAGAATCACCGTATTATTTTATTATTCTGCAATAGATTTACCCTTATATAAGCACATACTTATACTCATGATAGCAGTTTATGCTTTTACTGTCTATATAAAACATCAAATTTTTATGACCGCCGGATAGACAGCAGGGCATCAAATTCTTTATCATTGTAATAGAAAAATAAAAGGATTCCCAGAAGTGCCACCCCAATGGTGATATAAATATCTGCCACATTAAATTTGGGAAAATTAATGGGTACAAAATAGATAAAATCCACTACGTACTGATTGGATATACGATCGATCAGATTGCCAACAGCACCGCTCACAATAAAGAGCATGCAGATTCGCATCCCATGAAAACGTTTCCCCTCAGGAAGCGTCATAAATTTCCAGATTATGATCAAGATCACCACACTGGTCAGAAGGATTAAAAAGACCTGTCTGCCGGCAAAGGAACTAAAAGCAGCTCCGGTGTTTTCCAGATAACTGAATTCCAGAATCCGGTCAATGATGACGAAGCTGTTCTGGCCCTTCAGATGTGTGACGGCCAGCTGTTTGGTGTATTGGTCAAAGCAAAGCAGGATAAATAGAGCCAATAGCGCCGCTATATTTTTTATCACATTTTGACGAGTAAAACTTTTCATGAAAAGATATTTCCTTTCTATTCTGTCACATGCATCCTTACTATCACATTTTAGATGCATCAACTAATTGTAAAAAAGTATGCGGCAATCTGTGCCCTGGAACTGAATTCCTCGGTTTCCAAAAGTTCCCGGACTTCCTCTTTGGTATAAAACTTAGCGTCAATCTGTTCGTTTTCCGAGGTATGATCCTCGAAGCTTCCCTCCACATCCACAAAGACAATCTGTGTCTTAACATCGGAAAAAGCCACTGCCGCAAAAGAAGGCGGCAGGATACAGCGGATCCTGCGGACAGACAATCCGGTCTCCTCATATAATTCCCGCTGAATACATTCTTCCAGGGATTCCCCCTCTTCTATCATCCCTGCACACAGATTATAGATTAGGCGGTTGACACCCATGCGGAATTCCCGCAGAAGGAGCATTTTATCTTCATAATAGGCCACGATGGAAACACCGCTCATCTTCTGTCCGATCATATCAGGCCCGGCTATCTCGTTGCGGCTGACAATTTCGTATTTTTTCTCACGTCCTGCTTTGTTTCGGTAGGTCAGTTCATAATTCTTGAGATATTTACCATCTTTGACCTTTTCCATTTTTAAAAGTTCCATATCAGTTGTCCTTTCTCATCTGCTCTGCAAAACTGGGATCCACCTTTTTGCGGGTCAGTTCCATCAAGCCAAGTCCTGTCATATCTACCACATTGGCGGTCACAGGATCCAGCCGCAGAAGTTTTCTCATGTATTCCATCAGCTGCATTTCATGTTCTTTTTGTTCCAGGTTAATAAAATCTACCAGGATCATGCCGGAAAGATTTCTGGCCCGCATCTGCTGGGCAATCATATCCGCCGCCTCCCGATTGATTTTCATAAAGGTCTCTTCCTGATTTTGACCGGTCTCACACTTACCAGTGTTGACATCGATGGAAATCAGGGCTTCTGTTGGCTCAACGACCAGATATCCGCCGGATTTTAACCAGACCTTTTTATTGAGAAGTTCCTGGATGCGCATCTCCACCGAATATAATTTATAAAGCGGAAGCCGGCTGTCCGTATACAGGCGGATTGGAAGATCCGTGTCCCCGTAAAATTCCTGTAGAGTCTCGTATACGTCAGGAAGATCCGTGACGATCTCATCGTATTCCGACCGGTAAGCATTTTGGATAAAAGTGATATAGTCGGGCTGGCTGCGGTACAGACAGCTGTAGCAGGTGCGTTTGTCCGCTATCTCCAGAATATGGGTGAGTGTTTCGGCAAGCTTCTTAGCTTCGGCGAGCAATGGGGCATCCTCCGTCAGGGTTCCGGCATTGGTGCGCACAATGACCTGATAGCGCTCTGAAAGCGTTTGCAGGGCTTCCTGACTGCGAAATCTGTTCTGTAGCTTTTTGCTTAACTTGGAAGATACCTGGATGGTATTCTTCCCGGAGCAGCGTGTACCGATTACGGCATAACGCCCGGACAGAGATATCCTGGTCGTTACACCTGCAAGTTTTGTTTTCATGGGTTCTTTGGCAACCTGTACCAATATTTCATCTCCGGGCTTCAAGGTACCGTCCGGCCTGCGGTTAACCACGAAAGCGCCGGCAGCATCAGCCATAGGGAGAAAGGTCAGGTATTTGTCTCCCAAATCTATGAAAGCTGCGTTGATATTCCGGGAAATATTCTGTACTTTGCCGATGTAAATATCTCCTACCGCGATGGTCTTGTCGTGCCGGGCGTGTGCAGCGAGGATCTGATTGCCGCTTAGAAGAAGACTGAGGAGTTTGTCATGTAATTTTAGAATAAGAATTTTGCCGTCTTTGCACATTATGTGGGACTCCTTAATTAATCGAGCAGACTCTATAAGCGGTAAAACCACTGCAAGGACTATGTTGCCATAGCCCTTGTGTGTTGTCAATGTGTTTTCCAAAAAAGATAGGTGACATTAAAGTTTATATTTTACTGCGGTTCCGTAAGCGATAACCTCGGCAGCGCCCTGCATAATGGACGATGACGCGTAGCGGATATTGATAATGGCATCGGCGCCTAATGCTTCCGCCTCATCCACCATCCGCTTGATGGCAATCTGCCTTGCCTGGTTGAGCATTTCCGTATATTCTTTCAGTTCACCGCCCACAAGGGTCTTAATGCCGGCCATGAAATCCCGGCCCACGTTTCTGCACTGCACAACGTTTCCTTTGACAATGCCTAAAGTCTCTAATTCTTTTCCGGTAATATAATCAGTATTTACGAGCAACATCCTCTTCTCCTCCTTCAATCTCTTTCATTCTCTGTAACAGCACGGTGGTGATCGAAATGATCATGACAACGGGAATCAGGATAAACAGTCCCGCGGCTAACAGGGGCATGTCGTCTGCCAGATATGCCCAGACCGCAAAGGCGATGATCCCGACCATCAGCAAAATAACCAGACCACTGAAAATCATGGGTGCTAATTTCTTTTGCCGAATATCGTGTCTGCTTACGTTTAAGAATTTTGTGCCTTCTTGTTCCATTTCTACCATCCTTTCTAAGTATTGGTCAGGAGAAAAGGTGGCATACTGGCATGTTTCTTCGCTTAAAAGCCGACACAGACGGGTGGTCTCTTCAAGGCTTGCTCTTTCCCGTTCTAAGAGAATGACCTGTCTTTGCAGGGCATCAGAGAGAATCAGGTCGCCTTTCTGAATCTTTCTGATTTCTTCCAGGGGAAGGGATAATTTACGAAGCATTTTAATTTTCTTGAGTTCAATGACATCTTCTTCAGAATAATCCCGGTAGCCGTTTTCCAGATTGCGTTTGGGACTCAGTAGCCCCTGTTGTTCATAGAACCGGATATTCTTTTTGGTGATGTCTACCTGTTGTTCTACTTCGTTGATTTTCATGAAATTTCCTCCTTGCCGAACAGCCGTTTTTCTCCTGTTACGGACAGAATAAGGCTTCCACAAGGTGGAAGGTCAAGAGAAATTTTATAATTTTTTAGGTAACTTCAGTTTTTGGATGTTTTCAAGGATGATCTGCTCCCATTGCTCAGGATGATCAAAGGCGCTTATCCATTCTTCGCATTTATAGGGAATGCCTAATCCCTTTTTCAGATAGTGCTGTTTCTTTCTGAGCAGTTCCTCTTTTAAATACACTTCATCGGCATACTTTTCGAACCAGGGCATGACAAATCGGTCGATGGCCTCTTTTACATTCTGAAAACTCACTCTGGCTGCTGTCTCATCTGCATAATCCCACCAGGTATCCTTGTTACGAATCATAGTGCCTAATCTGTCTCCAAACCCTGTAACGATGTAATCATGAGGCACATAAAGCGGCATGATGGAAAAGTTGACGGTAAACGTTTTAGAACCATAGCGCTCTTTTTGCAGATCAAGATATTCCAGCACAGCAATCTTATTTTTCCGAACGTAAGCATTTGTCTTATATTTAGCAAATCCATTTGCTTTCATATATTCATCTAAAACAGTCTTTTTTAGGGTCTTGAATATCTCATCAGATGCTTTTTTATCAACCATGGCTAACTCTTCCTATGACCTTAAATGACAGCGGTTCCCCTGGATTTTAAAAGGAGCCTGAAACTCAAAAAATTTCATGATTGAAATACCTTTCTGTTATCTTTCCTGTAAAAGAAGCGGCACAAGCTTCCTTGAATCCCCTTCTTTTGCCTGGTTTGTATAGGTCTCCAGTCTCGTCACCTGGATGGCGGCAGGCGGTATCTCACAGCCGGCAAAAGTGCAGAACTTCTCAAAAACTACCGTTGGCTTGATGTTGCCGCTGCTGCTGGCGTCCACGGTCATCCGGATACAGGGGACAGTTGCACGCTCCTCTGTCGGATCGGTAATCAGTACCGCAGCGGCCGCCGACATGATATCTGTCAGCACCTGAGTCTCTCCCACCTGCATTTCATAGATACCCTGTTTTAAGTCCATTTCGATCACGCTCTTTTTCGTTTCTTTGGTATAGGGAATCTGTTCCTGGGCATAAAAAGACACCACAGAACCTGCCAGATCAGGCAGGCAGAAATCCCCTTCCTTTAAATGAATCTGATAGGAAGCGGCGGCAACGCTGGCCATGGCGTTTTTGACCGTATCCGGCAGGATACAGGCATCCAGGATTGTGACACCCTCCACCATCGTCCGGTTCAGGGCGGATACCAGTTCTTCCGTACTGGTCATGGAAAGAACTTCTATGTCCAGATACTCCCCCAGGCTCTCGATGCCGACACCGAGGGGCGCAGCAAAGGACATAATCTGATGAGGGCTGAACCCTTCCGAATAACGGATGTCAATGCCGGCGCGCCGGATGGCTTTCTGGAAAAAGCGCATCATATCCAGGTGGCCGATGAATTTCATGGAACCGTATTTTGCAAATTTAATCCTGATCTTCATGTCTCTTGGTTTCCTTCCTCATAGCACACACCACTGCCAAAACGCCTTGCGCCGCAGCCCTGGCACTTACTCCTACAGTTAGGGGATACAACACTTTGTTGTGCCTTTTTCCACTCCCGAAGTAAAAAATCTCTGGTAACGCCACAGTCTATGAAATCCCAGGGGAAAATTTCATCGTCTTCCCTCTTTCTGGTGGTATAGAATCCGATATCCAGGCCGCAGTCGGCAAAGCTGTCGAGCCAGATGTCATTGTGGAAGGATTCGCTCCAGGAATCAAACATACAGCCTCGTTGATAGGCGGTTAGGATGGCCTGTCCCACCCTTCTGTCTCCTCGGGCGAAGACACCTTCTAAGACACTTACATCCGCCTCATGCCAGTTATATTTAATGCTCTTTTGATTGAGCTGTTCCATGATTCCCTGTTTTGTCTGATGGGCTTTTTCCAGAAATTCGTCCTTGGTACACATAGTGGCCCACTGGAAAGGCGTGAAGGGTTTGGGGATAAAGAAGGAAGTGCTTGTCACAATCTGCACCCTGCCGTTTACCCGCTTTTCCTTGGGAACAGTTTCATAAAAGGCCGCCGCAATCTTATTGGAAAGATCTCCGATGCCGCGGATATCTTCCTCTGTCTCGGTGGGCAGTCCCAGCATGAAATAAAGTTTTACCCTGGTCCAGCCGCCCTCAAAGGCCAGAGTAGCGCCTTTTAGAATGACTTCTTCGGTCAATCCTTTATTGATCACATCCCGGAGTCTCTGACTGCCGGCCTCCGGGGCAAAGGTCAGACTGCTTTTCTTGATGTCCTGAACTTTGCCCATCACGTCCAGGGAAAAGGCGTCAATCCGCAGGGAAGGCAGGGAGATATTGATATGTTTTTTATCACAATCCTCAATCAGGAAGTCTAACAGTTCATTCAGGCGGGAATAATCGCTGGAACTTAAGGAACTTAGTGAGATTTCCTCATGCCCTGTGTTTGCCAGCATTTGGGCGGCATAGGTTTTGAGCATGGATGCATCCCGTTCCCTGACCGGCCGATAGAGTTGTCCGGCCTGACAGAAACGGCATCCCCTGATACAGCCGCGCTGAATCTCCAGCACCACCCTGTCCTGGGTCACTTTGATAAAGGGAACTACCGGCCTGTCCGGATAATGCGTGTGGGAGACATCCGTTACAATCTCCTTGAGAATGGTATCCGGCGCCTTGTCATAAAGTTTCCGGCGCTCTTTGATCGTGCCGTCTTCCTGATAGATTTCTTCATAAAACTGGGGAACATAGATGCCCGGAATCTGAGAAGCGCCTTTTAAGAAATCCTGGCGGGAACCGCCGTTTCGTTTGTTTTCCAGATACCAGTCGAGAAGGGGCCGATACTGCGTCTCACCCTCTCCGATATAGAACAGGTCAAAGAAATCCGCAATCGGTTCCGGATTATAGGCGCAAGGGCCGCCGCCGATCACAATGGGCATGGATGCATCCCGATCCTTTGCAAGAAGGGGAATCTGTGCAAGCTCAAGTACTTGCAGGATATTGGTATAGCACATTTCATATTGCAGGGTGATACCCAGAAAGTCCATTTCCCGTATGGGTTCCTGAGATTCCAGTCCAAACAGGGGGATATGGTCCCTGCGCATGATCTGATCTAAATCTGTCCAGGGTGAATACACCCGTTCGCACCACACATCCTCCCAGCTGTTAAACATACTGTAGAGGATCTGGATGCCCAGGTGCGACATGCCGATCTCATAGACATCCGGGAAGCACATGGCAAAACGCACGGCAACCCGGTCCTTGTCTTTCATCACGGAGTTGACTTCACCGCCAATATAGCGGGCCGGCTTTTCCACCTGCATCAGAATATCGTCACATAATGCTAATTTTCTCATAGTCGTATAGGTTCCTTGTTGTTTGGGTTTTAGCTTAGTATATCGGATTTAATCCCCAAAATCAAGCAACCCGGCAAGTTCCTTAAGCACCTGGTTCTCCTCTGCCCCCTCGTCATATAGATGAAAAGTATCTGCAAGAATCATATCGTATACTTCTCCGGTACTGTATGTGCCAATCTTACTGCCATTGGTATCGCAGATCAAAAATCCCACAAACAGAAACACAGCAAGCACCATACGATATTTAAAACTCCCCATGGAGTTACCGGATATGGCATCACTCTCCTGGGTGTCCCCATAGGATAACGCCTCGTTGATGCCGGAAAAAGACCGTTTGTCATACAATGGCATCTGTGTATTTTTGCCGTAAAGGATTTGTTCTCTCTGCCTGATTTTTACTCGATTGCCCAGATTCTCCTCGCGGATGCATCTTGCAAGTTCCATTTTCTTTTCCAAAGTAGCCTTATTGTGCATTTCCTGTCAATTCCTTATGTACCGCTTTGGTAAATTTTATGAAAAGAGGGACAGAAAAAGAACGTACCCTGTTTTACCCCAATGTTTTTGTAATCCAGAAGTATACATCCACACCCCAGGAATCATCCAGATTGGAAGTATATGCTTCCTGCACAGCCTCTGTCAGTCCCTCTGTATCCGTATAATATCCTATGGGAGTGGCAGTAATATCCACCCCTTCCATGTCCTGGAAATAAAAGCGAAGCTGTCCACCACTGAACAGATATAATTCGCCTGTCTTCACATCAGCAATCGTCTGTTCATCCTCTCTGGTATAATTTCCGCGGACATTCTGCGCGACAAATCCGCCTTCTTCATCATAGGTATAAGTGGGAAAAAGCAATGCGGAACCAGAAAGATAATCCAACATGGTCAGGGACGCGTCATTATGGTACATATCTACGTCCCATTCTGTCTCACTATCCCTGCCAATGCGTACGGAAATGGCATTTTTCAGGATTTCACCCTCCTGCACATCCCCACTATTTGCCACAGCCTCTGCGCTGTTCTCAGTCTGTCCAGCATCATTTCCCAAAGATTCATTTTCCGTCTCTTCGCCTTTTATTATTGATGCAGGCGGCTCCCCTGGATCCTCAGCCTCAGATCCGCAGCCGGTAAACAGCAATACGCCCAGCGTTAGTATTGCTGTCAAAGTTATCCTCTGATCTTTTCCGTGTCTGTTTCTTTTCCTGTTCATGTCCATCGTCTCCTTTTAGTCATCATGTTCCATTATCAAAGTTACTATGCTTACCTGCTTTAATCTTGCAGAAAAAGCCCATGCAAAAAGAAAGAATAAAAACGGTATAACAAGAAACGGCAAAAGCGTGCCCAGTATACTGAAAGCCGAATGAAATTCACCGATTCCGAATGACCGAAACAGCCTGCCGATCATCTTATCAGCAAATATAGCAGCAAACACAATCCCGACAGCCGTACCTGCTATTACCACAGCCAAAAAACGCAGGCAAAAAGACAGCCGCAGTCTTCCCGTTGATAATCCCATGCTTTTGTAAACAGCCATATTTCCTGTTTCCGCCTGAAAAAGCTTCTCCGAAATAAGCGCAACGGAAACCATAATAAAGATTGCCGATATAAGATAAATCACCACGATCAATATATGCATTAACAGGACAATGCCATCCAGCCCTGACCAGCTGTTGGTATGGACATCAATCCCACGGTAATGCTCCTGCAAATAATGCATCGCAAAGTCCCGCATATTCCCCTTTTCCAAGATATAGTGATAACACCAGATATAACCGGTAATATCACCAATTTTAGAATATCCCTCCAGACTCATGCCGATATTGCTGCCCATGCCGTTGGCACACTGATATATCCCGGACACCTGGTAGGATTCGCTCCTCCCGTTTGCAGATACTTTCACGGTATCCCCTATGGAAAGCTGCAACTCACTGGCTATGGTATCCGTGATCAGGATGCTGTTTCCGTCACAGATACGTCCCTTTAAGATATGAAACCAATCTGTATCCTTCAATACATTTGCCTCATATTCCTGCCCGTTTACCGTAACGCTCTCCATGGCCAGTTCATAAGTTTCCTGAATGGGGGAATACCATTCTATAACTCTTTCTATCTCATCCATCGGTACGTCCCGATTAAAGGGCTGTACGCCAAGATCATGGTCTGCCACACTGAAGGCATTCATCAAACCTTCCCCATTTGGCCCAAGCCACGTTCCCATCCGTCCTATCACTGCCAGAAAAAGCGCAAGAAAAACAGCGATCAGAAACAGTGCAATATAGTTCTTCTTTTTAAAACCTAATTCCCGCCGGGCAATATCCCATTCCAAAAATCTTAGGCGGATTGCTGTCCGCAGTCGTTTTCCGGATGTTATCTCCTGAAGGTTCTCCATCGGTGCAACTGTCAGTATCTTACCTGTCCGCAGGATTAGGAAAACTGCAAATACCAAAACCAATATCATAAGCAGAAGGGTGCAAAGTCCCATCGGAATCCTTACAGAAATCAACATTCCGGTGGACGATACCAGCCCCTTTGCCAAGAAGAAAGCAATCCTGTCTGCAAAAGCCAGTCCAAGCAGCAGTCCGGACAGAATGACGTTCCCATAGAACAGAAAGTATACGGTTCGAATCTTTTCTCCCGCCATTCCCAGAGTCTTTAAGACTGCTATGTCCTTTTTATCCTGTTCCACTGCCGCTGATAAACTGTGTCCTGTCACAATGATGCAGACAAAAAGCAATACGGCAGAAAAGGTAATCAGAAATCCGGAAAGTATGTTTTGCAGCAAAAGCATGTAATTCAGAATGGACTCCTGCCTGTAAGTAAATTCCGTATAAAGAGAAACATCCGATTCGTCTTGGATTGCCTGATGGAATGCCAATGCCGAAAGAGCACTTTGGGGATTCTGAAAAATATGCAGCATGGCACCTTCCCGTCCGAGCACATCTGTCTGTGCTGCTGTAGCAATCACTTTCTGCATAGCATCATAGTCTTCTATGGATATCAGAAAGCTTTTCATGTCAATCATGGAACTTCCCATGAAACCATCTGCGAAATATCCTGCTACGGTCAGGGAATAAATGCCCTCCTTTCGGGATAATTCAAATTGAATAGTATCCCCAATCTCCACATCAAAAGAAGACTTCATGGCCGGAGAAATATAAACTGTCCCCTGTACAATCTCCGGGACTGTATTTTCTAAGTCATCTGAATCAATGATATTCCCTGAATCAATAGCCATATGGGCAGGCACTTTTCTTCCAACTTCGTTAATAAAATGGTAGGGAATCGATTCATCATAGGGAATCAGCTGTCCTTCGTTATCGGAATAACTACCGTTTATCTCATAACCGGCAAAAATAAGAGGCTGACAGACCACCTGACTCACATCATTAATATTTTTTATTTCTTCTGCCAGATTTTGGGCTGTTTCTTCCGCTGAACTTTCCCTTTCGCCGTGTATCCATATGGTAAGGTCGCCAAAACCCAAACGCTGCATCTCCGCTTTTGCAGACTGACTTCCGCTGACATACAGCGTCAGGGAAGAAAACAGACACAGGGAAAGGACGGATACCAGTAAAAAGATTCCACAGATACTTCCCCTTTGTTTTTTCCATGCTGCTCTCAACAGCATTTGATATTTTTTCATATTATTATCTGCTCCATAAAACAATGTATCACCAGTGAAAACCTTCCAGCCAGGAAGCAAGTTTCCGTTCTCTCTCCAGGTCTTTTCTCTGGTAGGGACTTAATTCCAGTTCCCCGACAATGATGCCGTCTTCCAGATACAGGATACGGTTACCGCGAAGCGCAGCCTCTCTGTCATGCGTTACAAGCAAAATGGACAGTCCTTCTGCATGAAGTGTCGTCAGAAGATTCAGTACCTCCTCCGTGTTTGCTTTGTTCAATGCACCTGTAGGTTCATCCGCAAACAAAATATTGGGGTTGGTAATAACAGCCCTTGCCACGGCTGCACGCTGCGCTTCTCCGCCGGATACCTGTACCGGCAGCCGGTTTTTTGCCTTCTCCAGGCGCATTTGACAAATTAAAAGATTTGTTTTGTCCTGAATTTCCTTTTCAGACATGGAGCCGCAGATTAGTCCTGCCATGCGTATATTTTCCTCCAGCGTCAAACTGCTGACCAGATGCGTGTGCTGGAACACAAATCCAAATGCTTCCGCCCGCAGATTGGTCAATTCTTTTTCGGAAGCATTGGTAATATCCATCATTTCATCAAAAGACCGCCTGGTATGGGAAAGTCTTTTCCCACTTGGAAATTTTTCACTATAAAGGATCTGGCCCCTGCTTAACCGATCCATTCCGCTAAACATATAAAGAAGCGTGGATTTGCCGGAACCGGAGGAACCCATAATAACCGTGAAATCACCCCGGTACAGTTCCATACTAATTCCTTGCAAAACAGTCGTTTCCCCATAATTTTTTACCATATCTGTTCCCCGAAAAATAGCTTCTTTCATCTCTTTCCTATCCTCTCCTGTCAGTGTGTTCTATTTTCACCGGCATTTTCTACTTTGGCAATCATATAGTCCAGACAGGAAAGTTTTTCTCTTTCCTTTTTCAGTTCTTCCCATTTTGCCCTGCGGAAACGACAGACTAATCTATACAGTCCCTGTATGTTACCTGTCTTTTCATAATGCAGGCACTGCTCCAGTATGGCAGAGTCTGCCCCTTCTTCAGCTAATTTCTGACAAATCATTGTTTTTTCTTTCAATTCCGATCCCCCACTTCTTGCAAAATAGCAAAAAACTATATAAAATATATTTGAATAGATTGTATGAATATTAAAATATTTAGATAAAAGGAGGTTTCCTATGATCGAAACCCGTCTGTTGCAGTATTTTCTCGCCGTTGCTGAAGAACAGAGTATTACAAAAGCCGCCGAATATCTTCATATTTCCCAGCCCACATTGTCTAAACAGATGATGGACTTAGAAGAAAATCTGGGAAAACAGCTTTTGATCCGCGGAAAGAAAAAAATCTCGCTGACAGAAGAAGGAACTTTTCTGCGGGGCCGTGCCCAGGAGATTATCTCTCTGATGGACAAGACGGAAAGTGCTTTTCGGGAAAATGAGCAGAGCATTTCTGGTGAT
This sequence comes from uncultured Lachnospiraceae bacterium, assembly GCA_946566685.1. Taxonomy (GTDB): domain Bacteria; phylum Bacillota; class Clostridia; order Lachnospirales; family Lachnospiraceae; genus UBA3282. The sequence goes on from CAMNXA010000010.1 coordinate 96,283, forward strand.
GTCTATATTGGTTGTGGTGAATACCGCTCCACTTTTTCCATCATGCAGATCATTCAGGCAATCCAGGTAGAATATCCCGATATCAAATTCCATGTTTTCAGCAGCAATGCCGATGCCATTATTGAACGGCTGGACAAAGGCATTCTGGATATGGGATTTTTGCTGTCGCCGGAAATCAGCCCGCGCTATGATTTCCGAAAACTTCCGTTATACGAATCATGGGGCATTCTTATGCGAAAAGATTCTTCCCTGGCTGAAAAAAAAGAAGTCACATTTACAGATCTTGTAGATCTTCCGTTGATCATGCCCAGCCAGACATCCAACAGCGGCCGCATGAAAACATATTTTGCCGATGCCATGATCGATCCGCATGTGGTCTGCACCTATAACCTGATTTATAATGCGGGACTTATGGTGGAAGCCGGTATCGGTTATGCCCTGTGTATTGATAAGCTGATCAATACTGCCGGAAGTCATCCCCTGACATTTCGACCTTTGTCTCCAAGGATTACCTCAGATGTATATCTTTTTACGAAGAAATATCAGGTTTTTTCCAAAGCGGCAAAACTGTTTTTAAGCCAGTTGGAGGAAAATATGGACAGTCTATGACTCCAATCTCAGGGTAATTGTTACATCTTCGCTGCCAAGCAGTTGCACCACCATCTGATTACTGGAATACAGAACGATATCCCCCGCCTGTGTGGTTGCCTGTTCATCATTTTTAGGCAGGTTCGTCTCAAAAGAGCCAACCTGTTCGAAGCCCCCTTACATAGACATTTGTATGGACATGTGCTGTTCGCCAAGGAGCCTCCTGAGAGTTGTAACTGACTCATTTTCTTCCCATGCCACGGCAACAGGTTCATCATCGATTGTCATCATGATATTCTTATCTTCTGTCCCCGATTTATCTGCTCTTTTCATATCAGGCTCCTTTCTGTGCAATAGACGTTCATAACGTATTGCTAAGGTTATTATTTCATAATTCCCTGTATAATCATAATCATGCCTAATCCTGTCATAAGACTGCCTAATACGCGGTTCAGGCATCGATAGAGCTTATCTGTCAATCTGTAACGGAAATGTGCCGTAATACCACTGAGGAACAGCCACCAACAAAGAGTCCCTGTTAAAATTCCGGCAATCAAAAACGTTCTCTGCCTGAAGTCTAATCCGCCTGAAATCCCAAAAGCAGCAAATGCAGCCATAAAAGAGAATATGGTTACCGGATTTATCAATGCTGTTGTAAATGCCGACAGGAAACAAAAAGTCAGCGTTCCTCCTGATTTTTTCCGTATCGTTATTGGCTTCTGTTTACATAGGATGTCAAAGCCCATAAGCAGTATCAGTATTCCACCAATCATCTGAAGTACGGAATGTCTGGTTGATAGAAAATCGGAAACCACCGTAATGCCAAACACACCCACGCTGGAATAAATCAAATCAGCAATCGAGGAACCAATCCCCGTCAGAAAACCAGCTGCAAATCCCCTTTCCAGAGTCCTGCCGATTGTCAAAGCTCCAATAGCTCCGGCAGGAACTCCAAAAATAAGTCCGATTAGCATACCCTTACAAAAGTATTCTGCTATCATGTACATTCCTTTCGCATCTCGTTCAGAACATCATCCAGATATCCGATACATGACTGCTCTTTGTGAATTTCGTCAAGCAATGTATCTCGCTGCTTTTGCAGCAGTAAAAGTCCTTTTTGTTTTTGACCCTGCGCTAAACAGCCCAAAACACTGTCAACCACATCTTTCTCGCAACCGGCATCAACCAAGTTCTTAATCAATTCTTCCTCTGACTGGTAACCGCATAACATCATTGCACCCCCCCTCAATTCGAATGTGATATTCCAGACTTCTCAGGCAATGTCCTTTTCCATTTCGTCCATTCTTTCTGTTTCTTTTTTTGCACCTGCCCGGAGTATGACCTCTCCGGTACATTCCATCACGGCATCGCCACGTATGATTTCTCCCACACTGTCAACGGTGATATGGCCAGATCTGGGGTTTTTTACGGAAAGGATATGACCTTTCACATCTGCTTCCACATCCGAATATTCAAAGGATAAATCTGTATCCTCCATGGTACAGTTTATCAGCTTCAGGTTTTTGCAGTAACACAGCGGCTGTGTTCCAATAATTTTGCAGTTGATCAGCGTCAGGTTTTCGGAAAACCATCCAAGATACTCTCCTTTTACAATGCTGTCCTTCACGATGAC
>CAMNXA010000011.1 GCA_946566685.1 uncultured Lachnospiraceae bacterium
GAACGGTAAAGCCTGACGGCGTGACGGTCGAGGTTGACGAGGACGGCACAATCCGGGTTCCCGGTGCGGCATCCGGAAATTCCGGTATCAAGCTGGCGAATCCGTCAAACGTGACTATCAGTAATTTTGACCAGTCCGCACGGATCACATGGACTGACCCTGAAAACGTTGTTTACGAGGGCGCAAGACTGGCAACCTGGCAGGGCACGGTCGTTGTCCGGAAAGAGGGCGGCACTCCGCAAAACTGGATGGACGGGGAGCTTGTGGCGAGAGTGACCGAAAAGAACAGGTACCAGACGGAGGCGCTGCTGGATGAAAACCTGGAAAACGGAAAGGAATACTGTTACGGTATCTTCCCTTATTCCGATCAGTTGGTCTATAACTATGACTTTACACAGTCTTTCGTTCCCGAAGAGATAACCCTGTCCGCCCCTGGAATCACCAGTGCCAGCGGAAAAGACGGGCGGGTGATTCTGGATATCGTGAACAATACCGAAGATGCGCTTGTGAAGATAGTGTATAAGGCAGGTTCCGCACCTACCAGCGGCACGGACGGAATGATTGTGGAGGGCCTGACCAGCGGAAAGGTTGAGATAACCGGCCTCACCAATAAGACGGAGTATTTCTTTGTTGCGTATGCTTACAGCAATATGAAAACCTCTTCCGCCTCGGCTCCTGTAGCCGCCACTCCCAGGCAGTATACGCTCCTGGGATTCCGGATGAAGAAAGCAGAAAGTGATCCCGCAACAAAGATTGAGTACACAGAAGAGGCGGTGGGGCTCACACCGGCAAAGGTAAATCTTTCCACCGGCGAATTTGATTACGGCTCATTCAAAAATTTCTGGTTCGTCCGGGATAACGTGCCTGTCATGCTCAACAATGACGGAACGGAGGCATACGAGCTCAACCCCAACGATTACACAAAGAAAGCTGACGGATCGCCGTCTGATGTGGCGAACAGTTCCTTTGCCGGAAACGCCATGAGCCGCATCCCCAAAGTGTATATGAAGATGTGGGAGGCGAACGGTTACGAATACTGCAATATCTGTGATATTAAGCTGGACGATTCCTACCACGCATACGCACATACCAGGGCGGACGGCTCCGAAATGGACTATCTGTATCTGTCTATGTTCGAGGGCTCCCTGGTAAGTAATAAGGTGCGCTCCATTAAGGGGCTGAATCCCATGGTAAGCAAGACGGGAACCGAAGAGCTGACTGCGGCAAAGGCGAACGGTTCCCGTTGGAGTACCCGGTCATGGTCACAGCGTAACCTTATCAACATGCTTTTGATCCTCATGGGAAAGACCACCGACACGCAAAAGGCTTTCGGATATGGATATTATACTGGCGGTTCCTCTTCCGCTCCGAATTATCTTACCTCCGGCGGCGCATCCAACAAAGGCCAGTTCTACGGCACCAACAAGACCAGGGATTACGTCAAAGTATTCCATATCGAAAACTGGTGGGGGAATGTCTGGGAGCGTATCGAGGGTTGCGTGACGAATGGCAGCACCCGTATCCTGGTAAAATCGGTGCCCCCGTACAATACGGCCGGAACCGGCTATGTGGATACAGGAGTCACGCCCGGAGGAACCTCTGGCGGATATATCAGCGCCTGCAAGATGATAGAACACGGGCTTATCCCCATGACCGCATCCGGGAGCGAGACAACACAGTACCCGGACGGCCTGTGGTTTGCGGCGAACTGTTATGCGCTGGTCGGCGGCGCCTGCAACGATGGTCTGCCTGTCGGTGCGCTCGCCTTGAGTGTGGACGCTGCGCTGTCTTATGCGTACTGGGCCTTCGGCTCGGCCCTTTCTTGCGAACAGCCTTTAGCGGCGTAGCCGCATAGGGGGACCGGGGGATACTCCCCCGGAGAGCTTTCAAAATGAGAATATGTAAATTTTTATCAGGAATCGTGAACGGCGGTTCCTGAATTTTTATAGGGGAAATGGTGTACGCCCTGGGCCTGTTCCGTGCGCTGGTCGGCGGCAACTGCAACAATGGTCTGCATGTCGGTGCGCTCGCCTTGAATGTGAACAATGCGCTGTCTAATGCGAACTGGAACATCGGCTCGGCCTAATTCTTATTGAAATGGAGTATCAACTAAGGACACCATTTTCCTACACCGCAGGCGGTTGAAATACCGCTAACCAGTGGAAATTACGCCGATAAAAGGCATGGTCTAGTAAGCGCACGCCCACCGACCATGAGGCAATAAGAAAGAAGAGGGAATATGAAGAGTTTCCGAATCAACCAGAATGAAATGCTGTCACATGACAGCATAGAGAAATCGTTCCTGGTACCCTCCCGTGGAAAAAGAAGCAGGCCGGACGTGAAAGAGACGCTGGATAATCTGGAAAATGAAATACAGTACGTCTTTGAAATGCTCATGAACGGTCAATTTGAGCCTACCGACCATAAGGCGGTAAAAATCAATGAAAGGAATTATCAGAAAGTCCGTACAATCGTAAAGCCTGATTATAAGTATGAGCAGGTGGTTCATCATGTGGTAGTACAGGCAATCCGTCCTGGGATTGAAAGCGGGATGTATGAATACGTCCTCGGCTCCATTCCGGGAAGAGGCCAGCACATGGGAGCTAAGATAATTTCAAAATGGATTCAGGAGGACCCGGAGAATACGAAGTACGTCCTGAAAATGGATATACGTCATTTCTTCGAGAGCGTGGATCATGAAATCCTGAAAGCCTGGATAACCAAAAAATTCCGGGATGAATTTGTCCGGGAATTGCTTTTCCTGATAATAGACGCCATTGAAACGGGATTGCCGCTGGGCTTTTATACCAGCCAGTGGTTCGCTAATTTTCTTTTACAGCCTTTAGACCATTACATCAAAGAAACGCTCCATGTCAAATATGGCACACGGTACATGGACGATATTGTATGTTTCGGCCGAAACAAGAAAGAAATTCACAAAGTCCGGATAGCAATCAATGAGTATCTGAACAGTGAGCTCAATCTAACCATGAAAGATAATTGGCAAGTATTCCGGTTTGAGTACGAAGTGGAAGAATACGCCATAGAGTGCCAGACCATGAGGGAGCTTAAAGCTCTGGGGAACGAGCTGGGGAAAATAAGAATTAGGCACAAGCTGAAAACTCACAAGAAGCGCTGGAAGATTTTTATTAAGGTTGCGAGCGTGAGGAATAAGCAAGATAAATTGGAGCGCCTGCTGGTGATGTACCATGGCCATAGCGAAAAAGTGACCATGACATACGGCAGGCCGCTTGACTATATGGGTTTTGAATTTCACAGAAACCGCACAATCATACGGAAAGGCATCATGATACGCCTAACCAGAAAAGCGGGGCAGGTATCCAGACAGGAGAAAATCAATCCGAAGGACGCCGCCTCGCTCTTATCTTCTATGGGTTGGGTGAAGCATACCGACACCTACGGGATGTATGAGGAACGGATCAAGCCGATTGTCAGCATTAAAAAGCTGAAAAAGGTTGTCAGCAAAAACCAGAAGCGGATAAACCGGAAAGAAAAGGAGGCCAGAAAGAAAAATGAAAATCGTATGGGAAACAGTGACGGGCTCACAGGAGAGCCGCCCGGAGGTCATAGACAAGACTTCCAGCGGGAAGTATGTGTACCTGCGCCGGAACTTCCAGCGGATAACCAGGACGAATGAAAATTCCGGAACGGTTGTCCTCTGGCAGTATGAAGAGGCAAAGGTCACACAGGAGGAATATGCACAGTATGACACGGTTGTCATGGAGATTGTGCAGGCGGAGCTTGACAGCATGGCGTCAGAACAGGCAGAGCATAACGCCGCCATGCTTGCCAACATTGAGTATATCGCTATGATGGCGGACATTGATTTGGAGGGATAACCTATGGAACACAGCAAGAATTTTGAAAAGGTAAAGAAGTTTTTCGACAAGGGCCTTTGGAGTAAGCAGCGGGTGTATAACGCTGTCAGCAATCCTATATCCGGCCCCTGGATCACCGAGGCGGAGTACCAGGAAATCACGGGTGAAGCCTATGAGTAAAAGCGGTTATGACTGCGGCTCCACGTTGGAGCTCCAGAATAACATCATAGAGGGCCAGCGGCACATCATAGGCGAGCTGGTGAAGCTCTACTGCACGGAGCCGGTGTTCGATCTGCCGGAGGAACTGCAGAAGAACATCAGGGAGACAAACGAGATGTACCGTGAGCTGACCACACCATGAGGAAAGGGGGTGAAGAGATTGGATATCACGGCTCTTGTAGTGGCAATGAGTATCCCGTCCGCAATTACCGGATTCTGTTTCTGGCTTTTAGAACGGAAAATGGAAAAGCGGGAGAAGAAACGGGAGAAGAAAGAAGCTGTCCGGGAGAAACAGGAATTTCTCATGGTTAAGAGTATCGGAGCGGCCCTCTCTCTGGGGGAGGCCACCGCCGAGGCAGTAGCCAGAATCCCGGACGCTCATTGTAACGGCGACATGCACGCCGCCCTGGAATATGCCAGGCAGATAAAGCATGAGCAGAAAGATTTTCTGACGCAACAGGGAATCGAGGCGATATTCTGAAACGTTCAGATTTTGGCCTGAAAAGGGGTACAGCCCTTTGTGTGGATATTTCTATATCTAAGCACATAAAAACGCTCCATGAGCCCATAACGGCTTTAGAGGCATATCACAAAAAGGACAGGAGGACAAGAAAGATGATGAAAGAAATCAACTGGAAAAGGAAACTGACAAGCAGAAAGTTATGGACGGCCGTAGCCTCTTTTGCATCCATGATGATCGTGGCAACGGGCGGCGCAGAGAACACGGCTACCCAGGTGACGGCGCTTATCATGGCCGGTGCGTCCGTGGTGGCGTACATTATCGGCGAGGGCCTGACGGATTCGGCCAATGTCGATACTTCCGTGGAAACCTCTGTAGAGGTCGAGGGCGAACAGTAATAACAGATCAGATCGTGAGAGAAGAGCCCAGGGGTAACAGCCTGGGCCTTTTCTTTTTCCAGAAAGGAGTAGGAAATGAACGAACAGAGAATATTTGACTTTTTCGCCGGTAAAGGTTTTACCGCTGCGGGCATTTTCGGTATGCTGGGAAACATCAGGGATGAAAGCGGCGGCAATCCCCGGAACCTCCAGAACAGCTACGAGAAAAAGCTGGGGTACACAGATGATTCCTACACGGAGGCCGTTGACGCTGGCACCTATAAAAATTTCGTCCATGATGCCGCAGGTTACGGCCTGGCACAGTGGACGTACTCCACCAGGAAAGAAAATCTCCTGAAATTCGCAAGGAACCAGGGGGATTCAATCGGTGACTTCGATATGCAGCTTGCTTTCATGTATCAGGAATTGCGGGGATATAAAACCCTGTTTGCAATCCTGACCACAACCGATTCTATCCGGGAGGCGTCAGACGCCTTTATGACGCAGTACGAGAGACCGGCAGACCAGAGCGAAAAGGCGAAGAGGCGGCGGGCGTCATACGGTGAAGAGATATGCGCCATGCTGACCGGAGTGGAGAATCCCGATTCCATGGTACAGATCACCGAGGCGGAGGCAAGGCAGAGGGTGATATCTATTGCCGTGTCCTGGTATGGCAAAAAAGAGGCAGACGGTTCCCACCGGTCGATCATTGACCTTTACAATGGCCACACCCCGCTTGCCAGGGGATACAAGGTCAGGTATACGGATGCCTGGTGTGCTACCTATGGTTCGGCGGTGGCGATAGCGGCAGGGTATACAGATATTATCCCTACAGAGTGCGGATGCGGGCAGATGATAGCCGCTTTCCAGGCCATGGACCGGTGGGTGGAGAATGACGCCTACATCCCGTCTCCTGGAGACTACATCTTCTACGATTGGGATGATACCGGAGCCGGTGACTGCACAGGCTGGCCGGAGCATGTCGGAATCGTCATTTCTGTTTCCGGTGATGTGATAAAGGTTATCGAGGGCAACAAGGATGATGCGGTCGGATACCGTGAGATCAAAGTGAATGGCCGGTATATCCGTGGGTATGGAGTTCCGGACTACGGGGCAAAAACCGTTATCAAAAAGCCGGAAAGCGTTACCGGAAAGCCGGAAAACGTTACCGACAGCACCGGAAACGGCTCTCTTTGCATGACGCCTAAGTGGGTGGGCGTTGTCACCGGCGATATACTGAACGTCCGGGCGTGGGCCGGTGAAGAATATCCCAATATCAAGAGCTGGCCCAAACTGGCAGAGGGAAACATGGTGGAAGTCTGCGACAGTATCAAGGCGGCGGACGGCTCCACCTGGTATTACATCCGGATAGACGGCAGAATTTACGGCTTTTCCCATTCCGATTACATCCGGGAGGCGTCCGGATCGGCGGCACCTGCAGAAGTCAGAAAAGGGGATGTGGTACAGTTCACGGGCAGTAAGCATTACACAAGCTCCTATGCAAAGGCCACCGGGAAAGCCTGCAAGCCTGGCAGGGCAAAGGTCACGGCGGTCAATCCTGGGAGCACACATCCGTATCATCTGGTGGCAGTCTCCGGTGGCGGCTCCACGGTCTACGGTTGGACGGATGCTGGGGATGTGAAAATCTGACGCCAGAAAGGAGGGAAAGGTTTATGGTTTTCCTCAAAATATGTTCGGTCGTTGCGGCAGTTGGCGGTTTCCTTATCCTGGTATCTATGGCGGGAGCCGTCCTCATAGCAGCGGCCATTAACTCTGCGCTGGATTGAGTGCGGAGGCCGGACGGGTGCTATAGCATTTGTTATGACATTTGCTATAGCATTTTGGCTGGCAGATGATGTATAACTAGTTAGGTAACGTTATCTATAATGTTACTGATAACATATCTATTCTATTTTTTCTTTTATCAGAAATCCCGAACTGCTCCAAACACATATTCGTCAAAAAAATTTTTCTTCCTATTTATAAGTAATCGCTAAAAATGTTATAAATAACATTACAGATAACGTTATAAAAAGCGTTACAATAAACAAAACAAAATAGTATTTATCTATATATATACCCTCGCACAAATAACGATAGCGGTAACGTTATACTGTGCGTTATTTTTTATTCAAATTGCAAATATAATACTTGCAAAACGCAGAATAATGTGTTATGATATATATAGAAACGCAGAATACTAAACTCAACACAGGAGGATGCACATGGTAAATCTTGAAAAAATGACCACCGAAAAGCTCTGTGAGTTGTTCGAGCTGACGGGAACTATGAGTGATGAAAATATACCAACTGTCAGAGGTTGGCTCATGGATGAAATCATGAAGAGAAATCCGGAGGGCTTTGATAAGTGGCTGGATTCTGATTATCCAGCAGATAGCGAGCTGAGAAAATTTGTTCTTGTATAGGAGACGGATCATGGAAATAGTGAAAATCGGCAACGTAGAGCTGACACGGGAAGAGGCAGAACGGTATTACTCGGAGGAAAAGTACATAGTCACATACGGATGTATCTACCAGCTTTTCTACAGTACGGCACAAAGAACCGTCTACGGAAAGGGAATCTATAAACAGGCGGGAATGACCAAGCGGGGGCGATTCTTCGCAATGGACGCTAAGACGGTCAATCACCTGGTCGGATTCAAACTTGTGAACGAATAGGAGGGATAAGACAGTATGAGCATGGCACAGATTATAGAATTTCCGAGACAGGCACAGAGAATGAGCAATGCCTATCATAATTTGACAAGGCTGATTGACGCTGCCGAGAGCGAAGCTACATTGGAGTTTTACATAGAGGCGTTGGTTGTCAGCCACGAAGAGGGGGAGCTGTATCCGGGAGAAGCGGAAAAGCTATCCGCACAGATCAGGCAGAAAGGCCGTGACCTGGCAAAGCCGGAAAAGAAAATGGTAATGGTACAGGAAGTTACTGGCCCCGGACTGTATATCTGGTGCCCTGAAATGGGAGAGGGCCAGCCGGAGTGCCAGATAAGGGCGAGAATCGGACACTATGGTACACATTATTACCTGGATACCCCGCTCGATCTGAAAGGCAGGGGAATCACATTCATGGAAAAACATGAGGCAAAGAACCTGACGGCGAGCGGCCAGTTCATGGCGGGGTGGAACCGGTATAAAGCCACGGAGCGGGCTTTCAAAAAGCTCCAGGAACAATACAGCATATCCATGGAAAGTAACTTTGATTAAAAGCACACCGGCCGGAGGCGGTTTCCTCCGGAGAAAGAGGCAGGCATGGAAATAAAATGGAATATTACAAAATGGTGCAAGGCAATTACTGATTCTGGGAAAGACGAATATACGCACAGGGATGTATCGGGATTTGAACATAGCTTCAGACTTTTAGATGATGACGGGGAAGTTTACGCATATGGAAAATCCAATGCAATTTCGTTCGCCCCTTTGATTCAATATAGGAATGACTATGGATGTACTGAAATACAGTACAAAAACAAGGAAACCGGCAAATACGAAACACTGTAGGAGGATAATATGCTGAAAAACGAAAAATTCTACGAGAAATCGGACATAGAGGATATGCTGCCGGAGGCAGAGGTCACGGAGCCTGGCAAGTATTGGGCAATCGGAGATAATGGCAGAGCCTACAGCGCAACATACACACTGAAATACGGTGGAGTTTTCTTTTTCTGTATCCCGGCCGCCGTAAAAATCCTGGGGTATGTACCGGCGTGAGCCGGTGCCTCTAATGCGGGAATCAGGTCACAACCCCTGGGGAAGTCGCAGAGTGGAGGCAGCTCTTTTATAAGCATTGTCTATTTGGTTTTGGTCAACAAGTTTTCAGTCCGGTTTTTAATGAGAAAACGGGGCGGCGGTTCGAGCAGACAACGCCTGAAAATGCTCATACTGGTCAGCAAGTTTTCAGGCTTTAGTGCGAAACCTGATAAGGGAGGTTCCCCCTGACATTCGAGAGAACAGGCGGAAAGTATGAAAGCCGCTCAATAAATTCATACCCAAATAGACAATTTTTATAAAAGGGCTGTCTGCCTAAAAATAAGCCGAAAGGAGAATAAAGTGTCAGAAAAGGGAAAGAACATATTGCTGCGCCTGCACCAGACAGGAGGATGCGGGGCAACGGACGAATATTCCAAAGGCTGGGATGATGCCATAACAGAGGCAATCCGGATAGTGGAAGAGGAAATGGGAATAAGCATAGTGGAAGTATTGGACTAAAACAGGAGGGAAAATCTATGAAGTATTACAGCACACAGCGGCCGATCACGCCTGGGAGTTATCCGAAGTCACCGTTTAATGAGGTTCTGCAGGTGTTCAACTTTGACGCCAGAACCTATTGCGAAGAGATAGGACGTGATGCCTGGGGATATATTGAGTACAAATATCCTCTGCATCCGGATGATGTGGCAGATTATGAGCTTTCAGTTATCCCGTCCAAAATTAAGGAGGTCGTATTTGTCGGGCTGGATGATTTTGGATGCCGTACATACAAGGACAAGGACGGTAGGATTTGGAAATATCCGGAGCCTGGGGAAATGCCGGAAGAGCGACACGACAGGTTACACGCCGCATCCAGTAACGCCATGGACGGAGAATCGGACGGCCCTATGGACTTAGATATGGACTACCGGATAAAAGAGGATTTCACTAAAAAATACTGGTGCGTGACAACCTCTGTCAACAATAAAGGACGTGTGGTGGCAAACATAACAAATGTAATTGAAGCGGCCCAGAAACCGGAGAACTCGTTCACCAGCACGAGCCGGAGGGATGTTTACAATGACTGGTTTGAGAGCCAGGAGGAGGCAGAAAAATTTGTAGAGGAGGCTAAGAACGCATGAGATTCAAGCATACAGAACAGACGGCAAAAGTCTACAATTCCATGATTAAGGAATATCGGGAAATATCGTGTGATAGCGACCTGGAACGTGTGGGGCTTTCCTATGACGATTACCACAGTTCCGATTTTGGTCTTTTCCTGGATATGCTGCGGTATGACGGTATAGGCCATACATCATCAAATGATGTGGCAGAGTGGGCGAAGCGCCACGGGTGCTTTGTCACCGAAGAGGAAAACAACTGGACGGTCAGATTACAGGAGGCAGAGGATGAAACTGGAAATTGAAGTAAAGAGGATCAGGGGGAGTGTCACCCAGGGAGAAGCGGCCGTATATGTGAACGGTGAAAAGGTGATACAGTTCGGAGACAGGATAGAGATTATCAAAGAGGGCCAGCCGTACTACAGTGAGAAGATAGGCGGCTGGGCCAGCGTAAAGCCGGATGCGGATTTCATCAAGGGCCTGTTGTGGCATCCGTTTGATGATATGTATCATTACAGCGATAAGGTGAAAGAAATCCTGGATGCAGACACGGAAAGGATGAAAGGTATGGATTGGAACATTGAAAAGACAGAGGGCATCCTGGAGGAAATAAGGGTGCGTGAGGGATTCAAAGAATTTCTGGCCATGGCCGTTCTGCGGTTCATGACAAAAGACTGGGGAGTGGTTGAGCCGGAGGACGCCGCCCATAATAACAAGAATCCGCAGGCGGCTATCGGCGCCTATATGTACCAGGATGAAATAAAGGTATACATCAAAGCAGAGGGCGCACACCTGCGGGTGTTTCTCCCGGAAGAATGTTAGGAGGCAAGGAATGTTAGAACTTTTGAAATTTGTATTGAGTGATTTTTGGATTTTCTGCGGAACCGTAGTTTTGATTTATGTTTCCGGGGAATCGGTGGCAATGGTCATTTCTGCAGCACTTGGACGCAATGTGAGTTTTTCTTTGATAAATATGCCTGGAAAGAAAAAAGAGGATAAAGGGGGAAATAACGGTGCTGTATAAGCTGTTTTATCAGAGATACCGGAGGAAATATCAGAAAGCGAAACGTGCCGCCGACCGGCTCCGGGGTGTCAAGACGGCTTACAAGAAAGAAGTGGCAGCGCTCCGGAGGCGTGTAGCTCTTCTGGAGGACGGTTATGTGGTGGAGTGGTGCTCAAACTGCGATACCCAGATCACCATGCTTTGGAATGTAAAAGAGGACGGATGCCGGGCGTGTTGCCCGCATTGCGGGGAAGTGATGATGCTCTGCGATTCATGCCAGGGCGAATGTGATTACAATTACGGGAATGATACCTGTAAGGAAATGTAGGTGAAAGATGAAAGGACAGTTGAGCTTGTTTGATTCCGGATTCATAAAGGATGCAGACTGTACCAAAGATACTCCTGTAGTTTATGGAGTTCCGGACAAACCTGTATACGGAACCGGGCATATGATAAAGCCCAGGATTCCAGGCAGAACAGATACGGATCACATGAAGAGGATATTTTTACCTGAACTTTTCCCGCTGGAAGAATATGACCTTGTAGCCGTATTGCTGTCTGGCGGGAAAGACAGTATCGCTTGCTATTATAAGTTGCTGGAGCTGGGAGTGCCGAAAGATAAAATAGAGTTCTGGCACCATGACATTGACGGAGGGCACCCGTGCCGCCGCATGGACTGGCGCTGTACCCATAATTATGTAAAATCCTTTGCGGCGGTAGAAAATGTACCGCTGCGGTTATCCTGGCGGGTAAATGGTTTCTTCGGAGAGCTCTACAGAGTCGGAGCCAGTGAACCGGTGGAATGGATGGAACCGGACACAGGGGAAGTCATGCAGTGTAAATTATCCGCAAATTACCTAAAGTGCAAAAAGCTGAAAGAGCAGAGTGCGGACGAAATGGAGGAACTTTTAAAGCAGTATGGTTATCGCATGAAGTTCCCGGCAAAAACAGGGGATTTGAGCCGCAGGTGGTGTAGCGCTTATCTGAAAATAATGGTTGCCGACACTGTTATGAGCAATCTAAGCAGCCTGGGAAAACTGGAAGAGATCGGAGGGAAAAGAGGAAAATTCCCGGCAAAAGGAGGAACGCATCAGGGGCGTTGGTGTAGCGGGAACCTGAAAGCGGCCGTCCAGGACAGCGTAACATCTAACCTGGATAAAACCAGGCAAAACGTAAAAGTCCTCGTTGTATCTGGGGAACGCCGCGGGGAATCTGCCGGACGGTCAAAATACAATGAAATGGAGATACATAGAACAAATGCAGAGGCAAAGGCGCATAGGACGGTACACCAGTGGAGGCCGGTCATTGATTACTCTGAAAAGGATGTATGGGAAGTATTAAAAAGACACCGGGTAAATCCGCACCCTTGCTACCGGTGTGGCTGGAACCGTTGCTCATGTGCCATGTGTATATTTTCAACGCCCACGCTCTTTGCTGGCATAAAGGAATTGTACCCGGAAGATTATGCACTTTTGAGACAGGATGAACAGATTTTAGGCTTTACCCTGGATAATAAGTGTGACCTGGATAGCTTTGTGGGAGACGCCAGATCATGTGTATACCATGGAGACGCCAGGGCCTTGCATTGCCTCCTGACCGGAGAGTACACCGTGGATGATGTTTTCGTATCCGGGAAATGGCTATATCCGGCAGGCGCTTTCCATGGGGCAGAGGGCGGACCGTGTTAGCGGGATATTGACACGGAGCCAGAAAATAGTTAAAGTTAAAGGAGAAATACAAGGAGGCGTTCACTATGAGAGCGGTTGATTCTATCGTAAAGTATATCGAGGGGCAGGGTATGACACAGGAAGAGGCGGCCGCAGTGGTCGGATGTAGCCGTCAGGCTTTGTGGGATAAGTTGAATAAGGGCAGTTCGAGATTCCACAAGATGTTGCCTATCTTTTCTGCCTTTGGCTTTGATTTGAATATCGTCCATGAGGACGGTAGCCCTGCTGAATTTGATATAGAAAAATTTACAGCGGCGGCATCCGGGGCCAGGAACATGTATTTTGATGATCTGGAAAACGTGATTGCTGCCATGGGATATAGATTCGAGCTGGTGAAAAAAGCTGAATAGATGTATCTTACGGTCGGAGAGGCACCCTGAAAATGGGTGCTTTTTTGTTGTAAAAAAATATTCAAATTGCAAATATAATACTTGCAAAACGCAGAATAATGTGTTATGATATATATAGAAACGCAGAATACTAAACTCAACACAGGAGGATGCACCATGATAGGAACATACGAAATTACAGGGGAATGGTTCGGGAGACTTGAAGAAGTAGTTGACTATATCGAAGAAGAGGGATACGAAGTCCTTGAAAGCAACAGAGAATATATTTCCTTTGTAGACCCTGATGATGATTCGGAATATGTTGCTTATCTGGGCGGAACTGCAAGAACAATTTATATCAGCGAAATAAAGGAGGCGTAGTAATGAAAATCAATTACCAGATCATGAGTGAGAGCCAGAAAAACAGACACGGGAAGTATATTCCGGATTTTGAGAAACTGATTGCGGGAGCCACATGCGAGGATGAAATTTCCTACATCCGCAAGGTTCAGGAACGATCTGAAAAGTGGCTGGATAAGCCTGGATGCGAAAGTTATGCCGGATTTGCTTTCAACATGGTTTATGTTACCAGGCAGAAATGCGGACACTTTGAAATCTTCCAGACGCCTTGCAATGAGTGTCACAGCTTAGAAGAGAATCTGAAAGTTGCGGAAGAACATGCCGGGGAAATGAAATGTTCCCGGTGCATTTCAGGAATAGGAGGCAGGTCATGAAGAGAAACGAATATTTTAAGAGAGCGGCCGATCTGTACGGTAGCGGCCAGGTGAGCGGAGAAGTCTATGACGCTATGATTATGAACGCTGACATTTTCTGTGATGATGAAGAAGAGGACGAGGACGGATACCAGGGCGGTCTCCCGGATACATATGCAGAGGTTGAGTATTCAGACTTTGACAATCCGGAGGCGGTTGACGGTGCCAGGTTTGATGATATGAATTATCTCCGGTACACGGAGAGGTAAAGGAGGCGCAAGATGAAAGTAAAACAGGGATACATAGTAAAGATTGCGGATATCGGTACTCTGGGAACCGTGGTCAGGGTTGGGGAGAATGGCAGGGCGGCAGTTGTCGAATTTGACTTCCCTGAGGGCAGAGTGGAGAGCACGCTGCCGGTATCTATCATAAGCAGTATTATTTCCAGGGGGAAAACCTATGTACCGGCTTGAATTTGAACATGCTGCCGGTCGGCAGGTAACAGATGAAGAGTACCGGAAAATAGAGCTGGTCTACATGAATACGGACGCAATCACCGGAACGGACCAGATAGCAGGGATTTATAAGAAGCTGGGAATGGAGGGGATTAACATTCTCTATTCCCTGGTCGTGGAGAGAGGCAGGCTGATTGAAACAGTGGGAGAGCTCCGGTCGGAGCTTTCCTCTGTGAAAAAGGAAGTCCGGCACCTGAAAGGGTTCCGGGACGCAATCATAAAAGAGGCCGGGAGAATCGGCACAGAATAAGGAGGATAAAGATGTTAAAACAGGAAGTTATCGCACAGGGAGAGGAATTTAAGGAGCTGGCAAAAGACATTCTTCCACTGGTAAACCAGATTGAAGATGTCCTGAAAAAGCACGGAGTCACCACCATGGCGAGCATGACGGCAGATGTGACAACGGGATACCTCACTTTTAACACACATGCGAACAACTGGAAAATGATAAGGGTAAACAATGAATATCCGGTCAATATCCAGTATGAGTATTCGGAGGTATTTGCCCTGGAGGAAAAGACAGAGCCGGAAAAGCTGGCGGGAGAACAGACAAAAGCAACGAGAGCATATCTCGATTATGCAAAGGAGGCATAGGAGCTATGGTAAAAACAGTGAAGATTACAACTGATAACGAGATATCCATATTGGAACTTCCAGAGTGGAATCTCTCTACCATGGAGGCGGCAATCGAGGCAGATTGTACCGAGGCTGTAAAGACGCAGCGCATGGTTGACTTATTCCAGGATTCTATCGTGATGATCGTGGACGAAAGCGGACATAGAAAGAACAAGCCGGATAACCTAGTAGCGTCAATTCTTTATGGGGTAGATATACATGGGTGCCCGATTGCCGGTGATGTAATTTTTGCAGTCAGGAGGGGGCTGGACGATTTGCCACCGGAAAATCCGGAGCTTTTGAAGTATTTCTTGAAAGCATTGCTATCCGAATGGAGCGGGGTAAAAATAAAACCAGAACCAGCCGGCCGGGAAAAATTCTGTATCGAAGTAAAAGAAGTGCTTTGTAGGAATATTGTTCTGGAGGCAGACAACTTGGAAGAGGCAGAAAGAATTGTATCCGCCGCCTATGAAAAGGGGTATATCGCCCTGGGAGCCCAGGATTGCCAGGATAGCACTGTTAAGGAATCGGTCTATGTCACCGGAAAAGAATTGGAAGATATGCCGCTTACGGATATAAGGGAATGGAGGTGACAGGAATCATGATGAAGAATACCCTGGGAGACCTGAATAATCTCTTGTTTGCCCAACTGGAAAAGCTGGGGGATGATGATTTGAACGGTGAGGAAATGGATGCGGAAATCCGCAGGGCAGAGGCCATGGCCAAAGTCGGAGAGCAGATCATAAAGACCGGAGAATTGCAATTAAAGGCAATGATGCACATGGATGAATATGGTTACGACAGAAAGAAAGCCGTCCCGGAAATGCTGGAAGTCCGTGGGGGGGGGGTGAACTAAGTGTGGAAGTGGCCACAGGAGGTAGTTGACTGGTTGGGTACGAATGTACCAGGCCGGACCACAAAGGAAGTGACGGAGCTAATCAACCAGCAGGGCTTTGATGAAAAATACGGAATGGTTTTCACGGAGGATATAGTCAAAGGCGCAAAGAGCCGGTACGGTTTCAAAAGCGGTACGCCTATGGGAAATCCCAAAGGGTATTCCTCTAAATACCCGGAGGGAATGGCGGAGTATGTTGCCAGTATCGCCCATGGAAAAAGCACTGCAGAACTGGTAGAGGCGGTGAACCGGAAATATGGAGCCGGAACAATCGGAATCCGGCAGATGAAAGCCTATAAGAAAAACCATGGAATCAATACCGGACTGACAGGGCAGTTTGAACCGGGCAGCACTCCGGCCAATAAGGGAAAGAAAATGTCTCCCGAAGCATACGAGAAATGCGCTCCGACAATGTTCCGCAAAGGGCAGACGCCAGTAAACCATAAACCGGTAGGCACCGAGAGCGTCAGGCGGAATTATAAAAGAAACCAGATGTTTGTCTATGTAAAAGTGGCGGAGCCAAACATCTGGCGCATGAAACATATCCTGGAATGGGAAAAGCACAACGGGCCTGTACCGAAAGGGAAAGCGATTATCTTCGCAGACGGCAATCCCCAGAATACGGACATAGATAATCTGGTAATGGTGAGCCGTTCACAGCTTGCGGTCATGAACCGCTGGGGAATCCATGGATATGACAAACAGACTGCGGAAGTAGCCGCAAATGTGGCATCCCTGAAAATCGTTGTATCAGAAAGAAAGAGAGGAAAAAAGCATGGCAACAGTAAAAGAACTGAACCGGGAACTGATAAGCAGAGCGAACTCGAATAGCTTTGGTGGAAAGCGGGGGGATATCTCCGAGCATGAATATAATGTGTATGCAGAAAAAATTATCTCCTGGCCCATATCCGAAGCGAAAAAGCAGAACATACTGGATAAGTTGTACCAGAAATGGAGCGAAATACTGAAATATGAGGCACAGCATGTAAGCGTCATGGTGGCCGGTCCGGCCAGGTATAACGCTAAAAAACTGGATAAGTCAGACCGTATCCTGTCGTTGAGGCGTGATTTGTTTGAATGGCTTAAGGAACTGGAAGAGCAGGTGGCACGGGGGCAGGTGAAAAACGATAAGGCCAAAAGACTTATAGAGACGATAGAGTTTTGCAGAAAATCAGACAATCCGTGCAATCCGACAGATCACCTGGCAGAGCTGGCCCTGTATGATAACCAGACGTTCATCCGGCTGTATGAGGAAATGTACCCGGAATACAAGTGGAGGAAAAACAGCACCATAGCGAAGCTGTACCAGAAATCCATAACGGGTGAGCTGAAAGAAATCCGGAAAGAGATTTTCTTTGAGGATGATAATTTCACCGCCTACACGGAGGGAGACCGGGCATACATCAAATTCGTAATGAGGCCGAAAAGACAGCTCCATGTTGCCCTGAAAAGCCGTGGGTGGTGGTGGAATAGTTACCAGAGCGCCTACAGCACCTATCTTGACCGTGTGGATAAAGAGTGGATCGCCACAATCAGCACCAGGTACGAACAGTACATTTAAGGAGGTAAGGGATGAATTATATCTGCGAAAAACGAGGGAAAATAGACCGGCTTTGGGGCGTGTTTATCAAGCATTTATTACAGATACAGGCGGCGGGTATTGAGGTAGAGTACGTGAAGAAAGGCGAAATTATCCTGAATGGGAATAGATACTCTCCACTGTATTTTGAAAATACCATGCGGTATGAACCTATCGGAAAAGGCGGCGTGAATGTTGTGCTGACCGGCCATGATATCCAGCCCCTCATTGATAAGTTAAGGAGATACACATTCTAAGGAGGCACACATGATTCAGATCGAAGATATGACAGGAAAAAGCGGAGCCTTGTGCGAGGGCGCAAGGTTCAACGCAGAGGATAAGCTGGGGAATAAGTACCAGTACCGGTATGAGGGAACCGAGAAAACCGTCAATGGAATGGATATACATTTGCACAACCTGACGGACGGAACGGAAACGTATGTGGAAAAGAAGTGGTTCGGCCAGAGAAAAATCAAAATCATGTAAAGGAGAAAATGAGTATGGAAAACGGAAAAAGTAACGTTATTGTAAGCATCAGCGCACAGGATATCTACCAACATCCGGACAATCCCAGGAAAGACCTGGGAGACCTGTCCGAGTTGTCGGATTCTATCGCCAAAAAGGGAATCATGCAAAACCTGACTGTCATTCCCGGACATTGGGATGAAGATAGAAACTGGTATGAGGACGGCTATACCCTGATTATTGGTCACAGGAGATTTGCGGCGGCAAAGCAGGCTGGCATCCAGGAGCTCCCCTGCCGGGTGGTGGAGGACATGGATAAAAAAGACCAGGTATCTACCATGCTGGAAGAGAACATGCAGCGCACCGATCTGACTATCTGGGAACAGGCAAGCGGTTTTCAGATGATGCTTGACCTGGGGGAGACCGAAGAGCAGATAGCGGAGAAGTCCGGGTTCAGCAGAACCACAGTTCGCCGCCGCCTGAATATCGCCAAACTCGATCAGAACATCCTCCGGGAAAAAGAGGCAAGCGATAGTTTCCAGTTGTCGCTCAAAGACCTGTATGAGTTGGAAAAAGTGGAGGATATCGCCACCAGAAACAAGATTTTGGCAGACGCAAGCTCTTCCAGGGATATTGTCTGGAAAGCCCAGAATGCCGTATCCGAGGCCGCAAGGAAAAAGCGGGAGGCGGCAATCGTGAAACTTCTGGAAGATGCAGGTATCGAAAAGGCGGCAAAGTATGAACAGGAGAGATATTCGGGGAAATGGGATATTGTCAAGGAATATTCTCTTGACAAGGACGCCCCTAAGAGCCTGGGGATTCCGAAAAAGGAAAAAGGCAAGCTGTATTATGGGAGGTACTACAGCAGTATCCATGTAGTCAAAGCGGCCGAAAAGAAGAAAGAGACAGCGGAGGAACGTGCCCGCAAGGAAATTGACGCCAGAAAAAAACAGATCAAAGCGGTCATGAAAGAAATGAATAACCGCAAACATGAGTTTATCAGTAATATCCTCTCCGGAAAGATTGCGCCGATAAAAGACACTGCAGAAGTGCGGGAGGAAATCTGGTTTGCCATGGTGAAAATGGGTTCCTACATGTCAATGTCCGGCATGAGGAGATTTTTCACCGGAAAGGACGAATACCAGTGTAGCCAGGAGGAAAAGGAAGAGGCCGCAAATAAAGTGGCCGGGTTGAGCATGGAACATCAGATGTTGCTTGTCATGAGCAGCGGCCTTGACAATGAGGGTGATGTATACGATTACTATTTGCACCATAACGCAGAGCGGTGCGAGGGCATCAAGGCCGCATATGCCGTACTGGAAAAATACGGTTGGTCATTCACGGAAGAGGAAAGCCAGATATTGAACGGTACGCATGAATTTTATGTGCCGGAAGAGAAGAAAGAGGGGGAGAAATAATGAAACAGGGTACGTTGAACAGAAAGCAGTATGATAAAATCCGTAAAATGGATCACGGGCAGATGCAGGACTACTTCGGGGGAGTGTACGCACTCGGATACGAGGCCGGAGTCAAGGCGGCGTCTGAAAAGCGGGAAGTGCCGGAGCTGGTCGGCCTGGAAGATGAATTGCTCTCAATCCGTGGGATAGGGAGCGCAAAGGCACGGCTTATCTGCGAAAAGGTCAGAGAATTTTTAGAGAGAAAGGCGGGGCATGATGAAACCGGTGTTGAAATATCCGGGGAGTAAATGGAGGATAGCAGACCAGATAGTCCGGATGATTCCTGAACACCGTACATACTGCGAGCCGTTCTTCGGCAGCGGAGCCGTTTTCTTCCGGAAACCGCCGAGTGATATCGAGCTTATAAATGACCTGGATAATGACGTACCGAATCTGTTTAAGTGCATACGGGATTCCCCGGAAAAGTTGGCCGCCATGGTTGCGGCCACTCCCTATAGCAGATATGAATATGAGCGGGCATTTTACGCCAGTGATGAAAAGGACCAGTACCAGAGGGCGGCGGACTTCCTAACAAGATGTTGGCAGAGCCACGGGTTCCGTGTGAACGGATACCGGGTAGGCTGGAAAAGTGACGTACACGGGCGGGAAAGCATGTATGCTCTCCGGGATTGGTACAATCTTCCAGACTGCATACTGGAAACCGCCGAACGTCTCCGGTGCGTCCAGATAGATAACCGGCCGGCCGTTGAAATTATAAAGCGGTTTGATTTCCCGGATGTTTTTATGTATATTGATCCGCCGTATCTCCTGGGAGTGAGAACGGCAAAGCAATACCGGCATGAAATGACGGATGCGGATCACGGGGAACTTCTGGAGCTCCTGGTCGCCCTGGATGCAAAGGTGATGATAAGCGGCTATGAATCGGAGCTATACAATGACATGCTGCGGGGCTGGCATAAGGAATATTTTAAGTCAAATGCCGAACATGGAGGCTCCCGGACAGAGGTAGTCTGGATGAACTACGATAGACAGATCACTATGCAAGAGTACCAGCAACAGAAATTATTTTAATTTCGGAGGAAAAATGGAAAATTTCATAACAGTAAAATATATGTTAGAGATATGCCAAAAGCTCATTGAAAACGGGTATGGAGATACCAGAATAAAATGTATGGATTCCTTTGTGCATGAGGATGAAGTTTGTATATATCCAGGTGAATTTATACAATTCAGAGGAACCATTTTCAATGAACCGGTAACTGAAAAGATATTTAGACTAAAAAAAGAACTGGATGAGATAATAAGCGGGTTTTGCCAACAATAGAAAGGAAGTATGAAGATATGAAAACAGGTTTATTTGATAAAAACGGAACACCTATAAAACCGGGAGACCGCACAAGGCTTGTGCTGGAAAGCGGGGAAGTCCGGGAGTTTGATGTATGTTTTAAGACAGTCAAGCGTACTAAGATAAAGACTTTGCAGGGATTTGAACCAGAAACGATAGATGTATCAATTACGGGCATATTCTTCTGCTGGGAGGGAAACGATTTACTTCCTTGCGTTGATGAAAATGGGATCTCTGATGTTGAGAAAATGGAAGTGATAAAGGAATCTGAATCAGGAATAATCGGAAGAATCAATGCCTGCACGACCAGGAGGGAACTTGACGAATTGCGGCTTACCGTTATTCAGGAATGTAATGCCGGAAACTGCGACTTTGACGCAGCGCAAAAAGCATTTGTCAGAAAAAAGAACAGTTTGCAGGGGAGGGGATGATATAATGGATTTATACAGAGGAAAATCAGTGGGAACCGGAGACTGGATAATAGGCGCCGCCGTGTGCATTGGTGACAAAGCGCATATCCTGGGCTCCGAAAGTCTTTTCCCGGAGCGGCCGGCGTATCATGGCATGGCCATAGGAGCCGGTCTTGAGGATTCCTGTATCACCGACCGGTACGAGGCGGCGGCTTACGGCTGGACGGAGGCGCTGGACCGGTACGAAGAGAATTTCCCGGAATGGATTGAAGTTGTACCGGAGACAGTCACAAGATGCACAGACAAGCATGATATTCCGGGAAACGTTCTTTTTGAGGGTGATGTATACCGGAATCCGGACAATCTGCTGTTTGAAGTCTGCTACGGGAAGTACCAGGCATATTGTCCGGCCGATAAGTGCTATATGGAAAATGTGGGGTTCTTTGCCATTTCCAAAGACACAAAAGAAATTTACGGAATTGACGCCCCTATGCCTTTGGGAAGTACAGAGGACTACGCATACCTGGTAGGGAATATCTTTGACAGTCCGGAGTTGAGACAGGATGCCGGGCAGAGCGCCGGACAGTGGGCAGATCAGCCGACATTAAGACCGGCCACATAATCTGTAATTTTGATAATGCAAAAATAGTACCGGCATGGTATAATATGGACTTACAGGAGGAAAAACAGATGAAAAAAATAGTTGTTATGTTACTTGTAACGTTCGCCATGCTCTCCCTGGTGGCGTGCGGTGACAGCTTTGAACAGGGGATGAAAGACGCCATGAATGATACTTCCCAGGCAGACAGGGAAACAGAGGAAGAATCCCAGGAACCGGAGACAGAATCCACGGAGCCGGAGGAACCTGCAGAACAGGAGCCGGAGACAGCCGCCGATCAGGAGAGCCAGGAGGAACCTGCGGCGGTAGAATATGACAATTTGCAGGCGGTATTCCTTGCACTGAACGAAAATACCACACCGGATGAACTGGAAAAGCTCATTTCTGAATCTGAATTGTTTTACACGGCAGAGGAATACAATTCCTCGTCTGGGAAAACTGTCAGCTACAATATAGCCTATACCGAGGGGGCGGCGGCTCAAAAGTACGCAGAGGCAGGGGATCACCTGACGGTAGATTTTGGCGGTGACGGCAAGGACGAATTTATGTATGCACAGTACGTCAATGAAAAGGACGTATCATATTCCGCTTTGCTGTATGACCATGGAACCTGGTACGATTTCCGAGACGCCAACGCAGAGGACTACGGCGGATATTATGCCGTTGACAGCATTTCCGGGAAAGGCGGGATCACGGTCAAATATTCCAACGGGAATGAGACGGAAACAGGGTATATTCCCTGCACATCCGGGGAAGAGGCCATACAGAAAATCATGGAGAGGATTTCAGAGTAAGGAACGGAGGATTTAACAAAAGTACAATTTTGGTCACTTTTCGTTAATATCCGGGATTCAAAAGTGAAAAAATATGACGTAACTGCACTTGGAGAACTGTTAATTGATTTTACGGAAAACGGAGTCAGTGGGCAGGGAAATCCAATCTACGAAGCCAATCCCGGCGGCGCGCCCTGTAATGTGCTGGCCATGCTTGCAAAACTGGAAAGAAAGACAGCGTTTATTGGCAAAGTCGGACAGGATATTTTTGGAAACCGTCTGAAAGAGATATTGGCAGAGACAGGGATTGATATTTCCAATCTGGTGATGGATGAAGAGGTCAGGACGACCCTGGCGTTTGTGGAGACTTTTCCGGATGGGGACAGGGATTTTTCCTTTTACAGAAATCCCGGTGCGGATATGATGCTACGGGAAGAAGAGGTGCAGGAGAACTTATTACAGAATACGGAAGTTTTTCATTTTGGAACCCTGTCGATGACACATGAAGAAGTCAGGCGCGCTACGAAAAAGGCGGTGGAGACAGCGAAAACGGCTGGGGCAGTCATTTCCTTTGATCCTAATCTGAGGGAGCCTTTGTGGAAATCCTTAGAGGAGGCCAGGCAGCAGGTTGCCTATGGTCTGTCCAAATGTGATTTCCTGAAAATTTCCGATAATGAGATTCAGTGGTTTACCGAGGAAGAAGACTTTGATGCCGGGATTCATAAACTGAAAGAAGAGTATAATATTCCGTTAATCGTGTTGTCTATGGGAAAAGACGGGAGCCGCGCTTATTATAAAGATATACGTGTGGAATCGGCACCGTTTTTGCAGGAACATACGATAGAGACCACAGGGGCAGGAGATACTTTTGGGGCGTGCTGCCTGCATTATATTTTGCAGTACGGACTGGATGGGCTGGATGAAGAGAAACTGCGCGAGATGTTGACTTTTGCGAACGCGGCAGCATCTATTATCACTACCCGTAAGGGGGCGCTTCGTGTAATGCCCAATGTGAATGAGATACGGGCACTTATAGAGAAAGGTTAATGAATGTATTGGAAAGAGCGCTAGGGAAGGGCCGGCTGTGCAGCCGGCCCTGTTTCAATTTGGAATCATCAATATCTCATTTAATCATAATCATAATTATCATCATCATCTTCATCAACTTCTTCCTGTCGAGCCTGTGCCTCTTCTTCCCATTGGGCAATCTGCTGTTTTGCCTTTTCGTATTCCTCCACGGAGATTTCCAGTCCCTTGCAGGCTTCTGGCAGATCCATATGGAAATTTTTCATACTTAACTCTACATATTTAACCAGAGTTCTCAGACTGCCTTCTTCAATGCCCAGTTCTTTTCCGCGTTCCACACCAGTTTCAAAGATGTTCATTTCCACAGCCTCCCATTCTTCCGATTGTTTTACTTCCCGCACAAATCTGTCTAAATCCAGAATGCGTGCATCTTTCACTGTAATATTACTATTCTCTAAAGTGGTATATTTCATATATTGCAGCAGACTGATCAATTCAGGCCGCCCGTTTTTGCTGGTCATAATACTAGCACATTATTTCTTTGATGACAAGATACAAACGTATATTCGTATTCAAACAAATTCAGGACAATTGTTTTCAACAACAGCTTTTACATAGTGATTTACATGACAAATAGTTTTGTTCGTTGTATGATAGTAATATGGACAATAAAAATTAAAAACGGGGTACGCATACAGAAATGGAAGATGGAAAAGTAATATTAAAAAAGAAAGTCATCAGGGAAAGCGATGAATTGATAAGTGGTAAAAGAGATGTGCCTTCGCAGTCCCAGATTCCGGAAGATGTCAATATGCTGGTGACGGGTTTGCTGCATAAAGACGGCAGATCCTTTGTGCGGGTATCTTTTCTACGAGGAAAGGATTGGGCAGAAGGTATTGTGCCGGATGCAAAGATTGAGAAATCAGAGGGATTTAGCGAAGAGGAAGTCGGCAGGCTTGCGGCTTATCTTCTGGAACAGAAAGCCATGATTCTGGAACAGGCGAAAGGGGTTAATCCGCTCAGGAATATGTTTGGGATGTAGTATAACCAGCCGAATGAAATAACAGCTGGCGAAAAAGTACAGGGGGACAAAGTGATGATCGGTAACTTTTCAGAATGGACAATGCAGAATCTCATCATACGAATTGTAGTATCCATGTTTCTTGGCGGTATTATCGGTCTGGACCGGGGGATGAAACACCGCGGCGCGGGTACGAAGACTATGACGGTAGTCTGTCTGGCGGCCACATTAGTCATGCTGACGGAGCAGTATATTCAGATTCATTTTCCGGGACTTGCCAATATGAACCGGCTGGCGGCACAGGTGATCAGCGGAGTTGGTTTTCTGGGCGTGGGAACGATCATCATATCCAATCATCGCGTAAGGGGACTGACGACTGCCGCAACACTTTGGGCCAGTGCCGCGATTGGCCTGGCGGTGGGAATCGGATTTGTTGAGGGCGGTGTGCTGATCACGCTGGTGATGCTTATTTCCCTGCATGTTCTTCCCTATGTGGAGCGTTTTGCCACCAGAAATTCCCGGTATTGTAATGTGATTATTGATCTGGAGGAGAGTCGGTATCTGCATGTGATCATTCAGGATTTGAAAGCCGCCGGCATTACAGTGGATTCTATGGAAATCAGTACATCCAGGATTGGCGACAGTATTTCGGCATATCTGATTCTCCATACCGGCAAGGGTATGGAGAATACGGATATTTATGAGATTATAACCAAGTCGGATAAGGTGGAATCCGTAGATTTTCTTTGATGGCTTTAACGTAATAGTAATCCTACCGGACAGTGGTCGGAACCCAGGATGTCTTTGTAGATGACAGCGTCTTCCAGCCGGTCTTTCAGGGAAGCCGATGTGATAAAGTAATCAATACGCCACCCCGCGTTCTTTGCACGGGCGCTGAAGCGGTAAGACCACCAGGAATAGATACCTTCCAGATCCGGATAGAAATAACGGAAGGTATCGATAAAGCCAGCCTCCATTAAAGCCGTAAATTTCCCCCGTTCTTCGTCTGTAAAGCCGGCATTTTTATGATTGGATTTAGGGTTCTTTAAGTCAATTTCCTTATGTGCTACATTCAGATCGCCGCAGAAAATGACAGGTTTGGTCTCTTCCAGTTTTTTCAGATAAGCGAGGAAATCCTCTTCCCATTTCATACGATAGTCCAGACGGGCCAGTTCGTTCTGGGAATTGGGGGTGTAGACTGTGATGAAATAGAAATCGGGGTATTCCAATGTGATCACGCGGCCTTCATGGTCATGTTCTTCCACGCCGATTCCATAAGAAACGTTTAAAGGTTCCTCTTTGGTAAAAACAGCAGTACCGGAATAGCCCTTTTTTTCTGCATAATTCCAGTATTGATGGTAACCCGGCAGATCTAAGTCTATCTGTCCGGCCTGTAATTTGGTCTCCTGCAGGCAGAAGATATCAGCGTCTGCTTCTTTAAAAAAGTCCAAAAATCCTTTGCCCACGCAGGCTCGTAATCCATTCACATTCCAAGAAATAAATTTCATGACAGTTTCCCTTCTTTTGTTTATAATGCTTTCGATGATTGACTTTATTATACGGTATTGAGTATCAGCTTATCAACCGGTTTTTTAAAGCTTTATCGATTCCTGTACATTATTTCATCTTACGCATATCAGGAAATGCCTCTAACAATAATTGAATACAGGAAGTCCCTGTGCTTCTAATTTTTCCTGGAAAATTTGTGAGGTCTGTTTATCCATTTGAGCAAATATCTCTGCACTTCTACCCACCATTTTATATTTGCTCTCTCCATAAGAATGATAAGGGATCAACTCAATTCGCTGGATGTTTTCTGCATGTTGTAAATACCTGCAATAAGCATCCATTTCCTTTTTGGAATCATTAACATTCTTAATGCATGGAATACGGATCCATATGGGAGAAATTTTCTTTAATTTAATTAAATTATTTAGTATCCTATCATTATCCACACCTGTAAACTTTTGATGCAAATTACAATCCATACTCTTCAAATCATATAAAAATAAATCTGTGTATGGTAAGATTCTCTGAAAATATTCCCATGGGATATTACCTGCGGTATCTACAGCAGTATGGATTCCCAGAGCTTTACATTCCTTTAATACTTCTTCTAAAAAATCAATTTGCAGCATGGCTTCACCGCCTGAAAATGTAATGCCGCCTCCGGAATTATTATATAAATGGATATCCTTCATCACTTCTTCCATAATATCCTCGACTGTACATTCCTGCCCTATGATTTCTAATGCCTTTGTATAACATATCTCTGCACATTTTCCACAATCTGTACAGGTTTCATGCAAATGCGTCAACCGGCCATTTACAATCTGGCGGGCTTTGGTTTCACATGCGTCAACACATGCAGCACATCCGATACACTTTTTTGCATGAAACATTAATTCAGGAGTAGCGTTCTGCGATTCCGGGTTATGGCACCATGCACATTTTAAATTACATCCCTTAAAAAATACCGTTGTACGTATTCCCGGGCCGTCATGAACAGAAAAATGTTGAATGTTAAATATTGTT
This sequence comes from uncultured Lachnospiraceae bacterium, assembly GCA_946566685.1. Classification (GTDB taxonomy): domain Bacteria; phylum Bacillota; class Clostridia; order Lachnospirales; family Lachnospiraceae; genus UBA3282. The sequence goes on from CAMNXA010000011.1 coordinate 26,713, forward strand.
CCCTTCATCCACTGTATCTCATACTTTCCTTTTTTTACAAAAACCGGTTCTTATCTTTAGTGCGCACGGTTTCTGTTAATCATTTCATTTTGAAGTTCTTCATCCAATGACGTAAAGTATGCACTGAATCCCCACACTCTGACAATTAGATTTTTGTATCTTTCTGGATTTTTTTGTGCTTCTTCAAGAACAGTTGCGTCTGTGAGATTGAAGTCAACCACATTGCCTCCCACATCCAAAAAGCTGCGAATAACCGCAGAAAAGATGGTGCTGTCCATATTATTGGGTGAAAATGGGAAATCCAGATATAATACCGCCGATGCAGGATAGTTTTCCATGCGCAGTTTAGCTAATCCTTCCATAATCCGGCTGATATTCGTCTGACCGACTGCTTCACTGGGTCCCATCCCTCGGGATAATATTTCGCCTTGTTTTCTTCCATCCGGAGTAGCTTCCGTATCACGCAAAGAAACATACCCGGTATTGGTAAATAGAGAGCTTTCGAACCACCCGCCACGTGAATTTGGAATGCCTGAAAGTATCTGGGATAAATCCTCAGATATTTCTGAAGCCAGCTGGTTAATTTCTCCGCTGTCTCTCCCCCATTTATCTACTCTGTGAACCAAAAAGGCCCTTGTTCTTTCACAGTCAGAAAAATTACTGTTTAAGCATTTTATCATCTCCTCCAAAGTCATATTCTTATCATCAAACACTGCTTTTTTGATTGCAAATAGAGAATCGACCAAAGTGCCAAATCCCACAGGCGAAAAACTGGATGTATTATACTTTGCCCCGCCCTGTGTCATATCCCTTGCGTTTTCAATGCACCCGGTTATGGTAGCTGAGTATAACGGGCAGGGATTATACGTATACCACATTTTTTCATATCGGTTAAAATACTTTGCCACCTGGTACATAATTTGCCTGACTTTTCCAACAAAGCAGGCATAGAATTCAGCATAACTCAAACAAGTATGTATATCCGGTCGTTCAATGCTTTCGTGTATCCAAAAATCTCTGTCTCCGACACCTAAAATGAGTAATAAAAGTTTCGGCAGGCTTACATAGATATACGCCCGGCAATTTATTTCGGTTTCGCTTAAAAGCGGTTCCTGACACCCTCCTGCAACATATAATCTGACATCCGCCAGTTCCTTTCCCTGTCGTACATTTGCCGGGATCAGTATTTCGTCATTAAAAATGGAGAGAACATTCTTGCCCTTTGCAATAATTTTTCCTAATTTTTCAAAATATGCAATTGGATGTCGGTGACTGATTCTTGCCTGAAGCTTTGGGTTTACCAATTCCTGCTCTTCAAATATTTCCAATATCATCTGCGTCACTTCATTATAGACAAGCTTTCCATTTTTGTCGCATCCTCCGATTGTCATGGCAGTGTTGGCGCCGCCATCCGGCGGATGATTCCTCAAATCCCATTTTGCATCCGTCAAATTAAGGGCAAAAGACAAAAGATCCTTTGCTTCCCTTCTTGTTAATCTGCCTTCTTCTACGTCCTTTTTGTAGTAGGGATATAACAACCTGTCAAAGTGGCCTATGATTGCAATGCCGATTCCCTCCATCCCCATGACAATTTCGCGCATGAACCATATTGTATTCAACGCTTCATAAAATGTCTGCGGAGGCATTGCGGGAATTCGCCCTGCCGTTTCGGCAATGGTCAACAAATTTTCTCTTATTTCATCGTCCCTTTCGCAGTCTGCCAATCTGGAGGCTTCGGCTGAAAAACTTTGTGCAATCTCTTTCAATACACTGCATCCATAGATTGCGCTTTCCAAAAAAGCCCTTCCATCTGCATCCTCTATTTGTTCTCTTTTTTTCTGCGCCTGTGCAATGATCCCGTCTAAACCGTAATTGAGAACTTTTTCATATCCGATACAGTGATGTGCAAAATCCGTAAAAAAGAATGAAATAAAAACGTTGAGATCCTTATAATAATCTCGAAATGCAAAAAATTCACGCTCTATTTCTCTGTTTTCCCGCATCATCTCCCCGCCAATGCCGGGCTCCGGCGGAAAGGAAGCCGTTAAACCGTTTCTTGCCCTTCCGGTACACAGTTCAAAGTAAAAAGGGAAATTTCTGAAAACATGCACCTTGCACCGACTTGCTAATCCGTAAACTTTCATTTTTTCTTTACATGGATTTTTTTCTCTCGTTTCTTGATCCAGTGTTCCGGTTTCCTTTTCGACATCAACCGGATATGTTGAATAGTATTCGTCAAATTCTGCATAAAATTGTTCTCTATACTTTTCATACGATAATACATTTCCCATCGGTCAATTCTCCTTAGAATGTCAAAACTATTTTTAAGCCCTGCCGTTTTCTTATTAATGCAAAACCATCTTCATAATGCTCTATGGGAATTTTATGTGTCACATAATCAGACAGATTTACTTTTCCCTCTTTTACATAATTCAAAACTTCATTTTGGATGGTAACCAAATGACCATAATCAGGCCATTGAACGGATTGGATTTTCCAGCTATAATCCGAATGCTCCCAATCAATCATCTGATTATTCTTTAAGCCTATCCCATAAATCCCAATCGTGCCGCCCGGCTTAATACATCTGAGGCCCTGACTAAGAGTGCCGCCATTCCCAACCGCATCTATAAACAAATCTGCTGCGCCCATGTACTTTCGCACTTTTTCAACAATATCTTCATTATGTGTATTGACCACAACATCAGCTCCCACCTCTAAAGCTTTGGACATCCTGGCTTCATGATGACCGCCCAATATTATGGATCTTGCACCTAATAATTTGCAAAAATTGGCCATCGCTATGCCCACCGGGCCACAGCCCATGATCACTATACGCATGCCTTCACATACTGCAAGACGCTTTGCTGCACTATATACCTCTTCCAAAGTAATGAGCATAGATGCCTCAACTTCATCTATAAAGGGGGGAACAACGATTCTGGATTTTAAACTGACATCATCTATGGTTATTCCATCTTCTTCCATAGACATACAATCAGCAACCGTTGTAAATTCAGAAAAACCACCCCACAACGAATAGTATTTATCGTTATCACAAAGTCCGGGACGCAAAACCAAATCTCCCACTTTGTAGTATTTTACCTTTTTTCCTGTTTCGATGACCCTTCCGACCGCTTCATGCCCCAGTACAGCTGGATAAGTGGAAAACCCTTTTAGATGGCCATCCATGATTTTTAACTCTGTACCATTGCATATTCCACAACCAACCGTCTGCACCAATGCATCATAATCTCCTATGTCCGGCCTGGGGAGATCTTCTCTTAACGAAACATTTCCTTTTCCATCCGTTATTAAGCCTTTCATCTATCCATTCATCCTTTCCGAAATTTTATTCTTTATCTTAAGCCCTATCCTTTCACAGCACCTGCGGTCAAACCCTTTTCCATTTTTTCCTGAAGCAGTATGTACATGATGATTGGCGGAATGATACTTACGCCAATGGCAGCCATTACCGCACCGTAGTCCGATGTATATGCCCCGAAAAATGACAGCAGACCGATAGAGATGGTTTTCATACTGTCTTTGCTGATAAATACCAACGGAAACAAAAGATTATTCCAGGCGGAAACAAAATTAAAAATGGATGCACTCACAAGGGAAGGCATTGATAAAGGCAGTATAATTCTAAAGAAAATAATTACCGGGTCTGCGCCGTCCATAACGGCAGCTTCTTCTAATTCGTCTGGTAATCCTTTCATATATCCGGTAACAATAAAAACCGTCATCGAAAGACAAAATGCTGAATACAACAAAACTAACACCGGGAAATTATTGACAATTCCCAACTTTCCAAAAGTGACAGCAAGTGGTATGATAACTGTTTGTATCGGAACCATCATCCCTGCTATAAATAATAAATACACAAAGCCTTTTCCTTTAAATTTAAATTTCGCCAGGATGTAACTTGCCAAAGATCCAATAAGGGCACTGACAAATAAGGTCGCTGTTGTCAAGACAATGCTGTTTTTGAAATAAACTCCCATCTTTCCGATTGTCCATGCCCTGACGTAATTTTCCCATTGAGGAGTCCCTGGCAGCGAAAATGGAGCTGCAAAAATATCTGTATTATCTTTTAAAGAAGAGTTGAGTGTAAAAAAAACTGGATACAAGCAGATAACAGCAAAAACGCTTAAAATGGCATATAATAGTATTTGACAGATTCGCTTTTTTCTTTTGGCTTTCCTATTTAAACTTGTCTCCAAACCTTACGTCCTCCTCTCTCTTTAGTGGCACTCTTTTTGTCCTCCTTATTCATGATTTTTAAAGAGACGATAGTAATAACAAGACTTATCATAAACATAATAGTTGATATTGCACTGCCAATCCCATAATGGTTATACTTAAATGCCTGGCTATACAACAGTGTTGCCGGTACATGTGTTAATCCGTTCGGTCCACCTTCTGTCATAACAAAAACCATATCAAACACCTTCAATACACCTGTTATAATCATTACCACTGATATTTTTATGGATTCCCAGATCATGGGTACCATGATATGTATTACTCTTTTCCAGGTATTTGCACCATCTATTGTAGCTGATTCAAGAATTTCATCTGGGATGGAATTCATGGCAGCCAGCCCGATCACAATGTAATATGCAGCACTGGCCCAGGTCGTAACTAAAATGATACACATCATTGCAGTTTTAGAATTCACTAACCATCCGGTACAAAGATTTTCCAGCCCCAGCTTACTTAAAAGATTGTTAAGAACGCCCGTTTCGTTAGGTTTTAAAATAAACTGCCATAACAATCCTGTTGCTGTAACAGGCAAGATCATCGGTATAAAATAAACAGCTTTAAAAAATTTCTGACCATGTTTGGTATAATACAAAAGTATGGCAAAGAAAAACCCGATTGGAAGCTGTGTCAAAATTCCGATCAAAACAAAAAGAAGAATATTCGCGATTGCTCTATGAAACTGTGCATCATTTATAAGCGCCTTAAAATTATCCAGGCCCACATATGCAAGCGGAACGCCCTGTATTCCGGGCCATTCAAAAAAAGAAAAATAAAATGATTGCAACACAGGAATACACTCAAAAATGATATAAACCAAAAGAGCCGGGAGCAAAAACAGAAATATAATTTTTTTATTGCGATGGTATTGTTCCATTCTTATCACCTCTGATACGGATGTATAACCACCCAATGAAATAGCGTGAACAGCAGTCCATTGGGCGGTAACATCTTCTGCATTCTTACTGATTATTATCTATTTCAGCCTGGATCGACCTGGCAGTGTCCTCCGGTGATGTTCCAAGCATCATTCCCACTAATGAATTTCTTATAACATCCTGCATTGAAGTTATTTCATCATATTCAAATACATCGCCGCCGTATGTTGTCAGCTCATTATTAAGTACAAGTGCTTTTTCCATGAGGGGACTCATTTCATAACCATCTGTATTGATGTCAGATCTGCCTGGTAATTGATTGCAGACTTTCAGTCGTACTTCTTCTGAATATGCACTATGTGTAAATTTGGCCCATTCGAGAGTGATCTCCTTTTCGTATCCCTCTAACTTTCCGTTATATACATGTGCATCTGTATAAACCGCAGAGTTGTCTTTGTACTCTATGGCATCTTCAAAGTACGGAATCTGGAAAAAGTCCAGGGAATCTGCAATTTCTGAAGCCTCCGCAGTCGGTATGAACCAAAGGGGGACACAGATCATGGCATATTTTCCACTCAGGAAATTGGCATTCTCTGTACTCCAATCAATTCCTTCAAAATTTTCCTCAAAGGCGCCCCTGTCTTTAAAGCTCTTCAAAATTTCAAGCGTTTCCACTATATTTTCATCCGTCCATTTCGCTTCTCTTGATCCGATTTTCTTAATATTTTCAACGCCTGCTTTTTTGTATACAATGCAATTATAAAAATGCCCCAATCTCCAGGTATCCTTTGCGCCCATTCCCATAGGTGTAATACCTGCGGCATTTAATTTATCAAATGCGGCGATCAGATCCTCCATCGTTTCGGGTACTTTGTCTATTCCTGCCTGGGCAAATAGATCCTTATTATAAAAAATTACTTCCGGCTGCATCGCAAACGGCAGCGCATAAATGCCATCCACTCCATAATTTGACAGGTTATATGAAGATAATGTTGGATCTGCCAGCCCCAAAGTAAATTCAGTATCTTCCAGCAAAGAGGACAAATCCATAGCCAAACCGTTTTTAGCATATTCCACTAAAGAGGCGGCCCCGTATTGCATCCACATATTTGGTAAATTTCCAGTTGCAATCGCAGTTTTTAATTTGTTATTGTATGCTGCTTCGTCAGCAACGGAATCATCCTGGAAAGTTACATTAGGGTGTAATTCAGAAAACTTCTCCATCATTGTCTGGAGCCACTGTGCCTGTACATCACTTCCGGCATATCTTGTCAGTACAGTAATTGTCACCTCAGGTTCTTTGGCCGCAGAAGTATCAGCTGTCTCGGTAGTGGCAGAAGGTTCTGACTTCACTTGTGAATCATCGGTTTCGGAAGCATTATTTCCGCAGCCTGCCAGCAGGCCAATTGATAAACACGCAGTGAGTAATACAGCAATTATTTTTCTTTTCATGGTTTCCCTCTCTTTCTTTTTCTTTAAATAATTCGAATTATCTGGTGACATTATTACAGCATATCCTGTTACCTGCCTCAATGAATTATTTTAATGGAATTCAAAAATTTTTTGTTCATTCTATATTTTTCTGTACCTTAGGGCAAAATATTTTTGGATTTAAAAAAATTTTTAGATTTCTGAATGTTATCTCTATAGATAAAAAAAGAGACCAACCTTCGTCAGTCCCTTTTGTATCATCTATTCAGCTGTTTACTTGTTATCTGCCAGATATTGCCGCTGGCAGTCTTTCGGAGTCATCCCATAAATTTTCTTAAATACTTTTAAGAAATAGAAATAATCTTCATATCCACATAAAATTGCTGCATTAGAGATTTTTTCTCCCAGGATCAATAAATGAAGTGCATGCTGCATCTTTTTTTCTAATACACATTGATGGATCGTAACGTCATATCTGCCTTTAAAAATAGAATTCAGTCTTCGATAACTCATGCCAAACCGGGTTTCCAATTCCAATGCATTATGCTTTTTTTCTATATTATCCACAATATATTGTAAAAGCTGTTCTGCAATTATGTTATTCCGGTTTTGGCTATACTGCTTCTTCATGGAAGCGGCACTTAGACTATAGAGAATAGATGCCAAATGTGCTTTTAATGCATCGTCACTTAAATACTGCAATTTAAAATCCCGGTGCAAAGCCATAACTAATGATAGTATATCTATATCAACAGGAAGTTTACCGCATAATGGGATCCACATTTTTCCTCTTTGACATTTTTCTATTTTATCTACCTTCCGACAGTCCATATGGAAATGAAAATAATACACATCATGCCATTCTTCTTCAATACCACGCTGCCAGACCCCGGGTGGAAGTAAAAAATATTCCCCTTTCTTTACAAAAATCCGGGTATCCTGTACTTCTATGCTCCGGCTTCCCTTCACTACAATCCCTAAAGTCCACAAACTCATTGTCCTGTCAGGATGACGGTTTTGGGTAGTTATTCTATCAAATTCATCTATTGCTATCAGTGATTTTATTTCATACCATAACATCTCGTAAATTCCTCTCCATCCTTCCAGGCCATCTATCCCCATTTAAATTTCCGTTTTTTCCATATTTTCTTTTTCTTCCATTGTTTTGAAAAAACTCTCCTGCTAAAGTTTTCACATATAAAACACTATACTTTAACGAAAGGAATTTTGTCTATGAAAAAATTAAATGTTGCGATCGTAGGATTAAGTTTTGGTCTTGAATTTGTTCCCATCTATTTGGAACATCCTGATGTGGAATCCCTTACTCTTGTAGAAACCAATGTAAATTTATTAAAAACGGCACAAGAACGTTATGGCATTCCCGATGAGAATTGTTGCACCGATCTTCAGCAAGTATTAGATAATCCTGATATTGATGCCGTACATTTAGTTACACCGCCATCAACCCATGCCCCTTTATCCATAAAGGTTTTGGAAGCAGGTAAACATTGCGGCTGTACCATTCCAATGGGCATGAGCATTGAGGAACTTCATCAGGTGATAGCGGCCAGAAAAAAATCCGGTAAAAATTACATGTTTTTAGAGACTACGGTATTTCAGAGAGAATACTTCTATGTTCAGGAACTAATGGAAAAGGGTGATTTTGGAAAGGTTCAGTATATGTCCTGTGCGCATTACCAGGATATGGAAGGATGGCCATCCTACTGGAATGGTTTTCCGCCGCTTATGCATCCGACTCATGCCATCGGGCCATGCCTTATGCTCTCAGGCTCATATCCGGAAAAGGTTTATGCGAAAGGTTCAGGCAAAATACGCCCTGAATTAGAAGCAAACTATCAAAGTCCTTTTGCCTTTGAATCTGCATTGGTATCGCTTAAGGATTGTGATGTGACGATTGAATTGGAACGATTTCTTTATGGTGTTGCCAGAAGTTATGCCGAATGTTTCAGGGTTTATGGTGAAAAACGTAGTTTCGAATGGCAGCAGCTTGATGATGAGGATCCTGTGGTTTTTACACGCACAGGGCAATTAGAGTATAATGAAATGTATGATATAGACGGAAACGTTGAACAGTACAGCCGTGGAAGTGAGATCACGAAAGCCCGCATTCGCGTTCCTGATTATGCGCACCTGCTTCCACCAGAAATATCAAAATTTACGAAGGAAACCGTCTACAACGCTAAAAACAGCCATCTTTCCTTTACACAGGGGGGCGGGCATGGTGGGTCGCATCCGCACATGGTGCATGAGTTTGTAAGATCGATCATCGAGAATCGCAAACCGATCCCTGATGATATCCTTGGTGCATATTGGACAGGTGTTGGTATTTGTGCTCATCGTTCCGCCATGGAAAATGGAAAAGAAATCCGGATTCCGCAGTTCCATCTGGACTAGTTTCCTGGAACTTTACAGGGTTTTCTTCATAATAAACATAAGTTTTAAGAAGCTATCTGAAAAATACCGTTTTCGCTGATAAGTGCAATATATAATGCCACGCTTATCTGTGTTCAACATATTTTTTGGGAGATATTCCATATAGCTTCTTAAAACATTTGTTAAAATAATATTCGTCTTTATATCCAACCATGCCCGCTATTGATGATAATGAATATTGCGCCTGGTTATCATCTAACAGCTGTTTTGCTTTGTTTAATCTTACTCGAGTCAAATAATCGCTGAGATTACTTCCGGTTTCCTGTTTAAACAAATGACTGAGATAAGATGAATTTATAAATAAAGCATTTGCTATTTTGGACAGAGAAAGAGTATTGTCCGTATAATTCTGCTCTATATATCGTTTGGTATCATTTACAATACTATTTTGCTTTGATTCGGAAAAGGCAGAAAGCAATTCTTCAGCTTCCAAAAAACAATTTAAAACGTAATGCCTTAGGTCGACCCCAAGTTCAAAAGATAATAACTCATTTAGCATTTTATCTAACTTAAACCCCGGTTCCTGTATTTGCCTTTCTTTCAGACATTGTTCCAAATCAGACAAAATCCGTATTGCCTGAAAGATCATTTCCTCCCGTGTCCGTTGATAAGAGAGCAAAAGTTCTACCTGATTATAAGCGTTTTCATAATTACCAGCACGCAATTCGTGCAGAAGATTACCAGAAACTGTATGGTGCAGTGGGAGATCATCCAATAACGTGGGGACTTCCTCTTGAAAGATACAGCGGGCATTACCTGATAAAAACCGGTACTCCAATGCCCGTATCGATTCATGATACGCATCTGACATCATGCGTAGTCCCTGAAATGGATTGGAAATTCCGAGTGTCACGGTGAAGTTCAACGTTTTCTGAACAGCATGGCAAATATGGTGGCAGGAAGTTGCAAACAATTTGGCTGAATCAGGGTTGTCCAGGGCGACAAGAGCAACAATATAGTTATTATAATCCTGAAACAGAAAACTTGTAAAAGAGGTTTCCAAAATTTCCTGAGCGATATTTGAAACAGCAAATTTCCAGAGTTCCTTTTCTGAGTAAGAAGCGAAAAGTTCATCCAGACGGTCGATAAGAATGGTTACTAATTGAAACATACCGGTGTCAGGATGGATGCCCGTTTGCGTTAAAGGATATAATTCCAGGGAATTGCAGTTTTCGGAACACTCTATAAGCTTTAACAGTAATGTTTCTTTGTCATAACATAATTTTTTGTTCTGATAATTAGATATCGTTTTCTGAATCTGGTTTTGGTTCAATAATACATCTTTTGCCTTGTTAAGCGCCTTGGTAAATTCGCTGCTATTTAGAGGCTTAAGTAAATAATCAAGTACGCCTGCTTCGATCGCGCCTTTGGCATAATCAAATTGGGAGTATCCTGTCAAAATGATGATCTGTATTTCAGGATATTTCTTATTGACACTTTGAGCCAGAGTAATTCCATTGATAATCGGAATATTAATATCCAATAACAGCAAATTCGGACGAAGTGATTCTATCATTTCCATGGCTTGCCGGCCATCTTTTGCTTCTCCCACTATTTCAAATCCAAGAGCATGAAAATCAACACTCTTTTTGATCAGTTCTCTTATTAATATTTCATCATCGATAATTAATATTTTATACATCCATTTTTCTCACGTTCGTTTAGAATTTTGTTATGCATTTAGCATGTCAATTACATAAAATACTGCCTGTTAATCTTATCTATAGTTGGATGGAAGGATGATTCTGATCTCTGTACCGGTGCCGGGTGTACTAAGAATATCGAGGCCGTATTCTGCCCCAAAGTGCAGTTTAATTCTGTCATTTACGCTGCTTATACCAAATCCTGCCCGTAAACAATGGTTTTTTAAAGAGTCATTTAACTCAGCCAGCTGCTCTTCACCGATACCCGTGCCATTGTCTTTAACAGAGACAAAAATATTGTCGCCGGCATACCCTCCTTTAATGCAAATAATGCCCGGCTTTCCGTTTGGCTTTATGCCATGATAGATTGCGTTTTCCACAAGTGGCTGTAAAGAAAGCTTAATTATGGGACAATCCAGAATGTGCTCATCTATCTCATAAGCAAAAGTCAGGTCATCAGCATAACGGACTTTTTGAATCGCAATATATTGTTTGGTGATTTCCAACTCTTTACGGAGAGGTAAAACAATTTCCTTTTTGCCTAATACTGCCCGATAAAAATTCGCCAGATTTTTTATCATATCACAGGCATCTTTACTACGCTCAAGCATCAATAAAGAACAAATGCTTTCCAGGGTATTATATAGAAAATGAGGATTGATCTGAGCCTGAAGTGCCTGCATTTCATATTCTCTTTTCTTTTTTTCAGCAAAGAAAGTCTGATTTAACAGAGCTTTCATCTTTAGAACCATATTGTTGAAATTCATGGTTAAGTGTCCCACTTCATCCATTCCATAGGGAACTAAATATGTGTTCAGATTACCATTTGCCACTTCATCAACGGTCTGAGAAAGCCTGCGGAGCGGGAGGGTAATGGCTTTAGACTGGTAAGAGACAAATAAAAATGCGATTGTCATCAGAATGCCTCCCAGCGCAAGAGAAATTTCGGCCGCTAATTTGCTGTCCCTTAATAGAATATTCAGCGGATGCAGACTGATCAGGTACCAATCAAAGCGTTCTAAGTAGCAAACATTTATAAGATAATTTTGGCCGTTATAGGAAAAACGATGACTGCCTGTTTTATTTTCCCGAATCCATTTGAAATATTCTTCCTTTTGGATACCGGCTTGATTTGACACTTCGTTGGAAGCCGAAATAATATTCCCGTCAGAATCTAAAACCATCATCTGCATACCGTCATCAGTAGATAAGTTCATATAGAGGTCAGAAAATACTTTCTCATTAACGTTAAGAACGGCAAACCCAATAATGCTGCCATTGTTACTGGAAATAATGTTTCTTCTCAGAGAAACACCTCTGCTTAGATTTTGTGAGTCTGATTCATAATTTAAGTCATGAATATTGTCCCAAATGAGTTTATTCCAGACACCGTCCATAGTAGGAGCATAGGCAGCATATTCCGATTGAAGGGAAGCATCTGAAGAAGTTACATTGCTGGAGGCAATGGTATAGCCGTCATTGCAATATATAACAATCGAACTCATGTAAGACTGAGATATGGTCATTTGGTCAAGAATACTCCGGATAAGGGGCTCATATTGATAGCGTGTATAGAAATTCGAAGTATTTAAAGCCTTTTGAATGTAATAATTTGAAACCACAATACCGGAATTCGTTTCTGTATTGTCAAAGAGGTCATTCATCCTCAGCCTGATTAATTCCAGATTCCGATTTGCTGATTCGGAATTGTTGGATATAAGCATTTTGGAAAAAATAGCCGTGATCAGTCCTGTGGCAGTACACAAAAAGAGCGCAAGAATAAATATGGTAGTAGTAGCCATCTTTTTGGCAATGGGGAGATTTTTATAAAATTGACTGAACTTCTGCAAGGCTTTTTTCATTATGAGGCTCCCAAAATTACATAACAGGTAATTTTGAACTTTGTCCACGATTGTGTTTTGTGCGTTTTCAGTTATCTTAGTTGTAATACCTTAAAATCTCAGTCTGCACAATCTCTTCTGACAAAGCATACATCCCATCCAGACGTTCTTCATAATTATCCAGGGTAAGCTGTTCTTCCCCGTTTGCCAGTTTTTCATAGACCTGTTGGTTGATATCTTTGGAAAAATGTATCATGTCCATGTAATTGTCCAGATTGGTGATGGTCTCTTTGTCATCCTGATAAAAATATACTTCTACATTGTCATAGGCAAGCAATGTCCTGACAGCCTGTTTTTCATTATAGATCACGGCATCCCGCTCGCCGGTCCGGTAGGCGTTATCCCACCAGAGCATGGAATAGGGGGAAAAGAAAAATTTAAAAGTAGTCTCCGGATGCGCCTCTATCTGCGCAGTGAGGAGCGCAAGGTTACCCGCAAGAGCTTCAGCGTTAGCGGTTTCGGGCTGCATTTCCTTAATAACAGGCAGACGGCCGTAAAGCCCTGTAGCCAGATCGGCGCCAAAATATTTCCACTGTGCCCAGTTGTAGGAATTGCCCTCATCGTAATCGCCGATAAAGGAGTAGGCCAGCATATAGGGGAGTTTTTCCATCAGGACATCTTTATTCAATACGTAGTGATAGTCATTTAGCGGGTTTGTGTCATACAGGTACATGGGACATCCGGTGGACTCATAAGTGGGTGTGGTATCTGCGGACAGGGAGGAAGGGTCTATATTATAAAAAATATAGTCCAGATCATGATTTTCGTATGCCACATCCAGCAGATAGCAGAGATCGGCCGTAGCGCCATAAGAGCGGATCGCCTTGATAGTTGTACAGTCAAAGCCCTGATCAAACCAGCCATTGTTATAATTTTCACAGACGGAGGAACCTACGATGAGTGCGTTATAATCAAAATTGCGCAGGGTGCCCACACATTGGTATTCCTTGTCGGTCAGCACGGCTTTGAGCCCGGGCAGGGGTTTGTGATAGTGGTAGAAAGGGTCAAAAAGAACCACTGCCGCGATGACTGCTGCCAGGAGGAGGATGGTTCTTATGAAAAAGGATTGGATGAATTTTTGTTCCATGGGGTTTTTTGCCTTTCCGTAGTAGGATTGTAACCAGTAGTGCAACTGTAACCCGCAGTGCAAGCTCGAAAACCTTTGGTTTCCTCGCTTTCGGGCGTTCGCCCTATTAAAACTGTCATGGACAAAATCGTCTGCAAGCAGCCGTTTTGTCCCCGCCAGTTTTAGCACTGCTCAGTGCTATCAAAAGTTAAAGTATAAAAATGTGCTTACTTGTGATAGGGAGATCACGCACCATAGGAAGAGGATGCAGATTCCCCAGCACCTTGTGGAGGTGAGTTCGTTATTGGTTGCCCGGTCATAGGCGTTTCTTCGAAAGATCAGGAAGAAGGCCAGGGCGAATAATATAAACATAAAGATCAGATATATATGGTTTACCATGCCTGGAACAGCGATGTCCAGGGCCTGTTTGAAGATATAAATCTCGGAGATATCCAGCTGTGCTGCGACCTCGTATATTTTGCCGGTATAGCTGCCTGAGAACAGGTTTTTAAACAGCTGCATTGCGCCCAGCATACTCTCGCTTCGGAAAAAGAAAAGGGAGAGGTTAAAGAGCGCAAAGGTAAAGATCCAGCCGAGCCATGGGGGAATATGGAAGCGGGAAGGCCGTTTTTCTTCCCGTCCCTGGATGCCGATGATCCCCAGATTATCCCAGACCACCAGAAGCCCCTGCATGGCACCCCAGGCTACGTAAGTCCAGGCAGCGCCGTGCCACAGACCGCTTAGCAGGAAAATAAGAAAGGTATTTATCAGCATGCGGGTCTTCCCTTTTCTGCTTCCGCCCAGCGGAATATAGACGTAAGTGACAAAAAAGCGGGACAGTGTGATATGCCAGCGCTGCCAGAATTCCTTGATACTGCAAGAACGGTAGGGCGAATTAAAGTTGACGGGCAGCTCAATATGGAACATTCTGCCCAGGCCGATCGCCATATCGGAGTAACCGCTGAAATCAAAATATAACTCAAAAGAATAAGCCAGGATCACAAATATGGTGGAGACGCTGTCCAGGGAAAAGGTCTGTGCAAATCCATAATTGGCCATCAGACCAAAGGTGTCTGCCAGCAATACCTTTTTGGCAAGACCTAATACAAACAGATAAATGCCTCTGGCGAAGAAGGAAGCGTCAAAACAGCGTTTAGATCGGTCTTCAAACTGGGGGATCATCTCCTTATAGAGTACGATCGGGCCGGCGATCAGCTGCGGGAAAAAGGTGACGAAGGTCAGGTAATTGAGGAAGCTGTAATGTTCGCACCTGCCCAGGGCCCGGTCTATGATAAAGGACAGCTGCTGGAAGGTAAAGAAGCTGATACCCAAAGGCAGCAGGATATGTTTCAGGTTAAAGTCCGTATGGAAAGCCAGATTTATATTTTCAATGAAGAAATCATAGTATTTAAAATAAAATAAAATGCCCAGATTTAAAAGGATACCGGATATCAGACCAAGACGGTTTAAGAGAGAAAGGCCTGTCCGGGCATTCGCGGATGGGCTTTCTTCGCATTCTTTTATGTGTCTTTGGGCCGGAATTTTGTTGAGAAGATAACTCAGGGCATAGTTCATGCCAATACTGCAAAGGATGATGGCCAGATAACTGACATTAAAATAGCCGTAAAACCATAAAGACATACCGGCCAGAAAAAGGCTGGCCAGTTTATAACGTCCGTATCGATTGAACCCATACCATCCGATCAGCGCGATGGGCAGAAAGATGAAGATAAAAATATAAGAGTTAAATAACATAAAATACCGGAATTCCTTCCTGCATACATATTTTTCTAATATAGGTAAAAAATAATAGTGACGAACCATTACAGTTTGCTCTAGTATAGCAAATCCAGTCAAAGCTTACAAGTCAAATACCCATGCAGGATTAAAGCTGTGGGATAAGACGGTAGAAGGTATGGTTGGATAAAATCAATAATGTATAATGCCCCGTTTTCCGAATTAAGATACGGATTTAACCAAAATGGGCAGAAACGGAGAAGATATGAGAAAAAAAGCGATATGGACAGGAATGGTGATTATGCTTTTGTTTACTGGGTGTGGCGACAGCATGCCGGAGGATGAATTGGTGCATAACGGCCGGGCCTATGAGACAGAGGGGGATGATGATCTGCAAGCCAGCAGTTTTCCTTTTCTTTCCCTGGAAAGTTATCAGGGCGGAAAGGAGTTCTATACATTGCCGGAATTAAAAGATAAAGTGGAAGAATTGTTGGGGGATCATTATTGGCCGGAGGATAATCTGTCCAAAGAAGAATTGGAGAGGCTGACCGGTATATCGGAAGATATGTATGTGGATTTTCTGGGAGAGAAACAGTCGATGGATTCCCATATTGACACCATGATCATCGTGCATGCGAAGGAAGGCTGCGTGGGGGCGGTGGAACAGGCGCTCGAAGAATACCGCAGCAAAGTTATCGAAGAGAACCGCAATTATCCGCAGAATTTTGGCAAAGCCAAGGCCTCCCGGATGGAGACGATCAATGATTATGTCTGTTTTGTACAGCTGGGAGCAGACACGACAGTGGTGGCGGATAAAGGGTCTGATGCGGTGACGGCTTACTGCCTGGAGGAGAATGAAAGAGCGCTTTATGTGTTGGAAAAGGCGATTCTTGAATAATAACAAAAAATGTGCATTATTTAACGTAGTAATAAGTCCAAAGTTATGATAGAATGATATGGGTGATATATCATTTTAGCAGAATTCACGATACGTTAACTAAGCAGGATGAAAAGTAGGAGAATGGTGATGAATGGACTTATTCAGATTTCGAAGTATGCAGGTATGAGGAATGATCTGGCACAGGCAGGAGGCGGCAATACATCTGTCAAGCTGGATAATCAGGTTATGCTGGTCAAAAGTTCGGGCTGCCAGCTGGCTGACGTAAGAGCAGATTATGGTTATATGAAAGTAAATTACCGTGTGATCCAGGATTATTTTGAGAATCATGCAGAGAGTGCAATGACAGAAGAAGATGGTAAAAAACTGCTTGTGCAGGCACAGATGGAGGAAGGACATGCTTCCATCGAGACCTTTTTACATGCAATGACGGGAAAATATACATTACATTCTCATCCCATGCTTGTAAATATACTGGCGGCCAGGGAAGGCGGCCAGAAGGAGCTTCAGGAACTTTTTCCGGAGGCTGTCTGGGTGTCTTATCATAAACCGGGGGCGGTGTTAGCGCAGGCTTGTTACAGGGCATGTAAGGAACAGCCGGCGCCGAATGGCGATAGTGAAGTTATCTTTTTGGAAAATCACGGCCTTGTGGTCAGTGCAAATACGCCGGAACGGGTGATAGAGAAAACGGAAGAGATTCTCAGAAAGATTGCCGGTTATCTGCGTGCTTCCTATCGGATCTATTCTTCAGCCACCAGGATATGGGATATGTTTCTACGGATCCCTCAGTTACAGGATATGATCGTATATACCACGCAGAGCCAGTATCTGTCATGGGAGTACATAGGAGATGCCCTGATAGGGTCGGGACGGTGGAACCATGCTTTTTGCCCGGACTGCGTGGTCTATGGGGCCAAGAAGGTATTATGCCTTTGTGATGATTTCAGCCGCAAGGATATTGTGGATTTTATGGATGCACATGGCAGGCCGGTAATGATCTGTTACCGAAGACATATCTATATTGTGGCGGAAAGTGTGAAAAAGGCGCAGGAAATTGAGAATGTGATGAGTTTCGCCGCGCAGGTTCAGACAGCGAATCTGAAGAAAAAGATGAATTACCTGAATGAGGATCAGCAGGATGAACTGTTAAACTGGGATAGTGAGAAATACCGCAGGATGTTGAAATAGTAGGAGGGATGGCCATGTATGTAATGATTCCGATGACAGGCTATGGCTCCCGGTTTGTGGCGGCCGGCTATAAGGAGTTAAAGCCTTTTATACCGATTATGGAGATGCCGATCATAGAGTGGATCGTTAAGAGAATGTATCCGGCCGATACGGATTTCATATTTGTGTGCCGGGGAGAGCACTTTGCCAACGACCCGGCCATGAAAGAGCGTCTTATGGCGCTAGCCCCACAGGCGCAGATTGTGGCGATCGAGAACTGGGTTAAGAAAGGCCCTGTCTATGATGTACTGCGGGCTTATCGGGAATTAAAAGAGGCGCACCGGATTGATGTGAAAGTTCCCTGTATCATCAATTACTGTGATTTTTACATGACCTGGGACTTTCAGGCTTTTGCGGCTATGGCGAAGGAAAGGGACTGTGATGGAAGTGTGCCCTGCTATACAGGATTTCATCCCAATTTGCTGCCGCAGAAGAATTATTATGCGTCCTGTCTGACGGACGAAGAGGATAACCTGATCGAGATTCGGGAAAAGTATTCCTTCGAGGAAGATAAGACGAAAGCCAGACATTCACCGGGCCTGTATTATTTTAAAAGCGGCGATATCATGGAAAAATATTGTCAGATTCTGACAGAACACGAGGAGTGTGCTATCAATGGCGAATATTATGCCAGCCTGCCCTATAACTTTATGGTGCAGGACGGCCTGAAAGTGTGGGTGCCGGCAAATGTGGATTATTTCTGCCAGTGGGGCACGCCGGAGGATATGCAGGAATTTGTATATTGGACGGAGTTGATCCGGCAGGCTCGAAGCGGCAGTCCGGCAGCGCATCGGACAGAAGATACGTCATCTGCCGGCAAAGTATTGATACCGATGGCAGGCGCCGGGCAGCGGTTTGCGGAAGCGGGATATAAAGAACATAAACCTGCCATTATGACCATAGACCGCTGGGACGGGCAGGAAAAGCCCATGGTGGTCTGTGCCACGAAGGATTTGCCGGGTGTCAGGGAGGACGGCAGTAATGTGATCTATGTGGATCGGACATTCCACAGGGAAGATGGTGTGGAGGATATTGTCAAACAGTATTATCCGAAAGCGCAGTTTATCACCATTGACCATTTGACAGAGGGGCAGGCCTGTACCTGTATGCTGGCCAAAGCTTATCTTGATCCCAGGGAACCGCTTTTGATTGCGGGATGTGATAACGGAATGGATATTGACACGGAGGCATTTCAGCGTCTGACACAGAACTGTGACTGTATTGTGTTTACCTATCGGCACAATGAGGCGGTTTTGGCCAATCCCAATGCTTATGGCTGGATGATTACGGACGATCAGGGGAATATTACGGGTACTTCTATCAAAAAGGCAATTTCCGATACGCCGATGGAAGACCCGGCGGTGGTTGCCACTTTCTGGTTCCGGGAGGCCAGGATTTTCCTGGAAGCTACGGCCAAAATGATTGAGGAGAATGACAGGATCAACGGGGAATTTTATGTGGATCAGACAGTGAAACATGTGCTGGATCTGGGGTATCGGGCGAAGATCTTTGATATCGACCGTTATGTAGGCTGGGGTACACCGGCGGATTATGAGGGATATCAACACACATATAAATATTTTGAGGATTTCCTTAAGAGAGAAAGTCTGGTAAGATAGAAGATAGACACGAGAGAAAGGCATTGGTCTGTCAGATGTTACAAAAATTACCTGCACTTGACATGGAGAAGAATTATCAAAAATATTTAAAGACTGCCATTATTGTGGGAGTCTTATTCAAGTTATGCCTGATGGGATTGTTTTCTTCCGATTATCAGGATCTGATGTTTATTCCCTTTGTGAAGTGTTTTTTAAGCGGGGAGAATCCTTATCAGTTCTATTATGACCATCAGCTGCTCTCGTCTTTTCCCTATCCACCGGTGATGTTATTGATAGAGTGTATTGGCGGCGTTTTTGTTACGCTCTTTGCGGGAATGCCTATCTTTGTCCAGAATCTGGTCTTTAAACTGCCGATTCTTTTGCTGGATCTGCTCGGGCTGTATTTCCTGATGCAGATTTTCAAGGAGAAGAGAAAATATATTTTGGTACTGTATTTTCTGTCTCCGATTATTTTATATGCCTCTTATATGCATGGACAGCTGGATATCATTCCCACTGTTTTTCTGGTGGGAGCGGTTTATTTTCTGGCGGAGACGAATACCCTGACAGAGAAGCATTTGTCCAATGAGTGGAAGTTTATGGCTTTTCTTGCGCTTGCACTTTCGTCCAAGTTCCATATCGCGGCAGTGCTTCCTCTGTTTTTTCTTTATATTTATAAAAGAAAAGGACGCCGGAAAGCCATTGTCATGATGGGACTGCCGGTCCTGGCCACGGTGGCTGTTGTGCTGCCGTTCTGGGGCAGCGGATTTGTCAATATGGTATTGTTTAATAAAGAGCAGCAGACCATCTACAGTGTCTATCTGGATTATGGCAATGCACATTTGCTGCTTTCCGTGCTGGTGCTGCTCTTCATCTATTTCCAGGCTTTTCAGATCAATCAGATGAACCGGGATCTGCTGATCAGTATGACGGGACTGCTCTTCTCGGTCTTTCTTGCGTTTGTGCCCGCGATGCAGGCATGGTTTATCTGGATTGTACCGTTTGTTATGTTATATCTGGCGGGGCTTTCCGAGAACCGGGGCAAGATGGTTCTGGTTTATGGCGTGTTTAACCTGCTGTATCTGCTGTATTATGTGTGTTTTCATAAGACGCAGTTTGTGGATCTATATTTCCTCGGCAGGGATTTAAGTTTCTTGAAGCTGTCGGATTCTGCGTTGAAGGATATCGTATTTACGCTGATGGTAGGGGTTTTCCTGATTTTGGTAGTCTGCATGTATTTGTATGGTGTCAACAGCAATTCCTATTATCGCCGTAGAAACCGTCCTTTTACGATTGGAATCGCGGGCGACAGCGGTGCGGGTAAGAGCAGGCTGCTCACGATGTTAAAAGAACTTCTGTCGGAGGATCATATCCTGTGCGTGGAAGGGGATGGTGACCATAAGTGGGAGCGCGGCAATGATAATTGGAAAGAGATGACGCATCTGAATCCCCAGGCGAATTACCTCTATCGTCAGGCGGAGGATTTGCAGGTGCTGCGCGGTAACAATGCGGTCAGACGGGCTGATTATGATCATGAAACCGGGACTTTTACCAACAAGAAGCGGGTAGCACCCAAGCCCTATATCGTCATGTGCGGGCTGCATTCCCTTTATTTACCGCAGATGCGGCAGGCTTTGGATATGAAGATTTATCTGGATACGGACGAGGATCTCAGATGCTATTGGAAGCTGGAAAGGGATCAGGGCAGCAGAGGGCATGACAGGACTGCTGTCATGGAGCAGATCAAGGCCCGCCGGGAGGATGCCAGACGTTATATTCATCCGCAGAAGCAGTACGCTGATCTGGTAATTCGCTATTTTGATCCCCTGCTGTCAGTGGAGAAAAATCCTCCGGAAGGTTATGAAGCATCTTTGAGCGTGGAATTCCTGATAGATATAGAAGTCAATGCGGAACCGATGCTGGCAATCTTACGGGAGCAGGGGATATCCGGCGCTTTAACGTACGATGACCTGCTGCATCAGAAAATTGTGTTCCGGAGTGAGGAACTTAAAGTAGATAAAGAGTTCTGGGCATCTGCGGCGTGCAGTGCCATACCGCAGATTGAAGATCTGACAGGCGGTCATATGGTCTGGGAAGACGGGGTAAACGGCGCCGTGCAGTTAATGCTTCTGCTGGTGATCGGCGAGATTATGAAAAAGGATTAGGTAATTGTGGAACTTCTTCATGACTGTTGGAATTGTACAAATAGTATAACCAACACAGACACGCTTTCGCTCCGTTCAAACGCAGCAGTACTAGGCTCGAAAAGACCTCGCCAAGTACTGGCGTTTTGCAAGGGTCTGCTTATGGTTATACTATTTGCACAATTATTACTGCATTGAAGAGCGTTTCTCAATTACCTGAAAAAAGGATTGAAGAAGGGAGATACAACAAATTGTTGTATGGTATAAAATGATAAAGGCAGTGATCTTTGATCTGGATGATACATTATATGACTATAAAGCCCTGGACCGGGAGGCTGGAGACAGGGTGAAAATGCTTGCCTGCGAGCGCCTGAAGGTCAGTGAGGAAAGATACGAAGAGGCTTTTAAGCGTGGACGCAAGGCGACCAAAGACAGCCTGGGCAATACCGGAGCATCGCACAACAGAATGTTGTATTTTCAAAAAGCACTGGAATATTTGGACTGTAAGCCCCTGTCTTTGTCTTTGCAGATGTATGAGACCTACTGGGGCACTTTTCTTACGCAGATGCGGCTGCGCCCGGGGGTTCGGGAGTTGTTGGACGGACTGCATGATAAAGGGATCAAGGTGGGAATCTGTACGGATCTGACAGCGCATATCCAGCACCGTAAACTGGAGGCTTTGGGACTTGTCGATGATGTGGATTGTCTGGTGACCAGTGAGGAGGCCGGGCTGGAGAAGCCTGCACCGGAAATTTTTGCTCTGTGTCTGGAGAAACTGGGGATGCAGCCGGCGGAAGTCTGCTTTATCGGTGATGATTACAAAAAGGATGTGATGGGGGCCGTGGCCGCAGGAATGCATGCAGTTTGGTTCTGCCCGGAAGAAAAGCCTGGAAGTATGGATAGCGGCATGGATTATCATATTGTGAAGGATTACGGACAGCTGGAAGAGATGTTAAATAAGGAGTATCAAAAAAGATGGGAAAAAATATGAAACTTTCAATCGTAGTACCGTGTTATAATGAGGAAGAGAACATACCGCTTATTTTAGAGCGGTTTCAGGAAGTGATAGAACGGGAAGACATGGAGGTCATCTTGGTAAACAACGGTTCTACGGACAACAGTGCGCAGGTATTGGAGGAGTTACTGCCCAAGTATCCTTTTGCCAGGACGACACTGGTGGAGGTGAACCAGGGATACGGATACGGTATCCTGCAGGGACTTCACATGTGCCAGGGCGAGTATATCGGCTGGACCCATGCGGACATGCAGACGGATCCGGCGGATATCATCAAAGCGCTGGATATTATTGAGCGGGAGAGAGGGCTTGTATTTGTAAAAGGTAATCGAAAGGGACGGCCATTATTTGACGTATTCTTTACGGTTGGCATGAGTTTTTTTGAGACCTGCTATCTACATAAGAAGTTGTATGATATCAATGCGCAGCCCAATATTTTTCCCAAAGTCTTCTTTGATGGCTGGGTGGAGCCGCCTCATGATTTTTCACTGGATCTGTATGCCTTGTATATGGCCCGCAAGAAAGGACTTAAAGTAGTCCGTTTCCCGGTACTTTTCCCGGAAAGGATCCATGGGGAATCCAAGTGGAATACCGGGCTTAAAGCAAAGTGGAAATTCATTAAGAGGACCATTGACTTCAGTGTGAAATTGAAGAAGAGCGGGAAACTGTAAATGGGAATATAGTATATAGAGAAAACTGAAGGTAAGTGCGCGCGAGCGAATCAGGTAAAAATATTATATGTCAGAGGTCTGGTAATGAATACCTTGAAGGAGGAAATATGGAATACATAGCACACAGAATAAATACCGTAGAGGAACTTCGGAACCTGCCGACAGAATACGGCGTGGAACTGGATTTGAGAGATGATTTAAACGGCAGAATTTATATTTCCCACAATCCGTTTGAAGCGGGGGAGGACTTTGAGGATTACTGTAAAGAATATCATCATGGCACCATGATCCTGAACATTAAGAGCGAGCGGATCGAGCATAAAGTGCTGGAGTATATGGAGCAGTATCATATTGAGAAATATTTCTTTCTGGATTCCTCGTTTCCGATGATCAAATTGCTGACAGACATGGGGGTTCATCAGGTTGCGCTGCGGTTCAGTGAATTAGAGGGGCTTGATACCATCCGCAATATGGCGGGCAGGGCCGATTGGGTGTGGGTGGACTGCTTTACGAAAGTGCCGATTGACCGGGAAAGCTTTCAAGAATTAAAAAAGCTTGGCTATCAGTTATGTTTTGTGTCCCCCGAACTGGAGGCGCAGGAGGAAAAACTGTCCCAATATAAGCAATACATCAAAGAGCAGGGTATTGTGTTCGATGCAATCTGTACCAAGAGCTATCATATTAAGGATTGGATGGAATCATGAACAGGAAGACAAAAGAAAAGGCCGGAATGGCGGCAGTCATTGTAAGTACGCTGATTGCGGGGATGTTTCTATTTTACAGACACTGGCAGTTTGAACTGCCGCTGTATCCCAATGTGGATGAAATGCTGTCATTGGAGAATATTTTTGATCTGTTGGAGCAGCATCTTTATACAGGGGATATCTATGTGCTGGATTTTTTCCGTTATCCCCATCTGACCTTTTACTATGCGGCGGTGGGAGTCAGGATTTTAGGGAAATTCCTGACCGGGGTGGACACCGTAGTGCTTCTTCGCTATGTGGTCTGCGGCACAGCGCTTCTTTCCAATCTATGTATATATTTTACCATCAAAATTATGACGGGAAGCCGAAAATGGGGTTATCTGGGATTTCTGCTGTCGGTCTTTTCCCTGTACGGTTATGCATATCTCTATTATACGGGGCCGGATACACTTATGTATGCGGTGGCTAATGTGTTGCTTTTGCTCGGGTGTATTATTTACCAGGATCAGGATGAGGAACGGGTGGTGTATTTATGGTACCCGCTGATGGCAGTCTGTATCGGCCTGGCAATGGCGGCCAAATATCATGGCATTGTGTTTGGTATCTTCTGGCTGGCATTACATATCCGGAAGAAGTATTGGAAGAGCCATCGAAATAATTACCTGTTCTTTATTGACTGCATTGTGCTGGCGCTGGTATTCTGCCTGTGCAATTACTCTCTGTTCTTTCATTTTAAGACCTTTATCGGGGACAATCTGTATAATCTGAATCACTACGCCTGGGGGCATCCGGGGATTGAACATAATCTGCCGTTTCTGGGATATCTGGAGGCATTCGGGTTTACGAACTATGGCGCGGTGGGTGGAATATTACTCTTTATCGGGGCTGCGCATCTGATTCGGAAAAAGGACTGGGGACAGTTGGTGGTATTTTTGCTGATGCCCGTCTGCATCCTTGTTTTGCTATCCAAGTATCAGATTGTGCTGGGTAGGAATATGTCCTTGGTACTTCCCTTTGCTTTTCTCTTTATGACCTATGGATTGATGGAAGTGGAGCAGATCCTGGATGTGCATCTTTTTCATAAAGAAGATGGAGAGAACGGCAGGGATAACAAAAAGTTAAGGAAAATGTTTACGGCAACAGGCGTTGTAACAGGTATCACAGCGCTGATGATCATATGTAATATTGTAGTTGTATGTAACAATTACCGATATGGCCTGACTTATACGCAGGCGTCCGCAGATATTGCAGAGTTGATCCCGGAAGGGGCAAAAGTCTACTGCACTTCCTATGCACCGGTGATGGACGCAGATAAGTATGACATTGTTGCTGTCGGGGAAGACATTTCCCTGCTGCCGGATCGGCTTGTATCGGGAGAATATTATATCGATGTACAATATGCTACCGGTTATTTCTCTCAGCGCAAAGACTATCTGATCTGTCAGGGAAAAGATATGTATCCGGATAAAAAGGCGGCATACGAAGAGAAGATTGGCGGCTATGTGGCGGTTAAGAATTATCCGGGCATTTCTTACGGCGGAGAGTGGAAGTATCGCATTGGCTATCTGGATATTTTCCGGTATGCGCCGGAGGAATATTATGTAGGGCCAAGTATTGTGATTTATACAGGAAAGTAGATTCCGAATAGTAAGGATATTATACAGAGCGGTGTTTCTCCATTTTAGAGATGGTATAAAAATTTCACTTACGAAAAATTTTGTACAATGATAGAATGATAAGGGAAAAGATTGTTTGGAATGGGTGGAAGATCGCTATGCGTTGGATACCTTTACAGGATATAAAAAACAGGCAGTGGAAACTGTGTGTTTTACATGATGACTGTATGTCGTATGAAGTTACAAACATAGAATCAGAACATGTGGAGAGGATTTTGTCCTATGCGGCGTATATGAATCATGGAAGCACGGAGGGTATTGACTCCGCTGCACTTGTGCGATTGTCAGAATTAAAAAATAGATACCAACAGCAGACATGACATAAAGCGTCATGTCAGAAATTCTTTTAACAAAAGTTCCAGTTCCTCGGCTTCCGATGAGGTGAAGGCCGGGGAATTTTCCATGTCTTGTTCGTCTTTCTCGGTATGTTTTGGCAGGGAAATATCGGCAAAATTTACGGCTTTCTTTTCAGGTTCCTTTTCTGCGGATGATTCAGGCTGGATGATCCGCATATCCAGCTTTGTCTGTTCCAGCCGGCTGGAAAGATGGTTTTCCAGATAGTCAATCAAATTTGTCCGCAGAATCTTTATTTTGCCGGGAATGTCTACCAGAGAAGATACTGCGAAGTAACAGTATAATCCCAGAAAACTGATCAGATAAAAGGGTGCGATCTGAAAGAAATTTTCATTATGGATAATGCCCATGCAGGCGCCGATGCCGGCGACAAGTACCGCCAGGAGGGTGAGCTGCCCGGATACGTGTTTTAAGAAAGACAAAGGCAGGCGTCCCACCCTGATCTGGTTTATAAACTTGTCCACAAATACCGGTACATTGGGGACAGTCTCATGAAGCTGGCGGCAGCTTGAGAATTTCAATTTCAGTTTCTGTAAGTTTCTGTTTGTAGTGGTGGACATATTTTCTGTCTCCCAGATCAGTTTATGATATATCACTCCCATCACAATCTGGCATATGATACTAAGTAAGAGAAGCATCAGGATGGCGATCATATAATTTTTGTGTCGGAAAAAGAGTGTAAACATATTGGACAATACCCCTCATCATCATTAAAATATAGTGCATACTTATATTATATTGGAATATACGCAGGGAAAAAGACGTAAGGCATCGACAGATTCCGCGCGGTTTTGATGATTGTGTAAACGGGTTTGTCAAAGGCATCAATAAGAGTACTGGAAAGTCACAAAAAACTGTGGTATAGTAAAAACGTTAGGAAGACAGGAATTTATCCTGAAAATTTGGAGAGCATGAATAGGAGGGAGCAGATATGATTTATCGACCAAAGGGAGTCTGTTCTAACACGATAGACGTGCAGGTAGAGGATGGAGTGATTAAATCTGTCGAATTTACGGGAGGATGTAACGGAAATACGCAGGGTATTTCGCGTCTGGTTGCCGGGATGAAGGTAGAGGACGCGATTGACAGGCTTAAGGGCATTAAATGTGGATTTAAAAGTACTTCCTGTCCGGATCAGCTGGCCTGCGCATTACAGGAAATGATAGGTGACTAGGAGGGTTCTTTCTTATGAGCAGTAAGAAGATTGTACTTACCGGCGGCGGTACCGCAGGACATGTAACTCCGAATATGGCACTGATACCCAGACTGAAAGAACTGGATTATGAGATCGTATATATAGGGTCATATGATGGGATTGAGAAAAAACTAATCGAGGATTTTGATATTCCCTATTATGGAATTGCAACCGGCAAATTCAGAAGATATTTTGATCCTAAGAATTTTTCAGATCCATTCCGTGTGATCAAGGGAATGAGTGAAGCAAGAAAATATTTAAAGGAGATCAAACCGGATGTCCTTTTCTCCAAAGGTGGATTTGTCAGTGTCCCTGTAGTGCGGGCCGCACATACACTGGGTATCCCGTGTATCATCCATGAGTCGGATATGACACCGGGGCTGGCCAATAAGCTGTGTATTCCGGTGGCGAAGAAGGTATGCTGCAATTTCCCTGAGACATTCAAACTCCTGCCGGCCGCCAAAGCGGTGCTGACAGGGTCTCCAATCCGTAAGGAACTGGCCACAGGAAGTAAAGAGGCCGCATATGAACTGTGCGGGTTTGATGCCTCCAAACCGGTTATCATGGTGGTGGGCGGAAGCCTAGGGTCTGCTGCGATCAATCAGGCTGTGAGGGATGTACTGCCGGAACTTTTGAAAGATTTCCAGGTTGTGCATCTGTGCGGCAAGGAAAAGGTGGATAACCTGCTTCTCACCACCCAGGGTTATAAGCAGTTTGAGTATGTAAAATCAGAGATGAAAGATATCTTTGCGATGGCGGATATTGTGATTTCCCGCGCCGGCGCCAACGCGATCAGTGAGATTCTTGCGCTTAAGAAGCCGAATATCCTGATCCCGCTTCCGGCGGGCAGCAGCAGGGGCGATCAGATCCTGAATGCAAATTCCTTTGAATCCCAGGGATTCAGTATTGTGATCGATGAGGATGATCTGACGAATAAGCTGTTCCTTGAGAAGATACAGGAACTGTACTTCAACAGATTTACTTATATTGACGCCATGAGCAAGAGCAGCCAGAGAGATGCCATCGGAACGATCATCGGGCTGATCGAGGACGAAGCGAATGCGAAATAAACTATGAAAGCCAGGCCACAGCCTGGCTTTTGATGTAGGGGAAGAAAAATGAAACGATATAGAATTATAATAACTTTTGTCATAAGTTGTATCTTAATATCATTTCCGTGTAAGCCGGTAAAGGCGATGGAAGAGACAGTAACCGGATATTCGGAAAGTTTTCTGTCTGACCTTCGGTGGGAATTCCTGGAGATATACAGACAGAAAAAAGAGGCTGTAAAGTATCGGGACATCGCAGAGGGGGATTGGCCGTTGGTGGATTCCGTGCAGATGATCTATAACAAGCATTATCGTGACAACCCTAACAGCCTGTCTGCGCCTTACTGTACCTATAATGCAAAGGGCAATTTCTATGCGGAAGTGTTGAATAAGGATCATTCAAGGCTTCTGCTGGTGTATGACGGCATGTCGGAGAATGGCAAATGTTATCTGTTTGTGGCGGAAGAAGAACATTATGACGTGGACGGAACGAAGCTTGACAACACCAGCCTGCGGGAATTTTATGCCGTGAATCTGGATGAGGGCAGAGTCTATGAGGCCCATAAGACCAGTTGGGGCGGTGCAGAGTCGGAGGAATATCGGGAGGCAACCAGGGAATGACATATTCTCTATAAAACCACAATATTGAGGGATTCTTATCATGTTTTTAGCTTCATTCATACCACAACATATCAGCAATAAAACTGTTATCAGAGTCTATCGGATCCTGGCATGGATTAAAGTGCCGCAGTCTGTCAGAGAAAAGAATTATGAACACAATCTGCAATATCTGAAAAATATGAACCCGAAACTCTGGCAGGATCCTCTGGCCTGCATTGAGAATCAGGCACAATGGGGGGAAGTCAGGTTTGGCGCCGGGAAGCATCACAATATGGGGTATTCCGGCTGTGAGATCATGGCGGCATATAATGCGCAGAAAGCATTGAGAGGCGCAGGAACGGCGGAAGAAATGACGGAGATGATCCGCCTTTTTGAAGCAAATGGGGCGGCGTTATGGGGCGCGTTTGGGACGTCCCCCTGGGCGGTGGTACAATACTTTAAGAAACAGGGGCTTGATGTTTTGCTGTCGTATGGAGAGGATGATATCATAAACGTGATCGAGCAAAAGAGCCAGGTCATGATTGCCACGGTATATAATGACAGATATGATATCACCAGACAGATACATACCGTATGCATCACACGCGGCCAGACCGGCGGCTTTGTAGTACATAATGCCTATTTTAAGGATAGAGACGGAACATATATAGCGAGTCCTTCCTATAGAACCCTTCGGGAGGCGATTGCACATATATCAAATTATCAGACGAAATTGATCTGCCTGATGGGGATTTCGGTGAATGCCTGACATATTTTGAATAAAAGGGCGGTTACTTGCAGACGATTTATTCCGTCTGTTTTGCAACCGCCCTTTATTTTTACGGGAAAACTTTTCCGCCGAGTCCGCGAAGTAAATTTACTTTTTTTATTCGAGTATGTTTAAAAGGCTTTTAATTCTGTTGTTTGAGTGCGTAATCATTTTGCTGCCGGCCTGAAGCAGTAAGTTCAGATTGGAATATCTGATCAGTTCTGCGGACATATCTGTGTCACGGATGCGGGATTCGCCTGCCTGAACCTGTTCCGTCACATTATCATTGTTATTGATCGTGTGCTCCAGACGATTCTGCATAGCGCCATAGGTACTTCTCCTGTCGCTCAGTGCCTTGATCGCGTCTTTAATATGCTCAACTGCTTTTTCCGCATACTTGGCCTGGCTGATCGTAATGGAATTGATGGACAGCGAAGCAGAGTCTACGCGCAGCCTTGGCAATTCTATGGTACTCCTCTGTTCTGCGCCGACTTGCAGGATCAGGGGATCGCGGGAATCTCGCCCTTCCTCTTCAAAGAAGATTGTGCTCCTTGCGCTTCCGCCAATATCGGTGATGGTATTCGCGCCGATCGTTTTGTGCCAGATCTTGACGGCACCGTCTTCCAGGGTTGCCCGCAAGGGGGCCTGGTTGCCGTTGTCATCTCCTTCATTAAATTTCCTGTTCAGTTCAGCGATAAATTCATCTGCGTTATAGTATTTATTTTCCTCAAATGTATATTGGTAAGGGATGGAATTGGCGGAAAGAGTAAGCACATTCTTTCCGGGTTCAAAAGTGATTCCCCCACTGATATCCTTGGTGCCAACAATGTAAGTTGCCTTTGGCAGAGTGGCTGTTTTGTAGAAGACAAAGCAGGATGCATTTCCACGGACGCCATCGATGATGTATTCTCCTTCTCCCGGTTCCTTGCCGGTTTTGGGACTTACCGTAATCTGCAAGGCAAGGGGATCGATATTGCCGGCAACATCGGTCTCATATCCGCCGACCGAAAATGAAAGATTGAAATCACCGTCAACGCCAAAGATATTATGGTCACTGGAATCGCCGTCTTTGCCAAACTGCTCTTTAACGGCCGCGTTCAGAACCCGGACAAGTTCCTGTCCATTCTGATACACGCCTTCGGGAATCGTAACATTTATGGTTTCGGCGAAGCTGTCATAAAAATCCTCTGTACTATCCTTATCTTTGTTATAAGTAAGGTCAAAAGTGAGCGTATCGTTAAAACCTGCAACGATTTCAATGGGGCCTGTTGTCATATCCCTGCGGCCTATGATAAGGGTGTTATCATAATCACAGGTACCCTGCGCCCTGTGGGAGTAAGGTGCCCCGGTTACGCCTTTACAGATGACCTCATCATAAAAGGTGCCGCTGAGATTCAAAGTTTGGCCCGTTGCCGTCAGGCAGAGGCTGCCATATTCGAGGCTGGCCTCAACAATACCATTAAAAGGAGAATTCGCAAGTGCGTTTTGCAATGCAGTAAGGACATCTGTTCTGCTATTACAGGTTCCATTAATTGTAATGGTATGGGTAATGCCTCCTGCTGTTATGGTCAATTCGTTATTGCTGCTGAATTGATCCAGTGTTATGTTATAAGGAATAGAATAGCGGGATGTTATCTTAGGGGCCCCGGCATATTGGACGTAAGGTCCTGATGTACTCTGGACTGTTTCAAAAATACCATTATCCCAGGCAGAGGTATGGGAAAGGGAAATATCCCACCAGCCGTCCGGTATGCTTTCATCATCTTTAGGCGGTTCAAACGTAAATTTGAGCGTGTTACCGGCATAGGATGCCTTTACAAAGTCTGCGTATCCGCCGCTCAGTTTGGAATTTATCTGTTTTGCCAGATCATCCATGGTGTTATAGGTGCCTGGATCCAGATAAAGATTAATCGTGCCGAAAGTGGTTCCGGAGAGCGAATCATCGGTGGAACGTCTTAAAGTTATAGCTATATGATTATTGCTTCCGTCAATGGTAACAGGTACCTTACAGGGGCTCGCATTAATGGACGCGTTTTGAATCTTAATATCCGAGGTATCTCCCTGTCCTTGCAGTTTGTGTCCCCGGACACTGCCGGAGAAATAGCCGTTCGGTCTGGAATAGGTACTTGTAAAAAGCTTGCGGTAAGTTTCATTTGCATCCGCAATCGTTATACTGCTCACATCGTCAGATGCCGAGTTTATGACAAGCCTGCCGCCAGAAGCCGCAAACTCAATTCTGCCATTTAAGTCGGGCGTATTTGCCACAAAGTCATTCAGCTTACTGACCAGACTGTTCAGGTCTGCATGATCTCCGCCGATGATATCTTTTCCTACGGTATATGTTATGCCATTGACTGCAAAAGATAAAGTCGCATCCGGATCAAGCTCAATCTTGCCGTTTAAATAGGCAGACCCCGTGAGGGACGCGGGCTGCCCGGTCTTACTGGGATAACCGCTTACACTGAGGAATAAAGTTTCATATGTTTTATTATAAATTTTAGCATCGGCAGGATCTACAGCCGGGTCAACAGTAAAGTTAAGCTTGCTGTGCGTTCCCTTCTTCTTACTCGCAAATTCCATGCGGGAACCCGTAAAGATGGCTTCCACTTTGTCGTCAAGGCCTGCATTTTTAAGTGCATCATTTACCACATCAGTAAGTTCACTGACCGTATATTCGCCGGCAGGCAGGGTAATTGTCTTGACATCCGTATCCTCATCCAGTTTAAAATACAGTATATTATTTTGATTGGCAGTATTTCCGTATATTTTAATTTTAAAAGTCTGATCGTGGCCGGTAAACTGGGCGCTTTCTTTGTCGCAGGATCCATAAACCGCATTGTCATAAAATACGGAAGTATATTTGGGATAGCCGGGTTCATATTTAAACATGTTACCTTTCAGACCTGTGATATTGACGGTATCACCACCCGTAATCTGAATATAGTAATCGCCATATGGTTTGGCAACGATGCCATCGGCGCCATCCACATTTTGCAGTTTCTTATTAATTTCGTTGATCATTTGCTCCCGGGTATATTTTTGCTCCCCATTTACCGGAGCGTCAATGGTTATGTGTATTTCCTTAATACCCTCAGCACTTTCGGCAAAAAAGATAAGTTCATCATTTTCTCCATAGTGAATGAGCAGTTCTCCGGGGTCACCATTTGGCTTGGGTTTAAACGCAGAGGTTCCCAACAGACTGGCAGGCGAGCCGCCGGACTGAAAATCATAGATCAGATATGAAAGGGAGCCATCGACCATTGCGATATTAGTGGGTTTACCCTCGGCGCTCTCAAAATTCAGGTTACAATAGCCGTCACTTGTGTATTCAAAGACGAATCCCGGATTCGGGGGATCCATTTTGCTCAGGGCGGTGTCTATCTCATCGATCAGTTCCTGTGTAGTATATGTACCGGCAGGAACGGTAATGGTGTAGTCTTTCGGGTCATACCCGTCAGGAAGATGGATATTCAGCTCATTTTCTGAGGAGGAAATCGTATGAAGCTGATTATCTTTCCATTGTCTGTTTCCGCAGATTTGATAATAAGATTCCTC
This sequence comes from uncultured Lachnospiraceae bacterium, assembly GCA_946566685.1. Taxonomy (GTDB): domain Bacteria; phylum Bacillota; class Clostridia; order Lachnospirales; family Lachnospiraceae; genus UBA3282. The sequence continues at coordinate 59,544 of CAMNXA010000011.1, forward strand.
GTGTTTGTCAAATACCGGCATGGTATTAAACGTGGTAGTATCATTGATTCGGTCGATTTCCGTGCGAAGCTGGTCAAATTCGGCATTTAATGCAGCACGGTCTTCCGCAGTACAAAGTCCGTTCAGCGCTTTCAAAGATAATTCATTCATCCGTTGCAGCATGGTGTGGATCTCATCCATGGCGCCGTCAGCAATCTGTACAAAAGCAACGCCGTCTTTGGTATTGTTGATTCCCTGCATAAGTCCCCTGAGTTGCTTTCGCATAGTCTCAGAGATGGCAAGGCCGGCCGGATTGTCAGACGCACGATTTATTCTGTAGCCGGAAGAGACTTTGCTCGTAGATTTTGCGTGTTCAGCAATATTGGCGTTCACAATCCTGTTTGTATTCATTGCCTGTAAGTTATGGGTAATAATCATGTTTTTCTCCCTGTCTTTATTATGCAAAAAGTTTATTGGTACTGAAGCTGCGTAGTACTATTGTTTTTGTGGATATGATATCATACATTGTATCGGATGTTCCTGTGGAAAAGTTTAGATTTTCGTAAGGCGCATACCCCTTGAAAAACCCGGTCGTCAATGCTACACTTAATAAGAAAAAACGACCCTTGTGCAGTAATGCCCATAGTGCATTCCGGGCAGACGGCACAGTCAGAAATGAAAAAGGAGAAGGCGAAGATGAACAAAGTTACATTTGATTATTCTAAGGCGGCATCGTTTATTGGGGACAACGAAGTGGAGTCCATGAAGAAACTTGCGCTGGATGCCAAAGAATTGTTGGTGAGCAAGACTGGCGCGGGCAATGACTTCCTGGGATGGATCGATCTGCCGGTGGACTATGACAAGGAAGAGTTTGACAGGATTAAAAAGGCGGCGGCTAAGATCCAGGGTGATTCCGAGGTTCTTCTGGTGATCGGTATCGGCGGTTCTTATCTGGGGGCAAGAGCGGCGATCGAATTCTTGCGTCACAGCTTTTATAATGTGGTAGACAAGTCTGTGAGAAAAACGCCGGAGATCTATTTCGTGGGTAATTCCATCAGTTCCACCTATATTAAGCATCTGATCGATGTTATTGGTGACAGAGATTTCTCCATCAACATGATTTCCAAGTCCGGGACGACCACGGAGCCTGCGATTGCTTTCCGTGTGTTTAAGGAGATGGCGGAGAAGAAATATGGTAAAGAGGGTGCGGCTAAGAGGATTTATGCCACCACGGATAAGGCACGGGGATCTTTGAAGAATCTTGCCACGGAAGAAGGGTATGAATCCTTTGTTGTTCCGGATGATGTGGGAGGGCGTTTCTCTGTCCTTACGGCTGTGGGCTTACTGCCGATCGCAGTATCCGGCGCTGATATCGATAAGCTGATGGAAGGTGCGGCAGAAGGCAGAAAAATGGCGCTGGAAGCTCCTTTTGAGGAAAATGATGCGGTGAAATATGCGGCGCTTCGCAATATTTTACTGAGAAAAGGCAAGGCGATCGAGATTCTGGCAAACTATGAGCCCAGTGTACATTATGTGTCTGAGTGGTGGAAACAGCTTTATGGCGAGTCTGAAGGAAAGGACCAGAAGGGTATCTTCCCGGCAAGCGTGGATCTGACCACAGACTTACATTCTATGGGGCAGTTTATTCAGGATGGTTCCAGAAATATGTTTGAGACAGTCATTAATATTGAGACCAGCAGGGAAGAGATTCTGATCGGTGAGGAGCCGGTGGATCTGGATGGGCTTAATTATCTGGCAGGAAAGAGTGTGGACTTCGTCAATAAGAGCGCTATGAACGGTACGATCCTTGCACATACGGATGGCCAGGTGCCGAATTTCATGGTTACGATTCCTGAAGTGAATGAATTTTATCTGGGCGAACTGTTCTATTTCTTTGAGTTTGCCTGCGGCGTCAGTGGTTATCTGCTGGGTGTGAATCCTTTTAACCAGCCGGGTGTGGAGAGCTATAAGAAGAATATGTTTGCCCTGCTTGGCAAGCCGGGATATGAGGCACAGAGGGAAGAACTTTTGAAGAGATTATAATAGTTAAGAATCTAAAACGGTGGTTTCGTTCCATGGGAGCGGAGCCGCTGTTTTGTTGTGGGACAATGTCTGTAAATAAATAGGAAATTCCGATACTTTTCTGTGGAAATGGCTGCTGTTAGGTGATACAATAAAATAAAATAGGATTTGTAGGTTGAGAGAAAGGTAGTGTTGATCATTATGAGGGAATCAGATTTAATTTTGGAACCGGCCGATGACAGAGCTGACCGCAAACATGTATTGATCATTGACGATGATGTGTCAGTCTTAAAGACGCTGCGCTACCACTTGCAGGATACTTACAGGGTGTCTGTAGTCAATTCCGGAGAAGTGGCACTGGATTTCTTACAGAAGCATAAGCCAGATTTGATTTTGCTGGATTACCTGATGCCTGCGTGTAACGGAGCCGATGTCTTGAAGACGATTCAGAGCAGGGAAGATACGAAGGATATCCCCGTCCTTTTTCTGACAGGCCAGTCTGACATGTCAACGGTGACAGAGTGCCTTGCGTTAAATCCGGCAGGATATATTGTGAAGCCGATATCCAAGGAAGCTCTGCTTGGAAAATTGGAAAGTGTTCTGTAACGTATGGGACGGGAAGAAAACAGGGGAAACAAAGGACAGGTTGTCACATTTACAGCACCGTCTGTCAGGATTTTGGTCGTGGATGACAATCGGGTGAGTCTGAAAGTGGCAGTGGGACTGCTCAGGCCCTATCAAATGCAGGTAGAGACAGCGGACAGCGGGGCGTGCGCTGTGGAGATGGTGCGGGAACATACCTATGATCTGGTCCTGATGGATTATATGATGCCAGACATGAATGGCGCTGACGTGGCAAAGAACATTCGTGGTATGGAAGGAGATTCATATAAGAAGCTGGTAATCGTAGCATTGACAGGCAATGCAGACCAGGAGACCCAGGAACTGTTTTTGGCAGCCGGTATCAATGATTTCATAACGAAGCCGGTTGAAATGGGCAGTTTGGACAAGGTTTTATCCAAATGGATTCCGGAAGAGAAGATGGTTTTTGAGCAGGAAGAGATCGGGGAAGGACAGATGAATACAGGACAGGCGGTTTTGACTGATTGGCAGATGGAAGGAATTAATGTAGAAACCGGTATGTCCTATTCCGGTAATGACCGGACATTATACCTGGAAGTGCTGACGGACTTTGCGGACAGTATCGAAGAGCGGGCGGCACAGATAGAGCAGGCAGTGGAAGAGAGGGATCTTGATGTGTATATCATGGGAGTTCACTCTCTGAAAAGTTCGGCCAGATATCTGGGCGCTGTGGCTGTGGCTGATATGGCACAGGCGTTGGAAGCTGATGCCAAACGAGAAGACTGGCGGGCGGTTGAACTGGGTACGCCGGAACTGCTCTCTTCGTACAGGAGTTTATATCAAAGCATCGCGCCCTATCGGCTTGACAGATCTTATACCGGCAAGAGAAAGCGTTTTAACCGGGAAGAGGTGTATGCACTTTTGCAGCAGCTGGAGAAGTGTATGGAGGAATACGATATAGACCGCGGTGAGGAGATTGTGGGAACTTTGCAGGAGTATGATCTGGGAAAAGCATGGTCAGGACGCAGGGACAGGATCATGAAAGCGGTTGACCAGTTTGATTATCATGCCTGTAAAAAGGAGGCATGCTCCTGGAGACTGGCACTGGAAAAGGAGTCGTGAGGAATGGAGAAAGCCTACAAGCTGGAGTTTGCCGGGGAACAGACAGGGAGTCTGTATTTGAATTGCTGCGGGCTGTCCAGGACGGAATCCATGCACAGTTTTGGGCCGGCGTTAAAACCTCACTATCTGATTCACTATATTTTGAGCGGCAGAGGGAGATTCTCCACAGGCGGCAAGGAGTATCCGCTGGAGGCGGGGTACGGATTTTTGATCACGCCGGATGAGCTGGCTTTTTATCAGGCGGATGAAAAGGAACCCTGGACTTATGTATGGGTGGGATTCAGCGGTACACAGGCGGCGGAATATGTCAAAAATATTGGGTTGTCGGTGAGACAGCCTGTTTTCCGGTCGGATGCTTCCGAGGAACTTTATCGAATTGTGAAAGATATGATGGAACATAATACCTTTGGCTTGTCCAATGATCTCAGGCGAAATGGACAGCTGGGGGTATTTTTGTCCGTTATTGCAGAGGGCAGCAGGATAGAGAAGACCAGTGAAGCTGATCGGGCAAATGTCTATGTGCGCAAGGCGGTATCTTTTATCCAGAGCAATTATTGTAATCCCATCAAGGTGACGGATGTGGCGGAATATGTGTGTATCAACAGGAGTTATCTTTATACATTATTCCAGAATTCCATGGGGATGTCTCCCCAGCAGTTTCTGACGACTTTCAGGATCACGAAGGCAACAGAACTTTTGCAGCTCACTTCCATTCCGATTGAGAGTATCGCCCTGTCGTGCGGGTATCGTGATCCGCTGGTGTTTGCGAAGGCGTTTCGGCAGATGAAGCAGATGTCGCCCAGCAGTTACCGCAAGGAGATGCAGAAGGGTGAGACGAGGAGAAACCGGGAGTATCTGCGGCAGGTTGAGGAATTTATTAATCAGATCAATAAAATAACATTTTGACAGGTTTATATAACAAAGAGATATTTAAACATTGGGAAATATTGACTAAGATATAAATATACGTGGACGGGGAAACCGAAGGTTTTCGGGTTACACTGCGAAAGATAAATCTAACATTAAACAAGTCATATAACAGGGAAAGGGAGAGCGGCTATGAAGGAAACAGTATTGAAAAAGTTTGAAGAAATCTATGGCAGCGCAGAGGGGGCTAATGTCTATTTTGCACCGGGACGTGTGAATATGATCGGTGAACATACGGATTATAACGGCGGGCACGTTTTTCCCTGTGCTCTGACGATCGGAACCTATGCGGCTGTCAAAAAGAGGACGGACAGGAAGCTTCGTTTTTATTCCATGAATTTCGATTCCCTGGGGATCATTGAGAGCAGTCTGGATGATCTGACACCCTCTGATGAAGCGGGCTGGACGAATTATCCGAAGGGCGTTATGTGGGCTTTTGCAGAACGGGGCATGAAGATGGACTGCGGGCTGGATATTGTTTTAAACGGCAATATTCCCAATGGTTCGGGATTATCTTCCTCGGCGTCTTTGGAAGTGCTGACAGGTTATTATCTGAGAGACTTGTATGGATTCGAAGTGACAAATATCGACCTGGCGAAGATTGGCCAGTATTCAGAGAATCATTTTAATGGGATGAACTGCGGTATCATGGATCAGTTCGCTTCCGCCATGGGTAAGAAAGATAATGCCATCTTTTTGGATACGGCGGATCTGTCCTATCAGTATGCGCCGCTGGTGCTGGATGGGGCAAAGATTGTAGTGACCAACAGTAATGTGAAACATTCCCTTGTCAATTCCGAATATAATGTAAGGCGCAGCGAATGTGAGAAGGCGCTTTCGGAATTACAGACGGTAGTGAAGATAGCGGGACTTGGCGATCTGACGGAAGAAGAGTTTGAAGAGTATAAATGTGCGATCAAAGATGAGGTTCGTGTCAGAAGAGCAAAGCATGCGGTCTATGAAAACCAGAGAACTATCCGTGCGGTAGAGGCGCTTAAGAATAATGACCTGAAACTGTTTGGAGAATTGATGAATGCTTCTCATGTATCATTGCGGGATGATTATGAGGTTTCCTGTGAGGAGATCGATATTCTTGTGGAAGAAGCCTGGAAGGTGGAAGGGGTTATTGGTTCAAGAATCACAGGCGGCGGTTTCGGTGGCTGTACGGTCAGCATTGTGAAAGATGAAGCATTAGAGCAGTTTAAGGAAAAAGTGGGCGCGGCTTATCAGGAACGTGTCGGCAAGACTGCGGATTTCTATGTGGTAGAGATTGGAGACGGGCCTCAGAAAATGTAATGGGATGTCCCGGGATACACGGCCTTCCCGCACCAAATTGATATCGTATGGCAGGATCATGGAGGAAGAAAAAGATGATTCAGAAAAATATCAGGGAACTTGTACAATACGGTCTGCTGACCGGTCTGATCGAGGAAGCGGATAGAATCTATACAACGAACAGACTTCTGGAGTTGTTCGGACTAGATGAATTGGAGGAGACGGAGAATACCGCAGAGATTACCGTTGATGATCTGGAGAGGATTCTCGGGGAGATGCTGGATTATGCTTATGAGCAGGGCATCCTTTCGGAAAACGGTGTGGTGTACCGGGATCTTTTTGATACGAAGATCATGAGCATGCTGGTGCCGCGCCCCAGTGAAGTGATCGGGAAATTCCAGGAAAAGTATGAGAGAGATCCGAAGGAAGCGACAGATTATTTTTATAAATTGAGTCAGGACACGGACTATATCAGACGCTATCGTATCAAGAAAGACCAGAAGTGGGTTTCTGCAACAAAATATGGCGATTTGGATATCACGATCAACCTCTCCAAACCGGAGAAGGATCCCAAAGCGATTGCGGCGGCCAAGAATGCGAAGCAGAGCGGTTATCCCAAGTGTCTTCTGTGTATGGAAAACGAAGGCTATGCGGGAAGGATCAATCATCCGGCAAGGCAGAACCACAGAGTGATTCCGGTGACTATCAACGGAAGCCACTGGGGCTTTCAGTATTCCCCGTATGTGTACTATAATGAGCATTGCATCGTGTTCAATTCCAAACATATCCCGATGAAGATCGAACATGATACATTCTGTAAGCTGTTTGATTTTGTGAAGCAGTTCCCCCATTATTTTGTGGGCTCCAATGCGGATCTGCCGATCGTGGGCGGCTCTATCTTAAGCCACGATCATTTCCAGGGCGGCTGTTATGAGTTTGCCATGGCCAAGGCGCCTGTGGAGAGGACTTTTGTGGTGGAGGGCTTCGAGGATGTGGAGGCCGGGATTGTAAAATGGCCGATGTCTGTGATCCGGATATCACATAAGGATTCCGACAGGCTGGTGGCACTGGCAGATGTAATCCTGGAAAAATGGCGTGGATACAGCGATGAATCGGTATTTATCTATGCCGAGACAGACGGGGAGCCGCATAATACGATCACCCCGATTGCCAGAAAACGCGGCGATCTGTTTGAACTGGATCTGGTACTGCGCAACAATATCACGACTGAGGAACATCCGCTTGGCGTGTATCATCCCCATGCGAATCTGCATCATATTAAAAAGGAGAATATCGGCCTGATCGAAGTTATGGGTCTGGCGGTACTTCCGGCCAGACTCAAAGGGGAGATGGAACATCTGGCAGAGGCCATCGTATCGGGTGCCGACATCAGGGCCGATGAGGAACTGGAGAAGCATGCGGACTGGGTGGAAGCGTTCCTGCCCGGATACCAGGATGTGAACAGGGAGAATATCATGGAGATTCTGCATAAAGAGATTGGCAATGTGTTCATGCAGGTGCTTGAGGATGCGGGTGTCTATAAACGTGATGAGGAAGGCCAGGCAGCCTTTGACAGATTTACGGCATCCCTGTAGATGGCAGGAAAATTTATCCGGTACAGGGAATAGTGTTTAACAGAGGAAACGATGTTTGAGACGAAATAAGGATTGATATGAAGTGAGGCGGAATCTTTGGATTCCGCCTTTTAGATACGCCTGACGGCGTATAGACCGTATCTGACAATTTAAGGTTTCGTTAACAGGAGGTTGTCAGACCGAAAGAAATGACATAAATAGTTTATAATATGAAAGGCATGGATTCACCATGACATAGGTTCTGGTCTTTACAGCTCCTCATTCATGCCCAGCATACTGCGAAGAAAGTTGTAACAATGTTCCTGCTGCTTCTGATTCATTTTCTGATAAACGGTGATAAGATGCTGATATTTTTTGAGATGAAACATATTGTCAGCTAACAAATAGTCTGCATTTAGACGTTCTTCAGAAAGAAATAGAATGTAGTCGGTTGTGACATGGAAAGTTCTGGCAAGGGCAATTAAAAGCATTCCATCCGGAGTACTTGTGCCGCGTTCAATCTTACTCAAGCTTGTCTGGTTAATCCCCAGATGATCTGCTAAAGTCTGCTGTGTCAGATTTCTCTCTAATCGTAATTCTCTGATCCTTGTCTTCATTCGCACACCCTTTTTGTCATTGTAGTTGATTTTTAATGAAAAAATATTCTAATTTTTAATAAGAATATTCGATATGGAATAATTACGTTTAATACTCCTCAAAATTCATATATTTTATATAAAAAAACACAATATGTAGTGATTCTTTATGTGGAGGACAATATATCTAGAAGATTACACGATTCATTAATTATGATATTATAATACATGATAGTAATTAACTATAAGTTAATTTACAATGGATAGAAGAAAATATGTTATGATATACTCGTACTATCTGTTAATCAGATAATCATTAAGAAAAGGAATCTGAAATTATCCATGAAAATCCTGCTGGCTGCAATCAATACAAAATATATTCATTCTAATCCGGCGCTGTATAGTCTGAAAACATATGCAGGCCAGATAAAGGATCGGCAGATTGATATAGCGGAGTATACGATCAACCATTGCCGAGAGGATATTCTGGCGGATCTGTACAGACAGGCGCCGGACATGCTCGCAATCTCCTGCTATATCTGGAACTGGGAGATGGTGTCCATGTTGTTGGGAGAGATTCCCAAGATTTTGCCGCAGACGGAAATCTGGCTGGGAGGCCCGGAGGTGTCTTATTCTCCGGAGCAGATTCTTGAGCAGTTTCCCATGGTGAAAGGGATCATGGTGGGAGAAGGCGAGGAGACTTTTCGGGAACTTGTGGAAGGGACACGGAGCCTTTCTGCGATTCAGGGGATTGTATTCAGACAGGAAGGGATTGTGAGAACCGGGGAACGGGAACCTCTGGAACTGTCCAGGCTGCCATTTCTCTATTCCAACCTTTCTGATTTTACCAACAGGATTATCTATTATGAGAGCAGCAGGGGCTGTCCATATCGGTGCAGTTATTGTCTTTCTTCCATAGATAAGACAGTACGTTTCCGGGATATGGATGTGGTGAAAAAGGAGTTGCAGTTTTTTCTGGATCAGCGCGTAGCACAGGTAAAATTTGTGGACAGGACATTTAACTGCAATCATGAGCATGCGGTCGAAATCTGGCAGTATCTGCTGGAAAATGACAATAATGTCACAAATTTTCACTTTGAGATTGAAGCTGATATCCTCACGCAGGAGGAACTTGCACTTCTCTCCCGTATGAGGGCAGGATATATCCAGATGGAGATTGGCGTGCAGACTACTAATCCGGAAACACTGCGGGAAATCTGCCGTCATACGGATCTGGAACGGCTCCGTGAAGTGGTCACCCGGCTTGGGCAGGGGCATAACATTCATATACATCTGGATCTGATCGCCGGGCTGCCTTATGAAGATTATGAAAGTTTTGCCCGTTCTTTTAATGAAGTATATCAAATGCGGCCGCATCAGTTGCAGCTGGGCTTTTTGAAAATATTAAAGGGTTCTCCCATGCATGATATGGCGGACGCTTACGGGATGCAGTATCTGTCCGTGCCGCCCTATGAAGTGTTGTCCACCAGATGGCTTCCTTATGAGAAGGTGCTCTGTTTAAAGGAAGTGGAAGAAATGGTGGAGGTCTATTATAACAGTGGACAGTTTAATCATTCCATGCGTCTGCTGGAGCGGGTGTTCCCCGATGCGTTTTCGATGTATCAGGCGCTGGCAAAGTTTAGCCGAAAAGAGGGATATCTGGCGCAGGCACAGGCGCGGACGGCCCGTTATCAGGCCCTCCTTGCGTTTATGATGTCTGTCATGCCTAAGGACAGGGAGCGTCTTTGCCGGGAAACGCTGACCTACGATTTTTATCTGCGGGAACATGTGAAGAGCAGGCCGGATTTTGCGCCCGCGGAAGAAGCAAGGACAGTTTATAAAGAGAAACTCAGGGATTTTTATAGAAAAGAGGAGATGGAGAGACAGTGTCTGTCTGCTTATGCAGGATATGACAGCAGGCAGATGAGTAAGATGACCCATGCGGAAGTTTTTCGGTATCCGGTATGGCGTGAAGATCTGACGCCGGATACAGAGCCTTGTGAGGAACCTGTGCTATTGGTGTTTGATTATAGGATTAGGGATGCGCTGACGCATGAGGCCAGGACAGTGTTCGTATAGAAATGCGGGCATTCTCCCAGATGAAAGAGGCGGAATGGAGAAAACAAGTGACAGATTCATATGTGTGTATTGATTTGGAAACAACGGGTCTTGATCCCAAACGGGATAAGATTATTGAAATCGGGGCAGTCAAAGTGGAAGCCGGACAGGTTTCGGCACAGTGGGAGAGTTTTGTCAATCCGCGAAGAAAATTGGAGGAGCGGATTGTGGAACTGACGGGAATCCGGGACGAACAGCTTATGGATGCGCCAACGATAGGCGAGATACTGCCTGCATTTCTTGATTTTGTAGAAGACAGGGTGCTTTTGGGGCATGGTGTGCTGTTTGATTTTTCTTTTATAAAAAAGGCAGCTGTTAATGAGCGGATGACGTTCGAACGGCAGGGGATTGACACTTTAAGGATTGCGCGCAAATATTTGCAGGATTTGGAAAGCCGGAGCCTCGGGTATCTTTGTCAGTATTATCAGATACCGCACAGGGCGCACAGGGCTCTGGAGGATGCAAAAGCCACGGCAGCGCTGTATGGGAGACTTGCACGGGATTTTTATGAGAAAGAAGACCAGGAAGGGGATAAGAGCCTTTTTCGGCCAAAACAATTGCTCTATCAGGCGAAGCGCGATACACCGTTGACCATTCCGCAGAAAGAGCAGTTATATAAACTGGTGGACAAGCATAAACTGGTAATAGACTATGAGATTGAAAGCCTGACCCGCAGCGAGGCTAGCAGGAAGATTGATCAGCTTCTTGCAGAATACGGACGATAGGCTTCTTCATGGCCGAATTCAGGGATTCTGCAATGGGAAGAAGGCCGGCAATCTTATCCGGGGTTCCCTGCTTGTGATAGATTTCACACAGCAGGCGGTAGGTGCCGCTCACATCTGTTCCCGTAGATACGGCAAACTCCAGAAGCTGACAAGCTTCTGCCATGTGGCCGGCATCATAGAGCGCCTGCGCCCACTGCTGCACGGTCCGTACTAAGAGGGTATAGTTCTGGTCATAAGAGGTCAGCAGTTCGATATTGGGCGCACCGTAGCGCAGTTTCAGATCCGTATTGGAGATGCCTGTAAAGTTAACGATAGGGCACTCTGCGAGAGAGAGGATGATCTGCCGGTAATCATTGACCTTTGGCACATCTGGCAGCAGATCCATGGGGAAGATTTCCATGGGCAGTTTGATATAGTCAAGGTCATCCAGAGGTTTGCGCCTGGTGTTGTTGGCGGCCATCTCCTTCTGCCAGTATTTCTGCTGTTGGGCAGCAGCCGTTTTATTGCTTCTGGAAACCGCTATGGCGATAATGAAACCAAACACGAGAGTGCTTGCAAAAATCAGGAAATTCATATATAATTCCTTTCAGTGAGTATGGAGGTTTTATAGGATGTTTAACAGGAAAACAAGGAAGATCATCTCTTCCATTATTATTATCATTGTGGTTCTGGCAATGATCATTCCATTGATCGTTGGTGTATTATAAGGTTAAAGACCAGATTTATTTTATCACAGATTCTCCGGGCAGGCAATTCCTGCGGGGAGAGAGGGGTTGTATGAAAAAAGGATTCGGGCTGTTACTGACAATATTTGTGGCGGCATTGGGTGTTGGTGCGCCGGTGCAGGCCAGAGAGGCTGTCATTCATCGGGGTATCTATGTCAATGACATCGATCTTGCCGACAAGTCGCCGGAGGAAGCAAGAAAAGAAATAGAAGAATATATCAGTTCATTTAAGGATGCGCAGATTACGCTACATATTGAGGAAGAGGGAGAAATCGTGGCAACAGCCGCGGATCTGGGTCTCAAATGGGGTAATGAGGAAATTCTCGATGAGGTCACAAGCTTCGGAAGAGACGGGGATATTCTGCGCTGCTATAAAGAGTTGAAAGACCTGGAATATCAGAATAAGACATATCAGGTCACCTTTGAGTTTGACAAAGATAAGATACGGAGTTTGATCGAAGAAAATGCACAGCAGTATAATAAGGAAGCTGTCAACGCTACGCTCACCAAGACAGAAGAGGGATTTCAGATTACGGAAGGTGAGATGGGCAAGGTAGTAGACATAGATGCTTCTGTGGATTCGGTATACGGCTATCTGACAAAGGATTGGGATGGAAGCGCCTGCGATGTGGATCTGGCTGTGACAGTAGATGAACCCCAGGGAACGGCGGAAAGTCTGGCGATGGTCAAGGATGTGCTGGGCACATTTACCACCAGTTATTCCACCTCCGGCGGGTCGAGAAGCGCCAATGTGGCCAATGGATGCAGTCTGATCAATGGTACAACGCTGTATCCGGGTGAGGAGTTCTCAGCCTATGAGGCGGTAGCGCCTTTTTCAGAAGCCAATGGTTATTATATGGCGGGCTCCTATTTGAACGGACAGGTGGTAGACAGCCTGGGAGGCGGTATCTGTCAGGTATCTACTACATTGTATAATGCGGTGCTCCGGGCGGAACTTGAGGTGACGGAACGGTATAACCACTCCATGATCGTGACCTATGTAGACCCTTCCGCAGACGCGGCCATCGCGGAGTCATCGGGTAAGGATTTTAAGTTTAAGAATAACAGAGAGTATCCTATCTATATAGAAGGGTATACCACACCGGAAAAGAAGATTACCTTTACAATCTATGGTGTGGAAGACAGAGACAGCAGCCGTGAGGTAGAGTATGAGAGCGTTGTGCTGGAGAGGATAGCGCCTGATACGGAAGTGATCTATACAGATGCGTCCCTGCCAGTGGGGTATTGTGTGGTGCAGTCGGCCCATGTGGGATATAAGGCGCAGCTGTGGAAAGTTGTGAAGGAAAACGGTGTGGAAGTAAGCAGGGAACAGATCAACAGCAGTTCCTATATGAAGGCGCCCAGAAGCGCTACCGTGGGTGTGGCCACAGAAGACCCGGGAGCCTATAATGCAATTATGGCGGCAGTGGCAACGAACAGTGTGGATGAGGTCAAGGCTGTAGCCAAGGCATATAAGGATGCCGCTGCGGCGCAGGAAGCAGCATTGCAGGCGCAGGCAGAGGCTATTGCGGCGGGACAGATACCGGAGATACCCCCGGCGGAAGTACCGGCGGAGTAAGTTCCGGATACGGTTAGGCATAGAGAAGATGAGACAGGGAAAAATATCGGAGAACGTTCTGAGACGTTCTGTCCTTAGAAAGATAAAGACACACAGGGAAGAAGTGGTAAGTGGCGCAGGGATAGGGAAAGACTGCGCCATTTTGGCGCATAAAGACGGCATGGAAGTGGTGCTCTCCACAACGCCGGTATCGGCGCCGCTTACGGAACTTGGCCGCTATGCTATCCCCATGGCGCTCAATAATGTGGCGGTGGCCGGAGCAGAACCGGTAGGAGTATTGCTGACGATTTTATTGCCGGAAGAAACGCAGGAGCCGGATCTGGCACAGCTGATGGAGCAGGCGGAGGAGATATGCGGTGAATGGCAGGTGGAGATTCTGGGTGGACACACCGAGGTCACGCCGGTGGTCAGAGAGCCTGTGATGACGGTGACGGGTATCGGACAAAGGATACACGCACAGCCGGGAGGTATGTCAGGAACTGCACCCGGACAGGATATTGTGATAAGCAAGTGGATTGGGCTGGAGGGTACGGCCCGGATCGCAAAACGGTATCGGGAAGAACTGCGTCAGAGATTTCCCATGCGGATGATAGAGGACGCGGCTGATTATGACAGATATCTGTCAGTCATACCGGAGGCCGCCACCGCCGTGAAGTCCGGCGTTTGCGGTATGCATGATGTCTCACGGGGCGGGATATTTGCCGCGCTGTGGGAGATGGCATCCGGGGCAGGCGTTGGACTAAATGTTGACCTTAAGAAATTACCTGTGCGGCAGGAGACCATAGAGATCTGCGAATATTTTGCTTTAAATCCCTATGAACTCTTGTCGGGCGGATGTCTGATCATGACGGTACAGGACGGGGAAAAGCTGGTGGAGGATCTTGCTGAAGCCGGGATACCGGCTGTGACAGTCGGAAAGACCACTGACAGTAATGACCGGATATTGTATAATGGCGAGGAAAAGCGCTTTTTAGACATGCCGAAGACAGATCAGATATATCATATTTATAGTAAAAAAGAGGAGGAAAGATCATGAGAGAAGAGTTGTTGGCGATTGTGGAGAGAAACAGCCGTATTGATTTAAAGGAACTGGCGGTAATCCTGGGCGTTGAGGAAATCGATGTGGTCAATGAACTGGAGGCGATGGAGAACGAGGGAATCATCTGTGGGTACCACACCATGATCGACTGGGAAAAGACTTCCATCGAGAAGGTGTCTGCATTGATTGAGGTGCGTGTGACGCCCCAGAGAGGACAGGGGTTTGACAATATTGCGGAGCGCATCTACAAATATCCGGAAGTGACTTCCGTATACCTGATTTCAGGCGGATATGACCTGCTCGTGACACTGGAAGGCAAGTCCCTGAAAGAGATTTCCGGGTTTGTGTCTGACAAGCTGTCAACGCTGGATTCCGTATTGAGCACAGCGACACATTTTATCCTCAAAAAATATAAGGATCATGGAACGATCCTGGCTAAGAAATATGAAGATACCAGAGAGAAGGTGACACCGTGAGAGATATGCTGTCAAGACAAGCCGTAAACTTAAAACCTTCGGGTATCCGGAAATTCTTTGATATCGTCAGCGAGATGGAAGATGCGCTTTCCCTTGGCGTGGGCGAACCGGATTTTGATACCCCATGGCATATTCGGGATGAAGGTATTTATTCACTGGAGAAGGGAAGAACCTTCTATACATCCAACAGCGGGTTAAAAGAACTGCGGGAAGAAATCTGTAATTATATAAAAAGGAAACAGGGCGTTACCTATGATCCCCTGCATGAAGTGCTGATCACAGTGGGCGGTTCCGAGGCCATCGACATCGGCCTGCGGGCCGTGATCAACCCGGGAGATGAGGTACTGATTCCGCAGCCCAGCTTTGTCTCCTATGAGCCCTGCGCTATTATGGCAGGCGGCGTGCCGGTCATTATCGAACTGAAAGCGGAGAACGAATTCCGACTGACGGCGCAGGAATTAGAAGAGGCTATCACAGAAAAGACCAAGATTCTGATTCTTCCTTTCCCGAACAATCCAACAGGAGCCATTATGGAGCGGAAAGACCTGGAGGAGATTGCGGAAGTCATCAGAAAACATGACATACTTGTCATGTCTGACGAGATTTATGCGGAATTGACCTATAAGGAAAAGCATGTGTCTATCATAGAAATGGAAGGGATGCGGGAGAGAACCATCCTGATCAATGGCTTCTCCAAGGCTTATGCCATGACAGGTTGGAGGCTGGGATATGCCTGCGGCCCCAGGGAGATTCTGGAGCAGATGGTCAAACTCCATCAGTTTGCGATCATGTGTGCCCCTACGACCAGCCAGTATGCGG
The DNA here is from genome assembly GCA_946566685.1 of uncultured Lachnospiraceae bacterium. GTDB lineage: Bacteria > Bacillota > Clostridia > Lachnospirales > Lachnospiraceae > UBA3282. The sequence goes on from CAMNXA010000011.1 coordinate 75,102, forward strand.
CGGTGGAAGCATTGCGCAACGGGGATGCGGACGTACAGGAAATGCGGACAGCCTATAATCAGAGAAGACGCTATCTGATGCATGCCTTTCAGGAGATGGGACTGGAGTGCTTCGAGCCTTTCGGGGCGTTCTATGTGTTCCCCTGCATCAAGGAGTTTGGCATGACCAGCGAGGAATTTGCGGAACGGTTTTTGAATGAGGAGAAGGTGGCAGTGGTGCCGGGCACAGCCTTCGGCGACTGCGGCGAGGGATATCTGAGGATATCCTATGCGTACTCCCTCGACAGCCTGAAACTGGCGATTGGGAAGCTGGCGGATTTCGTAGGAAGACTGCGGGCGCAGATGCACTGACTTGGAGGCTTATGAACATCATCTTACACCAGCCGGAGATTCCGGCCAATACGGGAAATATCGGCCGTACCTGTGTAGCAACAGGTACGGCGCTTCATCTGATCGAGCCTTTGGGATTTCGGCTCGATGAAAAGTCCATCAAACGCGCGGGGATGGATTACTGGGAGCATCTGGATGTGACCCGTTATATCAATTATCAGGAATTTCGGGAAAAGCACCCGGAGGCCAGGATCTGGTTTGCCACCACGAAGGCAAAACAGGTCTATTCCGAGGTGTCATTCGGCCCGGATGACTATATTATGTTTGGCAAAGAGAGCGCCGGGATACCGGAGGAGATACTGGTGGAGCATGAAGAGACCTGCATTAGGATTCCCATGCTTGAGGAGATACGGTCGTTAAATCTGGCCAATTCTGTGGCGATTGTTTTATATGAGGCACTCAGGCAGAATCAGTTTGCAGGTATGCAGATGGCGGGAGAATTGCATCGGCTTTCGTGGGGGGAGAAGCAAAAAGGATGATGAATTTAATCATCATCCTCAACGTCCGATTTAGGCAGTGAGAAGATGAATTCCGTTCCCACGCCTTCGGTACTTATGACATTGATATTTTCCCCATGGGACTGAATGATCTCTTTGGTGATGGACAGGCCGAGTCCTGTCCCTTTTTTGTCTTTGCCGCGGGATAAGTCGGATTTATAGAAGCGGTCCCAAATCAGTTTCAGGTCGTCCTTGGGTATTCCAATCCCAGAATCTTTGACACTGACAAAAATCTTATTGTGCTTTTCTGTTGTCTCCAGTTTGATCACGGAATTATGGTGGCTGAATTTAATCGCATTGTCCAGCAGATTATAGAGAACCTGTTGAATCTTATCCATATCTGCGACCACGTACATTTCATCGCCTGTGAGGACAAGTTCGATACCAATCATCTTTTGCCGGCAGGTTCCTTCAAAGGAAGCGGCAACGTTGCGGATGATCGTGTTGATATCAAAGTCCGTTTTATTCAGCATAATCCCTTTGGTATTCAGGTTATTGAGCGTCAGCAGGCTGTTGGTCAGCTTGGTAAGCCGTTCTGTCTCATTTAGTACGATGGTAAGATACTTTTCATATTGCTCTGGCGGGATTGTGCCATCAATCATCGCTTTCAGATAGCCGCTGATGGAAGTCAGGGGCGAACGGAAATCGTGGGAAACATTGGCCACAAATTTTTTCTGATCGTCTTCAGAACGGGCAATCTCGCTGGCCATATAAGAAAGCGTGGCGGCCAGATATCCCATCTCGTCTTCACTTTCCACACTGAATTCATAGTGCATGTTGCCGCTGGCATACTGCTCTGTCGCTTCTGTGATCTTACGCAGGGGGATATAGATCATCTCCGTGAAAAAGATCAGGATGATCAGTGACAATAGGAAGAGAATGACCAGCATCAGGTAAGAGATATTGAGAAGCTGATTGGTCTCTTCCTGGATGTCAGCCAGGGGAGCGTGGATGACCACATAGCCTTTCACCTTATAGCTGGAGGTGATGGGTGCAAATACACTCAGCATTTCCTGATCAAACGTCTGGAAAAAATTTCCTTCCGTATAATAGGAACCGGCAGTGATGGTAGGATCGAAATTTTCGATCACCACTTCGTTTTCCACATCCACAGGGGCTGAAGAATCCAGAACCATACGGCCGGAGGGATTGATGATCCAGATGGTGGCGTCAAGGTAGGTGTCCAGAGCATCCAGCTGTGACTTGACGGCTTCCAGAGAAGCTTCCGAATTATACAGATCGGTGGCATAAGTGTTGGCAATCAGCGTTGCTTCTCGGTAGAGGGCATCGGCTTTCTCTTTGGTCAGATGATTGACCGTCATATCGGAAACAAAAGTGGCTACGACCACAAATCCAAATAATCCAAAGATGATGTAGGCAAGTATTAATTTGAGGTATAGTGTTTTTCTCATAGTTACCCCTTGGATTCAAATTTATAACCAATGCCCCATATGGTGGCAATCCGCCAGCTTTCATGATCGTTAATCTTTTCCCGGAGGCGTTTGATATGAACATCTACCGTGCGGGTGTCACCGATGTATTCGTAGCCCCAGATCTGATCAAGAAGCTGCTCTCTCGTAAAGACATGGTTGGGAGAAGAAGCCAGGAAATAGAGAAGTTCCAGTTCCTTTGGAGGCATCTCGATGGTCTTTCCCATGTAGATGACGGAATAGTTCGTCTGGTTGATGATAAGATCCGGATATTCCACACTCTTTACATCGGAGGCCTTTGGCTGTTCGGTCACCGGCTTATAGCGGCGCAGTACAGCTTTGACGCGGGCTACCAGTTCCTTGGAATCAAAAGGTTTTTCCATATAGTCATCGGCCCCAAGTTCTAAGCCCAGCACTTTGTCAAATACTTCGCCTTTGGCGGAGAGCATGATGATGGGCAGGGAAGATTTGGAGCGGACTTCACGGCAGACCTGATAGCCGTCTATGCCCGGCAGCATCAGATCTAAAAGCATCAGGTTCGGGGAGAAACTGTCCACCGCCGTCAGCGCAGATTCGCCGTCATTGACGATCATAGTCTCAAAGCACTCCTTGGTCAGATAAAGAGAAATCAGTTCCGCAATGTTGTTGTCATCATCTACAATTAAGATTTTTTGTCGATTAACCATTCTATTTTCTCCTTTTTCAATTTCGCCGAGGCTGCGAAACAGTCCTCGCAAAGTTAATTTGCGGAGCAAATTTACTTTTTTTATTGTTTAAATTCCGCAATCGTGACGCCGGCATCTCCCTCGCCAAATTCGCCCAGCCTGTAGCTTTTAACAATTTTGTTCTTGCGAAGGTAATTCTGCACCGCATTGCGCAGGGCGCCGGTCCCCTTGCCGTGTACGATCCGTACACTGGGCAGATGGGCAAGATAGGCGTCATCCAGATATTTATCCAGTTCTGACAGCGCCTCGTCTACGGTCTTTCCCAGTAGATTGATCTCTGTGGAAACGGTGTAACTTTTGGACATCTTAAGTTTGCCGGAAGAAGTGCGCTGCATTTTGCCGGTATTGATGGTTTCTTCTTCGATCAGTACCAGATCATTCAGGGACACCTGGGAACGGATGATGCCGCATTGTACAAAAAGCCGTCCGCTCTTATCAGGCAGGGAACTGACAGTGCCTTTGAGTCCCATGGAAATAATTTTGACGCTGTCGCCCAACTTGATCTGATTCGGTTTTAAGGTTTTGTGTCCGGGCTTATCATTTTTCAGCGCCAGCTTTTCATTCTTTTCGGAAATCTTATCCCGCACTTTCTGACGGGACTTTTCCATGTCTTTCATAGAAACGGCTGAGCCTGCTTTCTGGAATGTACGGATGGTCTCATCCGCTAACTCCTTGGCGTTCTGCAAGATTTCGCGGGCTTCCTCATTGGCCTCCCGGAGGATTCGGTCGCGGGACTGGTCAATCTTTTCCTGTTTAGATTCCAACCGTTTTTTCAGAGCCTCAATCTCTCTCTTGTAGGATGCTATCTCCTGCTGCTCCTTTTCGATGGTAAGGCGGCTGTTTTCCAGGTTGGCCAGTAAATCTTCAAAACTTTCCTTGTCTTCCGTGATATGCCTTCTGGCATCTTCTATGATGTGGTCGGGCAGTCCCAGTTTGGAAGAGATGGCGAAAGCATTGCTCTTGCCGGGGATACCGATCAGAAGGCGGTAAGTGGGTTGCAGTGTTTCTACATTAAATTCACAGCAGGCGTTTTCCACAAAATCCGTGGAGAGGGCATAGACCTTCAACTCACTGTAGTGGGTGGTGGCCATGGTGCGGATGCCCCGGCTGTGCAGATGATCCAGCACGGAGATGGCAAGCGCTGCGCCTTCCGTGGGATCCGTACCTGCCCCTAATTCGTCAAAGAGGCAGAGAGAATCGGTATCCGCTTCTTTTAAGATGGATACGATACTCGTCATGTGGGAAGAAAAAGTACTGAGACTCTGTTCAATACTCTGTTCATCACCGATATCTGCATATACTTCCCGGAAAATGGAAAGCTCCGAGCGGTCAAGCGCCGGAATATGCAGTCCCGCCTGGCCCATCAATGTGAGCAGCCCCACTGTTTTTAAGGCTACGGTCTTGCCGCCAGTATTGGGGCCTGTGATGATAAGCAGGTCAAAGTCCGTCCCTAAAAGGATATCCACGGGAACAACCTTATGCTTATCCAGCAGCGGATGCCTGCCTTTGCGGATGTGTATCCGGTGCTCTGTGTTGAAGACAGGCTTAGATGCGTTCTGCTCCATGGCAAGGGAAGCTTTGGCAAAGATAAAGTCCAGCATGGTCATGGATTTCTGGTTACCTGTAAGGGTATCTGTATACGCAGCAGTCTGTGCGCTTAAAGACGCCAGAATCGCTTCGATCTCTTCCTGTTCTTTGAGAGAGAGCTCTTTCAGCTCATTGTTCAGGCTGACCACTGCCGCCGGTTCAATAAAAAAGGTAGAACCGGTAGAAGACTGATCATGCACCATACCCTGCACCTGGCTTTTGTATTCCGCTTTAACGGGAATACAGTAACGGTTGTCGCGCAGCGTCACCACAGCGTCCTGCAAATAAGTTCGATAAGAGCCGTTGATCATGGAATTTAACTGGGAATGAATCCGATCATTGGTAATGATCATGCTCCGCCGAATGTGCTTTAAAGCAGGACTGGCATCATCGGCAATCTCCTCTTCGGACAAAATGCATCGCCTGATCTCGTTGGAGAGCGGCGTCAAAGGTTCCAGACTGTCAAAAAACTCATCCAGCGAATCGCCGGGGATATCGTCTCTGTCTTTGCGTCCGTAGGTCTTGATGCGATTTACATTTTCCAGAAAAGACGCAATATTTAAAAGTTCGGATATGGAAAGGACACTTCCTACTTCCAGGGATTTGATGCTCATGCCCAGATCTTTGTTGCCGCCAAAGGATGTGGAACCCTTACGAAAAAGCCGGCTTAAGGCATCAGCGGTCTGTGTCTGTGCCGTCTCTATCTGTGCCGGATCCGTCATCGGCAAAAGAGCAGTGGTCAGTTTTTTCCCAGGCTGTGACGTGGCCTTTTCGGTCAGCCGGTCGATTATCTTGTGATATTCTAAAACACGCAGTACTTTGCTGTTCATGATAGCCTCGTTTCTAAATGATAAATCTATAGTTAATACAGAAATATCTTATCATAAATGAAAAGGAATTACTATGGTTTTATCGTGATGGCTGTTTTGGGCAAAAGGTGGGAGAATACCCGGCGTTTCCCTGCGCGGCTTGTCACAAAGATGCTGATATGATAAAATAGACAAAGATTTGGAACGACTGACAGGATTGTGGTTGACAGATGCAGAGAGGTAGAAACCTATGTCTGAGCAGGAGAGAGAACAGGATCCGGCAGGGAGAGAATCTTCCAAAGAACAGGCGGAGTATACTCTGTCCGTACAGCCGGAATTTATGAGGGAAAAGATAAAACAGAAACCGGTCAACAAGAGAAAACTTCTCAGAAGAACAGTGATCACGGTCGTTATGGCGGTGGTGTTCGGCCTGGTGGCCTGTGTGACCTTTTTAATCCTTGAACCGGTGATCAGTAATCGCCTTTATCCGGAAGAGGAACCTCAGGAAGTGGTATTTCCGGAAGAGACTGTGATGGAGGAGATGAATCCGGAGGATATGCTGGTCAATGACGAGGTGGAAGAAGAGCCCCAGCCCGTGGAAGTGGAACTGGAGGATGAACAGATCGAAGAACTGCTTTCCCAGGTAGAGTTTGGACTGGAAGATTATCAGACTCTTTATGATGAACTTGAGAAGCTTGCTGAAAAAGCCAATCACTCGGTGGTTACCGTGACGGGGGTCACTTCCGATGTGGACTGGTTCAATAATATCTATGAGAATGTGGCATCGGCTTCCGGTCTGATCGTGGCGAATAACAAGAAGGCAATGCTTATTTTGGTCAGTGCCGGTACCCTCAACGGAGCAGACAGCATAGAAGTGACATTTTGTGACCAGACCCAGGCAGAAGCGGAGATCGTGCAGAAAGACCTGGCAACAGGGCTGGCAATTTTGTCAGTGCCTATCACCTCCATCAGTGAGGAGACGATGGAGGTGATAGAGATAGCACAGCTTGGCAGTTCCAGTACTTATAATCTATTGGGAACGCCGGTGATCGCGCTGGGAAGTCCTTTGGGCACCAGCGGTTCCGTTTGCTATGGAGTGGTGACTTCCGCAGGCACCGTAATCGATAAACCGGACGCTTCTTATCAGAAGATCATGACAGATATATATGGAAGCCGCAATGCCACCGGAGTACTTATCAATCTCAAGGGAATGGTGATTGGGATTATAGATAATATGAACACCAGCAATGATATGGGTAATCTTCTGACGGCATACGGTATCACAGAATTGAAACGTACCATTGAACAGATGTCCAATGATAAAGCCAGGGCCTATCTGGGCATACACGGAGCAGACGTGCCAAAGGAAGCGCTGGAGGATCCTGACATGAATATTCCGCCCGGTACTTACATCAGGGAGATCGAGATAGATTCTCCGGCAATGGAGGCGGGGATTCAGAGCGGTGATGTGGTGATACAGGCAGGTATGACACCAGTTGAATCATACAGTGAACTATTGAATATCATTCGAGGGGCAGAGCCCGAAGAGGTCATGACATTTACATTGATGCGGCAGGGGCATGAAATGAAAGTGGACGTGACATTTGGATATCTGCCGGATGGAAACTAATATAAATAATGGAACAAAATGCCGGATACAGGTTGGAATTGGCGGCAGAATCTATGTTCCGGATTGGAGATTCTATGAAATATATCAAAGACCTCAAGGAAAGCGACAGAATATTTGATATTTATCTGTGCAAGCACAAACAGTCGGCGGTCACCAAAAACGGGAAACCCTACGATAACGTGATCTTACAGGATAAGACAGGAACGGTGGATGCCAAGATCTGGGATCCTAACAGCGCAGGGATTGAGGATTTTGACAGCCTGGATTATATAGAGATCCACGGCGATGTGACCTGCTTTCAAGGGGCGCTGCAAGTTAATGTGAAACGTGTCCGCAAGTGCCGGGAGGGTGAATATGATGCGGCAGAATACCTTCCGGTCAGCAAATTTGGCATTGAGGATATGATGAAAGAGCTGTTGGGATTTATTGAGAGTATACAGAATCCCTGCTTACATAAACTGCTGCGGGCTTTCTTTGTAGAAGATGAGGATTTTATCAAAGTCTTCAAACAGTCCTCCGCGGCAAAGACCGTACATCACGGATTTATGGGAGGCCTGTTGCAGCATACTCTGGCAGTGACGAGATTGTGTGATTACTTATGCAGCCAGTATCCCATTTTAAAAAGAGATCTGCTGTTAGCGGCGGCAATCTGTCATGATATCGGTAAGACCAAAGAACTGTCTCTTTTTCCGGCCAATGATTATACAGAGGACGGACAATTTCTGGGACACATTGTGATCGGCAGCGAGATGCTGGGTGAAAAGATCAGGCAGATAGAAGATTTCCCACCGGTTCTTGCCAGTGAATTAAAACATTGTATTCTGGCCCATCATGGGGAGCTGGAGTTTGGCTCTCCCAAGAAACCTGCGATCGTGGAAGCAGTGGCACTTTCTTTTGCTGACAATACCGATGCCAAGATGGAGACATTTACAGAGATTATGGAGAACAGCAGCGAAAAAGGCTGGCTTGGATTTAACAGATTGTTTGATTCCAATCTGCGCGGTACCAGTATATAGAAGTTTGGACATGGGGAATTATATGGAATATAAAAAGAATGACATTGTCACAGTGACGATAGAAGACATTGGAAATGACGGAGAGGGAATCGGCAAGACAGATGGTTATACCCTCTTTGTCAAAGATGCCATTATCGGTGACGTGGTGGAAGCAAGAATTACAAAATGTAAAAAGAATTATGGGTATGCGAGAGTAGAGAAGGTGGTAACGCCTTCTTCTTTTCGTGTGGAGCCAAAGTGTTCCTTTCACAGACAATGCGGCGGCTGCCAGATACAGGCCATGAGTTATGCAAGACAGCTTATTTATAAACAGGATAAAATACGGAACAATCTCGTGCGGATCGGCGGCTTTGCAACGGAAAAGATTGATGAAGTTATGGAGCCGATCGTGGGGATGGAGGAGCCCTGGCACTATCGGAATAAGGCGCAGTTTCCGGTGGGATATGACAGACAAGGGAACCTGATCACTGGCTTCTATGCTGGCAGAACCCATGACATTATAGCCAATACGGACTGCGCGCTTGGAGCACCGGAGAATAAGTTGATTCTGGAAGCAGTACTAACCTATATGAAGGAAAATAACGTGACTGCCTATCGGGAGAGTACGGGAGACGGATTAGTGAGGCATGTTTTAATCCGTACCGGGTTCTGGTCCGGTGAGATTATGGTGTGCCTTGTGGTGAATGGGGGCAAACTGCCTGCATCAGAGAGACTGATAGAGAACCTGTTGGCAATTCGCTTTGACGGCACGGGAGAGAACGGGCAGGATAAGAGGATTGCAAGTATTTCAATCAGTACGAATACGGAGAAGACCAATGTTATTATGGGAAAAGAGATCCGCGTTCTATGGGGAAAAGGATATATTCAGGATACGCTCTGCGGCCTTACTTTTTCCATATCCCCCCTTTCCTTCTATCAGGTAAATCCGAGGCAGACGGAGAAACTTTATGGACTTGCGCTGGCATATGCAGACTTGACCGGCAAAGAGACCGTGTGGGATCTGTATTGCGGAATTGGGACGATTTCCCTGTGCATGGCGAAGAAGGCCAGGCAGGTTTATGGAGTGGAAGTGGTAGCCCAGGCCATAGAGGATGCCAGGGAAAATGCGCGGGTTAATCAGATAGAAAATGTTGAGTTTTATGAGGGGAAGGCGGAGGAAGTACTGCCTGCCTTTTATGAAAAGGCCAGTCGGGAAGAATGGATGGAAGAGGGATTGGCTTTGGAAAAACGGGGAGAAGGACGAAGCGAGAATAAGCTGCATCCGGATGTGATCGTGGTGGATCCGCCCCGGAAAGGCTGCGATGAGAAGTGCCTGGAGACCATGCTGAAGATGCGGCCGGAGAGGATTGTCTATGTGAGTTGTGACTCTGCAACGCTGGCAAGGGATCTGAAAGTGTTGTGTGATGGGGGATATGAACTGCGGAAGGTGCGCGGGGTGGATCAGTTTGGGGGGACGGTGCATGTTGAGACGGTGTGCCAGCTTGTGAGGAATAAGCAGGAACACAAGAAAAGAATAAATTATCGGGAGGAAGAAGTAGAGGATTGTGGGTGTATATATGGCTGATTTGGAATGCAGAGTCAGAAGATTGTAAAATGGTGAGTGACGCTGACAGAAAGGAACAGGGAATTAAGGAATGCGTAAATACGCGATTTTAGAGGAACCAATAAAATGTAATGAGAAAGATTTCTTTTTTAAAATTATGTTATACCAATCAAAGAAAGAGGTTCTTTTATTTGAGTATTGCAGTATGGATGTTAATCAATGTTCTTTTGACGTATGGTATCCAGATGTAGAATCAATCTATGAAGATTGGGATGATAAAATAGATGAACGAGGTTGGATAGATATTGATGATTCTTTACCTGATTGTCAACAGGATGCTTTTGCGTCAATACGAGTGAAAGGGCGTAATATAGGTAATCCACAGTGGGGACGAAATATTAAAAGATGGGCAGTGGGTAGATTATTGTCCATCAATTTATTTCATACAGAGGATAAGCCGTTGGCTTGTGTGTACAGATTGTGGTAAGATTTCCAGAATGCCAGTTTATTATACTGATGCATCACATTTGAGAGTATACTTTTTTGGTAAAATTGGATATAATATCTGTATATACGAAGGGAGATGAGTGATATGGAAGTAGGCAGGATGCATACAGTAGATGAGGCGTTCCAGATTATCAGGGAAAGAATGGACAATGAATTATAGGGTGCTGATTGCAGATGAGGCGATAGCTGATATTTTTGGACTTGAAAAATATGGGAGATTCTCCGCTAAAGTTTTCAAACTCCGGAATTAAGTATCGTGGATATATCATACATAAAAAGGTTTATGAGTCCTATCTGTTTTTTTATATTATCAATAGCGAAACACAGGAGGTCTATGTTTTGCGTGTTATTAAGGATTTGATGAACTGGAGGGAGATATTGAATTGGACAAAGATATATCATTTTTCTGGTTATAATGAATAAATGTGGTCAAATAATGCCGCCAAATTAAATGTCATTTGGCGGCATTATTTGTTTACATTATCTATATCTATGAAAATGATTTCCAAGTTAAAAACTATTATAGATAATATACGGTGGAAAGATTGAGAGGTATTACAATGAATACTGTTACAGCGATTATAGTTAAAATATTAATTTTGATGATTAATATACATGGAACTTTATCAGAGAAGAAATATGAAAGCATACTGGTAGCTGTTGTTGAAGTATTATATGATATGCTAGATACAAAAAATAGTGTGGAACAGGATTGGGAAAAAGATACAAGTGAACAATTTAAAAAGATGATAAAAAATGCTGTTTTTGAAATGGAAGAAAATTTAGACACTTGTAGTATGAGAACAGTGTGGGAACAGAAAGAGGCGAGTCTGATTCATGAATTGGAAAAATTAGATTGGATGAGTATGGAACTGGATGAATGTAAAAAAATCATAAAGAAAATTTTTGTTGAAAAATCTTCATTTGATGTAAGCGTGTATACAGAAAAAGAGTACCAAGTGAGCGCAGAACAGTTTTTTGAGCATTGGATTCATCAGTTGGGAGGACAATCACAGGCATCTACACATATTTTAGTGAAATCTATTTTGGGGATTTACACAAAAATAGCTGGAATTGAGAATAAACAGGAAAAGCAAGTATCAAAGCGTTTGATTTCAAAAGAGACAAAAAGACCTAAAAATTCTTTTAATAAAGAAAGCAGAAGTAATGAAATTGAGCAATTGGTTCAGGTGATTAAAGAAAATGATAGAGTAGGACTATTAAGTGGTATTGGAGGAATTGGGAAAACTGAAATATGTAAATATTTATTTCATATATGCTATATAAATAATATAATTGAGGAAATTGAATATATTGGTTGGCTTACATATCGTGGAAATTTGATGCAAACATTTTATGAACAAGTGCTTTGTATAAAAGACCAAGAATCATTTGAAAAAGGGTATTATGACGTGCTTGAATATTTGCAATCACTTGGCAACAAACTATTACTATTTGTGGATAATATTGATAATTCAATGGTGGAGGATTCTAAACTAAAGCATCTTTTTGATTTAAATTGTAAATTAGTGATTACCAGTAGAATACAGCAATTTGATTCCATAAAATCAATTAATATTGGTTCATTAGAAAAAAAATGGGCTAAAATGTTATTTTATACTTTCTATCGAGGTAAAGAGGATGAAAATTGTTTTGAAGAAATTTTCAACTTGACTAAAGGACATCCATTAAGTATTGAATTAATTGCAAAAACTGCGTATAGTGAGGGGGTTACACTGGAAGATATGGTTTGCAAACTTAAAAATACGGGATTTACGCTTCCAGAAATTAAAAGTAATGTTATTTATGAAGAATATAATGAGATTTTGATTAAACATTTAAATCGCTTTTTTTCGGTGTCAAAATTATCAAATAGGTATAAACAGATTCTTTATCGATTGGCATTGTTTCCAATAAGCCAGATAAGCATTGAGAATTTAATTGAATGGAAAATTGGTAAAATGCGTGAAGATTTTGAAATATTATCTTATAGAGGATGGATTATTTTGGACTGTGATGGAGTAATCATGCACCCTGTAATTTCGGATGCAATTCATAGTAAATCGTCTAAACAATATTCTACTTATCAAAACATGTATATAGCTATGGGAAATGAACTTGAACTGTTGGAAAAAAACAAAGCACATGAAAAATACTTAAAGATGTTGATGTTTTATTATGTTACTAAACGCAGAAAATTCCAGAAACTAGAATATGCAGAACTTTTAAATCAGATAGGAGTTATTCTTAATAAGATGGGAGAACAGGAAGATGCAATAAGGATGTTAGAAAGTGCTATTATGATAAAAGAAAAATGTGATTGTGATAAATCAACTTTATTTACGGGATATAATAATTTAGCTTTAGCGTATGGGAGGGAGAAATTGCATAAGAATTTAATATGTTGTCAAAGAGCAGAAAGTATTGGACGTGAGCTTTTTGAAGAAGATGCTACGGAGTATGCATTAAAATTTGCCACGACTTTAAATAATTTATCGTTGTCATATTTGAATAATGGAGATTTAGAGAATGCAGAAATAAGGCAGAAAGAGAGTATTAATATAAAGCGATGTTATTTTGGTGAAAGGTGCATTGCATTAGCTCAATCATATAGTAATATGGCTATTGTGAAAAAAAGACAGAAGAAGTATGATGAGGCATATGAATTTCAGAAAAAAGCTATAGATATAAATGAGGCACCAGATTATGCGATTCATTTATATAATATGGCGGGGATAGAAAAAATCAGGGGGAATAGTGAGAGTGCAATATATTATCTTGAAAAAGCTATAGAGCTTTGGGAAGAAGATTCTAATTTTTATTATTTTAAACTCTTGGAAGCATATAAAAGGTATCTGGAATTGCTGAAAATTGATATACATAAAAATGATGAAAAGATTTTATTGGTATCTCAAAAAATGTGCGAATTAAAAAAAGAAGACAATAATTTATAGTTAAAAATATTGTCAATAAACATTAAGAAGAAAATAGATTTTGAATGAAAGGATAGTATATGAAAAACAATAAAAGTGATGTGCAAAGTGAAATTATCATATACCAGACAGAAGATGGAAATACAAAAATAGACGTAAAATTTCAAGATGAAACGGTTTGGCTTACGCAGGCGCAATTATGTGAATTATATCAAACCAGTAAATCTAATATTAGCGAGCATATTAAGCATATTATTGAAGAAGGGGAATTGGATGAGATTTCAGTTGTTCGGAAATTCCGAACAACTGGCGCTGATGGTAAGAATTATAATATTACACATTATAATCTTGATATGATTATTTCTCTTGGATATCGTGTGAAATCTTTCATTGCTACACAATTTCGGCGTTGGGCAACTGAACGTTTGAAAGAATATATGATAAAAGGTTTTACAATGGATGATGAGCGATTAAAGAATCTGGGCGGTGGAAATTACTGGAAAGAACTATTAGACCGTATACGGGACATTCGTTCATCGGAAAAAGTGATGTATCGGCAGGTGCTTGATCTTTATGCTACTAGTGTGGATTATAATCCCCAAAGCAGTGAGTCTATGGCATTTTTTAAAATGGTACAAAATAAGCTGCATTATGCAGCGCATGGGCATACGGCGGCAGAAGTAATATATGAACGTGCAAATGCAGAACAGCCATTTATGGGACTAAAAAGTTTTACTGGCGATTTTCCAACATTAAAAGATATTGGTATTGCAAAGAATTATTTAAATGAGGAAGAATTGAAGATTTTAAATAATATTGTATCAGGATATTTTGATTTTGCCGAAATTCAGGCTATGCGTCATAATCCCATGTATATGTCTGATTATGTAGAGCATCTTGATAATGTATTGAAAACCACTGGAGAAAAGCTATTGCAAGGAGCAGGGGCAGTTAGTCATGCACAGGCAATCGAAAAAGCGACAGAAGAATATAAAAAATATCAAGTTCAGAATTTATCACCAGTCGAAGAAGAATATTTAAAAAGCATTAAAAATTTACATAGTACAGCAAAGAAAAAAGAGAAGAAATAATGACATCCATAGTAAAGAGCAGTTTGCAAATCAAGTCAAAAATCTGTCTATCAACGCAATTCTTATCTTTTTATGGTGGGTGTATTTATGGGTAGAGGTATTCGCAATGAAAAAGAAGATTGGATTAGGAACAGGGGATTGTAAATAAGGATGGCGTTTTTAAGATTATAGATAATATTACAAATACTATTTCGGATATGTGCCATCCGCAGATTTTTCCGAATATTGAAGTAAATACTATTGATGGGAAAAGCGTAATTATTATTGAAATATATCCGGGAGCAAAAATATGATGCTGACAAAGCAGAACTGTTATGTGCTGCAATTAAAAGATATATGATAGAAGCGGCAAAAACAAAAAGTGAAAAAGAGAAGGTAAAAGATGTTACAGTGCAAAACTTAATCAATTGGGGTGTGGTTAAGAATATAGATGGAACACTGTTACCAACGAATGCTTTTGTTTTGCTGACAGATAATGTATTCCCATTTGCGAAAATTCAGTGCGCTTTGTTTAAAGGAACCGAGAGAGTTGTATTTATTGATAAAAGAGATTTTGAGAGATCGCTTTATGAGCAGATTGAAGAAGCCATCAGAGAGGCAATTGTGAATGCCACAACACACAGGAACTTTTTGGACAGGGCTTGTGTACAGGTTGCAGTATATGATGACAGGGTAGAGGTAACATCTCCGGGGATGCTGTACGGAGGTCTGACGATAGAACAGATTAAGGAAGGCGGTTCTAAAATCCGCAATAGATGTATTGCAGAAGTATTTAGCAGGATGAAGATTATTGAGAGTTGGGGAACCGGTATTAAGAGAATGTTCAGTTCCTGTAAGGAATATGGGATTAGAGAACCGGAATTATTGGAGATTGGTGATAGTTTTAGGGTAAATTTATACAGACCATCTTATAGTGAGGATTATAAAGGTTCGTTGAAAAGTTCGTTGAAAAGTTCGCCCAAAGGTTCGTTGAAAGATTCGAGTTCAACACAGCAAAAAATAATGGAACTACTTCGGAAGAATCCGAGTATAACACAAGCAGAGATGGCTGAAATAATAAAGATTTCAAAAAGAGCCATTCAAAAAAATATAAAAGAGCTGGTGGATGAAGATATTATAGAGCGTGTAGGGTCAGATAGAAAAGGGTACTGGAAGATAAAAGAATGAACGCTCAACAGCAAACTATGGTAAAAATGCAGTTAACAGCAAACGCCATAGCAAAGAGCAGATTGCAAATCAAGCCGAAGCCAATCAAAGGCTTGTCTGCCTTGAGCAAAAATTGGAACGAAAATCTACCAGTTTTTGCTCTGCTTTTTGTCCGTTTTTATCGACCCCATAGTGCTTGCCCAAAAGCTAACCTGTGCAAAGTATACCGCAAAAAGTGCAATCTGTACCATTTCAGTAGAAAAATAATGATTCTCTTTATATAATCAAATAACACCTTTTATCAAACAAAAGAGAAATGATAAAAGAAATGATAAAAAATGAAAATGAAAAATGGAGTTGACACAAATGTACAGAAAGGATATCCTTAGCCAAGCCAAGCCAAGCCAAGCCAAGCCAAGCCAAGCCAAGCCAAGCCAAGC
>CAMNXA010000012.1 GCA_946566685.1 uncultured Lachnospiraceae bacterium
AGACTAAGATCCACTCTGCCCCCTTCAAAGTGGAAATAAACTTTTCACTTCAGGTATATAAAAGAAAATTTTAATACCAGTAATTTTATGTAGATTCTCCGAAGGTTTAGTGATATAATCGTAAACGGACAGCAAAAATGAGAATAGCCTTCGGAGAGAAAACGTTTTGTCGTAACACAAAACGAAAGGTAAAGAATATGGGAAGAATAATTGCAATCGCAAACCAAAAAGGCGGTGTTGGTAAGACAACGACAGCCATCAACTTATCTGCTTCACTGGCAGTTAAGGGAAAGAAAGTATTAGTGATCGATGCCGATCCACAGGGTAACACTACCAGTGGTTTTGGTGTAGAAAAGAATGATTTGGACAACACGATTTATGAATTGATTCTGAGTGAATGTTCCATCAATGAATGTATTTTACATGATGTAATACCCGGTGTTTCCATCATACCGTCAAATGTAAATCTGGCGGCAGCAGAGATTGAACTGATTGGTGTTGATAAGAAAGAGTACATATTAAAGAATGAAATTGATTGGGTGAAGGACAAGTATGATTTTATCATGATTGATTGTCCTCCTTCACTGAACCTTTTGACCATCAATTCCATGACTACCGCAGATACTGTGCTTGTTCCCATTCAGTGTGAGTATTATGCACTGGAAGGACTCAGCCAGTTAATCCACACGGTTAATCTCGTAAAAGAAAGATTGAATCCGGCACTGGATATGGAGGGTGTTGTCTTTACCATGTATGATTCCAGGACAAATCTTTCCATGCAGGTAGTGGAGAATGTTAAAAATCATTTGAAGCAGAATGTGTATAATACCGTGATACCCAGAAATATCAGATTAGCAGAAGCACCCAGTTATGGAATGCCCATTAATATGTATGATCCGAAATCTGCTGGTGCGGAAGCATATATGTTATTGGCGGATGAAGTGATCAATAGAAAGGACGTATAGTATGGCGGCAAAAGCAGCGAGGGGTTTAGGAAAAGGACTGGACTCATTGATTCCGGCGGCAACTCCCAAGGCGGATTCTGTGAAAACAACGCAAAAAGCAGAAGAAGGCGCAAAAGAGACTTTGGTTAAGATTACCATGGTAGAACCAAACAGGGAGCAGCCAAGAAAAAATTTTGATGAAGATGCTCTACAGGAACTGGCCGATTCTATCAAACAGTTTGGTCTCATCCAGCCGATTCTGGTACAGGACAGAAAAACATATTATGAGATCATAGCTGGTGAACGCCGTTGGCGGGCTGCTAAACTTGCTGGTTTAAAAGAGGTTCCGGTCATTATCCGGGATTATACGGAACAGGAGATTGTGGAGATTTCTCTGATTGAAAATATTCAGAGAGAAGATTTAAATCCGATTGAAGAAGCGCAGGCTTATAAGAGGCTTTTGACGGAATTTAATCTGAAGCAGGATGAGGTAGCGGAACGTGTATCCAAGAGCAGAACCGCAGTTACCAATTCCATGCGGCTTTTGAAGTTGTGTGATGAGGTACAGCAGATGATCATTGATGATATGATCTCTACCGGCCATGCCAGAGCCCTGATTACGATTGAGGATCCGGAACAGCAGTATACCATTGCCCAGAGGGTTTTTGATGAAAAACTCAGTGTTCGTGAAGTGGAGAAACTGGTCAAGGATTTGAATAAGCCGCAAAAACCTAAGAAGGAAGTGGTAGAAGATAAGAGTCTGGAAATCATTTATCGGGATTTGGAAGAAAAATTAAAACAGGCTCTCAGTACGAAAGTATCTATCGCTTCTAAAGGAAATGGTGCGGGTAAGCTGGAAATCGAATTCTATACGCACGATGATCTGGATAAGATAATTGAACTGTTGACTCATTAATAAGCAACAGAAAGGCAAAGGATAAATGAATTATAATTTACTCAGCGAGATGGGGCTTGGAAATTTTGATCTGACATACTTGTTTATTGGTATGCTGGCATTAATTATCATTCTGTTAATCATTATGATTACGCAGATGGTCAGATTAAGTAAATTGACCAAGAAATATAAAAAGTTCATGGGAGGTAAGAACGCAAAGAGCCTGGAAAAAGATATTGTGGGACTTTATGAAGATAATAAGTTTATAAAGACTTCCATGGAAAAGAATAAAAAAGATATTCAGACGTTGTACAGGAAATTTGAGGGTGCTTTTCAAAAAGTCGGTATCGTAAAATATGATGCTTTTAACCAGATGGGTGGACAACTCAGTTTTTCTTTGGCTTTGCTGGATGAAAATGATAATGGCTTCATCCTGAATTCTGTACACAGTACGGAGGGTTGTTATTCCTATACCAAAGAGATCAAAGGTGGATTATGTGAGATATCATTGGGGGATGAGGAAAAGCAGGCGCTTGATATTGCCATGGATCTGTAAATAACAGACAGAAAATATGAGGATAAAATGAAACTCTGCATGGTTAATGAACTGACAGGGGAAGAGACTCTTGCCAAAGATGTTTTTACAATGGAATATAAGATATTGCTCTCTGAGGGAACAGTCCTTAAGCATGAGTATATTGAAAAACTTAAGGAATTGAATATCCGGCAGGTGTATATTAAAGAAGAAGGGCCGGATACTAAGACAGTGATGATCCTGAAAGAGGATGTGGAGGAATCATTTAAATCAAAGGTAAAGAGTATTCTGGAAAAACATACCTACAGTCATAATAATAAACTGGTAGAGTTATGCCAGACAGCAGATTATATTATCACGAATATCCTTGAAGAAGAGGAAGTAGTAGAAAAGATATATGATATTAAAGAGAGAAGTTCCGATATCTATGAGCATTCAATCAATCTGTGCAGTTTGGCCACGATTGTTGCATTGAAAATGGATCTTCCGCAGGATACAGTGCATGACATAGGTGTTAGTTGTTTACTGCATGATCTGGGACTGCGATATCTGGCAATTGAATATAGTGATCAGGATTTGTCGGAACTTTCGGAAAAGGAACTTGCAGAATATAAGAAGCACCCTATTTATGCATACTCAGCGCTTCGTGATGAAACCTGGATTTCTGAAGAAAGTAAGAATATGATATTATATCACCATGAACGTTTGGATGGTTCCGGTTATCCATTGAAGGCTACTGATATTTGCAAGGAGTGCCGCATTATCCAGATTTGTGATGCCTTTGATGAAAAAATATGCGGCATTGGATGCAGACGAAAGAAAGTATATGAGGCGGTCGAGTATTTAAAAAGTAACAGGGATATTAAGTTTGATGGCAAGATTGTCGATATCTTTCTGGAGTTTACAGCAGTATATCCGGCAGGCACTATTGTCAAGACAAATGAAGGCGAGACGGGTGTTGTTCTTTATCAGAATAAGCAGTTTCCGGACAGGCCTGTGATTCGTATCACCAAGGATAGAAATGGAATCGCGGTTGATAAAGTGAAAGACCTTTCGGAAATCAATAATGTGTACGTTGAGGAAGTTATTGAATAACTTATAATAAGCTGTGTATGATTTTACATGGCAATAGAAAGGATATGACTTACAATGATTGACATTAAATTTCTAAGAGAAAATCCTGAGGTAGTAAAGGAAAATATCAGGAAAAAATTTCAGGATCAGAAACTTGGTCTGGTGGATGAAGTGATCGCGCTGGATGCAGAAGTCAGGGCAGCACAGCAGGAAGCAGATGATATCCGAGCAAAGAGAAATAAGATTTCTAAAGAGATCGGCGCTCTGATGGGACAGGGCAAGAAAGAAGAGGCCGAGGCAAAGAAGGCGGAAGTAGCAGCCAATGCCAAAAGACTTGCCGAACTGGAAGAGAAAGAGAATGAGCTTCGTGAAAAGATTAAGAAGGATATGATGACGATTCCCAATATCATTGATCCATCGGTTCCGATCGGAAAAGATGATACTGAGAATGTAGAGATACAGAAATATGGGGAACCGGTGGTGCCTGATTTTGAGATTCCTTATCACACGGAGATCATGGAGCGTTTCCATGGAATTGATATGGATGCTGCGGGCCGTGTGGCTGGTAATGGTTTTTATTATCTGATGGGTGATATTGCCAGATTACATTCCGCAGTGATTGCCTATGCGAGAGATTTTATGATTGGCAGGGGATTTACTTATTGTGTTCCGCCTTTTATGATTCGAAGCGCAGTGGTAGATGGCGTTATGAGTTTTGCAGAGATGGATGCCATGATGTATAAGATTGAGGGTGAGGATTTATACTTAATAGGAACATCCGAGCATTCCATGATCGGTAAGTTTATTGATCAGATCATTCCGGAAGAAGAACTTCCGCATACGCTTACAAGCTATTCACCGTGCTTCCGTAAAGAGAAAGGTGCCCATGGCATTGAAGAGAGAGGCGTATACCGGATTCACCAGTTTGAAAAACAGGAGATGATCGTGGTCTGTAAACCGGAAGAATCTCCCATGTGGTTTGATAAGCTGTGGCAGAATACCGTGGATTTATTCCGTTCGATGGATATTCCGGTAAGAACGATTGAATGCTGTTCCGGTGATTTGGCTGATCTGAAAGTGAAGTCTTATGATGTGGAAGCCTGGTCTCCGAGACAACAGAAATATTTTGAGGTTGGAAGCTGTTCCAATCTGGGAGATGCTCAGGCAAGAAGACTGCGCATTCGTGTTAACGGCAAAGATGGTAAATATTTTGCACATACATTAAATAATACAGTGGTTGCACCGCCCAGAATGTTGATTGCATTTTTGGAAAATAATTTGCAGGCCGATGGTTCTGTCCGTATTCCCGAAGTGCTTCGTCCATATATGGGAGGTATGACAGAGATCAGATAAATGATACGGACTGTCAGAAGGAGGTGAGATCTTTGCATAAATATATGCGGGCTATTGGTTTTAGCAGGTTGACTGACAGACGCGAGGAACAGAAGTTGATTACAGATGTTATAATGAATGCATCACATCGCGCCTATACGTCCAATGGAGAAGAGACCATACTTGCAGAATTTTGTGAAGATTTTGCACAGGATATGGGGATTGCTGTCTGTGGAGAATTTGACGCGGAGGATAAATTTACTTACGATTATTTCTATCCTTACCTGCGCGGCACAGGCGTCAGTTCTTATGAAGATGTGTCTGTGGAAAGACATGCAGATAAAGAGTCTTATGCCGGCATCTGCGATGACATTAAGGTTGGCGTCAGTCTGATCTTTTATTTACAGAACATTGTTCCATATGTAAAGGCACAACATATGGATATGTTACCGGTCAGAGGTACAACTTTAACATTGTCAGGATTGTCAATTAGTGGTAATATAATATTACCGATTGATAAAGACGAAAGTGAGAAACAGAAAATACAAAAGGCATCGATGAGTCGTAATAAGTTGATTGCAGCAGCCCGAAAAGGGGATGAAGAGGCAATCGAGAGCCTGACTTTGGAAGATATGGATATTTACACTTCCATTTCCAGAAAAATTCTCACGGAAGATGTGTTCACATTGGTAGATACCTATTTTATGCCCTATGGTGTAGAGTGTGACCAGTATTCTGTGTTGGGAGAGATTCTGGATATCTCTCAGCGCACTAACGGAATTACCAGGGAAGAGATTTATGTGATGCGGATTAGTTGTAATGATCTGGAGTTTGATGTCTGTATCAATAAGAAGGATTTATATGGAGAGCCACAGGTAGGCCGCAGATTTAAGGGTGTTATCTGGATGCAGGGATATATCAATTATCCCATGTGATGTGCTTTCTTTTATAAATGCATCAGTCGCTATAGCTCAGCAGGACAGAGCGACCGCCTCCTAAGCGGTAGGCCGGAGGTTCGAATCCTCTTAGCGACGCTGAAAAGCATTGAAAACATTGGATTTTTCAATGCTTTTCTCTTTTTATCTCAGGAGATAATCGGTTGATTGAAATAAAATATGCCTTTTATGCATGATAAATGATGCAACATAGGTATTAGACATTATAAGATAGCGGATTTACAATATAGGTGTTCCGAAACAGGGGCATCTATATTTTTATTTTATAGAAAGATTTCGCTTGAAATACTGAAGAAATATGAAAGTTGGGGATTGTGCGGTGCAGCAAAGAAGGTTATGGGGGCATGGCAGTATGATGACCAGGATATAGAACATCTCAGTATGATCATGACGCTTGACGATATGGGTTTTGACGGCAGTAAAGTGGAAACCTATATGCAGCTTACACTGAAAGGAGCATAAGTTATGGGAATGAAAAAAGGTTTATCAATAATTATGATATCTGTACTGACAATTTCATTGATCGGATATGGGAGCAGTGAAGCAGAAAACGGGGGAGACAGCACAGTGGAAAATGAAAATACGCCGGTGCAGACTGATGTGACAGAGGAGATAAATACTGAGCCTGTACAGGATCCGGAATTAACGGAATCAGAGCAGTCAGCCGCACAAAGTGGAAGCAGTTCCCTGGTTGTTTATTTTTCATGGTCGGGAAATACAGAAAATGTTGCAAATGCCATTGCGGAGCAGACGGGAGCTGATGTATTCGAAATCGTTCCAAAGGAGGCTTATATTGATGACTACAACGCGCTTTTGGATATCGCAACCGAAGAAAAAGAAAACGGAGCACGCCCGGCAATTGCAGGAAACATAGAGGATATTACGCAGTATGACATCATTTATGTGGGTTACCCCAACTGGTGGAGTGATATGCCTATGATACTGTATACTTTTTTCGACAGCTATGACCTGTCCGGAAAGACCATTGCACCGTTCTGCACCAGCGGGGGAAGTGGTCTGTCAGGTACGGTAAGCAGCATCAGGGAATTGGAGCCGGAGGCGGATGTCCTTGATGGGCTTCATATCGGCAGTTCCGCAGCATCCGATCCGAATCAGGCAGTAAGTGACTGGCTGGAGAGTCTGGGATTTGTGGAGTGAAATATTTCACAGCAAGCTGTGGAGAAAGATTGTAAGCACGAAAAAGAGGCAGACCACAAAAATGATTTGCAATGAAGAGCAGGAGAGATGATGACGAGGCGTACGGAAAGTTAGGGTAATAAGCCAGGAGGAAATTTATGAGAAAATTAGTTGCAAGTTTGGTAGTTCCGGTTATGCTGGTTTCCTTGACAGCCTGTGGCAGCAGTACAGTTGAAGATGCAGTACCGACAAAAGAGCCCGTGGTGGCGGAAAGCAGCAATGTATCATCTGTAACAGAGGAGAATGGCACAGAGCCAGAGGAAGTCGGCAGCACAGATACGGAAACAAAAGAAACTACGGCAGTGGCTAACGAATCCAATCCGGAGGAAACAGACAACGGTACGGAACATACGGAGGATAATACCATGAAAATAACAGCAGGGGACACTACATTTACGGCAACGCTTGCAGACAATTCATCCGCAGAGGCTTTGAAGGAACTTCTTGCGGAAGGGCCGCTGACAATCAGCATGAGCGATTACGCAAGCATGGAAAAGGTGGGACCTATCGGAACGGACTTACCGAGAAACGATGAACAGATTTCCACCGGAGCGGGCGACATTATTCTGTATCAGGGCAATTCCCTTGTAATCTACTATGATACAAATTCATGGAATTTTACAAGGATAGGAAAGATTGAAAACGTGACGGGAGAGGAACTTCTGGATGCGTTTGGCAGTGGGGATGTGACGGTTACGTTTTCTTTATAAAGTGCACTGGCAATGAGCTTTGACTGGTGCGTTCGGGCGGTTGCATTCTATATCCGCTTTCGAGGCGGAAAGTGGAAGAATCATCAGTTGATTTAATATAGGCAGGAGTTCATGATAATACTTGCAAAGCACGAGTGTCATTGTATGAGAAAGGAATGGTAAAAAGTATGGAAATTTTAGTCATTGAAAGCAGTCCCCACACAAAGGGCTCATCAAATCTGTTGGCGGAGCATTTTATACAGGGGGCGGAGGAAGCAGGACATAAGGTGATGGTTTTTGACGCTGCGCGTGCCAATCTTCATCCCTGCCTTGGGTGTGATGCCTGCGGGATGTCCGGGTCGTGCTGTCAGAAGGACGATATGGCAGGATTGCGGGAGCGGATACTGAAAACGGATATGCTGGTATTTGTAACGCCGCTGTACTATTTCGGAATGTCCACACAGTTAAAAATGGTAATCGACCGTTTTTACAGTTTTAACGGAGCGCTTACAGACAGAAAGCTGAAAACAGCGTTGATCGTGGCGGCATGGGATAGTAAGGATTGGACAATGAAAGATATCAAATCCCATTATGAGACTTTGTGCAGTTATCTTGATTTTCAGGATCAGGGGCAGATTCTGGGAACGGGATGCGGTACGGTTTCTATGACAAAGAACACAGAGTTCCCAAAGCGGGCGTATGAATTTGGGAAAAGTGTGTAAGCGGATTTCGGAAGATGGAGTCAGCATGAATACAAATACAAAAATAAAGTGGACAATGGATGTCCTGATGACAATAGCGCTGTTTTTCCTGATGGGCTATCAGTTCTGGGGTGAGGCGATCCATGAATGGATTGGAGCAGGGATGTTTGTACTGTTTATCGCCCATCAGGTCTGCAACCTGAACTGGTATAAAAATCTGTTTCGGGGAAGATATACACCTATGCGCATCCTCCAGTGCACGATTAACATCCTGACGCTTGCGGCAATGCTGATGCTCATGTACAGCGGGATTACCATGTCCAGGCATGTGTTTGCTTTCCTGCCCATGCGGGGTGGAATGGCGCTTGCAAGGCGGCTGCACATCTTAGGCTCCTATTGGGGATATGTGTTGATGAGCCTGCACCTTGGTCTGCACTGGGGAATGGTTTTGAATATGGTTGTAAAAAAGCGTATATCACAGCGTAAATATTGGGCGGCGGGTTTTATTGCAGGTCTGTTGACTGTGGTTTATGGAATCTATGTCTTTATTATTAAAAGAAATTTTCTGACCTATATGTTTCTGCGCAGTGAATTTGTCTATCTGGATTATGAGGAACCAAAGCTGTTGTTCTTTCTGGATTACCTTGCACTGATGGGGTTGTGTATTTTCATAGCGCATTATAGTGCAAAGCTGGCCAGAAGGGTGGGAAATTTATGAGAAAAATAGCAGTTTGTCTGCTTGCGGCAGTGTTTATATTGACCATTTCGGGCTGTGGAAAAAGCAGCGGTGACAGTCTGAAGGGGCAGGAGACGGAACATCAGCAAAGCAGTACAACGCAGGGAATGGAATCCGTTTTGGAAACAGATACTGTGGATGCGACAAGTGGCAAAACAGGGCAGAATGGGAACGACACCTCTGCACAGGAAACATTAGCTGCGGATGACGAAACCGTTTCTAATCAGAACGGACAAAATAACAATGCAGTACAGGATTCGGATGTGCCGGTTGTGTATATGAGCACGGACATCAGTGCAGAGGGACTTATGGCAGTCTATGAAGCGCTGGAGGCATCGCCTTCCGGAAACATTGCGATAAAACTTTCCACCGGAGAACCGGGCAGCAATTATCTGCGGACAGATCTGATCGGTACGCTGGTGCAGTCTTTTGACGATCCGACAATCGTGGAATGTAACACAGCCTATGGCGGTTCACGGGCGAATACGGCAATGCATTATCAAGTGGCAATGGAGCATGGATATACGGCAATCGCTGACGTGGATATTATGGATGAGGATGGTTCTATGACGCTTTCGGTGGAGGGCGGCGATAACCTGACGGAAAACTATGTGGGCGCAAATTTTGCCAATTATGATTACTATGTGATATTGTCTCATTTCAAAGGACACGCCATGGCGGGATTCGGGGGAGCTATCAAAAATATTTCCATTGGGATTGCTTCCGCGGATGGAAAGGCGCATATTCACAGCGGCGGTACCGGCGGGAGTATGTGGGGCGGAGACCAGGATGCCTTTCTGGAATCCATGGCGGAAGCGGGGAAGTCTGTAGTGGATTATCTGGACGGGAATATCCTGTATATCAATGTGATGAACCGCCTGTCTGTGGACTGTGATTGTGACGGGAACCCCGCTGAGCCGGATATGCACGACATTGGTATTTTGGCTTCTTTTGACCCCGTGGCGCTGGATCAGGCGTGTGTTGACCTTGTATATGAGGCTGAGGACGGACAGTCATTGATCAATAGGATAGAATCCCGCAACGGACTGCACACATTGGAGCAGGCAGAAAAAATCGGGCTTGGGAGCCGGGAATATCGGCTTGTAAATATAAATGAGTAATGTATTACGGTGAGGATGGTGCCTGGACGCGCTGCTTTTCCATCAGAGAGCGGATAATATCCAGAAACTGCCTTGTTTCCGGGCTTGGCTCTGATGCAGAAAGAATCCCATAGGGAATCCTGTAATCCACCTGAAAAGGAACCGTAACCAAAGAGGGATGGACTTCACTCCAGGTATCTAAGCTCAACAAAATACATCCTTCTTCCGCGCATCGGTTAAACACTTCCAGATCGTAATGATGCGGAAGATCCACAATGGTGATTTCCGGGTGTCCCTGTTCTATATCCGCACGTATTTTATCGTTGATAGGGCTGTTGCCTTTTGCCTGCATGAGAAAACGTTCCCCATGCAAATCCTCATAAGAAATACTTTTTTTTCCGGAAAGAGGGTGGGGTTTTGGCATTGCCAGACAGAAACGGTACTGTCCCAATTCCAGAAAGTCTGAAGTCCTTGCCACATTCACGGAATTATGAGGCCCTATCATCAGATCATATTTTTTCCCCACGTTTGAAAATGCAACCCTTGTACTGGTGTCCTCAAAGGGAACAATTTTTAACTTGAAATGAGGATGCCTGTCACTGACAGAGTTCCACAAATCCATCAAAATCTTGCAGGGGTACAGGGCAGAGGTTCCTATACGGACAACCCTCTGTCCGGCATTTTGCGCTTTGCAGGCACGGTCGATGGCTTCACCTGAAAACTGTATAATAGTTTTGGCGTCTCTATAAAGGGATTCTCCAGCATTTGTCAGCTTGATTCCCTGATTGGTGCGCAGCATTAAAGAGAGTCCGATATGCTGCTCCAACAGGTTCATCTGCTTCATAATAGCCGTTGGGGATATAAAAAGTTTTTCCGAAGCTTTCAGGAAACTTCCGCAATCCGCAACTTCTATAAAAGTATTAAGAGCTTGATTATACATAAGGTTTATTCCTCTTTTACTTAAACTGATAGTTAAAGCGATTTTAGCATTTCGGAACTTCCATGTCAAGCAGCGGTCTTGTAAAATAGAATCGGCAGATTTGTATAGAAAGTTGTGGTAGATCCTTTCACGGTAAAACGGCACATTGGAGGTGGTAAAGAATGGCGGAAACGTTTCACAGGGAATTTGTATATCTCTGGTATTATTTTGAATTGCAATTGGGGCAGATCTTTCCCTATTGGGTTTTAGGCATGGTGCTTGGCTCGGCGGTTTCCGTATTCCTGAAAGAGCGGATTCACGGTACATTCCGGGCATTGGGGGAAAGAAAGCTTGGCGTTTTAGGGATTTTTGCGGCCAGTATGTTAGGTGTTGCTTCTCCGCTGTGTATGTATGGCACGATTCCCATTGCCGCCTCTTTTTCCAAAAGCGGAATCCGGGATGACTGGCTGGCGGCATTTATGATGAGTTCCATCCTTCTCAATCCGCAGCTTATTATTTATAGTATGGCGCTTGGAACAGTGGCGCTTACTGTCCGTATTCTGTCCTGCTTTTTGTGCGGTGTGCTGGCAGGGCTTCTTCTCAGGCAATTTTATAAGGAAAAGAGATTTTTTGACTTTTCCGGTTTTGAGGAACCGAAGAATAAAGACATTGATCCGAATCTCCTGCTCCGGTTTTTGAAGAACCTTTGGCGCAATATCAAAGCAACCGGATTGTATTTTCTTTTTGGAATTGTATTATCTGTCATATTTCAGCGGTATGTTCCAGCTGAATGGATCAGCGGGCTTTTCGGTGAAAACGAGGGGTTTGGCGTCCTTTTGGCGGCTACTATCGGCGTACCGCTTTATGCCTGCGGCGGTGGAACCATCCCGCTCCTGATACAATGGCTGTCAAACGGCATGAGCATGGGAAGCGCAGCGGCTTTTATGATTACCGGGCCTGCTACGAAGATTACCAACCTGGGAGCGGTAAAAATTGTCCTTGGCACAAGAAGATTTCTGCTGTACTTAGGATTTGTTATGGCGTTTTCTTATATAACCGGGCTGGTTGTAAATATGTTTGTCCGGTAACAAAAACGAAAAGGAGGATGTCCTATGAAAAAGATAACAGCACTGACATTGGCGGCTATGCTTGCCTTGACGGTTTGCGGATGCCAGCAGGTTCCGTTTGATGGAGATTATACGTCCAGTATTTTCGTTTCCCAGGATTCGGTTACGAATCTGGGCGTTCACGAGCATTGGAATAACGCAGAGGAAAGATTATATAGCCGGAATTTGGGAAAGGAAGAAGGTATTGAGCTGATTTCGATTGAGCCGTAAATTGAAAATGAAATATTACGAGG
This sequence comes from uncultured Lachnospiraceae bacterium, assembly GCA_946566685.1. Taxonomy (GTDB): domain Bacteria; phylum Bacillota; class Clostridia; order Lachnospirales; family Lachnospiraceae; genus UBA3282. The sequence goes on from CAMNXA010000012.1 coordinate 12,439, forward strand.
CTAAGGAGGAGTTTATTGTTCCTATTCCCGGCATGAGGAAAATAGAACGGATGGAAGAAAATTTTGGAGCGGCAAATTTTCACATACATCTTACAAATATTCATAGTTATAGAATATAACTCGACTGCAGAAATTTAAGCTATGGTGAAGGAAAATCAAGTTATTTTCCTGATCGCATTGTCATAAAAGCGGAAATGATCCGGGCGGTGGCGGGACTGTGTGTATTCAAACATCACGCCATCGCTGTTGTAGGTCTGACTGCTCACTACTGCCATACAGTTATAATCCTCGGCATTCAGCTTCAAGTATTTTTCATCAATCTGTGTCATCTTTTCCACTGTCATAATCCGTTTGCTGTTCACAATCGTCATGTGCAGTGTATTTTCCAGATAATCATAAATAGAGTTTTCCGCAATTTCCGGCGTGAGGCCGGGTACGGCTTCTTTTAAGAAATAATTGTGGTTTAAAATCAATGGCATACCATCTAAATAATGCAGGCGCTGGATATAATAAATATCCGTACCGACAGAAAAGCCGGTATACAGAGCCTGCTTTTCATCGATTGCAAATTCAGTAAATAAAAGAACTTTTGTAAGGGACTGGTGTCCGTTTCTCAGTGCGGATTCCCGGAAGCTTTCGATTTCACCGATTGTGAAAGCAGTCTGGGCTACAGGCTGATAAATATTGCGGACACCTTTTCCCTGCATGGTCTGCACATATCCGTCAGATACCAGGCGGCTGACGGCACGGCGTAGGGTATTGCGGGAACAGTGGTATGTTTGGATCAGCGTGTTTTCTGATGGCAGAAGCTCCTGGTAGGCGAAGACATCATGCTCGATTTTTTGCTTTAGGTCTTTGTATATTGATTCATATATGGATTTGGGCATTTTAACACCTCTGTATTTTATAAACAATCATAAAATCCTTACAAAAAACATTATAAAAACGTGGAAATGAAATGTCAATAACTTGTTTAAACAAATTTGTAAAAGATGATTGACATGTTTAAACAAGTGTGTTATAACAGAATCATAAAACATGTTCAAACAAGTTGAAGCGAGTGGAGGAAAGTAAGCATGGGAAAATATGCAGAGGACGCAAGACAGTTGTTACGTCTGGTAGGCGGCAAAGAAAACATAGCAGCGGTTTCGCATTGTATGACACGAATGCGGTTTGCGCTGGTCGATCCCAAAAAGGCGGATGTGAATGCAATCGAGGCGATGAAGGTTGTAAAAGGAAGTTTTACGCAGTCAGGACAGTTTCAGGTAATCATCGGAAATACAGTGGCTGATTTCTACAACGACTTTGTAAAAGAAGCGGGAATTGAAGGCGTATCAAAGGATGCGGTAAAACAGGCGGCAAAGAAAAACCAGAATGTGTTACAGCGTGTGATCACGGCGTTGGCGGAGATTTTTGCACCGCTGATCCCGGCAATTATTACGGGAGGTCTGATTCTGGGATTTAGGAACTGTATTGATAGCCTGTACCTGTTTGAAAGCGGGACGAAAACCTTATGTGACGTTAGCCAGTTCTGGGCGGGCATTGACAGCTTCCTGTGGCTGATCGGAGAGGCGGTCTTTCATATGCTTCCGGTCGGAATCTGCTGGTCTGTGACAAAGAAGATGGGAACGAATCAGATGCTGGGAATTGTCCTCGGTCTGACGTTGGTATCCGGACAGCTGTTGAATGCATATGCAGTTGCTGGGACAGCGGCGGCAGATATCCCGAAATGGAATTTTGGAAGCTTCCAGATTAATATGATCGGTTATCAGGGGCAGGTACTTCCTGCAATCATGGCTGCATTTATGTTGGTCTATCTGGAAAAGTTTTTCCGTAAGATCACACCTCAGGTCATTTCGATGATTGTTGTTCCGTTCTGTAGTCTGCTGTTGTCCGTGATGGCGGCGCACTTTGTATTGGGGCCAATCGGCTGGCAGATTGGAGCAGCGGTTTCTGCAATGGTATTTGCCGGGATTACAGGAGCATTTAAGATTGTATTTGGCGCGGTCTTCGGTGTTGTCTATGCGCCGCTTGTGATTACAGGACTTCACCATATGTCAAATGCTATTGATTTACAACTGATTGCGGATTATGGCGGGACCATGCTGTGGCCGATGATCGCATTGTCGAATATCGCGCAGGGTTCTGCGGTACTTGGTATGATCTGGCTGCAGAGAAAAGATCAGGCGGCACAGGAAGTCAATATTCCGGCATGTATTTCCTGTTATCTTGGTGTTACGGAACCGGCAATTTTCGGTGTTAACTTAAAAAGAGGTTTTCCGTTTTTCTGCGGAATGATTGGTTCCGGCATTGCGGCAGTGGTCTGTGTGGCGACCGGAACAACTGCGAATGCAATCGGTGTCGGTGGTATTCCGGGTATCCTGTCCATTCAGCCGCCATATATGGTGTCCTTTGCAGTCTGCGCAGTCATTGCGGTTGCTGTTCCTTTTGTGCTGACAGTTGTTGTTGGGAAGAAGCGCTTGCAGGCAGAGACGGTGGACAATACCGCGGAACAGACAGAAACGGTTGCTGAGGAGACATTGGCAGATAATCAATTTATGGCATTTTTGACTGGTAAGGCGATTCCGTTGGCAGAGGTAGCAGACGGTGTCTTTTCGGAGGGAATCATGGGTGACGGGATGGCAATTATTCCGGAAAGCGAGACATTGTATGCGCCTGTAGATGCGGAGATTGCCGTACTGATGCCGGAGTCCCGGCACGCATGCGGATTGAAGCTGCAAAACGGCATGGAGGTCCTGTTACATATCGGGATTGACACCGTGGGCATGAATGGGGACGGATTTGAATATCTGGTACAGGAAGGGCAGAAGGTACATGCAGGAACGCCATTGGTCAGATTTGACAGGGCAAAGATCAAGGCGGCAGGCCACCCCGATGTCACCGTATGTATTGTTACGGAGGAGGGAAACGCACACGATATTCAGTTCCATACGGGAATGCCTGTCAAGGAAAACCAGACGATAGTAGCAGAATGGAAATAGTGTACTTTTCACAGGATTTGGGCTTGAATAGCCGGTAGGGAGGATTCAAATGACAGATTTTAGCGATAAGGTAGTTTATCAGATATATCCGAAATCGTTTCGGGATACCAATGGTGACGGTTTTGGCGATATTCCCGGTGTGATTGAGAAATTGGATTATCTGCACGAACTGGGCGTGGATTATCTATGGCTGACGCCGTTCTTTCCCTCACCCCAGAGGGATAACGGATATGATGTGGCGGATTACCGAAAGGTTGCCCCGCAGTTTGGGACGATGGAGGATCTGGAGGATCTGATCCGGCAGAGTGAAGAGCGGGGCATGGGAATTATGCTGGATATGGTGTTTAACCATACTTCCACGGAACATGAATGGTTTCAGAGAGCGCTGGCGGGTGACGAAAAGTATCAGAAATATTATATATTTAAGGAAGGCACGCCGGATCAGGCGCCCACAAACTGGAAGTCAAAGTTTGGCGGCACAGCATGGGAGTATGTTCCGGAACTGAAAAAATGGTATCTGCGCCTGTATGATGTGACACAGGCGGACTTGAACTGGGATAATCCTGAAGTGCGGGAAGAACTGATAGATATCCTGCGGTTCTGGAAAGAAAAGGGTATCAAAGCATTCCGATTTGACGTCATCAACCTGGTTTCCAAGCCGGAGCAGATGGAGGACGACTTTGAGGGGGATGGCAGACGGTTTTACAGCGATGGGCCGCACATTCACGAATATCTGAAGGAGCTGGTGCGCGGTGCGGGCATTGAGGACTTCGTGACTGTAGGAGAAATGTCCTCCACATCGCTTGCGCACTGTATCCGTTATTCTGCGCCAAAGGAAAAAGAACTTTCCATGTGCTTTAATTTCCATCATTTGAAAGTAGATTATAAGAACGGGGATAAGTGGGCGCTTCAGGCTGTGGATTATCGGAAGTTGAAGGAGCTTTTTATAGAATGGCAGATGGGAATGCAGCAAGGAGATGGCTGGAATGCGCTGTTCTGGTGTAACCATGATCAGCCCCGCATCGTGAGCAGGATGGGGGATGAGGGTGTTTACTGGAAAGAGTCTGCCAAAATGCTGGCGGGCATGATCCATCTGATGCGTGGCACCCCGTACATCTATCAAGGGGAGGAGATTGGCATGCTGAATGCGCACTTTCCTTCCATAGAGCAGTATCGGGATGTGGAGAGTCTGAATTATTATCAGATTTTGCTGGAAGAGGGTAAAACGAAAGAAGAGGCGCTTGAGACACTTGCGGCAAGATCCCGGGACAACAGCAGAACGCCCATGCAGTGGAATGGCGAAATGTATGGTGGTTTTTCAAAGAAAGAACCGTGGCTTCCGATGTCCGCAGCGTTTAGAAAAGAAATCACGGTAGAAGTGCAGCAAGGTGATGACGATTCTATTCTTACATTTTATAAGAAGCTGATTGCCATGAGAAAGAAATATCTGGTAATCGCAAAAGGGGAGATTATCTTTCTGGAGACGGGAATTGATAAGGTGGTGGCCTACCAAAGGACATTCGGGGAACAGCAGATGTTCGTGTTTTGTAATCTTGACGGGAATAAGCAGTGCATTAAAATGGCCGGAGAGCGGAGCGGCTGTAGGATATTGCTGGAGAATTATAAAGGCAGGGAAATGCCGCTGGAAGAAGTATATACAATGGAGCCATATGAGTTGTTGGCTTTTGGAAATGTATGAAACAGGATATAAAACTGGTTGCTGTTGACATAGACGGTACATTTGTCCGGTCGGATTACACATATGATATTTCGAGGTTTCAGCATATTTTATCTCGTATGCAAAGTGTCGGATGCAATTTTGTTGTGGCAAGCGGGAATCAGTATTACCAGTTAAGGGATCTGTTTCCGGGATACTGTGATGAATTGTCCTTTGTGGCGGAAAACGGGGCATTTGTAAAAGACAGGGAGGAACTGGTCTTTACTGCGGACATGCCGAGGGACACGGTGGAAGAGGTCATTGACGTGTGCAGGGAGTATCCCGAAATAGAGAATGTCCTATGTGGGGTGGACAGTGCGTACTGTCAGCGGGGGACGGTGAGTCAGGCCTTTTTTGAACTGACTGGTATCTATTATCACCGTTTGAAATGGGTGGATGATCTCAAGGAGGTACAAGACCAAATCTTGAAGTTTGCACCGACCGTCCCGGAAGAAAAAACATATTTTTATTACGACATGTTCTGCGAAAGACTGGGTGGAAAGATTGAACCCACGACAAGCGGGCACGGTTCCATTGACCTGATCATGCCTGGCTGTCATAAGGCTTCCGGTCTGAAACGGCTTATGGCGCGCTGGGGTATTTCACCGGAACAATGCGCAGCATTTGGCGATGGGGGAAATGATATCGAGATGCTGCAATACTGTAGACACAGCTATGCAATGGAAAACGCTCCCCAAAATGTAAAGGAGGCGGCAGAACATGTCTGCCCCTCCAATGAAGCGGATGGTGTGCTTGTTACGCTGGAAAAGCTGTTTGCGTAACAGAAAATGTTGTCCGGTCGACAAAATAAATCCTTATCTATATTTTATGAAAGATGAATCCGGATCATATTCCAGGAAGCGGCGGGAATCTTTAAATCATCAAGACATTTGTCAGTCACTTCCCTGGGAACGACCGGCTGGGAATCTGCCGTATTAACCGTATCAAAAGAATGACCGGCTATGGTAACAAAGGAAAGAATCTTGCCTTTGTTACCGGGTAAATGTAGTTCCATTTCTTCCTGTGGATTTTTGTTGATCAGGAAAAGGGAAAGTGTATTTCCATCCTCGGATAAGACTGCGGAGGAGGACAGATAGGAAGCTTCTTTACGCACTTTGCAGGTATAGGAAGGAACATCCGCTTTTATTTTCAGTGCCGTCCCGCGTCCGTATTTGGATGTGTACAGGAAGGGCCAGTAAATCGTCTGCGTCCAGCTTCTTCCGCTTTCTTCTGTCATAATAGGAGCAATGCAGTTTACAAGCTGCGCCAGGCAGGCAATTTTAACAATATCGGAATGGTTGATTAAGGTATTCAACATACCGCCTACCAGCAGCGTGTCGGCAAAATCAAATTCTTCTTCTTCAATAGGACGGCCGACAATCCATTTCTCAGGAGATTTTCCGGATTTCTGGAAGTGATACCAGACATTCCATTCATCGAAAGAAAGCTTAATATCCTTGTCACTGTCCTTTTCCTTTTTAATACGGTCGCAGATAGCAGCAACTTCGTCTATAAAGTCAGCCATATCCTCATCACGGGACAGGAAACTCATGACGTCTCCTTCCATATCCTGATAGTACTGATGGAGAGAGAGATAATCAATATAAGGATAGCATTCCCGTAAAACGGTTTCTTCCCATGTTCTAAAGGTGGGCATCTCGCGGAAAGAACTTCCGCAGGCCACAAGTTCAATATTTGGATCCAGCATCTTCATGAGTTTGGCGGTTTCACATGCAATCCGGCTGTATTCTGCGGCTGTTTTGGCACAGATTTGCCAGGGGCCGTCCATTTCATTTCCCAGACACCATAACTTGACATTATAAGGTTCTTTTCTGCCATTTTCGATACGTTTCCGGGCCCAATAAGTTGGAAGGGATGAATTGCAATATTCCAGAAGTTCTACGGCATCTTTAGGAGTGCCGGTGCCGAGGTTTACGCCGAGCATCGGCGAAATTTGCAGTTTTTCACAATAGGAAAGGAATTCATCTGTTCCGATCTGATTGGGTTCCAGGGCGCTCCAGGCCATATCAGGTCTTACAGGGCGGTCTTTTTTAGGGCCAATCCCATCTTTCCAGTCATAGCCGGAGAGAAAATTTCCGCCAGGATATCGAATATGTGAAACATTGAGGGGACGGATCAGGTCAGCAACATCCTGCCGAAATCCATCCTCATCAGCGGATTTGTGTGTTGGCTCATAGATTCCGGTATAGACGGTTCTGCCCATGTGTTCAATAAAGGAGCTGTAAATGCGGTCATCAATTGGAGAAATGATATTTTGGGTATTTATATGGAGGGTTGCTTTCATAAAATGTTTCCTTTCTTTGATTTAGTCAGTGTTCGTTTGTGGAGAATCTGCCTGTAGATTCCCGTTCAATAATATTACAGCCAAGAAGGACGCTGTGACTGGTTGTTTTTTTGCCGGAAAGCGTATCAAGCATGATATTTCCGGCAGTCAGGCCAATCTCCATAAGAGGAAGTGCAACTGTGGAAAGTGTTGGCTTGCTGACAGTGCTGATCTCCCGGTTATCAAAACCGATCAGATATAAATCTTTTCCGACAATAATTCCATTTTGGTTACACCAGTCGATGACCCCGGTGGCGATTAAGTCATTGTGGGCAAAGATTGCCTTCACTCCTGAGGCAATCAGCTTTGCACCCAGTTTATATCCACTTTCCCGGTCCCAGTCGCCGTTTAATGTAAAACGGGGATTATAGGGAATGCCTGCCTGGAAAAGAGCATCCTGAAAACCATATAATCGATTGATAGAATGAATGCTATCCATAGGGCCGGTAATCATACCGACCTCGCGAAGCTCCTTTTTAACCAGCACTTTTGTGGCCTGACAGGCGGCTGTCCGATCATCGTAAAGAACAGAGGGGACATTGGGATCGCTGCTGGTGCAGTAGGCGCACACAAAAGGCACATCCGCATAATCCATCAAAGAGACTACTACATGACTGTGGCAGCCAATATAGACAATGCCGTCAACCTGCTTGGAAAGCATATCATTAATCGTGGTGAGAAGAAGCCTTGCAGTTTCTGAATCATTTCTGGGGCCATTGCCGTATCGCTTATAGAAACGAAGATTCCCAAGTATATAATGGTATCCTCTTTCTTCGCACGCAACAGCAATGCCATCGACAATCTCCGGAGAATTAAATACCGTTAAGTCTTCCGTAATGATGCCCAAAGTCTGGGAACGGCCGCTTTTTAAAAAGCGGGCATTTAGATTCGGACGATAGTTGAGACTATCAGCAATGGCAAGGATTTCATGGGCTGTCTCCTGCTTGACGCCGGATTTGCCGTTTAGAACTTTGGAAACGGTAGCAATGGATACTCCCGCTTTTTCAGAAATTTCCCGGATGGTTGCCATGGATTTCTCCTCTCTACAAATAACGTTATCTATAAAAACACTAGCACAAAAACGTTTAACATGCAAGTACAAGAATACAGAAAACAGAGGTTATTGAACTATATAGCAAATAGGAGTTATGGCTTTTATAGAGATTCAAATTATACATAATGCACAAAATATATCTAAAAAAATTTATAAAATATACAATTTTACAATTTTATATTTACAAGCAGAATAATCAGTGCTATGATAAGACCATGTTAAACGTTTAGCATTTTTAGAGAAAATACATCGTAAACAATACAAATTTAGCAAAAAAAGGAAAACGTTTAACACAAATTAGGAGGAAACTGAGATATGCCGAGCAGAATCAGAGTACCACAGTTCCATATGATACATATTACAGACAGCCTGTTTGGACACTACGTTGATCTTGTGGCCGAAAAGATGATTCCTTATCAATGGGACGTTTTAAATGGTAAGGGAGAATATGTAAGAAGCCATTGTATTGATAACTTTAAAATTACGGCCGGGGAATTGGAAGGAGAGCATAAGGGGGTCGTATTCGGGGACACCGATGCGTATAAGTGGCTGGAGGCAGTTGCTTTTTGTGCAATGAATGGCAGAACGGAATATATTCCGGTGGCAGATGAGTTGATACGTTTGATTGGGAAGGCACAGCAATCAGATGGATACCTTAATACATATTATACGGTTGTGCATCCTGAACAGCGTTGGAAGAATCTGCGGGAGGGCCATGAACTTTACAGCGCCGGTCATTTGTTTGAGGCAGCGGCAGCATATTATCAGGCAACCGGCAAGAGAGAACTTTTTGATATTGCCTGTCGGTTTGCTGACCTGCTCTGTCAGGTGTTTGGGCAGGCGAAGAACCAATTAAAAGGCTATCCTGGACATCAGCTTATAGAATTGGCATTGATCAAGCTTTATAAAGTTACGGATAAAGAGAGTTATCTGGAACTTTCCAGGTTTTTTATTGATATAAGGGGTTCCCAGCCAAATTATTTTTTGGAAGAAATGGAGAGGGACGAACATAGGATTTTTCCGGAACTTAATGATTATACTCCGCCTTATTCGCAGTCGCATATGCCGCCGATCAGGCAGAGAACCGTAGAGGGACATGCGGTAAGGGCAACTTATATGTATAGTGCGATGGCGGATCTTGCACAGATCTATCATGATGATGAATTAAAAGAAGCCTGCAAATGTCTGTGGGAAAATATGACTACCAGAAGAATGTATATCACAGGAGGGATTGGTTCTTCCGGCCTGCTGGAAAGATTTACTACAGATTATGACCTTCCGAATGACAGGATGTATTGTGAGAGCTGTGCCTCTATCGGGATTATGATGTTTGGACAAAGGATGGCCTCCCTTTGCAGAGATGCAGTATATTATGAGGCTGTGGAAAGAGCTCTGTACAACACAGTGCTTGCGGGAATTTCAAAAGAAGGTGACAGATATTTCTATGTCAATCCTCTTGAAGTCTGGCCGGCTAATTGTATGGATCATACAACCATTCATTATGTGAAACCGGTAAGACAGCCATGGTTTGATGTGGCGTGCTGTCCGCCTAACATAGCAAGGACACTCGCCTCTCTGGGGCAGTATATTTGCGCGGTAGATGATAAGAGCCTTTTTATCAATCTTTTTATTTCTTCGGAGATGGAAATCGTTTTAAATGAGACATCAGTAAAGCTTCGTTTGGAAAATGAACTGATGCAGGGCGGAAGATTAAAGATTACAGTATGTACAGATGGAAAGAAAGCAATTACAGTACGGCTTCGTGTTCCATCCTGGTTGGAAGGGATTGCATTTTACAGCGGTTGTGAGCGGATCAGACCTGCTATCGAAAATGGCTATGCAGTTCTTGCCGTTAACAGGGAGGGAGAACAAAGCTTTGAACTTTCCGGTCAGGTTCCTGCAAGACTTATGGCGGTTAATAAAAATGTCAGGGCAGATGTAGGAAAAGTTGCACTGACTAAAGGACCATTCGTCTATTGCTTTGAAGAAGTAGATAATGGAGAAAATCTGGCAACCCTTCGGATCCGTACGGATGGAAAGATTAAAGAGGCTGGTCCGTCAAAGGAACTGCCGGGAAATCTTCCGATGTTGAAAGTACCCGGAGAAAGAATAGTTTCTACGATAGGGCAGGAAGAACTTTTGTATGCACCGCCCAGATTTGAAAAAAAGGATGAGGAACTGTCTGCCATTCCCTATTGTATGTGGGGCAACAGAAAAAACGGTGAGATGCGCGTCTTTCTCGATGCAGATTATTAGGATTATACGCAGCAGGAAGTTGCTGTATAATATAAAACTCAAAAAAAGAAAGGAAGGAAAGCTATGAAAAAGTATAAGAAAGTCATTTCAACAGTGCTTGGCCTGGCAATGGTATTTTCACTCACTGCGTGTGGAAATACTCAGACAGGAACAACAGCACAGACAACAGAAACAAACACAACTGAACCTGCTGCACAGCCTACAACGGAGGCAAACACAGAGCAAGGAAGTGGAGATGAGATCCACATTTCCTATTCTTATTGGGGAACTCCGGATGAAGCAGCCAGTGTACAGGAAGTCGCTGACAAATACCATGAAGAAAATCCGGGTATTGTTGTAGATATTGTGTGTATTCCCAATGAGGAATATGTAACAAAGCTGAATACCATGGCAGCAGCCAATGAATTACCTGACTGTGGCATTATGAGTGAAGCCGGTGTACTTGATTTTGGTTCTAAGGGTCTGTTGGCAGATATCTCTGATATGTATGCAGGTGCGGATGCAGCTCCCCTTGACTGCATTACTTTTAAGGCGGATGGTAAGCCGGTAGCTTACTCGGCAGCAAATGAAGTTTTGGTCCTGTATTATAATAAGGATCTTTTTGATGCAGCCAATGTACCGTATCCCTCCGCAACAGAAGCAATGAGCTGGAACGAATTTGTAGATACTGCAAAGAAGTTGACCATTGATGTCAATGGAAAGAACGCCGGGGAAGAAGGATTTGACCCGGAAAATATTGTACAGTATGGATGTACCGTAGATAACTGGACATGGCAGTTGGAAGTATGGGCGCTCTCTAATGGCGGACGCTGGTTCTCCGAAGACGGCAAGACCTGTACGATCAATACACCTGAAGTGGCAGAGTCTATTCAGAAGGTAGCTGATCTGATGAACATTGAACATGTAATGCCTTACAGGGCAGGTTTGACTGATGATGGTGTACAGTCTACTATCTGTGCAGGGAACATTGCAATGTCTACTGGTGGTGCATGGAATATTGGTACCTGCTTAAATGGTGTTGATTTCAATTATGGTGTTGCACGCCTTCCGCAGATGAAGAATTCTGTTACCATTTGTACCGGCGGCCCGCAGGTTGTTTTCTCTCAGAGCAAACATCCCGCAGAAGCAATGGAATTCATTAAGTGGTATATGAAAGAAGAGAACAGCTGGGACAGCCTGATCGCAACTGGTATTTGGATGCCGATTCTTGAGAAATACTATACGGATGAGGCATTGACCAACAGCTGGATTGATAATGAAAACTTCCCTGAGCACGAGGAATGTGTGGGAGCATTGGTTGATTATGCAATGAACAATGCACAGTCTACCTGTTGGTATTATACGCCTCATACAAATGAATTTATAGAGTTGCTCAGAGGTGTACTCGGTGATGTATGGACAGGAGATGCAACGGCGGAAGATGTTTTAAAAGATAATTATGATGCTCTCAATGCCGTATTCCTTGGAGAATAAGACTTTATAAAATAAACTGGGATGCCTGTGATGCAGGCATCCCGGATTATCTGGTCAATATAAGGATAGCTGGCGAAGCCTGACATCCGTTGTTTGTATTATGGAGGTACCTCAGTTGAAAAAGCAGCATAAAAAGAAAATGCATAAAGATGAAGTTATAGTGGCATATATCTGCCTAATTCCCTCTATTATAGGACTTATTTTCCTGACATATGTGCCCCTGGCGGCCGTACTGGGCCTCAGCCTTACCAAATGGGAGGGCGTAGGCACCCCTGAGTGGGTAGGTCTTGCAAACTATGTGAAGTTGTTTACTACGGATCCGTATTTTGTGGATTCGATCAAGGTAACGATTTACTTTTCCTTGATAGCGGTAATGGGCAGCATGGTTTATTCCCTGGCGGTCGCACTTTTGCTCAACAGGAAAATCCCGGCCCGGGGATTTTTCCGTGCAGTGTTCTACCTGCCTTATGTATTGCCGGCAATGGCAGTGTATATTGGATGGAGCTGGCTGTATGAAGCGAATTTTGGCCTGTTTAATTATGTTCTTTCCCTTCTGGGAATACATAAGCTGAAATTTATTGCCTCTTCAGAACTGGTTGTTCCTTCCCTTGCATTGATTGCGGTGTGGTTATCGGGTAATCTGATCGTTATCTTTTTGGCAGGGCTTCAGAATGTGCCCAGGGTTTATCATGAAGCTGCGGAAATCGATGGAGCTAATGCCTGGCAGAAGTTTACGAATGTTACGATTCCATGCATGACGCCGATTATCTTTTACAATCTGCTTATGGCGCTCATCACCAACATGCAGGTGGTAACACCGGCTCTTGCATTGACGCAGGGAGGGCCTGGCAACTCATCCCGCTTCATTTCTTATGTCATGTATCAATATGCATTTAAGAGCGGTAAGTTCAGTTATGCCTGCGCCATTTCCTTTGTTTCCTTTTTGTTGATTGGTGTCTTTACCGTTATATTGTTTGCTACAAGTAAGAGCTGGATTTTCTACGAGGGAGGCGATGATTGATGAGCCGGGAGAAGAGTTTTGCAAGTAAAAAAAGACACGAGAGAATGGCGGACACCTTTTGTCTTGTTTTAGTTATTGTGATGGCCATAATCGTAATGATCCCCATCTGGTGGATATTCCGTTCCAGCCTGATGACCAATGCCGAATTGTTCCAGTGGCCGCCCACCTTTTTACCGCCGAATTGGCTGTTTTCTAATTATAAAGAAGCGTTGGTATACTTTCCTTTTTGGGATTACTTTAAAAATACCATGACGATTATTATACCATCGGTTCTGGGAGGGACTTTTACGGCAACCCTGGGTGGATATGCGTTTGCAAGACTGCGGTTTCCGGGAAAGAAATTCCTGTTCAGTCTGTGTGTGGGATCCATGCTGCTGCCTACTATGGTGACGTTAATCCCATTATACGTCATGTGGACAAGAGGTTTTCATCTGGCAAATACGTATTGGCCGTTGATTCTTCCATATTTTTGCGGTGGCGGGGCCTTTAATATTTTCCTGATCCGCCAGTTTATCAGCAGTATTCCCAAGGAACTGGATGAGGCGGCAACTATTGACGGAGCCGGAAAATTCAGAATTTTATTTCATATTCTTTTACCGTCCATTAAATCAGCCATGATTGTGGTAGCGCTGTTGTTGTTTATTCAGATTTGGAATGACCTGTTGCAGCAGATGATCTATATTAATACATCAGATAAGTTTACGATTGCGATCGGGCTTTCCCAGTTTAAGGGATCGCTGAAATCGGATTGGTCAGCAATTATGTGTGCGACCTGTATGTCCTTTATTCCGGGTGTTATCTTCTACCTGATCGGTCAGAAATATTTTGTGGAAGGAATTGCACTTACGGGTATGAAGAACTAAAAAAGGAAAGTACAAATCCCTTGAAACTATTTTTGTTTCAAGGGATTTTTTATGAAAAAATATTGCATAAAAAATATAAATAGGGTATAGTATATAGTGCCAATAAGACAAATAGGTTCTTAATTTTGGAGGGAATTCACATGTTAATAGAATTAATGGCAAAAAATTGCTTTTCCTTTTCAGATGAGATTCGATTTTCCACAAAAGCTGATATGAGAAATAAAAAGTTTTCATCCAATGTCCATACAGAGAATAATTTCAATATTTTAAAAACAGTAGGAATTTATGGCCCAAACAATGCAGGAAAGACATGTTTGGTAAAATGTATCCGCAGTGTCAAGAACATTTTGTTAAATCAAAAACCCCGTATCATGTCCAATATTTTTCAGGAAAGTACAATATGTCAGCTGGGAATTACATTTTTGGAGGAGGGCAGAGAGTTTGCCTATGAATTTTGGTATGATGATAAAAAGGAAGAATATCCTTATGAAAAGTTTACTGAAATCACAAGAGACCAATATGGAAACGAAAAAGAAACTGTTTGGCTTTTAAAAGATATCATCAATGGAAATTGCCAATATGGTGACGAAGATCTTTTAAAAATGATGCCGCTTATATCTCAAAATAACCTGTTGTTTTATTTGGTAGATTCCAGCAAATTCCACCAGCTGGCGGAAATGAAGCGTATTGTTACAAAGTTTGCTTCTAAAATTGATATTGTCAACATGAACAATATTCCTTTAAAACGTACCATTAGCATTATGAAAAATCAAAATGATCTTCAAAAAAAAGTCGTGGAGTTCATTAAGAATTCTGATTTATATATGGATGATTTTGAATATGTGGATATGGATAAGATTCGTGTAAAAATAGATCCTGACGAGGAAAAGCCAGAGGAAAAGGCTCTTGATATTCCAGAGCAGATTATGGATCAGATTCGATTGGTATCCGTTTATAGGGGGATTGCGGTTCCCAGTATACTTTTTGACTCTACGGGAACAAAGAAGATTGCTGCCCTTGCAAGTTATATCATAGAGGGGATTGAACAGGGCAGAATTCTTATTGTGGACGAACTGGACAGCAGCATTCACTTTAAATTGACCAGAGCGATAGTTGCCATGTTTAATAATGAACTGAATACCAATGCACAGATGATATTTACTGTACATGACATCAATTTAATGGATTGCAAAAAAATGTTCCGTAAAGAGCAGATATGGTTTATTCATAAGGATGATACCGGCATTTATGTTTATTCTCTGGCAGAGTTTACAGCACAACAGGGGATACGGGATACTACAGATATTATGGAGAAATATCGAAAAGGGGTATTAGGCGCTCTGCCGGACCCTGAATTGATTCAATCCTTATTAAGTCTTAAAGGAAATCAGAGGGAGGTGCCAATTGATGGCGAATAAGCTTCCTCAGATTTTTACAGGTAATAAAATATGTATTATATGTGAAGGAGATGAAGAATATGAGTATCTGGAAAAGTTGATATCTTTAGATGTATGGAGTAAAAAATATTGTTTTCGGTTGGATAATGCTGGAGGAAACGGCAATATTCCGGCGCGGTATCAAGATAAGTTTCAGAATGGCTCATATGATCTGGTTTTAGTATTCTGCGATACAGATAAAAAACCCTATGAGCAGTATGTAGATATCAAGCGAAAGATTAATGAATTTCACGGGATTGAAAATGCAGCAGACCATGTTATCATATACGGGAATCCATGTACCATGCAGATTATCATTGAGCACTGGGATGATGTAGTGCTTGGTTCCCACAACAAGAAAAAGAATGCTCCAATTATTTTTACCCTGACAGGTATAGAAGCATATAAGGGTAGGGCGGATCAGCGTCAAATGCTATTTTCGAGGATTACCAAAGAAAATTATCAGGAAATGCAGGAGAGGATTAAAAGTTTTCCTTCTGATGATACAGTGGAAGGAAGCACTAATTTTGGTAAATTTATTGAATATTTTACGATGGATGATAACAAGTGGATACAAATGATTAATAAAGTTTTGGATGAGTGATATATACTGGAAAATATAAACTATAAGCAATAGGTTATATTTACGGCAATAAACACAACCCCTGAGACAAAAAGTAGTTTCAGGGGTTGCGTTATGTGCTTTTTATCTTTTAACAAACACCCTAAACAACCAAAGCAGATACGGAAAGATCATCAGTGCCACTAAGGCTGTCCAGCCAATGCTCTGCCTGCTGATGGCCATTATGATGAAGACAACCAGCAGTAATAGATAAGGCCCGTTGATCAGCTGGTAAAGTACTTTTCTGTTTCTCGGAATGTCTTCCAGACCATCTTCTTCGGGATGGGTCATGGTACATTGTATGGTAGCGCCAAAACGTCCAAAGATTCGTTGGGCTGTATATTCTACCCCGTCAAGCTTAAAAGTTGGATACATACCGCCTTTGAGAAGCACTAGATTCTGATGGTTTTCTTCAGCGTATTGAGACAGCGCTTCGCTAAATTCCATGGGATTCATTACCATGGTATCTGGCTGAAAAGAAAAAGTTTTTTTACGTTGTACTGCTGCAAATCTTTTATAATCCTCAATAATTGACATAAACTTACCCCCATTCTGTTCTATTTGCTCCATTTTTTCAAATGTTCCATCCAGATCTAAACACTCTGTGTCTGTTTGAAGCAGATCCTTGCAAACATCAATACAGGCTTCCAGTTTCTGCCGTCTTGCCTGCAATTCTTTGAGATGCTGCTCCAGTATTGTATGAAGCGGCATCTGCGCTGACAGGATTTTGTGGATGTCTTCTATAGAAAAATCCAGTTTCCGCAAAAGTTTAATGGTCTTAAGTGTGGTAAGATCTTCCTGTGAATATTCGCGGTAATTGTTCTCGGAATTTCTCATTGGCTGAAGCAATCCCTTCTTTTCATAGAAACGGATATTCTGTTTGGTGATTCCTGTCAGGCGTTCCAGTTCATTGATGTTCAATGGAAATATTCCTCCCTTCCATGTTTGTTAAGCTGAGTATAAGGGGTATAGTTAGTATAAGGTCAAGAGTTTCATGTGTTTTTTTCTATTTTTTCTTTTTATTCTTATTATACATAAGATTTGTGAAAAATAATTATCATAATCAGCATTTTCATCTGTGGATTGCAGGGATAGTCCAGGTGGACATTGCGTTGCAAAATCTCAGGGATATATGCTATGATAATAAAAATAATGGTGGAGCAGATTTTATATTGTTGTAAATAAGGGAATCAGTTATGAATTATATTATTTTGGATTTGGAATGGAATCAAAGCAGCAGTGGTGAGGAGGAAGTTGTAAAAGTACTGCCCTTCGAGATCATTGAAATTGGCGCTATCAAATTAAATCATGATAAAAAAATGATCGATGAGTTTTCGGAGCTTATCAAGCCGCAGGTGTATCATGAGATGCATCATATTACCAGAAAGCTGATTCATTTGCAGATGGAACAGCTTGAGAAAGGACATCTTTTTACGGATGTGATGGAAGAGTTCTGGGATTGGTGCGGTAAAGAATATATTTTCTGTACCTGGGGATGTCTGGATTTGGTGGAATTACAGAGAAATCTCAGATATTATGGGTTAGAACCAATGGCAGAAGGGCCGTTTGCATTTTTGGATGTGCAGAAGTTATTCAGTATTGCGTTTGAGGACAAGAAGTCCAGAAGAACTTTGGAATATGCCATAGATTTTCTTCATATTGAGAAGGATATTCCTTTTCACAGGGCTTTCAGTGATGCTTATTATACGGCGAAGATCCTGGCGGAAATACCAGAGGAAGTGATGAAGAAATATTCTTTCGATGTATTTCATCTGCCCAAGGATAAGGATTCCGAGATACAGGTGATCTTTGATGATTACGCAAAATATATTTCCCGCAGCTTTGAGGATAAGGCACAGGCAGTGGCGGATCGGAAGGTTATGAGCACCAGATGTTATCTGTGTCATAAGAACCTGCGCAGAAAGATCCGCTGGTTTACGCCCAATGGAAAACATTATTACAGTGTATCCTACTGTGATAAACATGGTTACATGAAAGCTAAAGTACGGCTCCGCAAAGCAGAAAATGACAGGGTCTATGTGGTGAAGACGGAAAAATTCATCACCCAGGAAGAAGTGGACAATCTGCGGGCAAAGTATCAGAAGTCAAAGTCATCAAAGTCTGAACGTACATAAGACCTGCGCCGCTGTTTACGTTTCACACGGTTATTTCTGCGCTTGGCTGTCTTCCGGTTGGCAATCAGCGCCCGGAGAACAAACAGGAAGATCAGGACAGCGGCCAGAACCAGAACGGTAATTAGTACCTTTTTGACATTGATAAAAATAGTATCTTTCTCTGGGGTGGGTTCTATATCCGGTTCGGCTTCTACCTTTTCCACGCTGACATCGGTGGATGTCATATTTGTGTCAAATTCATAGGTGGCGCCGGATTCTGTGATCAGATCAAGGTATGCGCTTCCCACATACATATCATGATAGGAATAGCGGATCTGTGCTACACGGTTTTCATCAGATATACTGTAATCAATCTCCGAATCAAGATCTGAGAAGGAGATGACATTTGGAACGATGACATAGCTGTCCTTATCTATGGAGAGGATAGGTTTGGAACTGCCAAAGATATCATCACCAATCTGTAAAAATCCTGTGGCTTCAATATTGTAGCGATCCTCATTTTCCGAGATATTCATCACCTGGAAATTGTGGAAGCCATAGTCCAGAAGTTCTTTGGTATCTGTGAATTGGGCCGGGGATTCCTCTTTAAAGACAACGCAGATCAGACGCATCCCATTTTGCTCCGCACAGGTGACGAGGGTCTGCCGTGCCTCATCCGTATAGCCGGTCTTGCCGCCAAGGATTCCATCATAGGGGATCTCGCCGTTGATCAGTTTATGCTTGTTATTTAGGTAAAAATCATCGGGCTGTGTACTGGTAGGTTCAAAATGGCAGCGTGCGGTATTGCCAATCTTGCACAGCATTTCATTTTGAAAAAAATAACTGGAAATCAGCGCCAGATCATAAGCGCTGGTGTAATGGTCGGAATCCTGAAGCCCGTTTGTATTCATAAAATGGGTATCTTTACATCCGATTTCTTCCGCCCGTTTATTCATCAGTGCCACAAAGTCATCTATGGAGCCGGAGATATATTCTCCTACGGCATTGGCTACTTCGTTGGCGGAACCGACCAGGATTCCATAGAGGCATTCTTCCAGGGTAATAGACTGCCCCACATCCATACCCATGTTAGAACCGCCGACCGGTACGGAAAAAACGGCATCATGACTGAATTCCACTTTATCATCCAGGTTGCCCTGTTCCATCGCGAGCAGACAGGTCATGATCTTGGTGGTGCTGGCTGGATAGAGGCGTTCATGGATATTTTTGGAGTAGAGAATAACACCGGTATTGGCATCCATCAAAATAGCGGATTGTGCACTGATCTGTGGGCCAACGGGCCAGTTTTCAATTTCATTGGATTGAATAGGAAGAGCCTTGCGGGCTTCTGCCTCTGCTTCCAGTTCTTCTAAAGTGGCATAGGCAGTAAGTGTATCAACATGGAAGCCGCATAGAAATATGGCAGCTGTAAGGAGCAGTAAAAGGAATCTCGCTGCCCTTTGGTTTTTATATTTATATAATGAAAACATATTGTCAGACCTTTCTTTTATGGTAACAAGTATATGTCAAAATCAGTTGTTTATGAATTTGGAGTGTTTTACATTTTGAAATACAGACGGCCAAACTTAAGCCACATATATCATACACTATTTTTTACAAAAACTGTAGTGTATTCACAAAAAATACAAAATGTTGTAAAATAGACGCAGACTCAGCAGTCTGCGTCCCAAGAATTGCACAGCAATTCTTGTTGAAGTCGCCAAGGATTACAGCATTTGTGGATATGATATAATGGATAAAGTAAGATTTTAATCTATGGGTAACAGGCCGGGTGATCTGCTTTGGGTTAAAAATTGTATGTAGGAATATGGATTAACAGGAGTATTAATTGAGGACAGGAATCGATATATGAGACTTAGGAATATAACAGGTTCGCGGGAAGTGATCGCAGGTTGTGACTATGTGATTCACGAACCTCAGGAACATCGGGGAAAATGGAGGGAAGTATTCGGAAACGATCATCCAATCCGGATAGAAATTGGTATGGGGAAAGGCCGTTTTATCATGGATCTGGCAAGGGCGAATCCGGATATCAATTATATAGGAATTGAGAAATATTCCAGTGTGCTGCTCCGGGGGATTCAGAAGATGGAAGCCGATCCGCTGAGGAATCTATATTTTATCCGCATGGAGGCAGAGGAGATTACAAGTGTATTTGCACCGGGAGAAGTGGAGCGGATTTATTTGAATTTTTCAGATCCCTGGCCGAAGGATCGGCATGCGAAGAGAAGACTGCCCTCCCGTGAATTTTTACAGCGGTATGATGAGATACTAATACCGGATGGTTTGATCGAGTTTAAGACAGACAATCTGGAGTTGTTTCGATTTGCATTAGGGGAACTGGAACCGGCAGGATGGCAGCTGGAACAGGTGACGGAAGATCTGCATCATGATGCGCAGATGATGCAGGGCAATGTGATGACGGAATACGAAGAAAAATTTTCGTCCATGGGAAACCCTATTTGTAAATATATTATTTCGCGGTAGTTCCAGATTGGGACAAGCCGCAAGAATCAATAATAGGAGGAAAAAATATGGAGTACAAGTTTACAGCAGCAAATTTTGAAAATGAGGTATTGAACTCAGAAATTCCGGTCTTCGTAGATTTTTACGCAGACTGGTGCGGGCCCTGCAAGATGATGGCGCCGATCGTGGAGGAATTGGCTAAAAAGTATGACGGCAAGGTAAAGGTTGGGAAGTGCAATATTGATGAGGAAGATGGGCTTGCCAGATTGTATCGTGTCATGTCTATTCCAACCATGAAATTCTTTGTGGATGGGAAAGAAGCCGGCACGATTGTTGGCGCTGTTCCCCAGGAAGAACTGGAAGCACAGTTTGAAAAAATGTTGTAATATAAAGATCCCTGACTATCCGGTCACGATTCACGTAACTGACAGTCAGGGACATTTTGTGGGGTAGGAAAGTCTTCCGCTTATTCGAGTCCGCGAAGCGGATCTCGCAAAGTTATTTGCGAAGCAAATTACTTTTTGTTATGCAGCTGTATTTTCCGGAGTTTTCTCCTTGCTGTATAAGAATTTCATGATAAGCGGCGTCATAATGGAGGATACCAAAATCAACAGGATAACCGCTGTAAAGTAATCCGCAGTCAAAAGACCTGCGGCCATACCCTTCTGTGCTACGATCAGGGCCACTTCTCCGCGCGTCATCATACCAACACCGATTTTCAGAGAATCGGGAAAACTGTATCGGCAGAGTTTGCTCATCAGACCGCAGCCCAGCACCTTGGCTGACAGTGCCACGATCACAAAGCAGATGCAGAAGGCGATCATAGTGCCGTCTATTGCATCAAAGGTAGTTTTCAGGCCTATACCTGCGAAAAAGATGGGGCCGAAGATCATATAAGAACTGACATCAACCTTGCGTTCTATGTAAGTGTTGTCACTCAGGTTACACAGCACGATACCGGCCACGTAAGCACCGGTGATATCTGCGATCCCGAAATATTTCTCCGCGGCGTAGGACAGAGCAAAGCAGAAAGCCAGCGCAGCAATGGGGATTCGCCTGGTGTGGGGATATCGTTTATCCAGCGTCAGGAAAATCTTAAAGACGATAAATCCGCCCACGATGGCCATGATAAAGAAAGCGATTGTCTTTATGACTACCATACCCGGGTGCGAATCGGGATTCTTAAAGCCGATTACAAAAGTGAGGACGATGATACCGATCACATCGTCAATGATCGCAGCACTGACAATGGTAGTGCCGACTTTACTTTTAATCTTACCCAGTTCCTGTAAAACGGCCACAGTAATGCTGACACTGGTGGCAGTCATAATGGTTCCCATGAAGACTGCCTTATAGAAATTCTCACTGCCCCAGGGGGCAAAGCCATAAAATCCCATATATAAAAGGGCACCCATGATCAATGGAACAAACACGCCGGCGCAGGCGATCAGAAACGCAATGGGGCCGGTTTTGAGCAGTTCCTTCAAATCTGTTTCCAGACCCACCTCAAACATTAGGATGATCACGCCAATCTCCGCCATCTGTGTGATAAATTCCGTCTGGCTGATCCAGCCAAGGACACAGGGTCCAACAATAAGGCCGGCCAGAATCTGGCCAACTACCTGAGGCGCCTTACATTTTCTCGCCAAAATACCAAATACTTTAGCAAAAAACAGGATGACAGCAAGATCCAGAAATACAGTATATGTTTCCATAATATTCCCTCCCTCGTAAGAATGATTCATATTTAAATTTTCATCCTTAAATAGTTATAGCCTCAAAACAATATAATGTCAACGCAAAGAATGGAAAATATGAGATTTTTGTGGTATTTTAGAAGGTAAGAACCTTGTGTATTTGATGTTGAGATGAGGCAGTAAACGGCTATGCCATGGAGGGAATTATGAAAACAAAACAAAATCCTGTTTTATATACGGATTTTCCGGATCCGGATATCATCAGAGTTGGCGGTACGTATTATATGGCCAGTACCACAATGCACTTTATGCCGGGTTGCGATATACTGCGCTCTTATGATCTCATGAATTGGGAGTTTGTTTGTCATGCTTATGATATGCTGGAAGATACTCCCGGGCATCGGTTAGAAGAAGGATCACAGATATATGGGCAGGGAATGTGGGCGCCTTCTTTAAGGTACCACGAAGGTCTTTTTTACATATGTTTCACGGCAAACGATACGCATAAGACATATATTTTGACGGCGGGTAATCCCGCAGGACCCTGGAAGATTACTAATATTGAAGGATTTTATCATGATAATTCCCTGTTTTTTGATGATGATGGCAAGGTGTATATTGTCTATGGCAACACGGAATTGTATCTGACGCAGTTAAGTTCGGATTTAAAAGGGCCGCTTGAGGGCGGACTGCACAGATTGATCGTCCGGGATGAGGGAGAGCTTCATCTTGGTTATGAGGGTTCTCATCTGTATAAAAAAGATGGCAGATATTATCTGTTTACCTGTCATATTCCGGCGTATGGCACGGAGAGAAAAACGGAGGACTGCTTTATTGCGGATTCTCTGAACGGAGAATTTAGGGGGAAATGTATTATTGATGATGATATGGGGTATCACAACCTTGGCGTGGCACAGGGGGGTATGGTGGATACGCCCTGGGGAGACTGGTATTTGTTTATGTTCCATGACAGAGGCGCGCTCGGCAGGTCGCCTATGGTGATGCCCATGCATTTTGATGAGGAGGGCTATCCGGTCGTTGGGGAAGACGGTAAGGTTCCCCAGTGCGTTTCTGTTAAGAGCAGCAGACCGGATTATGTATATGCGCCGCTAAACGGGGATGATGATTTCCTATACAAACCGGACAGAAACGGGAGAGTACATTTAAAACCGTTCTGGCAGTTTAACCACAATCCCATAGACAGTCTCTGGTCAGTGACGAAACGGCCGGGTGCCCTGCGGATTTATACGGGAGGGCTGTGTGACAGTCCGGTGCTTGCCCATAATGTGTTGACGCAGAGAAGCTTTGGGCCGGAAAGCGCGGCCTGGGTGACTGTAGATGGGAGCGGGATGAAGGATGGAGATTATGCAGGAATCAGTGCCTGGATAGGTTGTTATGGGGCAATCGCACTGACAAAGGAGGATGGGAAGTATTATCTGGTGATGTATGCGAAACCGGCAATGGATGAAACACTGCATGCGGATTCGGATTTTCTGGATCCGCCGGTGGTGTATGAGAAGATTCCCATTACTGCACCATGTGTTACCCTGAAAGTACATCTGAACTTTCAGGACAAAGAGGATGAAGCGGATTTTGCCTATGAGGATGAAGAAAGCTGGAAGCCGCTCGGGATTCGGCAGAAGTTATATTTTAAACTGGATCATTTTACGGGATGCAGGTTTGGGATCTTTGTCTATGCCACACAGGAGTCCGGGGGCTGCGCTGATTTTATAAGGTTCAGGTATCAGGTCGGGGGAGATCATGATTAAATATCGATCCAAAATAGATAGCATAATGAATGACTTTAATATAAAGAAGAAACTGATCATTATATATGTGTTTTGTATGATCTTACCGTTGGTTCTGACAGATAGTGTCATCCTGTATATTTTGTATGATGCGGAAAAAAAGGAGCAGATTTATGAGTTTGAGAATATAACGGATGCTGTGAAGTACAGTATGGAATATACATTTGAAGAAGCTGTCAACGGCATGAATGATGTCTATGTGGACGGAAACATCAATGATTTCTTAAATGAAGAGTATAAGGATGGATATGATTTTTACAGCGCCAGTGTGGAATTATCCAGGAAATCGACTTTAGATCTGCTGAAAGGCTATGGGATCTCCAATATTGTTGTATATGCGGATAATGATACCATAGTGAACGGAGGACATTTTTATCGTCTGTCGGAGATAAAAGATACGGTATGGTATCAGGAATATATGGAATCAGGGAAAAACCTGACCTTTTCCTTATATTATATTGGAGAGTCGGATAGGTCTGCGACCTCCATGCGGAGAATCTCCCTGGTCAGGCATCTGGATTATTTTAAAAAGGAGGGCTGTGAGAAGATTCTCCGGCTGGATTTGGATTATAACAATGTGGCCAGAAAACTGATGTTGGCGAATTATGGATATGGCATTTATATATGCCAGGGGGACCGGATTTTATTTTCCAATGAAGGGCATTCCAGCAGTCATGAGGATTTTTACAGGCTGACCGGAGAAGAACCGATTGCGTATAAGAGGTCTTTTACCATGTATGGGCAGGATATCGATATTCTGGTCATGAAACCACAGAGTTCTGTGGTCAGGCAGTTAGAAAAGCACATGCCTATGATCATTTTTCTGGTGGTGGCCAACTTATTCTTACCGGTGATCATGGTTTCTACCGTCAATAAATCCTTTACTCAGAGGCTTTGGGAACTGGGAACCGCCTTTGACCAGGAACAGGGAGACAGTCTTCAGGGAATAGGGAATGTAAGAGGTAAGGACGAGATCGGGACTCTGATGCAGAATTATAATCGCATGGTCATAAGAATGAATGATCTGATCCAGCGCGTATACAAAGACAGGCTGGAGAGACAGGAAATAGACCTGGCCAGACAGAACGCGGAACTTCTGGCATTACATAGTCAGATCAATCCGCACTTCCTCTTTAATGTGCTTGAAAGTATCCGGATGCGCTCAGTTATTCAGGGAGAAGAAGTGACTGCCCGCATGATAGAGAAGCTGGCCATATTGGAGCGCCAGAATATCAACTGGGCGTCAGATAATATAAAGCTTGCGGAAGAGATGAGCTTTGTGGAGGCTTATCTGGAATTGCAGCAGTATCGGTTTGGCAATCGCCTGCATTATGAGATTGACCTGCCGGATACATGTGCAGATTATTATATTCCCAAACTGACGCTGACCACTTTTGTGGAAAATGCCTGTGTACATGGCATGGAGAAGAAAACATCTGCCTGCTGGATTTATGTGCGGGTTTATCTGAAGGGAGCGCTTCTGTATATTGAGATAGAAGATACCGGAGGAGGCATGGAAGAGGAACTCGTGATGAAGATGAACGAGAGTATGCGTGCTTGTACGATTGAGGATATCAAGGAAAATGCACATGTCGGAATCATCAATGCCTGTCTTCGATTAAAGATGTTCACCAGGGGTAACGTGGAGTTCAACTTAGAGAGTGAAAAGGGTATTGGCACTTTTATGACAATTCGGGCAGAATCTCAATATCTGCAACTGAAGGAACAGGAAGGATTGTACAATGTTGATGAAAGTGATGTTAGTGGATGATGAACCTTTTATATTGCAGGGGTTATCGGTGATCATCGATTGGGAAAAAGAAGGATATGAGATCGTCAAGAAGGCATCTGATGGACAGGAAGCACTGGACTATCTGAGTGAAAATGAAGTGGATCTGATCATTACAGATATCCGTATGCCGCAGATCAATGGACTGGAGTTATTGGAGAAGGTGCGCAATGAGAATCTTTCTGAAGCTTATATTATCATTCTGAGCGGATATAATGATTTTAAATATGCACAGGCGGCAATCCGTTATTCCTGTATGGATTATATCTTAAAACCTGTCCAGAAAGAACAGCTTCTGGAAAACATCAGGCGAGTGACGAAGAAGCGGGAGAATATGATCCAGGAGGAGATAGACAGCCAGCGGATGCAGCGGGGGTATCTTTTGCAGAATATGATGGCCCTGCTGCAAGGGAAGGCAAAGGAGCAGAACCTGTCATATATCAGGGAAAACTTTCACTGTGGTTCGGCGGCGAGGTATCTTCATATCTGCCTCAATGATCTTTCCGCTCTGGAGGAAATGTCAGATGAAGAAATATCGGAACTGAAAGATCAGGTATATGAGCAGGTGTCCTGTTATCTGCGAGAGGATGCGGATCATCTGTTTAAAGATTTCTTTGTCTATGAGGAAGAATATGAAATAGGATTTGTGTACTTTGATTATATGGCAAAAGAGAGGGGCCTTACAGAGGAAGAGTTTATGAGGGCGCTTCACAGGACGGCACAGGACGGGAGCGAGAAATTGCCGGTGATACTGCTTGTCGGTAAGCGGGTGGAAGATATCAGCAGGATTTCCCGCTCCTACAGTTCCGCCTGTGTGCTCCGTTCCTTTAAAGGCTTTCAGGATACGAAGAATATATATTATTATGAAAAGGAAGTGCAGGTAAATCCTTCTAAGACTGTCCTCTGCAAACAGTCCCTGGACAATCTGGTGATGGCAGTAGACCAGAATGACATCATTTCGATTAACAAGAGTGTGGATGATCTCTTTATGGAGATGGACAGACTGGACAGAACCAGAGAGACTGTGACCATGAATCTGAACTGGTTGATTTTTCGGCTGATCAATCTGGCGGCAGAGCAGGATGAATCGGTCAATCAGGATGAGGTTCTTTCTTATATCAGTGAAAGTGTATCCAAGGAAGAGATTCTTCGGGGCAGCAGGTCACATATGCGTAAGTTTGCCAGTGAATTTGCAGAGTATCTGGTGCAGCTTCGTAAGAATGTCTCCAAAGGGATATTGGCGGAGATTGAGAATGAAGTGAAGGAGCATTATGCGGAGAACCTGACGCTGCGGGAACTGGGACAGAAGTATTATCTTAACAGTTCCTATCTGGGACAGATTTTTCGTAAGCGTTATGGGCAGTCCTTTAAGAATTATCTGAATAATTATAGAATCAAAGAGGCGGCATCCCAGCTGATCCGGACAGATAAGAAGGTCAGTCAGATTGCGGAGGATGTAGGGTATCGGGATCTGGACTATTTTATCAGCCGGTTTATAGAACAGGAAGGCTGTACACCGTCCAGGTATCGTAAGAGCGCGCGGGAAGATTGAGCTGCGCTCAATCGCGAGATCCGCTTTGCGGCCTCGGATAAGCGGAAGGTCATATGATTACCCGGGTAAATTCTAACAACTAGAATTTATCCGGGTTCTTTATAGACTTTATCAGGTTGAAGGTTTTCTTAATCGTAATAGAATTGTAGTATCACAAAAATTCAAGAGGGAGGATGAACGAATGAAATGTAAAAAATTAACAGCACTTTTATTGACAGCAGCAATGACAGCGTCTGTACTTGTCGGCTGCGGCGGTGGCCAGGAGAGCACCAGCGGCAGTGCAAGTGGCTCAGAACCCGCAGAAACGCCGGGGGGGGGCAAAATGAGACGGCTGAATCAGGTGACAGCGGCAGTAAAGATATTATCGATTTTACGATGTTTATTGCTATGCCGGGTTCAGAGATCAATGACGGCAATGAGATTCAGGAGATTATTGCACAGAAGACCGGTGTAAGGGTCAAAGAGACATGGCTTACCGGACAGACAGCAGCAGAAGCAGTGGGAACGATTATCGCAGGAGGAGAGTATCCTGATTTTATAGATGGCGGCGATGGACAGATGGCTCTGTATGATGCAGGGGCACTGATTGCCTGGGATGATTATCTTGATAAATATCCGAACTTAAAAGAGATGTATTCCGATGAGGAGTGGGACAGATTCCGTCAGGCAGATGGTAAGATCTACTGGGCAAATATCTTCCAGAATACATATGGTGAGACCAAAGCAACGACTCACAATGACGAAGCATTCTGGATTCAGGCAAAGGTACTTGCATGGGATAATTATCCGAAGATTGAGACTTTGGATCAGTATTTTGATCTGCTGGAGCGTTATGCGGCAGCAAACCCGACCATGGAAGATGGTACAGAGGTGATCCCTTATACAATCCTCTGTGAGGACTGGAGATATTTCTGTATTGAAAATGCAGGGCAGTTCTTAGATGGTTATCCGAATGATGGTTCTGTTATTGTTAACACAGACACCATGAAGATTGAAGATTACAATACCAGTGAGACAACTCACAAGTATTTCCAGAAATTGAATGAAGAATATCAGAAGGGTATGGTTGACCATGAATTTGCGACCCAGACCTATGATGAATATATTGCAAAACTTTCCACAGGCCGTGTACTTGGTATGTGTGACCAGTGGTGGGATTTCGCTTTCACAGTAAATGATGTATTTAAGCAGCAGGGGCTTGATCTTCAGGGCTGCAACTATGTACCTCTCGGACTTACGATCGAAGAGGGTATGGATAATATGTGGCATACATATGGTGATACCCAGAACGTGGCAAACGGTGTAGCAATCACCACAAGCTGTAAAGATGTAGACGCAGCGTTTAAATTCCTGAATGATATTCTGGATCAGGAGATTCATGATCTCAGATTCTGGGGTATTGAAGGTGTAGACTATCTGGTGGATGATGAAGGGCTCTATTACAGAACCGAGGATATGAGAATGCAGTGTGCTAATACAGAGTATAAGGCTTCTCACTTATGTACTTATTCTTATCTGCCGCAGTACCTTGGAACAAGCAGAGACGGCAAGAACGCGATGCAGGTTCCTGAGCAGACTTCCGAGTTCTTCAGCGGATTGGCACAGCCTCTGGTAGACTGCTTCAACGCATATGGCGTGACAACTTATGTGGAAATGATCGGCTCCGTAAACAAAGAGACAGGACCTTGGTTCCCGATGTACTCTTACTCTAATAATATGACAACAGAAACTCCTGGTGGTGTTGCCTGGGCTAAGATGGGTGAGATTAAGCATGAATGGCTGCCTAAGGTAGTTATGTCTGATTCCTTTGGTACCACATGGGATCAGTACATGAAAGCATATGAAGAATGTTCACCGCAGGATTTCCTTTCTGAGATGCAGGCGGAGTTAGATCGCAGAGCAGGTAACTAATCAACTCATGGAAACAGTAACCTGAGATTTTTAATGAAGGGACAGCTATATTGCTGTAAGAGCTATGTAGCTGTCCCCTTTTATACGAAAAATCTATGAGCGCAGAGGGAGAAGAGTATGAGTCGGGGAAGAAAACAAGCAAAACAAAAAATTACATGGAAAGAAGTGAAACGGCAGAAAGTTTTATTGATATGGTCGGCACTTTTTGTTATTTATGGTTTTATTTTTTACTACCTTCCGTTAGGCGGATGGATCATGGCTTTTCAAAATTATAAACCGAGGGATGGTCTGCTTCATTCTAAGTTTATCGGATTAGATAAGTTTAAGTTCCTGTTCGGTGATGCCTCCTTTATCAGGGTCATCAGAAATACACTGGCAATGGGTACCATTAATCTGGTAACTTCGTTTATTATGGCAATCCTGTTTGCCATCCTGCTGAATGAAGTGAGATGGGTGCTGGGAAAGAAAATGGTTCAGACAATTTCTTATCTGCCCCATTTCCTGTCATGGATCATTGTTACCGGTATTTTACACGATGCACTATCTTCTACGGGTATCGTCAATGAAGTACTGATGAACTTGGGTATTATTGATAAACAGATTAATTTCTTTGCACATGAAGGTTATTTTTGGCCGATTGTAGCATTCTCTAATCTATGGAAAGAGACCGGATGGAACGCGATCATTTATCTGGCGGCAATCACGGCGATTGATCCAAGCCTTTATGAAGCGGCTTCCATCGATGGTGCGGGCAGATGGGCCAAGATTAAATATATTACACTTCCGGGTATTAAACCCACCATTATCATATTGCTTCTGATGAATGTGGGTAATGTCCTGAATGCTGGATTTGAAGTGCAGTACCTGTTAGGAAATGGACTTGTACAGAAGGTATCACAGACGATCGATATCTATGTATTGAACTGGGGTATCAGCCAGAATGATTATTCACTGGGTACAGCGGCAGGTATCTTCAAGAGTGCAGTCAGTATCGTCCTGATCGTGATTGCCAACCGGATAGCGAAGCACTCCGGCGAAGAAAGTCTATTCTAAGGGAGGGAGTGTAAAGATGAAGAGAAAGAAAAGTGTTAGTGATTGGATCTTCGTGATATGCAATACCATCTTTATGGTGGCCTTTGTTATCATTACGTTATATCCTGTATTGAATACCTTGGCAATTTCTTTTAATGACGGTATTGATGCCGTGCGCGGCGGGATTCATTTGATTCCGAGAAAATTTACCTGGCAGAACTATTACACAGTATTACATAAACAGAACATGATCACGGGTGCTTATATCACTGTTTTAAGAACCATAATCGGAACCCTATTGGCTCTGGTGACCAATGCCTTACTGGCATTTATTGTGAGCCGGAAGAGATTTTTGTTTAAATCACAGTTATCTTTATTCTGGGTTATTACCATGTATGTGAACGGCGGTCTGATTCCGGTATTCCTGTTATATAAGAATCTGCATCTGACAGGAACTTTCTGGGTATATGTTGTTCCCGGTGCGGTCAGTGCCTTCAATATGCTGGTGCTCAGAACTTATATGATCGGTCTGCCAGATTCCCTGGAAGAATCGGCCCAGCTTGACGGGGCTGGATATATGACGATCTTTGTTAAGATCATCTCTCCGCTGTGTAAACCGGTTTATGCGACTGTAGCCTTGTTTGTAGCAGTAGGACAGTGGAACTCCTGGTTTGATGCAATGCTTTACAATCGTATGTCTGACAAGTATACTACATTACAGTATGAGTTGATGAAACTGTTATCTTCTGTCATGCAGCAGAGCGGCAGCGCGGATAGTATGAGGAACTCCGCCAACTCCATCACGCCAGCATCCATCAGGGCTGCGGCAACGATCGCAACGATGCTTCCCATCGTGTGCCTGTATCCGTTCCTGCAAAGATACTTTGTGACAGGATTGACTATCGGCGGTGTCAAAGAGTAACATGATGTATTGACAATGGGTTTTGTACAATCAGATCATAGTCTATAGAAAGGCGGTATTGTCACGATGCAGTATCGTAATGTATTCAGGGAAATCGGTATTTCGGAAGAGGAGACCACGGCAAGGCTTAAGGAGATAGTGCATACCTTCTTTTATGATGAAGAAGAGAAGGTGTATCATCCGGTGGGGGATGATATGGCCTATATCGAGGATACGGGAAATATCGATGCGCGCACGGAGGGCATGTCCTACGGGATGATGATGTGTGTGCAGCTTAACATGAAAGAGGAGTTTGACCGTCTCTGGAAATGGGCTAAGACATATATGTGGATGGACTCCGGGGAGAACGAGGGCTATTTTGCCTGGTCCTGTGCGCCGGATGGTTCCAAAAATGCTTATGGGCCGGCGCCGGATGGTGAGGAATACTTTGCCATGGCATTATTCTTCGCTTCCCACAGATGGGGAGATGGCGAAGGGATTTATTGCTATGAGAAAGAGGCAAGAGAGATTCTGTCAGCCTGTCTTCATAAAGGAGAGGCCGGACGTGCAGGAGATCCCATGTGGAACAGGGAGAATCACCAGATTCTCTTCGTGCCCGGGTCTCCGTTTACAGATCCTTCCTATCACCTGCCGCATTTTTATGCATTATTTGCAAAATGGGCCAATGAGGAGGATCGGGAGTTTTGGGCGGCGGCAGCCAAAGCCAGCAGAGAGTATCTGGTGGCAGCCTGCCATGCAGACACAGGCATGTCGGCAGAATATGCGAATTTTGACGGAACACCGGTCTATACGGAATTTGAATGGGGACAACACGGATATTTTTATTCGGATGCTTATCGTACTGCGGCCAATATTGGACTGGATTACAGCTGGAACGGAATTGACGAGGGGCAGTGTGCGGCGGCTTTAAGATTACAGCATTTTCTGGGTGTGACCAGAAAAGAGAATCCTTATATGACGTATCGGATTGACGGCGAAGTGATCGATCAGCCGGCGCTTCATCCGGTAGGGATGCTGGTGACAACAGCACAGGGGACCCTGGCACTGTCAGAAAGACTGGACGGGGCAGAGTTGTCTGAGGCGGCAAAGCTGGCGAAGGAGTGGGTAGAACGTTTTTATAAAGAGCCCATGCGCAAAGGTGTGCGCAGGTACTATGATAACTGTCTGTATCTGTTTGCCTTTCTTGCTTTGTCGGGAAATTACCGTATCTGGTAAAATAGCGTATATTTGTAATGAGAGAAGGGGCCAGTGTGTCCCTTCTCTTTGATCGTTTTGCAGACAGATTTTATGATCAGACCATAAATTTGTTGCTATTTCATAACATTTCTGGCAAAATGGGATAGGAAGTTAATTTCTGAGAAATTACAGGAGAGAAGGGATATTACTATGGAAAGAAAAGTTGGAACAGTATCAAGAGGTATCCGTTGCCCGATTATCAGGGAAGGCGATGATCTGTCCAAGATTGTTGTAGACAGTGTTTTGGAGGCAGCTGAGGCGGAAGGGTTTGCAATCCGGGACAGAGATGTAGTAGCAGTGACAGAGTCTGTTGTGGCGAGATCACAGGGCAATTATGCATCTGTGGAGGCGATCGCAGAGGACGTGCGGGCGAAGCTCGGTGGAGAGACGATTGGTGTCATCTTCCCGATTTTATCCAGAAACCGTTTTGCAATCTGCCTGAGAGGAATTGCCAAAGGGGCGAAGAAAGTGGTGCTGATGCTCAGCTATCCCAGTGATGAGGTGGGCAATGAACTGGTCTCTCTGGATAAACTGGATGAGGCAGGCATCAATCCATACAGCGATGTGCTGACATTGGAAAAATATCGGGAATTGTTTGGGGAGAATATCCATCCGTTCACCGGTGTGGACTATGTGTCTTATTATGGAGAACTGATTAAGGAGGCCGGTGCAGATGTGGAGATCATCTTTGCCAATGACTGCCGCGCAATCCTTAATTATACGAAAAAAGTATTAAACTGCGATATTCACACCAGGGCCCGTACCAAGAGACTTCTGAAGGCAGCAGGCGCCGAGGTTGTGATGGGAATGGACGATATTCTGACACAGCCTGTAAACGGCAGCGGCTGTAACGAAAAATATGGTCTGCTTGGTTCGAATAAGTCCACAGAGGATACGATCAAGCTTTTCCCGCGTGAATGTACGGATTTGGTAATGGATATTCAGAAAGAGATTCTGAACAGAACCGGCAAGCATGTGGAAGTTATGGTCTATGGTGACGGTGCTTTTAAGGATCCTGTCGGAAAGATCTGGGAGCTTGCGGATCCCTGTGTATCTCCGGCCAGCACACCCGGGCTTGAGGGGACTCCCAACGAAGTGAAGTTGAAGTATCTGGCTGATAATGACTTTAAGGATTTGTCCGGTGAAGCATTGCGGGAAGCGATCTCCAACCGTATCAGAGAGAAGAAAGATAACCTGGTTGGTGATATGGCTTCTCAGGGAACCACACCCAGAAGACTGACAGATTTGATCGGTTCTTTGTGCGACCTGACCAGCGGCTCAGGAGACAAGGGGACACCGGTGATTTTGATTCAGGGCTATTTTGATAACTATGTAAGTTAAAGGAAGTAAATTATGGCGACAGCGATAAATCCGATCATCCCGGGATTTTATCCGGATCCGTCAATTTGTGGAGTGGGCGATGATTATTATCTCGTCAACTCCACATTTTCCTATTTTCCGGGTATTCCGATCATGCACAGCAAGGATCTGGTTCATTGGGAACAGATCGGCAATGTAATGGACAGGCAGTCTCAGATCCCTCTGGAAGGAGGACGGCACTCCCAGGGGATTTTTGCGCCTGCGATACGGTATCATGACGGTATTTTTTATGTGATATGTACGAATGAGACAAGCGGAGGCAATTTCATTGTAACAGCCAAAGATCCGGCAGACCCCTGGTCTGAACCGGCCTATCTGGAAGGCGCGGATGGGATCGATCCCACCATCTTTTTTGATGAGGATGGAAGGGTATATTATATAGGAACCCATCCGATCACAGAAGGCAGGCAGTATGATGGCGAGTGCCATATCTGGATTCAGGAACTGGACTTGGAGCATATGAGACTGACGGGGGAACCGAAGGACGTATGGAGCGGTTCCATGCGCTTTGTCCACTGGCCGGAAGGGCCTCATCTTTATAAAAAGGACGGCTATTATTATATGATGCTGGCGGAGGGAGGCACAGACAGAAACCATTCTGTGACCATGTGCAGAAGCCGCAGTATCTGGGGACCCTATGAGAATCATTTCTGCAATCCGATCCTTACCCACAGACATCTGGGCAAAGACTATCCCATTCAGTGCGTGGGACATGGAGATCTGGTGGAGACACCGTCCGGGGAGTGGTATATGGTCATGCTGGCCATGCGCCCCATTGACGGCTATACAACCCTTGGCAGGGAGACCTTCATAGCCAGAGTGGTCTGGGAAAACGGCTGGCCGGTGGTCAATCCGGGAATCGGCAGACTGACGGAGGAAGTGGAAGTTAATCTGAAAGAGTGGAAGCCTGAGAAACCGGCCGCAGAGGATAAGCGCGTTTATCATTTCGGAGAAATGAAAGAGTTGGGATATGAGTTTGTGTATCTGCGTAATCCGAACCAGGAAATGTACTGCCTGTGTCCGGGAAAGGGCCTGGCCTTGCAGTATGGCATCCATGCCCTGACGGAGGCGGCCTCACCCACTTATGTGGGGATCCGGCAGCAGCATCATTGTTTCCAGGCGGAGGCTGTCGTGTATACGGACAGTATCTTCCGGCAGCAGGACACCGGTATTGCGTTATTACAGAGCAATGCATATTATCTGCGGACGGCGCTGACAAGAGAAACTGCGGATGAAATTATCCTGCGGGTGGTTCTGTGCCAGAATCTGGAAGAGAAATTGTTAGCGCAGATAACATTGACAGATGTGCAGGACGAGATAAAGATTTCCCTGAAAGTCGATGGACTTACTGCCGGTGTTAAAGTAATCTATGGTACAACAGAAATAGATGCGGTACAGGAGATTGATATCCACAGTCTCTCAACGGAGATTGCGGGCGGCTTTGTGGGTTGTACCGTGGGGATGTATGCTTTTTCCAAAAAGGAAACAGAAAAAAGAGTATTTTTTAAAGATTTTTCATATCAAAGTACTAAATCTTGTTGAGGAGTAGCACTTCGGTAGCACTTCTTGTAGTATACTACCCTTGTAAAAGGGGATAAAATAGAACCAAAGGCATACATTGAGAAGCCGGTTAAGGCTGACAGGGTATGCCTTTGGGCGTTTTTAAGCTATAAAAACTAATAAAAACAGTAAAAAACACCGATAAAAAATATATCTATGAAACGAACCTTATATAAATGAAAATTTGATAAAGAAGGGAGGAAAGGGTGCATGAGTTATATGGATATTAATTTGTCAGATTATGCAGGCGTCAGAGAAAAGAAAGCTGACAGCCGTAAAGATCGTACAACGGCAGAAGCACAGCAGACAGAAAGAACAAAAACCCCGGAAGAACGTAAGAAGGCTTACGAGGATATGGGTATTCATGCCGAGAAGTTTACGGTTGATATTTCACCGGATTCGCAGGAGTTTATGGCGCAGGTTGCAGAGCGGAAAGAAGCACAGCGAGCAGAGAAAGAAAGACTGGAGGCGGAGAATCCCTGGAGTCCGTTTGACTATCGGGGAGACTTGAGTAAAAATGAACCGACACAATATCTGGTGTTTAGTAAATTCCTTTATGACAAAGGCTTCTTTCGTGATATGGATGATGAACAGGCAGGAAAAATGGAGGATATGCTGAGAAATATTACCTCTGGCATGGATAGCATCCGGGGGCCTTTGGATGCGGGACGCTGGGACAGCAGTATGTCTCATGAAGCGGCAAAACTGGATCTGGTCTCTTCCGTTAATGCCCTGAACTATTTTGCCGAGACTTATGTATCTGAGGGAATGAGGGATGCCTTTAAAGAGCTGATTAAAGAATATGAAAGCTATAATAGTAAGCTGGTTGCCAATCACAAAAACAGTATGGATTTGTATAGTGAAAGCATGAAAAGTATTTCTGCACCGAACGCAACAGGCGTAAGTGCAGGTGTACGGCAGGCCCAGGACCGGACTAAGGCGTACCAGCAGATTGGCAGAGTAACACATACGGAACAGGAGGAAAAGGGGCTAAAAGAAGATTATCAGGCGCTCTTTGATAAATTGATGAATAAAGAGGACAATGCCAGAAATATTTTTGACAGCTTGCAGAACCTGTTGGTAAATTATGCTTCGGGCGGCAGTAAAAATAACATGGTACTTGATTTGTTAAATGCCAATAATACGGGAAGTATTAACAGAATGTTCCAGTACTGGTCGGCGATGTTTTAACCACAGGCTGTGTCTGGCAGTGAGAAGCAAAGGATTCATATAGTTAATAAAAACACCGGATTCTTCAGGAACCCGGTGTTTTTATAGTCGAAGCGACAGGATTTGAACCTGCGACCTCTGCGTCCCGAACGCAGCGCTCTACCAAACTGAGCCACGCTTCGATTTATGAACAATTAAGATAATACAACATTCTTTAGGGAGTTGTCAATGTTTCTGGGCGAATTATTTTATAATATGCTAAACTGTATATAGCGCCACCACTATTCAGAGAAAGGATATCCATAGATGGACAGACATGCTCTTAAAATCCCCTGCAATGCCATGCCGTTTATATGTGAGGCTGATTACAGCGTTACGCTAAGCGAGATGATACACGCGGACAGGACGGTTCCGTTTCATGTGGCAGTCTATTTGCTGCGGGGCTCCATGGAGATTATTGAGGATGGGGAACGCCACATTATTCTGCCCAATCAGCTTTTTTTCTTGAAGAGCGGTGTGCATCACTGGGGTGAGAAGCCTTTTGAACTGGGATCGGCGTGGTATTATGCTCATTTTTATTGTGAAGAGCCTGAGGATGGGATGGGAGAACTGCGAAAGGGCGGGTATTATGATAAGCGGATATGTCTGGAAAAAGAGCAGGGCAAGAAGTATATCATACTTCCCAAACTGGCGGATGATACGAAGGAAAATCGGATTGAAAGAACTTTTGAAAAGCTGGTAGACGCGCATATGCATGGTGACATTCCACAGGCCTCGGTGTGGCTGTGGCAGATTTTCCTGACATGTACGCAGAGTGCGCAGGATGCTGTGGTAAGTAATTCTTATGTCCGACAGATGCAGGAGTATATACAGGCACATTATATAGAGGATTTTACAGCGGAAGAGATAGAGAAGGTCTGCGGATTATCTTATAAGTATGCTGGCACACTTTTTAAGGAAACCATGGGACAGACAATCCGGGAGTATCAGAGGACGCTCCGGCTTGGCAGGGCCAAACAGCTGTTGATGGAGACGGACAGAACCGTTACAGAAATTGCACAGACAACGGGATTTACAGATGTGTTTTATTTTAGTAAAATATTTCGCAGGGAATGCGGGTGCCCTCCCAGTGAATACCGCAAGGCTTATGTGCCGGGGATATGACAGACGATATTAGCAGGAGAAAGATATAGGAGGACATTACGGATATGCAGGGCAGCAGCTATGAGAAACATACGAAGAATTGAATTCCATACCGGAAGCAAGGAGGAATTGCTTCCTGATTTTGCAGGGGATTTTCCTTATATTGCCTCGGATGTTGACCTTAACAATTACATAGGCCGTTTTGTACCGTGGCATTGGCACAGGGCGGTAGAACTCTTTTATATGGAAAGCGGCAGTATTGAATATTCTACGCCTGGCGGCAAAATGTTATTTCCGGCCGGCAGCGGCGGCCTGGTAAATTCAAATGTCCTTCATATGACAAGGGCGGCATCGAAGGCAGAACATAATCGGTCATTTCTGCATATTTTTGACCCATCTCTGTTAGCCGGGGAACCGGGCAGCAGGATTGAGAAAAAATATATTCTGCCAATCATGACGGCGCCGCAGATTGAGATAATCCCTGTCTATCCGGGTGATGTGAAACAGGATACGATCTTGAAGCTTATACTTGAAGCATTTCAGATTTCAGAGCAGGATTTTGGCTATGAAATGGAACTGCGGCAAATTTTGTCCAGGATATGGTTAATGCTCTTTGAATTATCCCAGCCCGTATTGGAGAAGGGTGGAGAATACAATAAGAGCAATGATAAGATAAAATTGATGCTGGTATATATTCATGAGCATTATTCTGAAAAGATATCTGTTTCGGAACTTGCGGCAGCAGCCTATCTTAGTGAACGGGAATGTTTCAGGGTGTTTCATGACTGCCTGCATATGACGCCCACGGAGTACATGAAAAGTTATCGTTTGCAGATGGCATGCCAGATGCTGGCAAGAGGGCAGGAGCCGGTCACGGTTATCAGCCAGGCCTGCGGGCTGGGCAGCAGCAGTTATTTTGGAAAGGTTTTTCGGGAATATGCTAACTGCACGCCATTAGAATATCGGGCAAGATGGCAGGATAGTGATATATAAGGGCGGAAATCGAATATTTTTTCTGCAAGATAAGCATTATAATGATACCTGTAAAGATAAATAAATGTTTACAGGAGGATTTACGATGATAAAATTAAATATTTTGGAGATGAAAAGTTTTTTGGGAGCAGTCAATGATTGTACGGGGAGAGTACAGATGCTCTGTCCGGACGGTAAGAAAGTGAATATCAACAGGGACAGGATAATGCAGAATAGTTTGTGGGAAAGGTATCGCCAAAATAAGAACTGTCTGCGGCTTGTCCTGGAAATACCCAATCCGAGAGATTATATGAATATTGTCTCATACTATATTGGAGATTGTTGATTATACTGTAGATTGTTCATCATAAAAGGCTGGGAGGCTTTTCTTCCGGCCTGCCCCTCTGAGAGGAGTTAATATGGAGTTAAACAGACAAACTGCCGAAGCGGCACTGCAAGAAGCATCGAAATCGAATCCCGGGGCCTGGGTTGACCATTCCCGGTATGTGGCTATGGCCTGTGAAAATATCGCACAGCGCTGCGGGCATTTATCTGCCGAGCAGGCCTATTTATATGGCCTGTTGCATGATATCGGACGTTACGCCGGGGTGAGTTCTGAGAGACACCTGATAGATGGTTATCGTTACTGTATGGAACGGGGCTGGGAAAAGATTGCGCAGATTTGCATCTCCCATGCTTTTATGATACAGGATATAAGTACTTCTATCGGCGAGTTTGATGTAAGTGAGGATGATTATCTGTTTATGAAAGAGTTTGTTGCAAATGCCGTATATGACGATTATGACCGGCTGGTACAGTTGTGTGACTCTTTGGCGCTGCCGTCAGGTTTTTGCCTTTTGGAAAAGAGGTTTGTGGATGTGACCATACGGTACGGCGTTCATCCATGGACAATAGACCGGTGGAAGAAGATTTTGGAGATTAAGCAGGCGTTTGAAGAGCAGATGGGCTGTTCTATCTATACACTGCTGCCGGGTGTTGCGGAAAACAGTCTCCGTTAGGGGAGAAGGGAGATTTTATGATGAATATGGACAAGATTAAGATTATCTTTTTTGATATCGATGGGACGTTGATTGATATCCACAGCAGGCAGATTACCGAGAAAATGCTGGAAACTTTGAACTGTTTAAAGAATAGAGGTATCCTTCTTTGTCTCTCAACGGGAAGAGGGCCATTGACGCTGCCTCGTTTTGAGGGATGGGAAGCGGATGCTTTCCTTACTTTTAATGGGTCCTACTGCTATAACGGACAGGAGGTCATCTATCGAAACCCTGTTTCCACAGAAGATGTGAAGAAGATTATCCAAAATGCCGCGTCTATTAACAGACCTGTGTCTGTTGCCGCAACGGATCGCATCGTGGCCAACGGCGCAGATAAAGATTTAACGGATTATTTTGCCATTGCCAGATTGAAAGTGGATATCTCTGATGACTTTGAAGATGTGGTCGAACATAAGGAGATATTTCAGATCATGTCCGGGGGACGTGAAGATGAATACCCGGCGCTCCTACAGGGGGTCAGTCGTGCCAAGGTCGCGGCCTGGTGGGACAGGGCTTTGGATATTGTGCCCGCAGACAGCGGCAAGGGGGCTGGTGTCAGAAAGGTACTGGAATATTATCATCTGGATCCATCGGAGGCGCTGGCGTTTGGGGATGGGAACAATGATATCGAGATGTTCCAGGCCGTGGGAACTGGTGTCGCCATGGAAAATGCCTCGGATGAGTTAAAAGCAGTGGCGCAGGATGTGTGCGGACATGTGGCAGAAGATGGTATTTATCATTATTGTATAACACATGGATTACTATAAAAAACGGGGGCCGATCAAGCCCCCGCACCTATCATATAACTCATAAAATCATAACTGTCCTGCTGGTCTGACAGGAAAAGTTCTAACCAGAATTCTTTGGGATTGATCATATAAAGCATTTGCAGGGCTTCTTCATTCTGCTTCAGGTCGCAGAGCATCTGGTTGGGAAGTTCCAGAAAGATATTTCCGCGGCTGTTCTTGACCATACTGATAAATTTGTCGATGTTTCCCATTTTTCTAATCTTAATCCTGTACATAGATTTGTCTCCTTTCAAATGGTTGGATGCCAGCCTATATGGCATCATATTTGGTTTCATAAATGAAGTTATATTTCTGCTTTCCTTTTGTTCTATCTTATGATATGATTATATCATCATTAAATATGGAAATAATAGAAGTAAATAGCCAAATAATATGATTATATTATCAAAAATGATATTTTAATCTCAAATTAGTACAAAGAGGAGGGTGTCAAC
The DNA here is from genome assembly GCA_946566685.1 of uncultured Lachnospiraceae bacterium. Taxonomy (GTDB): domain Bacteria; phylum Bacillota; class Clostridia; order Lachnospirales; family Lachnospiraceae; genus UBA3282. Next base: position 53,301 of record CAMNXA010000012.1, read on the forward strand.
TATGATATCGCCATGTAGCGTACAGACGAATTTACAGGGAGAGGAACTGCGGGAACATGGAACACATCTTTTTCCGGTGGCATGTTATCTGGATATTCTGCCGGGAGATGAGATTCCGTGGCACTGGCATAATGAACTGGAGTTTGGGCTGGTGGTAAGCGGTGCAGTTACAGTGGATGCCGGCTGTGTGAAGTATCAGATTAAGGCCGGGGAAGCCTTTTTTATTAACAGCAACATTTTACATGCTGCTTCGCTTTGGGAGGGAGACCTGTGTGAGATTCATTCTGTGGTCTGTCATCCGCGGGCTGTCAGCGGCAGTACGGACAATATAATCTGGCAGAAATATTTGAAGCCGCTCATGGAAAATCAGGCGTTTCAGGGATTCCATTTCACACCCGATACAGGGTGGCAGAAGGAGGTCATAGACAGCATCGCTTCTCTATGGCAGTCTGCCGGGCAGGAAGAATATGGATTTGAACTGCATATTCGCAATGAACTGTCTGTGATCGTAGGCCTGCTATCGGAACATCAGCCGGCCACGAGCCGTAAGGCATTTGGAAAGGCCCAGCGGGACAATGCCAGAATCAAGGAAATGCTGACCTATATTCAGGCAAATTATGATAAGGAATTGACCATAGAGGATATTGCAGCAGTTTGTTCTGTCAGCAGCAGTGAGTGTATGCGGTGTTTTCGTGCAACGATCAGTACCACGCCGATTGCGTACCTGAAATCCTATCGATTGCAGCAGGCGGCAGTCAAATTGCAGTCTACAAATGATAAAATTTCTGCGATTGCGGAGAGCTGCGGATTTCAGGAGATGAGTTATTTTGCCAAATCTTTTCGGGAAGTGTATGGGTGTACGCCGTCTGCGTATCGAAAGACGGATGCGGAAGCGGGTGCGTCCTGAGAGGCTGACAGAGATGTTAGTATTGCGAGTAGTCATCGAATGGTCTTTGAATCAGAAAATAATACAAAAGAATAGGAAATTAATCCATTTAATTAGTTAGCGATTAGGAATATAATCCATATTATAAAAGTAAAGGACGCATAGCTGCCTGAGAGTTATGCAAACAAAGTTTATGAAACGAGGGTGAAAACAAAAATCAGTTGGAGGGTAAAAATGAGTGATTTGAAATTAGTCAAAAGCTTTGAGGTGACAGATGGGTTTTTCGGGCGATATGAAAAGCTTGTCAAAGACGTGGTACTGCCCTATCAGGAACGGGCGTTAAACGATCAGATTGAGGGTGCGGAGAAGAGCCACTGTATCGAGAATTTCCGAATGGCGGCACAGAAACTGAAAGCCGGCGAATGTGACGGGGAATTTTACGGTATGGTATTCCAGGACAGTGATGTGGCGAAATGGCTGGAAGGGGCGGCGTATTCGCTGGCACAGTATCCGGATGCAGATTTGGAGGCAAGATGTGATGAGATCATCCGGCTGATTGGTGAGGCACAGCAGGAAGATGGTTATCTGAATACCTATTTTACGGTGAAAGAGCCTGACAAACGCTGGACGAATTTACAGGAGGCGCATGAACTGTACTGTGCAGGGCATATGATCGAGGCGGCGGTTGCTTATGCAGAGTGTACGGGAAAGACCAGACTGCTGGAGATTATGTGCGGTATGGCCGATCACATTTATCAGCATTTTGTGGAAGAGGGGGCAGAAGGATATCCGGGGCATCCGGAGATTGAACTGGCGCTGATGAGGCTGTATCACAGTACCGGAGTGGAACGGTATAAGGAATTGGCGCTGCATTTTATCAATGTGCGCGGTGTCAACAGCGATTATTACAGTAAAGAGCAGGCAAAAAGGGGTTGGACCGTGTGGGGTGCGAATCCGGTGGACAAGGAGTATACGCAGTGCGATGCGCCGGTACGGGAGTTAAAGAAAGCCACAGGACATGCGGTCAGGGCGGTGTATCTCTACACAGGTATGGCAGACGCAGCTGTGGAGACGGGAGATCAGGAACTTGCTAATGCCTGTGAGACGCTCTGGGATAATATTACCCGGCACAGGATGTATGTGACGGGGGCAATCGGTTCCGCCTATGAGGGCGAAGCCTTTACAAAGGATGACCATCTGCCCAATGATACGGCATATGCGGAGACCTGTGCGGCGATCGGATTGATTTTCTTTTCCAATAAAATGCTTTATCTGGCGCGCCATGGCAAATATGCGGATGTGATGGAGCGCGCCCTGTATAACTGTGTGCTGGCGGGCATGCAGCTGGATGGCACGAAATTCTTCTATGTAAATCCGCTGGAGGTATTGCCGGGGATCTCCGGTGAGGCGAAGACACATAAACATGCGCTGCCCGTGCGGCCGAAGTGGTTTACCTGCGCCTGTTGCCCGCCCAATGTGGCAAGGCTTTTAGCATCCGTGGCAGAGTATGCGTGGCATATGGTACAGGGGACGCTGTTCTCGAACCTGTTCATTGCAGGCACTCTGGATGCAGGGGATTCTCTGGGCGGGAAGGTCTCCCTGCGGACCTCCTATCCTTATGATAATAAGGTGGAATATCATTTTGAGCCCCAGGGGGAGAAGATGTCAATGACCTTGGCAGTCCGTATGCCGGCCTGGAGCAGGGAGACGAAGATCACTCTTAATGGTAAAGCGTCCGACTGTGAGATTCGGGATGGTTATGCATATCTGCATGGAGATTTCGGAACAGATGATGTGGTGACGGTGGAGTTTGATATGGCAGTCCGCAGAGTCTATACCAGTAACAGGGTATCGGCCAATACCGGCCGGGCAGCAGTGCAGAGGGGCCCGCTTATCTATTGTGCGGAAGGCGTGGACAATGAGGATGATATCCTCTCCCTCAGTCTGAAAAAGAATGGCCAGGTGAGGGTCAGTGAATATCTGCCGGAGAAACTGTGGGGGATTCAGGAACTGTATGTGGAGGGATACCGGGAGGCAGTCAGCGAGGAACTTTATAGTTATGAGGCGCCGGAAGCAAAACCTTGTCAGATTACTCTGATTCCTTATTATGCCTGGGGCAATCGAGGTCTGAATCAGATGCGGGTGTGGATGCCGGAAAAAGATTGATATAGTATACGAAAAAGGAACTGCGGTGCGGTTCCTTTTTTAGTGCAGAAATTTGCACTACCTTCCGCATATTCCGAGGCCGCGAAGCGGATTTCGCAAAGATAAATTGCACTACTTTCCGCATATTCCGAGGCCGCGAAGCGGATTTCGCAAAGATAAATTGCACTACCTTCCGCATATTCCGAGGCCGCGAAGCGGTCCTCGTAAAGTTAATTTGCGAAGCAAATTTACTTTTTTTGTAAGGCTGACGCAAGGTGACCGTAAGGTTGTTGTGTTAGCATAGACATATCAGGATATTGATATGCGGATCTTTCCGATAAACGGGGCGATTGGGAAGATTTTGCAATGACGGAAAAAGGAGGCCTCATGATGAGCAAATATGTAATTGAGACAAAAAATCTTACAAAACAATATGGAGCACAAAAAAGTGTTGCTGATTTGAATATCCATGTTCAAGAAGGGCGTATCTATGGTCTGCTTGGCAGAAATGGAGCCGGAAAAACAACAACTATGAAAATGTTACTTGGACTAACTGGTCCAACTTCCGGGGAAGTGACAATTTGGGGGAAACCTTTACAGACCAATGAAAAAGAGCTGTTGCCCCGTATCGGCAGCCTGATTGAGTCTCCCGGCTTCTATCCTAATCTGACTGCTACCGAAAACTTGCGGATTTTTGCTACCCTGCGGGGCATACAGAACCGCAACGCGATTAAAAACGCACTTGATCTGGTCGGTCTGCCTTATAAAGATAAAAAATTGTTTTCTCAATATTCACTTGGTATGAAGCAGCGGTTGGCAATTGCCCTTGCTGTTATGCATGACCCGGAGCTTTTGATCTTGGATGAACCGATCAATGGCCTTGATCCAATCGGAATTGCAGAAGTTCGTTCTTTTATCCGCAATCTCTGCATGGAACGCGGAAAAACAATTTTGATTTCCAGTCATATTCTTTCTGAGATTGCACTTTTAGCTGACGATATAGGCATTATCGACCATGGCGTATTACTGGAAGAAGAAAGCCTTGCCCAACTGGAGGCAAAGAGCGATAGACATATCCGGTTTATCGTTTCTGACACAGCAAAGGCAGCAGGCATTTTAGAACGTAGCTTCCATGAAAACCATTTCATCATACAGGACGACCACAATATACAGGTGCATAATCTTGATCTGCCAATAGGAAAGATCATAACCGCTTTTGTAGAAAAAGGCCTGGAAGTGTCGGAGGCCCATATCTGTGAAGAAAGCCTTGAAGATTATTTCAAACGGGTAACAGGGGGTGAGGGGATTGCTTAAACTTATAGAGTGTGAGTTTATCAAATTAAAACGCAAAAAATTTATTTTACTGGTCATACTTTCTGCTTTTGTGTTTCCTGTACCTATTACAGTAATGTTGACAATGCCGCAGATGACGGAGAGATTTGACAATGATGCTGAGGTTTTCAATGCCTGTTTCCAATTTATCATGGGATATGGGGTGTTACTGCTCTTGCCATGTGTGATTGGAGTCATTGCGGCAATGTTGTTTTTCATGGAGCGGGATAATGATACCTTTAAAAATCTACGGACCATTCCGGTGACAAGTACGCAGATGATTTTTGCAAAAATCATTGTTTTGTTTGCGATGGGAATTATTTTTAGTGTATCTTCGGCCTCTGCTGCTGTTTTATGTGGAAGTCTGATAGCTGAAGTAAATGGTGTTGTCTATAAGCTGTTCGTGGCATTGGAAATGGGTACTTTTATCACAGCAGGAACGCTGCCTTTAGTTGTCCTTGTTGTTTTTTTCAGTAAAACCCATATTTTTTCCACGCTGCTATGTGTTTTCTATAGTGTCTTAAGTTTGACTGCGGAATCCTCTTTTGGCGTATTACCGAAAGTTTTCTGCTGGATTGTGCCGATTCCGCTTATAACGCTCTGGAGCGCAGGGGACATGAGTCGACATGGGGTGATCGAAATGAAGGCGGCACTTACTTATCTATTGCCGACAACTTTACAGACAAGTGTTATTCTGGTCATCGAGTCAGTTCTTTCCATTATAATCATTGATTATTTGTATAAAAAGAGGGGGGATTAACATGTTTCGTATGGTTAGAACTGAAATTTGGAAGCTGAAACGGTATCATATGATATGGGCGGGCATTCTCCTGATGCTGCTTTCCGTTTTGCTGACTGTGTTTTCTACCACTGCATCGGATGGCATAGTCTGGACATTTTCCTTTTTTACGGAGCAGGTACTTAAAAACAATATTACGATGATTTTTCCCATGTGTATCACGTTACTTGCCGGATATATCATAACAAGAGAAGTTAGAGACGATACCCTGAAAAGTATTGTGACGGTTCCTGTTTCTTACGGCGATTTATTATGGGGAAAGCTATTTGTCTGTGGTTTATTGTCCTTGTTTTTAGGATTTGTAAGCGCTGTATTTACAGTCATTGCCAATTTGATAATGAGGTTTCCGGGGATTTCCATAACAGCAGTACTACAGGCATTTATTCAAATTATTTTGAACTGTCTTTTTCTATATATTGCGGTAATGCCAATCATTGTAGTGACTGCCCGCATGTTGAATGGACATCTGATAGGTACGATCATCGCATTTGCCTATGGATATGGGGGAATGTTTGCCGCAGGGAATATAAATCTTGCCAATATTTATCCAATTACAGCAAGCATGGGATTAATACAGTATCGAAGCTATGATGAAGCTGTTCATTGGAATATTGGAGTATGTGGGCTGAGCATGCTTGCAGCTTTCATGGTTTCTGCGGTTATTATGGCGGCAACGAAGAATATTGCATTGGTGAAAACAGTTAGAAAGCAGAAAAAAAGTGTTGCAAAAAAAGGATGGTAACGGATAACAAAATATAAAAAGATAATTGTATCTATAAGCGTTACCCGTTATACTTAACTTAATATGGAGATTGATGCGAACAGGCGGTGTGTCCATAGGATATACCGCCTGTTTGGACAAAGCACGGAAAGGGAGAGGGTTATCATGAAGAAAAGAGAGAGAACCTATGATAAAAAGATGGAAAAAGAAATTGAAAAATTATTAAAAAAACTCACCTTGGATGAGAAGATTTCCATGGTTCATGCGGCTACTCTGTTTAAATCGGGCGCGGTGGACAGGCTTGGGATTCCTCCCATCGTGACTTCCGATGGGCCTATGGGTGTCCGAGCCGAATTTATGGATGACAGATGGATTTCTTCGGGGAATCAGGATGATATGGTGACGTATCTGCCCAGCAACAGTGCGCTGGCATCATCCTGGAATCCGGATCTTGCCTATGCCATGGGGCATGTGCTGGGAGAAGAAGCCAGAGGACGGGGCAAAGATGTGATTCTGGCGCCTGGCATCAACATTAAGCGGGATCCGCGGTGCGGCAGGAATTTTGAATATATGAGCGAGGATCCGAAGCTGACGGCGGCGCTGGCAGTGCCCTTTATCAAGGGCGTCCAGGACAATGACGTGGCGGCCTGTGTGAAGCATTTTGCGGCCAATTGCCAGGAAACGGACCGCATGATGGTGGATGAGGAGATTGACGACAGGACGTTGTACGAGTTGTACTTACCGGCCTTTAAGGCGGCGGTTCAGGAGGGACATGCTTATTCCATCATGGGCGCTTATAATAGAATCAACGGAACCCACTGCTGTGAAAATAAAAGATTGTTGGATCTGATCCTCCGTATGGAGTGGGGATTTGATGGTGCTGTGATCAGTGACTGGGGCGGTGTGCATAAGACAAAGGAGGCGGCTCAGTGCTCTATGGATCTGGAAATGTCCATTTTCCCTGACTTTGAGGACTATTATCTGGCGAAACCCCTGAAGGAAGCGATCGCGCGCGGCGAGGTGTCGGAGGATATGGTGGATGCCAAGGTGAGGAACCTTCTGCGTATGATGTACCGCTTAAAGATGATTGGAAGTCATAAAGATACGCGTAAGGCGGGAACATATAATACAGTGGCCCACAGGGAGGCAGTCCTGCATACGGCCCGGGAGTCCATGGTCCTGTTAAAGAATGAGAACCATACACTGCCTTTGGATGCCAAGAAGATCAAAAAGCTTCTGGTGGTCGGCGTTAATGCAGCCAGGGTTCATTCAGACGGCGGCGGCAGTGCGGAGATCAAGGCCTTGTATGAGATCTGTCCGCTGGCGGGACTTAAGATGTACTTAGGAGGCAATACACAGGTACAGTATGTGAAGGGATATCATGTACCGGAGAAACCCAAGACTTTTGATCACAACTGGCAGGCAGACAGCGTGGAGGATTTGAGAAATACCAATATAGGGCAGGTAGAACGACCGGAAGCCAATCAAGAAAATGAGAGGCATCGCAGGGAGGAAGAGGAGCGACTTGCACAGGTTGCGCGGGAGCAGGCTGAGATTCATGAGAAGAATCCGGAACTCTTTGCCCAGGCTGTGGAGGCAGCTAAGGACGCGGATGCAGTCATTTTCGTGGGCGGTCTGAATCATAATATTGACAGCGAGGGATTTGACCGTGGGGATATGAAACTTCCCTATGAACAGGATCTTTTAATAGAAGAACTCTTAAAAGTCAGAAAGGACACGATCATCACCTTTGTGGGCGGATCCCCGGTGGAAATGCCCTGGAGGGATAAGGCGCGGGCAATCCTGTGGAGTTATTATGCGGGTATGGAGACAGGCAATGCTTTTGCGGAGATTATCTTTGGGGAAGTGAATCCTTCCGCGAAGCTGGCGGAGACTTTCCCTGCTGTCTATGAGGATTGTGCGTCTGCTAAGAACGGCCAGTTCGGTAAATGGGGCAGTATTTCCCTGGAAGAGGGACTGTACTGTGGATATCGTCATTTTGACAGGCAGCACATTACGCCTGCGTTCTGCTTTGGCCACGGATTATCCTATACGGATTTCGAGTACAGTGGGTTGACTTTAAAGGCGGAGAAAGGCAAGAATGTGAAATTGTCGTTTACGGTAAAGAATATCGGTAAGCGGGCCGGTGCGGAGATCGCGCAGGTGTACATTGCACCGATTGCGGCCAAAGTGGACAGGCCGGACAAGGAATTAAAGAGTTTTGCCAAAGTTTTCCTTGCGCCGGGCAGATCAAAAAAAGTTTCACTTACGCTTAAACAGGAAGATTTTGCCTACTTTGATGTACAGCTTCACGATTTTATTGCGGATGCGGGAGATTATGTGATCTTGATCGGCGCTTCCAGCGAAGATATTCGTCTGCGAGGTATTGCCACGCTTGCATAAAGCAATCTCTTTCTGTACATGCTAACAGAGCATTAAGTACAGAAGGAGTGAAAAAAATGGATTATAATACGTTACCCGTTGGCTTAGGGCTGGCGTTCGCCACGAACCGGGAAGCAATGGATCGGTTTTCAGATATGTCGGATGACGAAAAGAAAGAGTTTATCGAGAGAAGCCGGGGTGTGATGTCCAAGAAAGAGATGGAACGCCTGGTGGGTTCTCTGGTAGAGGAAGATGAAAAACCGGATCTTCATCTGGAAGATGTAAAAGATATTTTTAAAGGGCCGAGCATTGGCTGAAGTAAAAGACAGATAAGGAGAATCTCATGCAGATACAGCTGCCTGCAAAAGTGCATAAGATCATAGACACCCTGGAAACGGCAGGTTATGAGGCGTATGCAGTGGGCGGCTGTGTCCGGGATTCCATTCTGGGCAGGGAACCGGATGATTGGGATATCACGACTTCTGCCAGGCCGGAGGAGATCAAGCGCCTTTTTTCGAGGACGATCGATACCGGTATCCGTCATGGGACTGTGACGGTTATGCTGGATAAAGAAGGATTTGAGGTGACCACCTTTCGGATTGATGGAGATTATGAAGATGGCAGGCATCCTAATAATGTCACTTTTACGGCCAGTCTGGAGGAAGATTTAAGACGCCGGGATTTTACGATCAATGCCATGGCATACAATGAAACCCGGGGGCTGGCAGATCTTTACGGCGGCCTTGCGGATATGGAGGCCGGCGTGATCCGCTGCGTGGGAGATGCCAGGGAACGTTTTACGGAAGATGCGCTTCGTATGATGCGGGCGGTCCGTTTCTCAGCACAGCTGGGGTATCGTATTGATGAGGATACCCAGGCGGCCATCACAGCTCTTGCGCCTAATTTGCAGAAGATCAGTGCGGAGCGGATTCAGACTGAGTTGGTGAAACTTGTGATATCACCGCATCCCGATTATCTCCGGATTGCCTATGAGACTGGCATCACCGCACAGATTCTGCCGGAATTTGATCTGTGTATGGAGACACCGCAGAACAACCCTCACCATTGTTATACGGTGGGAGAACATATCTTGCATTCCATGCTGGTTGTAGAGGCGGACAAAGTGCTGCGGCTTGGCATGCTTTTTCATGATATTGGAAAACCGCAGACGTTGACGGTGGATGAAGAAGGCATTACCCATAACAAGACACATCCTGTGGTGGGTGCGCAGATGACCAGAGAAATCTTGCGGCGGTTAAAGTTTGACAATGATACCACGGAAAAGGTGACTAAGCTGGTATTGTATCATGATCAGGAGATCGCAGCTACAAAGGCGGGTGTCAGGCGGGCGCTGAACCGGATGGGCGAAGATATCTTTGCGATGATGTTTGCCGTGCGTCATGCAGACGTGGAAGCCCAGAGCAGTTACCAGAGAGAAGAAAAATTGCAGAATCTTGCTTACATAGAGAGACTCTATCAGGAGGTCAGAGAGCAGGGTGATGCCGTCAGTCTCAAAGACCTTGCCATCACAGGTACTGATCTGATCGCCCTGGGAATGAAGCCGGGAAGACAGGTCGGAGCAGTGTTGCAGGAATTGCTTGACAGGGTGCTTGAGGATCCTTACTTAAACACACCGGAGAAGCTGTTGGACATCAGTAAGAAAATTGTCACATGAAAATCATACTTTTCCCTTGCTGTTCATAAGATAAGATAGACGACTAAGCAGGGGGTATTCGTGTGAATGACAGAGCTGTCAGTTTATTGGAGCAATATGAGATAGAAGTGAATCGTACCTGGAAGGGGCGTGGAGCCATCCTGTGCGATTCAGACCGCGGGCTGCTTATCATGAAAGAGTATGGCGGACCGGCGGATAAAGTCAGATTTCAGGATTTCCTGTTAAAACATATTCATGAGAGCGGCATTGTAAGGGTGGAGTCTATTCTGCGGACGAAGGAAGATGAATTGATCGTCTGCGACCAGGACAGAGTGCCTTATATTGTAAAGACATACTTTGAAGGCAGGGAATGTGATCATCGGAATATGGAAGAATGTTGCAGCGCGGTAGATACATTGGCGGCCCTGCACAAGATTTGTGACCTCGCGGATTATGAAGAACTGGGCGATCAGCCGGTGTACCGGGTAGAAAATGAGTATGAGAAGCATAACCGGGAACTGAAAAAGGTACACAAATTTCTTCAGAAAAAAAGCCAGAAGACAGATTTTGAGATATATTTGATGAAACATTATGATTATTTTATGGATATTGCCTTGCAAATTACTGAGGATTTGCGGTATTATGCCTATGGAGAGGATTCCCTTCAGTATCCGGTAGTATGCCATGGTGATTACCAGTACCACAACATCCTGCAAACCGATGGCGGCAGTGTGCTCATCAATTTTGAGAAATGTGTCAGAGACCACCCGGTCAGAGATCTGTATCTGTTTATGCGCAAGCTGCTGGAAAAAAATAACTGGTCGCAGACACTTGGGAATATGCTTCTGGAGAGTTATAATAAAGAGAAGACACTCTCTGAGCAGGATTACAGACAGTTGTATTTCCGTTTTGCCTATCCGGAAAAATTCTGGAAGATCGTAAATTTCTATTACAACAGCGGCAAAGCATGGATACCGGGAAGAAATATGGAGAAAATAGAGAAATTGTTTGCACAGGAAGAAGAGAAAAAGCTTTTCCTGCAAAATATATTTCACTTATAATTTATAGATGGGGCAAGGATTCCTGAACGGCTGGATTACTGTCCCGATATGGAGGATAAGAATGCACAGAAGATTTATAAACACAGTTGCGATGTTGATGGTGATGACGCTCTGCCTGACGGGCTGTACTTCGGAGGCCAGTAACGTAGGCAGAGCCAAAGATAAAAAGACGATGGACACAGGGTTTATCGCCTCCACAGCGGGCAGCTATGATTCAGCAGACACGGCGGTGGTCATCTCCACAGATCAGGAGAACAGCGCCGTGGTCTTCATGAATATGGAGACGGGCAAACAATATACCCTCTATTATGACGGAACCACTTATGTGAAAGATAAACATGACGGCCCCATGACCATTTCCCAGATTGAACCGGGAAATGTGGTGGATGTCACCTTTCTAAAAGGGAAAAAGCGTCTTGCCAGCATCCAGCGTTCTCCGCAGGCCTGGGTGTATGATGGGATTGAAAATTATGACCTGGGCGGGCCCAATAAGACCGCCAACATCGGATCCAATACCTATTCCCTTCCGGATGATGTGGTCGTTATGTCAGAAGGCAGACGTTCGGAAGTCATGGACGTGGTAAAACAGGATGTGCTCACGGTCTCCGGCATCGATCATAAGATCTATAGTATCAATGTGGAGAAAGGGCATGGCTATCTGCGCTTAAAGAACGACCAGGCGCTTATCGGCGGCTGGATAGAAGTGGGCAACAGCGTGATTCGGGAGATTACCGAGGACATGCTCCTGGTGGTACCGGAGGGAAGTTATCAGGTACTTTTGTCTAACAGTGGCGTGAGCGGCACCAAAGAGGTGCTGATTGAGCGCAATAAGGAAGTGATACTCGATGTGGGTGATCTGGAGATTACGGAGAATAAGACCGGACGGATCTTGTTCAGCGTCACGCCGGATACGGCAAAGGTTTCCATAGACGGCCAGACCGTGGATATCAGCAAGGCGGTAGAACTGCCCTACGGAATCCATCAGGTGCATCTGGAAGCCAAGGGATACGATTCCCTGACGAAATATATTCAGGTGGGATCAGAGTATGCAACCATTTCCTTCGAACTTGAGGAGGAGCGGGATGATAATGACAGACGTACTGTCAGCAGTAACACGATAGATGATTATCAGCCGGCAGTACCCGTGGAAGATCAGAATAAAGACAGCCTCAGTGAAAATGCCCTGGGAGCCAAGAGCGGCAACAGAGTGTATATTGATGCGCCTAAGAATGTGGAAGTTTATTTAGATGGTAATTATATCGGGGTTTCTCCGATAAGCTTTAAGAAGACCGTAGGAAGTCACACCATTACCCTGCGTAAGAGCGGATATAAGACCAAGAGTTATACAATATATCTCTACAATGACGGAGAGGACATTACTTATTCCTTTACGGATCTGGAGCAGGAGACGGTCAGCGGGAATGGTACGAAGCCAAATGGGTCGGTTAGTGATAATTCTGTGGCGGTACAGGTTAACCTTGATTTAGAAGGTGTGCGTGTCTTCGTAGACGATATTTTAATGGGAATTACGAGTTCATCATCGAAGTCTATAGACTTTAACTTAAAACCTGGACGTCATACGATTACCTTAATGAGTACGAAATATGCGACAAAGGATTATCAAATTAATATTCCTGATAATATAAAGAAAATTACGTATACCCGAGAAGATTTTCCTGGGTTTGGAGAGACGGTAAGCGGGAATGATCCGGATCCGCCGAAGGAAGATTGTGAGCATGAGTATGAGGATGGTATATGCACGAAGTGTGGTAAGGAGTGCTCACATGATTTTAGTGGTGAAGGAGAAGTTACGCTAGAACCAACCTGTACTAAGGCGGGTGAGAAAACCATAACCTGTTCGGAATGCGGAGAGAGTAAAACAGAAGAAATTCCAGCGACAGGGCATCATTATGAAGAGACGAGCAACGTACCTCCGACCTGTACAGATGATGGAAAGAAAGTATCTACCTGTGAATGCGGAGAAAGTAAAACAGAAATAATTCCTGCAACGGGACATCATTTTGTAGATGGTAAATGTGAATATTGCGATGAACCAGAGCCCGAATCAGGGACAGATGAAGGGGAAGGAGAAAACAAGGATAATCCGAAAGAAGAGGGCACCGATGAAGATGGTCAAGAAGAAGTCGAAGGCGAAAATTCAACGCCCCCTGCTCCTGATAATAACACGCCCCAGACATCTGATAGTACCGTAACAAACTCCGTGCGCATAGAACAAACCAGCAATTCCCGGCGTAGACGCTAAAGAAGGATAAGGCAAGAGAAACTCTTTAATGAGTAAATTTCATTGCTTCAATTTAACAAGATGAAACATTGAAAAAAATCCGATAGATAATTTGGAAAGTATGTACCATATTGGGCATAATTCTAATTGACGGGTAGTTGATTAAGTGACTCTCCAAAGAGATTTATAAAAACGGGATTACTTGAAAAGAGTTGTAAATTCAAGAAATTATATTCAAAAGCTTCAAATAATTTTAGTTGACAGGTAGTTGATTGAATCAGGTAAATTGATTTAATTCATCTCCTGCACACCAAAGGAGCACTCATGTCAGACAAGAAATATACATACGAGGAATTTCTCGATATCATTAAAATGCTCAGAAGCGAAAATGGCTGTCCCTGGGATAAGGTACAGACCCATGAGAGCCTGAAACCATGTATGATGGAGGAGGCGGCAGAACTGCTGGCCTCCATCCGCATCTATGACCAGACTGGCAATCCGGAAAATATGATAGAAGAACTGGGTGACGTTCTTTTGCAGGTAGTCATGCATGCGCAGATTGCTTCGGAAGAAGGATTATTTACCATGGAAGACGTGGTGAACGAGGTCAGTCAGAAGATGGTGAGACGCCATCCCCACGTGTTTGGGACGGGCAGTGCGGATACTCCGGACGAAGTGTTGGTAAACTGGGAAGAGATTAAAAAGGAAGAGAAGAAAGATAAGGATTGGGTGGAATCACCTCTCAGAGAAATCCCCAGAGAATTGCCGGCGCTTACAAGGGCCGCGAAAGTTCTGAAAAAGATAGACAAGTTTTATGAGCAGGGCAGTACGTTTGAACAGGATGTGGCGGCGTTGCAGGAGGCGGTGGATCGGCTGAAAACCTGCGAACCTTCCGCATATGATAAGAAACTGAGTGATATTATGGCGGATATGCTTCTTCGGTTGAGCGATATTGCCAGGATAGGAAAAATTTCCCAGGAGCAGGCTTTGACGGATAAAATAGACGATTTAATTGAGAAATATGAGTGAATATTCAGACAATAAATTATAATTGCCGCGAAATAGCATCAACAGAACATATGCATGGCGGCGAATCCCGAAAAATGCCGTAAAAATGGCATTTTTTGCTTGACAAGCCCATAAAAAGCAGATATAAATATGTATAGACAGTTTCGAAGAGGAAACATCTAAAATATTATTAAACTCATTAAAGAGGAGGAGTTAACATGAACAAAACAGAGTTAGTTGCAGCTATGGCTGATCAGGCAGGCTTATCTAAAAAAGATGCAGAAAAGGCATTAAAGGCATTTACCGATGTGGTTGCTGATGAACTGAAAAAGGACGGCAAAGTACAGTTAGTTGGTTTTGGTACTTTTGAAGTTTCCAAGAGAGCAGCAAGAGAGGGTAGAAATCCTCAGAGCGGCGCTGTTATGAAGATTGCTGCTTCCAAGGCTCCCAAGTTCAAAGCTGGTAAGGCACTGAAGGATATGCTTAACGCATAAATCTTAAAAAGATGAGAAAGCCTGTATGCAATGCATACGGGCTTTTTAATGTTACAGGAAATCGAGTACGCGAAGCAAATTTACTTTTGAGGAGGGAAAGATATGAGACTGGACAAATATTTAAAAGTATCGCGGCTGATCAAACGCCGCACGGTGGCAAATGAAGCCTGTGATGCCGGCCGGGTTTTTATCAATGACAGGCCGGCGAAAGCTTCCGCCAATGTGAAGGCCGGGGATGTCATCACGATTCAGTTTGGGAATAAGGAAGTGAAAGTGGAAGTGCTGGATGTACAGGAGACTGTAAGGAAGGAGGAAGCAAAAGAATTATTCCGTTATCTGACGTAACAGGCATATTTCAGACAGATCAGACATACATTTAAGAAGTACCATAATCACGGGAGGGCATGTATGGAAGATCTGAATAACAGCGGTAAAAAACCTCACAAGTTAATGCTTACCAACAGAAGGACATGTACTGTCAGTGGAGTTAATGATGTACTTTCCTTTGATGTGAACGAGATTCTGTTGGAGACAGAACAGGGAATGCTGATGATCAAAGGTAATGAACTGCATGTCAGCAGGCTTTCCCTGGATAAAGGGGAAGTAGATATCGATGGCAGGGTAGACAGCTTTACCTATTCAGAGAGTGCAGGATACGGTGCGAAGGGCGAATCCATACTGTCCAGACTGTTTAAATGAGTTCTCGGAGGAAGTCATGAGATATGAGTCAGGAAATCATACAGGAGGTAACCTTTTTTCTGCATTCTGTCCTTATGGGGCTGTTCATTACATTTGCTTATGATTGGATCCGGGTTATCAGAAAACTGGTTAAGCATGGAAGTTTTCTGATATCCATGGAAGACTTTGTGTTTTGGCTGGCTTGCGGGATTGTTGTTTTCTATATGCTGTACAGAGAGAATAATGGTGTATTAAGATGGTTTGCGGTAGTGGGAGCTTCTCTTGGCATGTTATTATATAAGACAGTTATCAGGGACTGGTTTGTGCGTGTTATGTCAACATGCATATACAAGATACTGTGGTTTATATTTCGCGTTATACAAATTGTGCTAAAGCCGTTGAAATGGCTGTTTTTCAAGGTAAAGCGGGTTGTGCAGTTTGTTGCAAAAAAAATTAGAAAATGTCAACAATTTGTAAAAAAGCGGTTGACGGTTTGCATAAAAACCCTTAAAATGGTTTTATGTAAACGCTAACATGTGACAGGAGAGGGGTATCACTAACAGTATGGCAAGAAAAGCAGCATATCGTAAAAAGCGCCAGAACAGATTGGGCATGCTTTTAGTTACCACGGTGGTATTGATGATGTTGCTTGTGGTCACGGTCAAGAGTGTGGAACTGCGTGAAAGGCGCAGTACTTATATGGCGAGGGAAGAGGCTTTGTTACAGGAGATTGAAGCGGAGCAGGCCCGAACGGAAGAGATAGAGGAATATGGAAAATATACACAGACCAAGAAGTTCGTGGAGGAAGTTGCCAAGGAGAAGCTGGGGCTGGTATATGAAGGAGAGATTATATTTAAGGATGAAAAATAAGCAGATTCCGGGCATGTTCTGGGATTTGCTTTTTGTTATATAGGAAAGTCTGCAACTTGTGGGAATATAATGGACAACCCTCTCATATATTAGTAGGAGAATAGGGAGGCGTGTTATGAAAAGACAGATGGAGATCAGAGATGATAGCAGGATAGAGATCATACCGGAGTATGGGAGGCAGAAACTTCTGACTTATGCGGAGTCGTTCAGGGATCTGGCAGATCTGTTTGAGGAGGAAGATGAACAGGAACAGACGCCGGACCCGGCAGACCGGCAGGAATACCTGTGGCAGAAAAGGTTACAGGAGAATCAGGGACTTTTGGCGGAACATTTAAAGGAAATGGCGCATATTATGGCCAGGGTGGCCAAGGAGACCTGCCGCTGCCGCCCTATGGGAGAACGGCGGTTTAAACAGATGTCCAGATTGCTTCGGGAATCGGGGATCCAGCTGAAGGATTTTTTTGAGATGGAACATGAAGATGGACATTGGGAGATCAGCCTGACGATGCGCAACCTTGGGGAAAAGCGTATCAGGGGCGGTGAGAGTGAGCATATCTCCACGGAGGATGTGGCGGACTTTATATCGGTGGCCATGAATACCAGGCTGTGCCCCTCGAAAAATTCTCCCATCTATCTGACCAGGGATTATAATACTTATTATTTTCTGGAGGAACCGCCGTATCATTTGCTGACCGGTTTTGCGAAGGCGGTGAAAGAGGGAGAGAAGGTATCGGGAGACAATTATTCTTTCTATGAAGAGGATACCGGTAAGTTAGTGGCAATCTTATCGGATGGTATGGGATCCGGAGAGATAGCGTGCAGGAATTCCGGGCGGGTGATCGAGATGATGGAACGCCTTTTGGAAGCGGGATTTGGCAAAGAGTCGGCTGTGCAGATGATCAACGGAGCGCTGGCGGCCACAGGACAGGAGCAGAACATGTCAACCCTGGATGCATGCAGTATGGATTTGTATAGTGGAGAATGTGAGTTCGTTAAGGTGGGCGCTGCCTGTACATATATTAAGAGAGGCCGGCTGGTGGACAGGCTTTCTGCTCAAAATCTGCCGTTGGGGGTATTCCAACAGATAGAGCCGGAAATCATGAGCCGTATGCTGCAAAACGGGGATTATGTGATCATGTTGTCAGATGGGATACTGGATGCCCTGTCTCAGGGATTGGGAGAGGAAGTGCTGCCGGAGATCATCGGCAGGATGGAGTACACAAACCCGAATGAGATCGCCAATCAGATTTTGGCATATGCCATCAAGCAGAGCAAAGGACAGATCCGGGACGATATGACAGTGCTGGTGATTGGGATATGGGATCAGTCGGAGGACTGCCTGCTGTAGGCAGATACCATATCTTAAGATGGCGGACAGTAGAGGGTTTCTTTAGATAAAGAGAATGGATAAGACATATGACGAGAGATAAGACTTACCTGAAAGTTAAAAAATATATTACACAGCACCAGATGATCGGACAGGGAGATTTTGTGGCGGCGGGCGTATCCGGCGGCGCTGATTCTGTCTGTCTGTTGTATCTTCTGAAACGTTTGCAGGAGGACATTCCTTATCGGCTTTCGGTGGTACATGTCAATCATAAAGTGCGTGAAGACGCTGACCAGGATGCGGCGTATGTGGAGAAACTATGTGAGGAAATGGGAATACCCTGTTATCTGAGAGAGGTGGATATGTACGGTTATGCCAGAGAGCATAAACTGTCCCCGGAAGAGGCGGGCAGGATACTCAGATATCAGATATTTCAGGAAGTGACAGATGAGCAGAGCGGGACTGGCTGTGGGAAGATTGCAGTTGCACACAATGCCAATGACAGGGCAGAGACCATGCTCTTTCATATGTTCCGGGGCAGTGGTCTGGAGGGAATGAGTTCCATCCGCCCGGTGAGAGATCAGGTGATTCGGCCTGTATTGTGCCTTACCAGAGAGGAGATAGAGAACTTCCTCAAAGAACAGAATATAGCCTGCTGTCAGGACAGCACCAATGAGGAGGACACCTATGCCCGGAATCGGATACGGCACCATATCCTGCCTTATGCGGAGAGTGCAATCTGTATGAGAGCGATACCGCATATGAATGATCTGGCGGATATTGTGATGGAGACGGAAGATTATTTAAGCCGGGAGACGAAGCGACTGTTTCTGGTATATGCGCAAACATATGCGGATAGACCAATAGAAGAAGATAGAAAAAAGGCGCGGACGGAAAGCAGGAAAGGGGCGCAGGCAAAAGACAGGGAGAGGAAACAGGCAGATGATAATATAAAGGCATGTGACAGTGTAATGACGGGCGGCGGCTGTCAATGTCTGCGGATCCGGGGCAAAGAACTTCTGTCAGAAGATCCTGTCATGATAAAGCGGGTGCTTTTGTATGCACTGGAACAGATGACGCCTCACCGAAAAGATATCACGGGACAACACATTGCAGACCTGGTGGGGCTTCTGTCTAAAGACGGCAGTAAAGAGTTGTCCCTGCCCTATGAGATTAAGGCATATAAAGAGTACGATATGTTGATTCTGCAAAAAGAGGGGAGACAGATTCTGCAAAAGGAAGGGAGGCTGGCATCGAGGCAGAATCGGCTGTCCGGAGAGCGGGAAAGTTATGCGGTTGAACCGCCAGAGGATATCCTGATACCGGATGGCGGCTGCTTTTCTTTTATGTTACTTGACAGAGATTTGCTTCCTCCGGGACATGATTTCTTCCAAAAGGGGCAAAATATTCCACAAAATAGATATACGAAATGGTTTGATTATGATAAAATAACTACGTCTTTATTGTTGCGGACGAGGAAAACGGGCGACTATCTGACCATTGATAAGGCGCTCCACACCCAGTCCCTCAAACAGTATATGATCAATGAGAAAATCCCGAAAATGCAGCGTGACAGCATGTATATATTGGCTGATGGAGCACATGTTCTCTGGATACCGGAATATCGGACCAGCCAATATTACGGAGTGGATGAAAGTACAAAATGTATCTTACAGGTACAGTTAAGAGGAGGGTATCATGGCGGAACGAGTTGATGTGTTATTGACAGAGGAAGAAGTTGACAAAAGGATTCAGGAGATCGGAGACCAGATTTCTAAGGATTACGCAGGCAAACAGGTGCATCTGGTGTGTGTCTTAAAGGGAGGCAGTTTCTTTATGTGTGAACTTGCCAAGCGGATCACGGTGCCGGTGTCGCTTGACTTCATGTCGGTATCCAGCTACGGCGGAGATACCAAATCCAGCGGGGTAGTCAGGATCGTGAAAGATCTGGATGAACCTTTGCAGGGGAAGCATGTGTTGGTGGTGGAGGATATTGTGGATTCCGGACGGACGCTCAGCTATTTACTGGATATGCTCAGGGACAGAGGGCCGGAAGATGTGAAACTCTGTACGCTGTTAGATAAACCGGAGCGGAGAGTGGTGGATGTAAAAGTGGATTATACGGGATTTGAGATTCCTGACAAGTTCGTGGTGGGTTACGGACTGGATTATGATCAGAAATATCGAAATCTGCCCTATATTGGTGTGGTAAATTTTGATTAGAGAAAGAGGTACGCTTTGGGCAAGAATAATAAAAGTTTTTATGTATATTTTGTGATTATCATCGGCTTGCTTCTGCTTACCGTCTGGGTAGGTACTCTGCGTGTACAGAACAATGGCTACACGAGAGGCGAGTTTGAAGAACAACTTGAGAAGAATGAAGTTGCAGTGGTCAATATCTGTCCGAATAAAGATACACCGACCGGTTCTTTGGAAATTGTCTTAAAGAACGGGGAGGAGAGGATCCTCTACGTGACGGATGTCATGGAAATGGAAACTCTGGTCAGAAGTTATGGCATAGACTGCGGCGTGGAGAGTGTGCCGGAGGAGAGTTGGTTTCTCAACAGCGTATTTCCGATTCTGATCGTTGTGGTAGTCTGTGTCTTTTTCTTCGTGATGATGAACGCACAGAATTCCAGCGGCGGTGGCGGCGGCAGAATGATGAATTTTGGAAAGAGCCGCGCCAAGCTCACTATGGGTGGTGAGAACAAGATCACGCTGGGTGAAGTGGCCGGGCTGAAAGAAGAGAAGGAAGAACTACAGGAAATTGTAGAGTTTTTAAGAGAGCCGGGCAAGTTTACCAAGGTGGGAGCGAGGATTCCCAAGGGTGTGCTCTTAGAGGGTGCGCCGGGTACCGGTAAGACGCTTCTTGCCAAGGCCATTGCAGGTGAGGCCAATGTGCCGTTCTTTAGTATTTCCGGTTCCGATTTTGTGGAGATGTTTGTTGGTGTGGGTGCGTCCCGCGTGCGTGATATGTTTGCAGAAGCCAAGAGACATGCGCCCTGTATTATTTTTATTGATGAGATTGACGCGGTGGCAAGGCGGCGTGGTACCGGTATGGGCGGCGGCCACGATGAGAGAGAACAGACATTGAACCAGCTGCTGGTGGAGATGGACGGTTTCGGCGTCAATGAGGGTATTATTGTGATGGCGGCGACCAACCGGGTAGATATCTTAGATCCTGCCATCCTGCGTCCGGGACGTTTTGACAGAAAGATCACAGTGGTGTCCCCGGATGTGCGGGGCAGAGAAGATATCCTGAAAGTACATGCCAAGAATAAACCTCTCGGTGATGACGTGGATTTACAGCAGATCGCGCAGACCACAGCAGGCTTTACAGGAGCGGATCTGGAGAATCTCTTAAATGAGGCGGCTATCAATGCGGCTATGGACAAGCGGGCATTTGTGAAGCAGGAAGATATTAAAAAGGCGTTCATCAAGGTAGGAATCGGTGCGGAAAAGAAGAGCCGTATCATTTCCGAGAAGGAGAAGAAGATTACGGCCTATCATGAGGCGGGGCATGCAATCCTTTTCCATGTACTGCCTGATGTGGGGCCGGTATACACAGTGTCCATTATTCCGACCGGACTGGGGGCAGCAGGCTATACGATGCCGCTTCCGGAAAAGGATGAGATGTTCCTCACCAAGGGAAAGATGATAGAGGATATCATGGTATCCCTGGGTGGGCGGATCGCCGAAGAGATTATCTTTGATGATATTACCACAGGGGCATCCAGCGATATCAAGAAGGCCACAAAGACAGCCCGCAGGATGGTAACTCGATATGGTATGTCTGATAATATCGGCGTGATCAATTATGATGATGATGACGATGAGGTATTCATCGGCCGGGATTTGGCACATGCGAAGAGCCACAGCGAACTGATCTCAGGGGAGATCGACAGGGAAGTGAAGGCGATCATTGACGAGTGTTATCGTAAGGCAAAGGAGATTATCAAAGAACATGAGGATGTACTGCATAAGTGCGCCGAACTCCTGTTACAGAAGGAAAAGATTAACCGTGCAGAGTTTGAAGGGCTCTTTGATACTTGCTATCCGCAGCCTGAAGAACCCGGTGAACTGGTGTAAAGAGCAGCGATTTGTGCAATATATACAAAAATGAACATCGTAAATTGTAATATTTGTGAATCCTTAGTATTGTAGACAGACAGGGGGTATGATAATATACTACTTGTAACCCCCCAATACATTATATAGTTTTTTGCTATACCCCATAAGAAAGAAATACCTTCTCTAAAAAAGACAGTTTGGATAAACTGTCTTTTTTACCTTTTACGGATAAAATTTGGGTAATATTTTGTCAAATCAGGGCAATTTATACAATATGTGCCATATCGGGGTGTTTAAACCCTTGAATATCCACAACATATAGGATAAAATATCTATGTAAGTTTTTCGTAATTTTTAGAGGAAGGCTGAATATGGACATCAATCAATTTCAAAAGGCAGAAAAAAATCAGATGTATATGGCAGGTATGCGGCCGGTGTTCAACAGGAAAGCCCTGTTCTCAGATATGACGGAGGACTATGTGTGTCCGCCGGAACCCAGTGCATACGAGGAAGTGACGATTTATTTTCGTTCCGGGTGCAACAATATCGACAAAGTGTTTCTGGTGGATAAAGGACAGAAGCATATTATGACCAAGGTCGATTCCAATGCGTATTTTGATTTCTATGCTCTCAGTATCCAGCTGGAGGATGAAAAGTTAAGCTACTATTTTGAAGTACATGCGGGTAAGATTTCCTGCTATTATGACATGCGGGGCGTTACAAAAGATATCAATGAATACTATCACTTTCAGCTGATCCCGGGTTTTAAGACACCGGATTGGGCGAAGGGCGCTGTTTTCTACCAGATATATGTGGATCGGTTCTATAATGGAGATCCCAGCAATGATGTGCTCACGAATGAGTATCAGTATATTGGAGATAAGACCGTGCGGGTGGAGGACTGGGATAAGTATCCTGCGGCCATGGGTGTACGGGAGTTTTATGGCGGTGATCTGCAAGGGGTGCTTGACAAGATGGACTATTTGCAGGATTTGGGCGTGGATGTGATATATTTCAATCCCCTGTTTGTATCGCCTTCGAATCATAAATATGACATTCAGGATTATGATTATATAGATCCCCATTTTGGAAAGATCGTACACGATGAAGGGGAACTTCTTCGCCCGGATCAGAAGGAGAACCGCTTTGCTACCAGGTATATTGACCGTATCTCCAATAAGGATAATCTGGAAGCCAGCAATGAACTTTTTGCGGAAGTGGTAAAGGAAGCCCATCGAAGGGGTATGAAAGTTATCCTGGATGGGGTGTTTAATCACTGCGGTTCTTTTAATAAGTGGCTGGATAGAGAGCGGATTTATGAGAATGCTCCGGGCTACGAGAAGGGCGCTTATATTGATAAGAACAGTCCCTATCATAATTACTTCCACTTTTTGGATGAGAATCGGTTCCCCTATAATGGTTCTTATGATGGCTGGTGGGGGCATGATACACTGCCCAAATTGAATTATGAAAATTCCAGACAATTATTGGATTATGTATTGTATATCGGAAGGAAATGGGTATCACCGCCTTATAATGCAGACGGATGGAGACTGGATGTGGCGGCAGACTTAGGACACAGTCCGGAATTTAACCACCGCTTCTGGCAGGAGTTTCGCCAGGCGGTCAAGACGGCCAATCCCAATGCGATCATTCTGGCGGAGCATTACGGCAGTCCGAAAGACTGGCTGCAGGGCAAAGAGTGGGATACTGTCATGAATTATGACGCCTTTATGGAGCCGGTCACCTGGTTTTTGACCGGGATGCAGAAACACAGCGATGATTACAGGGAAGATATGCGGGGCAATGCAGATAGTTTTTGGGGCGCCATGAGACATCACTCTGCGAATTTCTCAATGCCTTCTCTTCTGGTAGCGATGAATGAGCTGTCCAATCATGATCATTCCCGGTTTCTGACCAGAACCAATCACAGGGTGGGAAGGACGAATACCCTGGGGCCCCATGCGGCAAATGAGGGTGTGAATAAGGCCGTGATGAGGGAGGCTGTGGTGATTCAGATGACCTGGCCCGGCGCACCGACTATATATTATGGGGATGAAGCAGGTGTCTGCGGATTTACCGATCCTGATAACAGAAGGACTTATCCATGGGGGCATGAGGATCATGAGATGATCTCCTTCCATAAAGATATCATCCGCATCCATAAATCCCACAAGGAGTTTTTGACCGGCTCCCTGAAATATTTGGACGCTGATTACAATGTGATAGCTTATGGCAGATTTAATAAAATGGGCAAATCCGTGATACTTGTGAATAATAATGACTATGAGATCACAAAAGAACTGTCTGTTTGGTATCTGGGTATCCCGAAAGAATGTATGCTTAAGCAGCTTCTTTTGACAACGGCGGAAGGATATACTACGGAAAACAGGGAATATCCGGTGGTTGCAGGCAAAGTCAGCATAACGCTTCCCAAGACTTCGGCAATCATTCTCAGGTATTCGGATGCTTCCGGCAGAAATTTTGTGCAGTTTGAGGGCTGATCATGAAAATACTGAAGAAGATTTTAGCGGCCATTGCAGTCCTGACGGCATTGTTGTGCATCCTGATCCTGTTATGTGCCCTCAATCCAAATATTACAAAGAAATTGTCAGGCCTGGTATCAGGGAATAAATCGTCTAAACAGACGCAGCAGGAGGAGACTTTGGAATCCGGAGAGCCGGAAGAAGTCCTGTCCGGGGAAAATGAGGAAGAATCTGATTCCGGGAAAGAGCCGGAATCGCTGCCAAAAGAGGAAGAAGAGCAGTCTTCGGGGGAACCGGCCGGAGAGGATTGGAGTGAGAATCTGAATTTGCCGGATGCAGAGGAGCCGGAAGAAGTCGTCAGAGGTACCAATGGTTATGAGGTGCCGTCAGAATCCGGTATCGAAGTGCCGGAAGCTGTCAGCGGTAAGTCGGGATATCAACCGATCACAGAGAAGTCAGAAGAGTTGCCGGATGCAGAGGGTGGTGAGTACACCAGCGATTTGGGATATGGTCAGCTGGGAGATGGCTATACCTTTGATCCGGCAGTTTATCCCTACTATGCCATGCTGGATGCCAAGGGGCAGCACCTGTACCGACAGATTTTTGCCAATGCCAATGCATTCAATGGAGCCTTTGTGCCGATTGAAGCTGTGCCGGTGTCGGAGATCAAGAATGTGATCATGGCAGTCTATAACGACCACCCGGAACTGTTCTGGCTGAATACGGCTTTTGTCTGCAAATATGATAAAAATAAAATCTGTGCGGAATTGGAATTGGAATTTAATATTACGCAGGAAGAGTTTCCGGAAAAATCTTCCCAGTTCTATAATACGGTAAATACGATGCTGACACAGGTGGAGAATCTGAGTGATTACGAGAAGGGCAGACGGATACACGATCTTCTGATCGATAAGATAGAATATGTCAAAGGCGCGGATATGAATCAGAGTGCCTACAGCGCAGTGGTGGAAGGCAAAAGTGTGTGTGCCGGCTATGCCAGGGCCTATCAGTATCTTATGCAGAGACTGGGGATTCCCTGTTATTATTGTACCGGTTTTGCGGGAGAAGATCACGCCTGGAACATTGTGGGGCTGGATGACGGATATTATAACGTGGATGTGACCTGGGATGATACGCCAGGGGGCGAGTACGATTATTTTAATAAGACCGATGAGGATTATGCGGATACTCATGTCAGAAGGGACTTGTCGATAAACCTGCCTAAATGTGAGGGGCAGAAGTATCGGAATCTGTAGGGTATTTATGTGAGGTGATAGAAGTCGTGTCAGACGACAGGGCTGTGTTAAATGAAGACTTGATTTATGAAATATTATCCGTGGTGGAAGAAATCCCAGCAGGAAAAGTAGCCTCCTATGGACAGATTGCAAAATTGATAGGCAGGGATAACAATGCGAGGCTGGTGGGGAAGGTCTTAAGCCGTGCGGAATATTATGGAAGCTATCCCTGCCACAGGGTTGTGAACCACGCGGGCCGGCTAGTGCCGCACTGGGCAGGGCAGCGGAATCTGCTATTACAGGAAGGCATAACCTTCAAAGAAAACGGTCATGTCAATATGAAGATGCATCAATGGGAGTGCTGAGGGCACTCCCAATTTAAGTATTGAGGCCGCAAAGCAGTCCTCGTAATCGAGATTTGCCCCATTTGTTCATCTGCGAAGTAAATTACTTTTGCTTCAATTCCGAGAGATCCTGCACCAGCCGAACGCCGTCAATTCGGCTGATTTCTTCACGGATTGCCTGCGTATCGGCGTTCAGTCGCACGCTGAGACGATAGTTAAACGAATTCTGCAAAGGGTTCTCGCTAAAAGCGTCTGCAAGACCCTCCACATCATCCAGATATGTGGTCCGGAACTCATTCCAGGCTTCATCTCCACTTATGAAGCGACAGGAAGCAATGCCGGGAATCTGTACCAGTTCCTCTCCGATCCGGTCAATCTCTATTTGAGAAAGAGTACTTTCCATAAAAACAGCCAGGTTTTTTTCCTGATAGACATTATAGGCGGCATATGAGGTAGTGCCGGTGATCATGATCGCAAAGGCGGCGATCAGCGCCATGGCCAGCCGGGAATAGCGTGTGTAGGGAAAACGCTTTGTCCGGGAGACGGTGCAGCCGCGCAATAAAGTGTCGGACAGTTCGGACGGCATTGTGATGGCTTCTTTTATCTGTATCATATCGTTTTTATTCATAAGTTATAACTCTCCTTTTTGATGTTTGTCAGTTTTGCTAATGGGTCTTTTGCGTGAGCGGTAATAAGGGCTGATGATTTCCCATCCGTGAGGGCAATCTTAAGGGCTTCCCGCCCGCGCTGGAGCCGTTTCTTAACTGCACTATTTGATATTTTGAGAATCTGTGACATTTCTGAGACGGAATATCCCTCGAAATAATGCAGCATCAGCACAGTTTTGTATTTGGCCGGCAGGGAATAAAGCTCTTCCAGCTGTTCTTCCTGCTCCGGGCCGGACAGGCATTCTTTCAGGGATTCCAAGTCTATGCAGGCATGTCTCTTACGGAATCTGAGGAAATCCGTACAACAATTTGTTGTAACCCGTAACAGCCACGCCTTTTCATGTTCTGTGGACTGAAAAGAAGGCGATTTTTCCAGATAGCGGAGCAGGACTTCCTGTAAGATATCCTGCACATCATGAGGATTTCCAAGCAGCAGGAAAGCGCTTCGATAGAGTGTGCTGCCGTGGCTTCGCAGGATGCGTTCGATATCCTTTTCACTTTTGCGCATATTGGGCGCTCCTTTCTTATATTTATGAGGCCTCTTGACTTATATACGAATGGGAGGGTGGGAAGGTGACCAAATATAATAGATTAATGGATTAAAATTGCCACCCTTACGGTGGCAACGAGGGCAAAAAGGATATGATATAATAACTAAGTAAATAGGATGGCTTCCAAAATAACCATCATGGTGAAAAGTGAAAAAGCCATGAGGACATCCAGCACTAAGATTCCAAAATAATGTATTATTCGATTTTTGTGATTACATAAAGGCCAAAATCGCTGCATGTTACAATAGTTAAAATTGAAAAAGATAATTAACAGCATAATGAACAAACAGGAAATGCGTTCCAGCCATAAAGCGGAGGCAGATACTGTTTTTAAATCTATGGAGAGAAAGAACCAGAATATAAAAAGATAAACGCTGGTTGAGATTACCATTTTCCAGGGAGTCAGGGTTCTGTATCCCGGGGGAAGGAACGATTGCCAGCTGTGTGAATCGGACGATGTGTTTTGGGGATTTTTACTTTTTCCCTGAATTTCCTGTTTCAGGGATGACACAGATTCGAAACGATTAGATGGATCAATCTGGATGCATTTATTAATGATTAGAGTAAATGCATCTGTCGGGGCGGGCAGAGCCGAAGTAAGTTCTTTTAGTAAGATACCGAGTGCATAGATATCAGTCTGTGGAGTAGAGGAACCAAAACCATATTGTTCCGGGGCAGCATAGCCTTTTGTACCGAGAAGTATTGTGTCGGTGGAATTTATGTTGGTCAGGTATTTTGCTGCGTTAAAGTCTATGAGTACGGCATGGTTGCAAGGTGTGATTATAATGTTAGACGGCTTAATATCCCTGTGTATGATCGGCGCTGGCAGAGAATGAAGTTTTTCAAGAATATCACACAAGTCGCAAATATAATGTGATACGGAAGCAGCGGTCAGCTGTCCTGTAACCATCAGTTCCTGCAAAGATACGCCGGAAATGTACTCTTCGATTACTGTTAATTGGTTGTCCTGTTCACATATTTCGATGACCTGGGGAATGCCGATAATTCTATTTTGTCTCAGGTAGACATATATGGGAAGGTTATAGATATCCAGTATCTTTTTAATATATATTTTATGCGAGATTTGGTGTTGGACAAGGAAAATATTATGTGCTTCATTGATGACAGCGATTGTTTTGTAACAGGAGATGTTTGATCTGCAAGAGGCATCCATGGATATAATCCTTTCGTAATATACTAATGAACATTATAGCAGATAGGAGGCCATAATGAGCGAAAAAAATACACGAGACTTAGAAAATGTTCTCGGCAGCACTCACATTAAAAATTATAGTGTCTACTGTGCAGAAAATAAAGACAGTATGATAATGGGAAAAGATGATTTTATCATTTATATGAAGAAACTGTTTCAGGAAAAAAAATTAACACAGCAGCAGGTTTTTTTGAAGGCAGATATTCCTGAACGTTATGGCTATAAGTTACTGAACGGAGAGAAAAGGACGAAACAGAGGGACGTGATTTTAAGAATTTGCTATGCGGCGGAATTTACTTTAGAGGAGACACAAAGGGCGTTAAAAGAATATGAAATGCCTACACTATATGCCAAAAAACCGAGAGATGCATTTATGATGATCGTATTTAATGAGAGGCCGGGAAGTATCATTGATGTAAATGCCCTTTTGAAACAGAATGGAATGGAGCCACTGCGTACCAGCGGATTACAGGACTGAAATATAAGGATAAAAATTTTAACACACAATAAAGGAGGACTTTTTTATGAAGACATGGAAACTTGTAGCGGGGATTATCTCAATTATTCTGTTTGTGGTGGTCACATTTCAGTCATGCGCGGCTGGAGTGGTCAATGCCCTGGAGGATAATGGAGGGTCTTCTGGTTCTGTTGGGATTCTGGTGGCTATTTTGCTGCTTTCTGGCGGTATAGTATCTGTAGCAACCAGAAAGTCGGAGGGAAAAGGTGGAAATATTGCCCTCATCATTCTTTTTGGATTGGCGGCATTGTGTGGTTTTGCCGGACATGGAAATTACAGTGATCTTGTTGTTTGGGCAGTGTGGTGTCTGATCAATGCTGTTCTGGCTATTGTGGCATTAGTTCGGAAGAGTTAGAAAAAGATGGATATATTAGGAATCTTATCTCTTATTTTTGGCAGTATAGGTACAATATTGTCATATTGGTATATTGGCATAATACCTTGCGTAGTTGGTACGGTATTGGGAATTGTCGGATTGACGGATTGCTTTTCTGACAGGAAGTTTTCTTTGTTTGGGCTTCTAATATCTGTTTTTGGGATAATCCTGACTGCGTATATTGTGGTGTCAGATGTGGATTCGGATAGACTTTTGGTGCAGGCGGATAAATTTGGACAAGAAGAACAGTCTGTAATTGCAGAACCAGCAAAGCCCATAGAGGCCGCTGAGACGAAGAATATCGCAGCGAACAGAAC
The DNA here is from genome assembly GCA_946566685.1 of uncultured Lachnospiraceae bacterium. Taxonomy (GTDB): domain Bacteria; phylum Bacillota; class Clostridia; order Lachnospirales; family Lachnospiraceae; genus UBA3282. Next base: position 82,678 of record CAMNXA010000012.1, read on the forward strand.
AGAAAATGAATCTGAGGCAGAAGAAAAGCGAGAGGATTCAAGTAAATTGTCTCTGGGACAGGAAAATGCCATCAGGTCAGCAAAGACTTATTTGGAGTTTATGCCATTTTCTTATCAGGGATTGGTAAGGCAGTTGGAGTTTGACAAATATACAGAAGAGGATGCGGTATTTGCCGCAGATAATTGCGAAGCTAACTGGAATGAACAGGCGGTCAGATCAGCCAGATCATATTTAGAATATTCTTCTTTTTCCAAGGAGGGATTGATAGAACAGTTGGAATTTGAAGGGTTTACCCACGAACAGGCGGTATATGGAGTGGAACAAAATGGGTATTAGAAGAAAGGTGGTAGAAAATCTACCGCCTTTTTTATGAACCTGTTTTTTATAAAAACGGAAAGATTGACTTCGTAAGAAGCAGTTCCTATAATAGAAGAATAAAATATATTTTAACGTTTATCTGAATGAGGCTTACTATGACAAACCATGAAATATTACAGTGTGCACTTAAGCAGTCTGCGACAGATTTACACTGTGAGCCGGAGGATTTTCTCGCGGCTGAAAATAAAATTGTGATATCGGAAACAAACGAGAACGCCAGACGCTACCTGACGCTGCCATTTGCCTGCAATCTGGTGTCCTATGGCAATAATGTGGTGGCATCAATCGATGACAAATTGCGGGATATCGTATCGGGATATATCAATAAATACCCGGTAGAGCATCTTTTTGAGACGCCCAATATGCAGGTGATCAATACAGCTTTGATGCAGCATGGTATGCAGGTCTGTTTTATGGCGGAGTATTTTCTGCCGGATATAAATGTGTTAAAAGAATTATCCTGCGGCTATGAGATGCGGATTTTGGATCAGAAGGATTTTGAAAAGCTGTACTTGCCGGAGTGGAGCAATGCTCTGTCGGAGGAGAGGAAAACCCTGGATGTGTTAGGTGTGGGAGCCTATGAGAGGGACAGGCTGATCGGGCTGGCAGGATGTTCCGCGGATTGTGAGACCATGTGGCAGATTGGAGTGGATGTTCTGCCGCCGTACCGCAGGCAGGGAATTGCCGCAGCGCTGACGGCGAGACTTGCGATAGAGACTTTTGCCCGCGGTAAGGTGCCTTTTTACTGTGCCGCATGGTCGAATATCAAGTCCGTCCGCAATGCGATCCGGGCAGGTTTTCGGCCGGCCTGGGTGGAGATGACGGCCAGGGAGATAGGGTTTGTGGAGAAGATGAATCAGTAAAAAGAGGAGGATCAAAATGCTATCATTTGAGTGTGATTATAACAAAGGGGCACACAGACGGATTTTGGAAAGATTACTGGAGACCAATGAAGAGGCACTGCCGGGGTATGGCAATGATCATTTTTGCGAGAGTGCCAAAGAGAAGATTAGACAAGCCTGTGACTGTAAGAATGCGGAGATTTTTTTCCTGGCGGGCGGAACCCAGACCAATATGCTGGTGATCAGTACCATGCTCAAACCTTACGAGGGTGTCGTGGCGGCCACGACAGGCCATGTCAGCGTACATGAGGCGGGGGCGATTGAAAACAGCGGCCACAAGGTGCTGGAGATTCCCAGCCATACGGGGAAGATGGATGCCGGGGAACTGGAAGAGTATTTAAGGCGTTATTGGGCAGACAGCAGTCATGAGCATATGGTGTTTCCGGGGATGGTTTATATTTCCCACCCCACAGAATATGGTACCTTGTATACCAGGGCGGAACTCGAGGCCCTGTCTAATGTGTGCACAACCTACAAAATACCGCTGTATCTGGACGGTGCCAGATTAGGCTATGGTCTTATGAGTAAGACTACGGACGTTACGCTTCCCATGATCGCGAAATACTGCGATGTGTTCTATATCGGCGGTACGAAAGTAGGGGCGCTTTGCGGGGAGGCGGTAATCTTTACGAAGCAGAATATGCCGGCTCATTTCCTGACTATGGTCAAGCAGAAGGGTGGACTTCTGGCCAAAGGGCGTCTGCTGGGCGTCCAGTTTGATACGCTCTTTACGGACGATCTGTATTGTCAGATCAGCAGACAGGCGATTGAGATGGCGGAGGATTTAATAAAGTTATTCCAGGAAAAAGGATATCGTTTCTTTCTGGATTCTCCCACGAATCAACAATTTATTATACTGGAAAACAAAGAGATGGAAAAGTTGCAGAAGAAAGTACGGTTTGATATCTGGGAACCATATGATGAGACCCATACGGTTGTGCGTTTCGCCACCAGTTTTGCTACGACTGTGGAGGATATAGAGAACCTGCGGAAAGTGTTAGAGGATATATAGAGGATGGAAAAGCGTATTTTAAATTACAGGAAATATATCGATGAACTGTTACAGCAGTCAGATGCGGATTGGGCGGCCATTATCAGGGAACATTTAATCCAGGTATCCTTTTTTCAGCATGAGAGGCTGATTCATTTGATCGTGACAGTTACCTTTGCCATTCTGGAAGTGGTGGTGATCGGGCTGTGTGTGGCAGCATTTACGCCGGGCGTGGGACTGCTGGCAGTGGCCCTGCTTGTGCTCCTGGTGCCTTATGTCCGGCATTATTATATTCTGGAAAATGAAGTGCAGAAGATGTATGTCCAGTACGATAGACTGGTGGAGAGACGAGACGGACAGGGGAGACATTTTATCATGGGAGAAATTGTATGAGTGACGACAAAGTGCAGATAATAACATCTATGAATTATTCTAATACAGATAATATTTTGTCAGACATGAAAAATATCATAGAAGCGGCACAGCAGCAGGCGTATCAGGCAGTTAATATAAATTCAAGAGGTTTTATGAAGAATTTCCAGACATTTTGGACTCACTGAGTCCAAAATCTTTTGGAAGAGTTTTGTCGTGGACACATTATAGAATTTTGTTACAGGTAGAGGATATAAAGGCCAGAAGCTGGTATGAAAAGGAGGCACTGCAACAAACTTGGAGTGTTCGTACATTGCAGAGAAATATTTCTTCTCAATATTATTATAGAATGATTCAGACGCAGAGGCCGGATGAAGTGGAAGCAGAAATGAAAGAACTGACCGGTCAGTATCAGAATGATAAGTATGAATTTATAAAGAATCCGGTTATAGCAGAGTTTTTAGGAATAGAACAAAGTACAGATTTTACAGAAAGTGATTTAGAATCAAGCATATTGTCCAATTTACAAAAATTTCTGATGGAATTGGGAAAAGGATATGCTTTTGTGGCCAGACAACAGCACATAAGAACAGAAAAGGAAGATTATTATATTGATCTGGTTTTTTATAATTATATCCTGAAATGTTTTGTGTTGATTGATTTGAAAACAGAAAAGATTACACACCAGGATATAGGTCAGATGGATATGTATATTCGTATGTATGATGAGTTAAAATGCAGTGAGGGTGATAATCCGACAATAGGAATTATCCTGTGTGCGGATACGGATGAGGATATAGCAAGATATTCCATTCTTAATGGGAATGAACAGCTTTTTGCTTCCAAATATATGCTGTATCTCCCTACAAAAGAAGAACTAAAGACGGAGATTGAAAGGCAGAAATTGCTGTTTCAGCTACAACAACAAGAAAAAGGAAAATGGGAATAAGATGCAACCTTTCACAACGCTGAAAGGTATTAAGGGTAGAGCGGCTATATGCGGCTTGGACATGGTGGACTTGTATGACGAATGAGGAACGGATAACGACAGAAAATGCGGTGGACAGATATGCTGATATGGTGTACCGGCTGGCGTTGTCACAGATGAAGAACAGGACGGATGCGGATGACCTTTTTCAGGAGGTATTCGTCCGGCTGGTCAGTCACATTGAGGAACTTACTTCCTGGGAACATGTGAAAGCATGGTTGATTCGGGTGACTATTAACTGCGCCAAAAAGTATTATGACCAGTATTGGAATAAGAATGTGGATTATATAGAAGACACAGAACAATTCCAGGGGGCGGAGGCCTATGAATCGCCGGATGAACATCCGGTAAGGCAGGCAGTGGCCAAGCTGCCGCCCAAATATCGATTGGCCGTACATCTTTTTTACTTTGAAGAACTGCCAATCATCCAGATTGCCCAGATGACGGAACAGAAAGAGAGTACCGTCAAATCCCAGTTACATCGTGCCAGAGAGATGCTAAAGGGGCTGTTAGAAGCAACAGGATAGAGATGTAAGATAGGAAATGAATGCAAATAGCAACACAGGAAATATAAATGCAGATGTCAGGTCGATTGACCACAGGAAGAGGAAATCATAAATTATGATGAATCAGTATAAAAACGAAACTGCACAGATACATGCACCGCAAGCGCTGATTGAAAAAACCAAGGCGGCAGTGCGGGAAGAGGAGGCGCGCATACGCAGGGAACAGACCAGCCAGCTTCCGGCACAGGGGCCACAGGTTACCTATGCGGATTATGAGGCATATCAGAAGAAATACTCCTGGCGTAAATGGAGTTATTCTCTGACAGCGGCGGCCGCAGTGGTGATACTATTATCTGTATCTCTGGCTACGAGAGATGTTTGGACAGGCAGATTTACGGGAAACCATACAGCTATGGATAAGGCTATGCCAGCCACTGATGCAGGAGAAATGAGCGGTGCTGCGACAGGCAGTGTGATGGAGGAAATGGAAAGTACAGACGCTGAGGCGGGAGAAATAAGCGGTGCGGTCACAGACAGTATGGCGGAAGATATGGAGAGCGTGGCGGAAGCACCGGAGAAAACAGAAAATACCGCGGGAGCCATGGCGGAAGAGGATCTGGATAAGCTGGACAGGTCTGAGAGTGCGGCGGCAGAGGCGCCGGCAGCGGATTATACTGAGGAAGAAACGCAACGTGATATGATGCAGGACAGCGGTGCCGAGAAGAAGGAAATGAAGCCGTTCCGGTCTGCAAAAGGCGGTTATGTAGAGATAGAAGCTGTGGAAGAAAAACCGGCTTTTTATGACGATCCGGCGGCGGAAGATATTGTGTATGAAGGTCTGACGTTCCGGGTAATGGAAGAGGAAAAAGGCTGGACGGCATATGTGGAGACAACAGACGGGACAGCTTATGTGATCAGCGGAACGTTTGAGGAGTTAGATGCCTTCCTGAAAGAAGGGTATGGGAAGCTGGAAAAAACAGCAAAAACCCATTCCTAAAATTTAAAAAAATTTTCTTTATTTTGCAACCTTTTCCAATCCTGAAAGGTATTCAGGGTAGAGAGGTCACAAAAGATACCATCTGGTGCATCTTTCGGGGAGGAATCAGAGAAACAGTTTTGGAATGGAGGAAAAGGGATGAAAAAGTGTGTAAAGCAAATAACAGTATTGGGTATGATTGGTGTTATGTTATTGACAGGCTGCGGCAGTTCGCAGGATGGTGCGGCTGCGGGAGAGCCATCGCGGGTAGAAAATGCAGGGCCTGTCTCAGACGAAGCACCGGCAAAGGAGCAGCCTGGAGGAGCATATGTTTCAGATGAAGTACCGGCAGAGGCGCCGGCGGCGGATGAAGCGGAAGCTGAATATGATTATGGCGGTGAAGCGGCGGACGAATACGGCAATACGGCAGGGGATGCATACAACAGTACAGTGATGACAGGTGAGCAGGAGGAAATGAAAGGCATGGATAGCGCCAGGGCCGAGGCTGCTCCCGCTGACAGTTACCTGGGTTCCTGTTATGATTTTGATGACGAATTGCCGGATGATTCCGGGGAAGAATACAGTGAGTGGGAAGAAAAAGGTTTTTCTTCCGTGATGGCGGAGCCGCTTTCGACTTTTGCAGCGGATGTGGATACGGCTTCCTACAGCAATCTGCGCAGGCTGATCAGGGATGGCTACGATCTGGACAGCTTGCCGGACGGGGCAGTCAGGATTGAGGAGATGGTCAACTACTTCTCTTATGATTATAATGACCCCAAAGGAACAGACCCCTTTGGTGTGACAACACAGATTGGGCGCTGTCCCTGGAATGATGAGGCGGAACTTCTTATGATCGGGCTCAAGACGCAGGATATTGATTATTCCCGCGCACCGGCATCGAATCTGGTGTTTCTGCTGGATGTGTCCGGTTCCATGTATTCGGACGATAAGCTGCCTCTTTTACAGGAAGCATTTTGCATGCTGGCGGAAAACCTTACAGAGAAAGACAGAATTTCCATTGTTACTTATGCATCGGAGGACAGGATTGTTTTAGACGGTGCCCATGGGGATCAGACAAGAATGATCAAAAAGGCACTGAATGGCCTGGAAGCAGGCGGCGGAACTAATGGAAGCAGGGGTATCGAGACAGCTTATGCGCTGGCGGAGGAACACTTTATATTAGGTGGTAATAACCGCATAATCCTGGCTACGGACGGCGATTTAAATATCGGGCTTACCAGTGAAGAGGAGCTGGAAGAATTGATCACAGAGAAGAAAGAATCTGGTATTTTCCTGTCAGTGCTGGGCTTTGGGACCGGCAATATTAAGGACAATAAGATGGAGACTCTGGCGGATAAAGGCAATGGCAATTATGCATACATAGACAGCCTGCGGGAGGCGAATAAAGTACTGGTGGAGGAGATGTCTGCCACACTGCTCACTATCTGCAAAGATGTCAAGTTTCAGGTAGAATTTAATCCGGAGATTGTGGAAGGTTATCGCCTGATCGGTTATGAGAACAGGGCCCTGGCGAAGGAAGACTTTGACGATGACACCAAGGATGCCGGTGAGATCGGAGCCGGCCACAGTGTGACAGCGCTCTATGAGATCATTCTGCGGGAGCCTCTTGAAGGCGGCATGACAAAAGGTGAGATTGCAGATTTAAAATACAGCAAAGAATATAAGAAAAGGCTGGATGAAACAACAGGAGAAACACCTCTGGCCCCTTCCTCGGACAGTAAGTATAAAGAGTGGCTGACCATCAGCATCCGTTATAAGAAACCGGCGGAAGATGAGAGTAAGCTGTTGGAATACCCGGTGGGATACGACAGCTATGAGGAAGGCCCTTCAGATGACTTCATCTTCGCGGCAGCAGTGGCGGAGTTTGGATTGCTTGCATCTAACAGTGAGTATCCGGAAGACGCTTCCGTAAAGAACGTAAAGAGGGCGCTTAAGAGCATCGATCTGAATGATGAGTACAAGGAAGAATTTTTGGAACTGGTGCTGGAAGCAGAATAAGAGGACTCCCTTTTGTGATATTGTACAATAGATATGCGATATAATTCATTGATTCATGTTTAAGAATACGATATAGTTCATGAAAATGGATGGTAAAACTAACGTGTTGTTTCATTATCAATATAGGGGGGAGCGGCGGTGAAAAGATTTGAGAGAGAAGTTGTTGATTTCGAATTGATAGATGCCATGCTAAAGGAAATACACATTTTAAATTTAGGTATGAACGATGCAGATGGCTTTCCGTACGTTGTTCCATTAAACTTTGGTTATGAATTTAACGCTGATGAATTGCGAGTTTACATTCATTGTATGAAATTGGGAAAGAAAGTAGATTTGATTCAAAAGGATAATAAGGTTTGTTGTGAGTTTTCTATTTTTAATGATTTTCCCGATCGGAAATATAAAGGACATTATCATGACTTTAGGAGCGTGATTGCCAAAGGAACGATGACACTTCTGAATTATGAAGATGATTCGGTAGAATGGGAAAAGGGATATCATCTGCTATATACATGTAATAACAGGGATACCGTACCGCTAGACAGTCTTCCAAGGATACCCAATATGTATATAGGTGTGATTGTGTGTGACAAAAAAGATGTTACGGCGAAAGCTGAGTTCCCGATCAGAACGGTAGAAGATGTTCCCTTTAAGAATGTCTATGAAATGGAAAAGGATGATACACCTTTTGATATCAAGGATATCATATTGGCAAGAAAAGAAAGGTTGGAAAAATCCATTTAGAAGAGAGCAGTCAAAGATATTAGGGCAGGAAAATAAATGAGAAGGCGCAAAGAATGGTTGAAAATACCACTCTTTGCGCCTTGATTATTATTTTACTTCAATCCGTCTGACTTCTTCCTTCGCGGCAGTATCCTTCTTCGGGAACTTCACTTCCAGGATACCATTATTATAGGAAGCGTCAATATCGCCAGGCTCCACATCGTTGACGCGGAAGCTTCTGGAGTAAGAACTGTAATACCGTTCTTTGCGAATGTAT
>CAMNXA010000013.1 GCA_946566685.1 uncultured Lachnospiraceae bacterium
AACATTTACTTACCGATAATCTAGTATTATCCTTCATCCACCACCAAATCCCGCCCCTTCACAAGTTCCAGACTCAGAAATCCCCTCTCCCAGAACTTTCTCAACAAACTTTCTTGTAAATCTTTCCCAAAGCGGATATAATAAAATAGTTATAAAAACGGGAAAAACAGTAAAGCGATTAGATAAGCAAAACAAAGCAGAACAGAGTGGCGTAAAGATAGAAAAGGAAAGCATTGCAACAAATATCGGCTGCAACGGCAAGAAAAAAGCGTACTGCATGAAGAATAGAAAATATTATAGCAGAAGAATCATACAAATCATCATATTGATTGGGTTATTGTTTCTATTGGTAAATTGGCGGCAGATAGTTTTCCGTCTGCGCAGCCAGTGCTTGGCGGTAGATATTCTGTCGCAGGAAGAAATGACTGCAAAATTAGCAGAAAGCAAGGACGCCGGACACAGACCGGCTCTTTCCTATAATGACCACGAAGTTGCCTGGGATGGGATTACAGGCAAATATTATCTACCCCAGAATATAAGCGAGGGGAGAGGAAACATCTGGGACGGCATTTTATCCTCTCGGGATGGCACATTGTACTGGCTGGAAGATGTGTATTTTGAGAAGTATGAAGAAGCTATCGCACAGGGGCATGCTTTTACCCTGTATTGTGTGGATGGGGCGTCCTGGTATAGCTGTGAAGTGGTTTTTACGGGGATGCCGGTGATGGTCATCGAGACCGAAGACGGGATGGAGATTGACAGAGAGGGCGCAGTCTCGCAGGCCAGGATGTGGATTCGGGACGTGAAAACACAGGGGAAGCAGTATCAGTCCGTGGACTGCCAGGTTTCCGCACGGGGAGACAGTTCCAAGGGGTTTCCCAAACAGGGCTACAAACTGGTACTTGATAAAAAATTATCGCTTCTCGGACTGCGCACAGATGAAGACTGGGTAATGGTAGCCCTGTGGGATGATGATGGGCTGATTCATAATAAATTTTCGTATGATGTGTGGCAGGATATGGCGGCCAGTAATTCGGTTCGTAAGGATGAAGGCACCAGGATGGAATATGTGGAATTGTTCTGTAACGATATGTACATGGGCGTTTACGGCCTGGTGGAGAGAATGGATGCCAAACAGCTGGGGCTTGATAAGAATGATATTCTATATAAATGTCACGGATTTGAGGTGGCGGATGAATCCATAGAGGAAGACTTTGGACTCAGTGTTGCCTATGATATCAAATATCCCAGGGAATATGACAGGGATACGTGGATTCCGCTCAAGGAATATCTGGATGTGTGTGCGGTAGATACGGTGACGGATTATGATAAGGCAGTCTCCCTGTTGAATATGGAGAATGCCATAGATTATAATATTTTTATTATGCTGACCTGGGCGGGAGATAATAATCTCAGGAAAAATATCTGTTTTGTGGCGGAGTATATGCGTGACGGTACGGAGCAGTATCAGATGATCAAAGTGCCCTGGGATCTTAATTTTAGCTGGGGACAGAGTACTTATGAAGGCGACTTTGACCGAAAGCTGTACCAGCCGCAGTGGATTGAGGATCCAACCCTGTGGAGTTTTGATATTCAGGCCATGTATCAGTGTTATCCGGATGAAATTCAGAGTCTTACGCAAGAACGCTGGCGGGAACTGAGAAAGCATGTGCTCTCTGAGGAAAGGCTGTTTGCCATGCTGGATGAGGAATTTGCTTATCTGCATGGTTCGGGAGCATATGACAGGAATTATGTCCGTTGGAATGAACATGGGCGGGAAAAGTGGAAAGACGAATATATTTACGAGTTTGTGGAAGGAAGACTTGCGTATCTGGATGGTTATTATCAGGACTTTCAGGAGTAGCCAATAGGGGAGAAAAATTATGTATCGTGTAGAGAACAAGTATAATTGCAGTGAGACAGAGATGTATATATTGCAGCAGAGAGTGGATACAGTGCTTCAGCCGGACCGCAATGAGAGCAATCCGGAGGGGTACAGTGTGGTGAGTCTGTATTTTGATGATCTCAGGGACAGCTGTCTGCAAGAGACGGTGGACGGCGTCAATCTGCGGGACAAGTATCGTATCAGGATTTACAATGATTCTCTGGATGTGATCAAGCTGGAAGTAAAATCTAAGAAGGACAGCAGGATTATCAAGAAGTCAAAGTCTATCACCAGAGAAGAGATGGAGTGTCTGATGAAGGGGGAATGTATCGCGGATTCGGCGTCAGTAGAAGACCCGGCAACGCTTTTTAATCTGGCGATCCGGACCAGGGGACTGCGGCCTAAGGTGGTGGTAGCTTATGAGAGAAAGGCTTATGTGTTCGGGCCGGGCAATGTAAGGATTACGTTTGACAGGAATGTGCGGGCCAGCGGGCGGACAGAAGATTTCGGAAAATCAAATATTAGCTATGATTTTTTGCGGGAGTGTGATAAAGTATTAGAGGTGAAGTATGATGAATTCATACCGGACTTTCTGTTACAGCTTTTGGAACTGGGTAATATGCAGCAGACAGCATACTCCAAGTATCAGTTATGCAGAGCAGCGGAGAGTTAATAACGAAAGTGTAAAGGAGAGTAATCATGTCGATTAAGGATGTTATTAAAAGCAGTGTGTATGAGAGCCTGGGCGGCGGTACGAATCTGTCAGTGATGAATATTTTGCTGCTCATCGTGCTGGCCTGTCTGGTGGGCGTTTATATCTTTACGGTGTACAAGCTGAGCAGTAAGTCGGCGTTTTATTCGAAGGATCTGAATGTGGCGATCGCGGGCATGCCTCTTATTGTGGCGGCGATCATGATAGCGATGCAGTCCAATCTGCTGGTATCTCTGGGTATGGTAGGTGCGTTGTCCATTGTCAGGTTCCGTAATGCGGTGAAGAATCCATTGGATCTTCTGTATCTGTTCTGGTCCATCAGTGCAGGTATCATTGTGGGTGTAGGGCTTTATGTATTGGCCTTTGTATTATGTATCGTGATGACGATATTACTTTTGGTGCTGGATATGGTTCCCAATGCGAAAGCACCGGATCTGCTGGTACTTCGTGCGGAGGCGGACAAGGTGGATTATGAGCAGGTCGAAGGCATCTTGAAGGAGATGTGTAAATACCACAAGGAAAAATCCAGATGCATCAAAGGCGGCGAAGCAGAACTGATCATCGAGATCAAGACGGCGAAGAAGGAAGAGTTGCTTGAGAAGATCACAGGGATTGCGTGCATGACACAGGTCAACTGTATTTCCCATGATGGTGAGAGCCGTATCTAAACGTGTACAGGAAAGGTAAAATGGGATGTTAGTTGCGATAGCGACATTATATGGTAATATTTATTTGTATAAAAAAAGAAGGAACATAGACAGCACAGGCCTCAGTTCTTATATTGAGGCCTGTTGCGTGTGGATGTTCTTTTTGTTTGCGGTGACGGAAGTGTTGTCCGTCTGGCATATGGTGCGTTTTCTTTCCCTGTTTGGGCTGTGGGGGCTGTTTGACTGCATATTGCTTGCCATGTTGGTATTTCAATGGACAAGGTACGGCAGACAGGCGGCAGGCAGAGGGATAGAGGGAGGAAGCCAGAAGAAAAGGAAGAGCCTGTCCGGATGGATGCGCGAAATGTGCGGCAGCGTCCTGCGGTTTTTCAGAGAGGCGCCATATTATGGTATTTTATTGGCCATCGGAGTCATCGTGCTGTTTCTTGCGCTGGTCACCACATCCAATAATTGGGATTCCATGACGTATCATCTGCCGCGGATCGTCCATTGGGCACAGAACCGCTCGGTGGAACATTTTGCGACCAACAGTATCAGACAGATTGCCAGTCCAGTATTGGCGGAGTTTGTCAATCTGCATGTATTTATTCTGTGCAGGGGACGGGATATTCTGTTTAATCTGTTACAGGCGGCATCTTATCTGACCTGTGCGGTTATGGTGGGGGCGATTGCGAAGAGACTTGGCTGTAACAGGCTGTTTCGGTTTCTGGCGATGCTTTTGTATATGTCGATGCCCATTGCCTATGCGGAGGCGCTCACCACACAGGTTGATAATTTTGCCACGGTGTGGCTGTTGTTCTTTGTGTATCTGCTGCTGGATATGACAGAGAGGAAAGAGAAAATAGCAGTAGATTCTGTCACGATGCGCAGGGTCTGCATGATGGGGCTCTGTGTGGCTTATGGTTATCTGACAAAACCCTCTGTATGCATTGGGATGGTGGTTTTTGCCATTTGGCTTTTGATTGTGTGTATTGTCAGGAAGGACAGGGTATGGAATCTGTTGCGGCTGGCAGGCTGCGCACTGCCCTGTGTGGCACTGCCGATTATTCCGGAGTTGCTGCGTAATTTTAAGACGTTTCATGCCTATGCAAGCCCTGCTACGGGGGCCAGGCAGCTGGTGGGGACGCTTCAGCCTTCCTATCTGTTCATTAATTTGATGAAAAATCTATCCTTCAATCTGCCCACACCGCTGTTTAAGGACAGTGAGGAATTTTTTGCAAAATTTGCCTCGAAAGCGGCTAAGATCCTGCAAGTGGAAATAGATGCAGAGTCAATTGCGGAGAACGGTCTGGAATATGGACTGCATAAGGCGAACACTTACGGTTACGATACGGCTGTGAATCCCTTAGTTATGTGGCTGTTCATCTTCTGCTGTATATGGATGGTCTTTCGGATCAGAAAAACGGACTGGAAGTCATTTCACAGCGGATATTTACTGACAAGCGTGTCATCTTTTTTAATCTTTTGTGTATTCCTGCGCTGGGAGCCTTTTGTCAGCAGGTATATGGTGTCCTATCTGGCTCTTTTATGTCCGATGATTGTTACACAGATACAGTCAGGCGCAGAAGGAGAAAACAGGCAGTCGTTCCGGCATGCACTGGTGGGGATTATCGCCTTTCTCGGGGTGATGGAAGCAATCAGTGTGACGCATTACTATTATGAGTTCTGGGACCATTTAGCCAACAACAGACCTTACGGGTACTTTGCTTCCCGCAGAGATCCAGCTGCCTATTATGCGGCAGTGACGGATGAGATTAAGGCAAGAAAGTATGAGTCGGCGGGATTGTATCTGATGAAGGCGGATGATTATGAATATCCGTTATGGATGATGGTTGATGGCTGTAGGATGGAGCACATTCATGTGATGAATGAATCGGCAGTATACGCGGATAAGGAGTTTACACCGGACTGTATCATATGGTTTGGGAGTCTTCCGGAAGAGGTGTCAGTCAATGGCAGGATATATGGGCAGGTTACTGATTTCGGGGATGGATACTATCTTTTGGCGCCATGATCCTATACGAAAAGAATGTCTGGCTGTGGAGAAGCCAGACATTTGTTTTCAGTCCGTGTTTTTCAAAAACTTAATATATTTGAGCAGATCGCGTCTTTCCTTGGCATTTAATGTCTGAAGATCAAATACCACATCATGCATGGTGACATCGCCCAGATATTTATTATGCAGATTTGTATTGCCAAGGTATCCGGCTTCGGTACCAAGCAGGTAGTCGGCACTGACTTTGTAGTACTGTGCCAGTTTGACCACGGCCCAGATTGGAATTTCACGATGACCATTTTCGTAATTGGAGTATGTCTGTTGTGATATGCCAAGATATTCAGCAATGGTTTTCTGCTTGATATCATTGTCCTCCCGTAAATCCCTGAGAATCACACGTAGTTCTTTCATTTTTGCTTCTGTGCTCTGCGCTGGCAGACTCCTTTCTAAGGCATTTGATGATTATGACAACATCCATGTTGTTACAAATCCTAGCACACAACAAAAAGTTGTAGCGCGGAAACCATAAAACGAAATGTACTTAAAATCATTACAACACATTATTGTATAAACGACCAACGTAGAGTTTGAAAAGTATTTACTTTCTCGCTTAAATATGATAAAGTTTAAGCGAGAAAGTAATAAGGCGGTTTGTCATGGAAAAAAATGATATTTTAAAGGAACTGATTGAGCAAAATAATGGCTATTTACTTACATCTATGGTAGTGAAGAAAGGCATTACAAAATCCTACTTGGCAAAATATGTAAAAGAGAATGGCATGGAGAAGGCTGCAAGAGGAATTTATGTTACTGATGATGTATGGCCGGATGAATTATATATTATGCAAATGAGAAATAATGCTGTTATCTTTTCTGGTGAAACGGCCCTCTATCTTCATGATTTGGTTGATCGGGAGTACTCCTTCATTTGTGTTTCTGTACCCACAGGTTACAATGCCACTCATTTAAAAGCGGATAATTTACAGGTAAAATATGTGTCAAAATGTTTTTATGAAATGGGGGTTTGTAAGGTGCCTTCAAGCAGTGGAAATATGGTTAGAGTTTATGACAAGGAAAGGTGTATCTGTGATCTGATTGCAAATAGAAGGCGAACAGAGGTGCAGATTTTTCAGACGGCAATTAGAGAGTATATGTCTGGAAAAGACAGGAAATTGTCAAAATTAATTGAATATGCAGAAAAGTTTGGAATCAGGGACGAGGTAATGAAGTACGTGGAGGTACTTGTATGATTCATACATCAAAGCAGTTAAAAGATAAGGTTCGAAATATTTCAAAGGGGGATAACAATATTGCTAAAATGCTAATCAGGAATTTCATGATGGAACGATTTTTAGAACGGGTGTCTTTGTCTGATTATCGTCATAATTTTATCCTGAAAGGCGGCCTGCTTGTAGCCTCTTTTTTAGGTACCGATATGCGGTCTACCATGGATATTGATGTGACAGTCAAGGTATTGCCGTTGAGTGTGACTGATATACGGAGAATTATTGCTGAGATATGTGCAATACCACTGGAGGATGGTGTCAACTTTCATATTACTTCCGTTACCAGTATTTTGACAGAGGTTGAATACCCGGGAGTCAGAATCAAGCTAGAGGCGGTTCTGGATCGCATGAGACAGGTCATTAAAATTGATATCTCAACAGATGACATCATTACACCAGGAGCCATGGAATATGAATACAGATTGATGTTTGAAGACAGGGCAATCCCATTGGTTACATATAATAAAGAAACCCTGCTTGCGGAAAAGGTGCAGACTATTTTTGCAAGAGGTATTGCCAATACCAGACTTAGAGATTTTTATGATGTCTATGGTATTATTAAAATGCAGACAGATGAGGTGGATAAAGAACTTTTTTTAAAAGCATTTTGGGCAACTTGCAAGAAAAGAGAAACCTTATTTACGCAAGAAAGTATGACAGAAACGCTAGTACAGATACAGAAAAATGCAGGAATGGCACAAATGTGGGAGCGGTTTAGAAAAACGAATTACTTTGTAGGAGATTTGGAATGGGGAACTGTGCTAGAGGTGGTTTGTCAGGCCATTCAGCCCATTATTGTAATTTATGGAAAAACAGGGTAGAATGAATAATGTAAATCGTGGGCGGCATAAGGATTCGATTATGAGGAAGGTTTCGTTGTTGGTGACCGTTTATAATGCCGGAGATAATCTGGCGGTCACATTGGATAGTATAGAAAAACAGGATTATCAGAATATTGAGGTCGTGATCGTGGACGGAGGATCCACGGACAACACGCTGGATCTGATCAGGCAGTTTGCAGACCGGATCAAAGACCGTGGGGGACTGTCCCTGCGATGGGTGTCGGAGCAGGACAAGGGCCTGTATGATGCCATGAACAAGGCATATCGTCTCAGCACCGGGGACATCATTGCGGTATGCAATGACAGGCTTTGTCAGCCGGAGGCGGTGAGTACTCTGGTGAGAGCGCTGGAGGCGGGCGGTGAAGGCTGCGTAGGCGCACATTCCGATCTCGTATATGTGGAGGGCGATCGGATCATCAGACATTGGCACATGGGGGAGGGAAAGCTTTCCCAGGGCTGGATGCCGGGACACCCGACTCTTTTTTTGAAGAGGGAAGTATATGAAACGTATGGTCTGTATGACACTTCTTATCAGTGTGCGGCGGACTATGAATTTATGGTGCGGTTTTTAAAAGATAAAGGCAACAGGCTTGCTTATGTGCCCCGGGTGCTGGTAGCCATGTTTTATGGGGGAACCAGTAATGCGGGGCTTCGCAATTATCTGGTCTCCTTCCGGGAAGGGTATCAGGCGCTTAGGAAAAACAGTGTGAGATTTCCGCTGTGGATCACATTTCGCAGGAGTTTGAGAGTGCTTTTCCAGTTTGGGAAACGTGCCTGAGAATTTGATAGGATTATTTGGGGAAAAAGAATGGACAAGCGATTGGGCAGAATGATTTTATATGGGCTTTCGATGCTTGCGTTTTGCGGTATATTTTTGTATGGCGCCAGATTTGATATGACGCCGGAAGATGCTACCCAGAGGGGGGGGAGTAACGCAAATGCAGCGTTCTTGGCAAAGCTGGAAGAGCAGGCAGCCTTGGAGGCCCAGAAGCCGGAGCCGGAGGCGGTGCGCAGTGAGGGATATGAAGATATCGCCTTGAAGGTGGAGACACCGGGCGGTGATCAGGAGATCCTGCTTTTCAGGCAGCAGGGGCAGGCATATTTCTTTCTGCCCTCTTTTGCGGAAGCTGAGAAGCTTATCTGGAAATATGATGAGGAGGAATATCTGATCAGCCTGGGCGGAGAACAGGTGCATAACGGAGACAGGCTGATGCTGATGCCGGGACAGACTGAGTCATTGACTTATGCCCGTAAAGGCCAGGAGGTGCAGGACTGTAGTCTAATGCTGATGCAGTCGGATACGCTGCCGGCGGTATTTATCGAGACGGATTCCGGTTCCCTGGCTTATCTGAATGAAGATAAGACGCATGAGGAAGTGGGCAGCTTTTTATGTGTGCTGGCAGATGGCAGGGTGGACAGTGCAGGCAGGCTGGGGAAGGTCTCCGGCAGGGGGTATTCCAGTTTTAATGCGCCCAAGAAATCTTATGGCATTCGTTTTGCAGTGGCCACGGATGTGTTAGGGATGGGGAGCGCCAGGAAATGGGTTTTGCAGGCGAACGCCTATGATTTGAGCCGTATGCGCAATCGGGTGATCTATGACCTGGCCCGTGAGATGGGGGTTCCGTATGCGGTGGACTGCGCCTATGCGGATGTATATTTTAACGGAGAGTATGCCGGCAATTATCTTCTGTGTGAACGGGTGGAGGTAGGCAGGCAGCGGATAGAGATTAAGGACGGCTGTCTGCTGGAGGGCGTCTTTGCAAGCCGTGTGGAGGAGGAAGCGGAATACAGCACTTTCCTCGGGAGCGAGGCGGGCTGGTATGAGATCAAGCACCCAAAGAATATTTCGGAGGAAAAACTGGAGGAAATGAAGCTGCTCATGGATGAGGTGGCGCAGCTGATAGAACAGAGCGATTCACCGGAAGCTTATGAGCGGCTTAAAAATATGGTGGATATAGAATCCTTTATCCAGATGCTTTTGCTGGATGAACT
This sequence comes from uncultured Lachnospiraceae bacterium, assembly GCA_946566685.1. Classification (GTDB taxonomy): domain Bacteria; phylum Bacillota; class Clostridia; order Lachnospirales; family Lachnospiraceae; genus UBA3282. The sequence continues at coordinate 9,382 of CAMNXA010000013.1, forward strand.
GTCCAATGAGGCGGATTTAAACAGGGCCAGCACCTTCTACTTTACAGCGGATGACGGGAAGCTTTATGCGGGACCGGTGTGGGATTATGACAGATCCCTGGGGAATGTGAAGTCATCGGATTATGAACTGTTAGACTGTTTTACGGTGGGGCTGGGGGAGAAACTTTTTCAAAGCCCGTATTTCCGCCAGGACGTGGTAGACAGTTTCAATGCGCATTACAGGGAACTGTTTGGGCGCTATGAGTCTTCTTATATAGACGAACAGAAAAGAGAGATTGGCGCCTCTATCGCGATGGATACGGTGCGCTGGAGTGATGAGGCAGTTGACAGATATACGATTTTTAATGATACCTATGATACTTTCGATGACGGTGTAGCGTATTTAAAGGCGTATTTCGGGATAAGATACCGATTGATAGATGATGTTCTGAACGATCCGGGTAAATATCATCAGGTAGAATTCGTGAATGCAGGAGTGACAACAGAATATGTAAGCCAGAGACTCTGGGTACGGCATGGAGAAGAGATTCCGGAGGATATTATGTCGTATCTGGCTGGAAAGTATGAGAATGATGTGTGGCTGTATGAGGATGGCAGGGAATATCAACCGGCGCCGGTGGTAGAAGATGTGCGCTTGTTGTCCGGTATCGCAGAAACAGTTGAAGAGTGAAGTCTGTACAGGAAACGACAGAGAGAGGAAAAGTATGAGAGATTCCTTTGAACGGGTTATTAATATTTTGATCAGGGTTATTCTGGCAGCAGTGGTGTTCTTGCTGTTTCTACATAGTATTTTCAGCACCAGTTTTATCGGGCAGATTCCGGGGGATGACGGCGGGATACAGGATCACACCTTAAATGTGGCGGACAGTCCCTTTCTGCACCTGTTGATCCTTTTGGGAATTACCATTGTTTCTGTCATGCTGTATCGGGTATTTAGACAAAAAAAGATTGAATTTCGTTTGAGCAGGGCACTGATAATCATTGCGGCGGCAGGGTTTTTACTGGGAACCGTCTGGATTCTGGCAACGCAGCTGTATCCGGGTTCGGATCCGGCCAAGGTATGCCGGGTGGCGGCTGAATGGCGGGAAGGGAACTTTTCCGCTTTTGAACAGAGTGTGGATGGGGAGGAAGGGTATCTTTTCCGGTATCCATTCCAGTCGGGCATCGTGTTATTCTATTATCTGCTGATGGGACTTCTGGGAACGGAAAATTATGTGGGGATGCAGTTCGCCAATCTGTTTGCGCTGACGGTATCCTATTATCTGCTTGTGCAGATTCTGAAGCAGTTTTGGAGAGAGGATAAAGGGTCTGTAATACTTGCCCACATTGCGCTGATCCTGTGGGCTCCCTATATGTTTTATATCACCTACCTCTATGGGATCATGCCGGGGATGGCCTGTTCCCTGGGAGCGGTGTATTGTGTGGTTCGTTATCTGGAGCGGCGTAAGCTGTGGTACGTGCTGCCAGCGGCGTTTCTGATGGGAATTGCCACGGTATTTAAGATGAATTGTCTGATCTATCTGGTGGCGATTGGCTGTTTCCTCGGATATGATGCGGTGAATGGGCTGCTTCAAAAGGGGCAGGCGAATGGGGCAAAGAAGACCTGGTATATGTCGCTTGTGTTTGTGGCAGTCATGGGACTGGGCGTTGCAGGTATGAACCGGGCGGTCAACAGTTATGTGGAGCATTTGTCCGGTTACGAGATGCCGGAGGGACAGGTGATGCTCTCCTGGGTGGTGATGGGGCTTCAGGAGGCACCCAAGGGGCCGGGCAACTATAACGGGTTTAATGGCAATGTCTATACGGAGAGCAATTATGATACCGAATTGGCCAATGAACGTTCGAAAGAGGCATTGAAAGAGCAGCTTCGGTGGATGCGGGAAGCGCCTGTGGATCATGGGCTGGTGTTTTTTGCGAGAAAGACTGCCTATCAGTGGAATGATCCTACTTTTATTTCCATGGATCGGATGGCAGGGCGGGACTCGAAGATTGAGAGATCTCCTGTGGTGCTGAGTCTGATTCAGGGTAAAGGATGTACCTATCTTTCCATCTGGCTCAATATCGTGCAGACATGGATTCTTACGGGTGCCTTATTTTACCTTGTTTTTACGAATAAAAAGGGTAAAATACCGGAACTGATCATTTATGTGGTGTTTTTGGGGGGATTTTTGTTCCATCTGGTGTGGGAGGCTTCCGCTTCCTATGCGGTTCCCTATTATGTGCTGTTGATTCCCTATGCGGCCAAAGGATTTGCAGAGTATATCAGATGGGCGGACAGGGCATGGATGTGGCTTGTGAGGGAGTCCGCGGATAGAAAGAGAGAAGATATCCGGCGTTTCTTTTCCAGGAAAAATGCGCCCCTGATCACGGGCGCCGCAATTTTGCTGGCGCTTCTTGTCGTGTTTGGCCAGACAGAACTTTTTGGACGGACAATCGACTTAAATGACGACCTGAAAGGATTTCATGCCAGCGAACAGTTTTACAGAACCGGGGACTGGACGCCGGATTTTTAGTGCTTTAAGAAAAAGCGGAACAGACGATAGAGCTGGTGCCGGATACAGAGGATATAAACCTGGTTGTGCAGCCCCTTTATGTCGCGGATCTTGACAGCCTGAAATGCCTTTTGTACAGGCGGATAGCTGCATTCTTTGAGAAAGAGCCGTCTGGTATCGGCGAAAGAGGCAGTGTACTCCCGGAAAACAGGGGGAAAACTCAAAAGAGACTGATATACGATATAGTAGTCCAGCTGTTTCTCCATGTACGGATAAAGCCGGGGGTTGATTATTTTTACAATCATATCAAAAAGGATATGGTTTTCAAGCAGTCGTTTATCATCCATATAATGTGTGAGCGAGGTAGAATTACTCCGGTAATAATAGAGGGTCTGCTCTAAAAAATAGATGGAAGAGGCTTCCAACAGGCTGATGTAGGATGCAAGACAGTCTTCTCCCAGTTTGAGGGACAGAGGAACCTGAAACAGGTTTTTGCCGATCAGTTCCCGCCGAAACAGTTTATTGCACAGGCTGGGAGCTATACCGTAAGTAAAATAGTCGCCATCGCTATAATAGATCATTTGGGGATAGATCTGTTCTTCTAACTGCCTTTTGTCATACAGACCACTTGCAAAAGGAGAACAGCAGTGAATTTCCTTTTGGGGCGTGACAGCCGTATAATTACAGCAGACCATGTCCGCCCCGGTGTCCCTGGCGGCGCTGCACATCAGTTGATACATGGAAGGATCAACCCAGTCATCGCTGTCCACGAAAGTCACATATTGTCCTCTGGAATGGGTAAAACCATTCTGTCTGGCGCAGGTGTGGCCGCCGTTAGCCTGATGGAAACAGTGAATGAAGTCATGCTGGGTGGCATAGGCATCACAGATATCGGCAGAGGCATCTGTAGAGCCGTCATCTATCAGAAGCAGTTCATAATCGCTCCACTCCTGCGCAAGGATGCTGTCGATACAGCAGGAAAGATATTTTTCAACATTATATACGGGGACGATGATGCTCAAAAAAGGTGTGGATGACATGGCGGCTCCTTTATGGTAATGTAAATGATTCTTTATATTGCTATATATTGTAGCGTTTCTGTTTTGGGTTTGCAAGTTGGAGATTGATATGGCAGAAAGAATTGTATTTGTGATACCGGATATGCCCGGCGGCGGCACGGAACGAGTGGTGGCGCTTCTGGCAAATGAATATTGCAGGCGAGGGATTGGGGTGACGATTTTGCTCTTTGCAGGGCATGAGACGGCCTATCCTTTACTGGATGGCATAGAGGTGGTCAGTGTGGGAAATCCTTCCGGTGGCAGGATTCGTGAAAGGATTGGAAGGATTGGCAGGATGCGGCGGTTTTATCGGGAGCATAAGGGGTGCCAGATTTGGGCATTCAGCGTGATGGGAGCGGTGTTTTCGGCGGTGGCGGCTCTGGGACAGAGCCATTTTATGCTGGTCTCCGAGCGAAATGATCCTAACAAATATGAGCACCCTTATATCAGGAATCTCAGTTACCGGATGGCGGATGTGGTGATATGTCAGACACCGGATGCGGTGGAAAGTTTTCCAGTGGCAATCAGGCGTAAAGCGGCAGTCATTCCGAATCCGCTGGAATTGGAAGACACAGTGCCTTATGAGGGAGATCGGGAACTGCGGATTGTGGCGGTGGGCAGGTTGAACGCGCAGAAGAATCATAAGCTTTTGCTGGAAGCATTTGCCGGTTTTGCCGCAAAACATGAGGCATATGTGCTGGAAATCTATGGCAAGGGAGAACTGGAAGAGGAATTAAAGAAGCTTGCAGAACGTCTGGGAATCATGAAGCGTGTGCGATTCCAGGGGTTTTGTGATAATGTGCAGGAAAAAATATGTACGGCTGCCATGTATGTACTGTCTTCGGATTATGAAGGCATTTCCAATTCCATGCTGGAAGCCATGGCGCTGGGAATGCCGGTGATCGCCACAGATTGTCCTATTGGCGGTTCTAAGATGTATATCAAAGACGGTGTGAACGGACTGCTGGTGCCGGTAGGTGATGCAGAGGGGCTTATGGCGGCCATGGATAAGCTGGCGGGAAACCCTGGGTTTGGCAGGGAGCTGGGCTTAGAGGCGGCGAAGCTGAAAGAGGAACTGGCGGTTTCCAAGATTGCCGACCAGTTTCTGGCAGTATCTGAGAAAGGCAGCGTTCATGGAGGTTTGTATGAGTAAGGTGCTGGTCATCAATCCTATTTTATATACGGCGGAGGACAATCAGATTCCGCGGGTGGATTCTATCAAGGATACCATGATCTATACCATGTGCCTCGGGTTTCTGGAAGCCGGTCATGAGGTGACACTGATTGCGGCCGCAGATTATCATCCTCAACAGGAGGAAAGTTACCCTTTTCCTATCCTGTGGTTCCGGACGGTGTGGCGCAGGCTTTTCCAGCCCAGATGTTTTCCGTATATGCCGGCTCTGCGCCGTTTTTTAAATGAACATAGAGAATATGACATGATTGTCAGTAGTGAGGTGTTTGCGACCTGGTCCTATACAGCGGCCCGGCTGTGTCCTGATAAGACGCTTATATGGCACGAACTGGCGGCTCACAACAATATGCTGCATCGGATACCTTCCAGGCTATGGTATCAGGTGGTGGCCCGCCTTATGATGAGGAAGGCAAAAGTGGTGCCCCGCTCAGAGGCGGCGGCTTCCTTTATCAGGCAATTCATGCCCCGGGTGACGAAAGAGACTATCGATCATGGGGTGGATCTTAAGAAATTTCCGCTTCCCGATGTGCGGGATAAGGCTGAACAGTTCGTGGTGGTGTCCCAGTTGATTGCCCGCAAACGGATTGAGCGTACGATAGAGGCCTTTGATCGATTTGTGAAACGGGGCAGCGCCGGCTACAGACTCTGTATCATCGGACAGGGGGAAGAAGAAGAAAGGTTGAAAAATCTGGTGCGGGATCTTGGGCTGGAAAAGAAGGTTGTCTTTTACGGGCAGATGTCCCATGCTGCGTTAATGCCCATTGTAGCGCAGTCAAAAGCGCTTTTGGTTTCTACCAGGAAAGACAATAATATGGTCTCTATCGTGGAGAGTATAGCCCTTGGAACGCCTGTGGTGACCACTTCGATACCCTATAATGCAGCTTATATCAAACGGGAAGAACTGGGAATTGTGGAAGATGACTGGGGTGTCAAGGAGCTGGTTCAGATTGTGGAACAGAATGAACAGTATCGTGCTAACTGTGGACGCTACCGGGCTAAGCTGTCCCATGTGGCTTGTGCGGAAAGATTCTTTACGCTTCTTAGAACGTGATTTCTTGCTTTTTTGACGGTATCCATGTAAAATGGACGAGAGGAAGGCAAGGCATTCCGAGAATAAGATGATATCCCAAAACGGAGGAGTAGATTGGAGACGATAAAGGCAGTTTTCTGCTTCGATGAAAACCTGACTGCACCGGTACAGGCGGCGGTTGCGTCATTGCTTGACAATTGTGTTACGGAATCTGTCCATTGTGAGATTCACTGTGTCTGTACACAGGCGGCAGTCTGGGTACAGGAGAAACTGCGGCAGGTGGTGTCAGACCGGGATTCTCAGTCGGCGCTGGTGATGCATTGCATTGAGAATCCTTATGCAGATTCGTATGAAGTGAGGGGGATTTCTACAGGCGCTTATTTACGTCTTGCGTTGCATCAGATACTGCCTGAGGTGGACAGGATTCTCTATTTGGATGTAGATGTATTGATATGCGGCAGTCTCCTGCCGTTATGGCAGACCGATTTGGGAGATAATCTTCTGGCGGCTGTCAAGGGGCCTGTGGGTCTATCCGATAAATGGGAATGGAATAGTGACAGGCCCTATTGGAACCTGTTAGCAGGGATGCAAGGCAGGTATATTAATTCGGGTGTGCTTCTGATGAACTTGGCACAGATTCGCAGACGACAGCTTGACAGGCAGTGGGAAGAATTAGGCAAGGAGAAATTGTATTATCAGGATCAGGATATTCTTAATATCACCTGTAAGGATGCCATTGTCTATCTGCCGCTTGTTTATAATCGCCTGTCTTATATGCATGTGGAAGATTATCATAAATTTGTGGAAGAAGGTCTCTGCACACAGGAAGAGTATGACGAAGCCATGAAAGCCCCTGTCATCCTGCATTATGCGGGGGACAAACCCTGGAATCGTTATGACACGAATTTAGGAAAGATCTGGTGGGACTATGTGAACAGTCAGCCGGATTTAGAGGGATTGTTTGATGAAGAAAGAGCGCGCCGCAATCATGGCCCTACATTAGCGGACAGGGCAGTGCGTAAATTGAAGAAGTTATTTAGCAGGGAAAAGTTGTAAGACTGTACAATGGCAGACAGCCATAAGGAAGAAAAAGGCTGAAAAAGAATATTTTCAGGGCAGATTGGAAAGGAGTACGGACAGGGATTATGAGAATAGCAGTGGCAGGAACAGGATATGTAGGGCTGGTAGCCGGTGTGTGCTTTGCGGAGAAAGGGCATGACGTCACCTGCGTGGATGTGGATGAGGCCAAGGTAAAGATGATGGAGGCCGGTGTGACGCCCATCTATGAGGAAGGGTTGCAGGAACTGATGCAGAAGAACAATGCTGCGGGCAGACTCCACTATACCACAGATTATCGGGAAGCGTACCGGGATAAGGACGCAATCTTTATCGGCGTGGGTACACCGGAGCAGCCTGACGGTTCCGCTAACTTAAGTTATATTGCCACGGTCTCCAGGCAGATCGCGGAATCGGTGGAGCGGGACTGTCTGGTGGTGGTAAAATCTACGGTGCCGGTAGGGACTAATGATAAAGTGGAACAGTTCATTCATGATTTCCTGGAGCGGGATGTGAAGGTGGAGGTGGCTTCCAACCCGGAATTTCTTGCCCAGGGCTCGGCGGTACATGACACGCTGCATGCGGCCCGCATCATTATCGGTACGGAGAGCAAAGAGGCGGAGGCGCTGTTGAAGAAGATTTATGAGCCGTTTGGCCTTCCCATTGTGTCTGTCAACAGGCGTTCAGCGGAGATGATCAAGTATGCCTGCAATGATTTTCTGGCGCTTAAGATTTCTTATATGAATGATATTGCCAATCTCTGCGAACTGGTGGGTGCGGATATCGATGCAGTGGCGGAGGGCATGAGTTATGATGCCAGGATTGGCGCGAACTTCCTCAAAGCCGGTATCGGGTATGGCGGCAGTTGTTTCCCGAAAGACACCAAGGCGCTCAAGTATCTGGCAAAACAGCATGGATATCAGTTGAGGACCGTGGAAGCCGCTGTGGATGTGAATGCCTCGCAGAAGACCAGGCTTTATGACAAAGCCTGTCAGCGTATGATCACATTTCAGGGACTGAAAGTGGCGGTGCTTGGTCTGGCCTTTAAGCCGGGGACGGACGATCTGCGCGAAGCGCCGTCATTAGATAATGTGAAACTTTTGTTAGAAGGCGGCGCTCAGATTGTGGCATATGATCCGGTGGCTGCTGATAACTTTAAAAAGCATTACCCGGAAGGGACAAACGGACGGGGGACGATCAGTTATGCGGACAAGATAGAGGAAGCCCTTTCGGGAGCCAATATCTGCTTTGTCTTTACGGAATGGCAGGAGATTAGGAATCTTGCGCCGAAGACATTTAAGGAGCGCATGAAAAATCCGCTGGTTTATGATGGGCGTAATGTGTTCGATGTACAGGCCATGAGAGAAGCGGGAATAGAGTATTACAGTATAGGACGTTAAAAGCAGAAAGGAAAGAGGCATGAAAGTGTTGGATTCCGCTAAGACATATCTGGTCACCGGTGGCGCCGGGTTTATCGGCTTTCATTTATCGAAGAACCTTTTGGAAAAAGGGGCTGTGGTGATCGGTTTTGATAATCTGAACGATTATTATGATGTGAAACTGAAAGAGGACAGGCTGGCAATTCTGGAGCAGTATGAGAAGTATACTTTTGTCAAAGGAGACCTGGCGGACAATGCGGATGTGTTTCGTGTCTTTCAGGAGTACCGACCCCAGATCGTGGTCAATCTGGGCGCTCAGGCGGGGGTCAGATACAGCATTGACAATCCCCGGGCTTATATGGAATCCAATATGATGGGATTTTTCCATATTCTGGAAGGATGCCGGTATTTTCCGGTGGAGCATCTGGTGTACGCTTCTTCCAGTTCTGTTTACGGGGGCAATGAGAAGGTGCCCTTTTCCACGGAAGATAAGGTGGACGAGCCGGTGAGTCTCTATGCGGCCACCAAGAAATCCAATGAATTGATGGCTCATGCTTACAGCAAACTCTATCATATACCAGTGACGGGGCTTCGGTTCTTTACGGTCTATGGCCCATACGGCAGGCCGGATATGGCTTACTTTAAGTTTACGAACAAGATTCTTGCGGGAGAACCTATTCAGATATATAACAACGGGGATATGTACAGGGATTTCACCTACATTGACGATATCGTGGAGGGGGTGGAGAATATCCTCTGCAATCCGCCGGCTGAGAACGGGAAGGGCGCCCGCTATAAGATTTATAATATCGGCAACAATAAGCCGGTAAAATTGATGGATTATATTGAGACGTTGGAGAAGTGCCTCGGCAAAACAGCGAAGAAGGAGTATCTGCCCATGCAGCCCGGCGATGTGTATCAGACTTACGCAGATGTCAGCGAATTGATGAGGGATTATGGCTTTAAACCGGATACTTCTATTGAGGAAGGATTGACCAGGTTTGTGGACTGGTACCGGACGTATTATGGGAGGTAAACATGAGTGAAATGGAACAACGGCAGGTACCGGTACTCTATCTGGTAGTGCCCTGTTATAACGAAGAAGAGGTGGTGGAGAAGTCCGCCAGTGTCATGGGTGATAAGATAAGGCGCCTGGAACGGGAAGGCAAGATCGCTAAGGGCAGTAAGATCATGTTTGTCAATGACGGCAGCAAGGATAAGACCTTGTATCTGCTGCATCAGATTGCAGAGGCGGACAAGATGTTTTCCGTGGTGAGCCTGGCAGGCAATTATGGGCATCAGAGCGCAATTCTGGCAGGGATGATGACGGCCAGGCAGTATGCGGATGCGGTGGTGACCATCGATGCGGACTTACAGCAGGATATAGAGGCGCTGGATGATTTTCTGGCCCGCTATATGGATGGCTGCGAGGTGGTTTATGGAGTGCGCAACGACAGGCACTCTGACGGGTTTTTCAAGAAAGCCACAGCTACGGCCTATTATAAACTGATGCATATGTTGGGCAGTACGGTCATGACCAATCATGCGGATTACAGGTTAATGTCCAGGAAAGCATTAAACGCCCTGGCAGAATATAAGGAGACCAACCTGTTCCTGCGGGGACTGATTCCGACCATGGGATTTCCTTCTGATGTGGTGTATTTTGATGTGAAGGCCAGGGAAGCGGGACATTCTAAATATACACTGAGTAAGATGATGACATTGGCACTTGACGGTATTACGTCTATGAGTGTCAGGCCGTTACGGCTGATTGCGGGACTGGGATTTCTGGTGTGTATCTTCAGCTTTGTGATGTGTATCATCAGTCTGGTGGACTGGGTGAACGGCAACAATGTGCCAGGTTATACTACCACGCTGATCGTGACGCTGATGCTTGGCGGCATCACGCTTTTATCCCTGGGTATTATCGGGGAATATGTGGGTAAGATTTATATGGAGACCAAACACAGACCGAGATATATCATAGATACGCTGGTATGGCGTGAGGATGCACAGGAGGATCGTTAGTCATGTTATCAGTGCTTTTTTCCTGGCTTGTCATGGGCGCGGCATCATTTCTTTTCGGTAAGGCTGTGGTGGATGGTATTTACCGAAAGAATTTGCAGCAGATGGGCAGGCCGGATCTTTATGTGATGACGGGGATCATATTTCTGAATATTTATGCGCAGCTGTTCAGTCTTTTCTACAAAGTGGCCGGCATTGCCTGCACCATATTGGGGCTGACAGGTATCATCCTGACGATTGTGTATGTGGTAAGGCATCTGCGTGCCGGCAGCCAGATGAGGATTTTTCCCGGGGTGGAGCGTGTGAAGATGCCGCTGTGGAGAGCGGCTTTGCTTTTGGTATGTATGGTATCGATGCTTCTCTGGACGACCCAGCATCCGGGGCAGTACGATACGGGGCTGTATCATGCCCAGGCCATTCGCTGGATTGAGGAGTACGGGGTAGTGCCGGGACTGGGCAACCTGCATATGCGGCTGGCTTATAACAGCGCCTTTATGTGCTTACAGGCGCTTTTTAGCTTAGAGTGGCTGGTGGGGCAGTCGCTGCATTCCCTGAACGGTTTCTTTTGTCTGTGTGCGCTTTTCTATGCCTTTGGCACAGTGCGGATACCGGGCAGGGAGAGATGGCAGACATCGGATCTGCTCAAATGTATCATGGTTCTCTATGTGGTGGACAAGCGTTATAGTATCGCTTCTTCCGGTACGGACATTTGGGCGATGCTATTGATCCTTTATATCTGTACCAAGTGGTGCGAGCTGTCAGAGTGCAGGGAGGAAGAGACAGCGCCCTGGTGCTATGTCTGTCTGGTGGGATTTTATGCGCTGACGGTGAAACTCTCGGCGGCGGCCATTGTTATCCTGGTGTTTTATCCGTTGTATCTGCTGATTCGAAAGAAAGCGTTCCGGGAGATTCTGTATAATGGGATCCTGGCGCTTGGCATTGTGCTGCCCTATCTGATCCGCAATGTGATCATTTCGGGCTATCTGATCTATCCCTATGCAGGGATTGACCTGTTTGCCGTGGATTGGAAGATGAATCCGGAAGTGCTCCGAAGCGACAGCTTTGATATCAAAATGTGGGGGAGAGGCTATACCCATTTAGGAGAGTATGATGACAGCTTGTTTGGATGGATGCCCCAGTGGTTCCTGTCCCAGAGTGTGGGCTATCGTATTCTGCTGGTGGTGGGTGCAGTCTGTACCTTATGGATCGTCTGTAGGATCTGGAAGCTGATGACAGAGAAGCGATATGAGTATGTGGCAATCCTGACGGCCAGTGTGGTGTGTCTGGTCTTCTGGCTGATGACGGCGCCGTTGATTCGCTATGGACAGGTATATATGCTGATTGTGATTGCGCTTGCATTTAGTGGAGGGACGGAGAAACCTGATGTGCCAAAGCGGGATATCCTGGCGGTGGCAGGAACCTGTATCATGCTGGCTGCCCTGGTTTTCTTTGGCAGTAAAGTGTGTGAGATTGGTGAGATGATGGCGGAGGGATATTTGCTCAAACAGCCGCCATATGGTGCCTGGCCGGCAACGCAGGTACAGATGGAGAATGTGATCATCTGGAAGCCGGAGGATGATTTGATCGGCTATCCGGCATTCCCCTCAACGCCTTCCGGGAAACAGCTGGATCACTTACAGCTCAGGGGAGAAGGTTTTGAGGACGGCTTCCGGTATATGGAAGAAACCTGGCGGTAAAGAAAGGTGTATGTATGGTTAAGACAGATATTCACGCGGACGATTATGCCCTGACGGTCAATACTTCAAAAGATATGCTGGCGTGTATGCAGGCCGGTAAGCTGGACAGTATCAGCATTGTGCCCAATATGAGCTGCTTTGAGGCGTGTATGGAACTTTTGTATGAACAGATTCCGGCGCTGCCTTTTCTGCCGCTTATGTCGGTGCATCTGGACTTCGTGGAAGGCAGGAGCCTGGCCAGGCGGGGGGAAGTGCCGCTTCTTATAAAAGAAAATACGGATCTGATGGGATTGTCCTGGGGTGGTGTTTTCAAGTATTCTTATCTGCCCTGGAAGCGCGGTCAGGTCAAATCACAGTTAAAGCGGGAGATCAAAGCGCAGATTGTGCGGGTACAGAAAGTGATTGATAAATGTGTGGAGATCGCAAAGGAGCACGGAGTACCCTGCCATCAGGACGGACTTCGGCTGGACAGCCACCAGCATGCCCATATGATCCCGGTGGTGTGGGAGGCTGTTCTGGAAGTGGTCAAAGAAGAAGGCTGGCGGCTTTCTTATATCAGAAATTCCAAGGAAGTGCTGGGGGTGTTCCTCTCAGAGCGGACGTTGTGGAAGACTTACCGGCCCATTAACTTTGTGAAGAATCGATTGTTATCTCTCTATTCTCATAAGGTTGACCGGTATTACAAGGCACAGGGGATGGAGCAGATGTATCTCTGGGGGCTTGTGATGAGCGGACGGATGGACAATGCCCGAATAGAAAAGCTGTATCCGAAGATGCTCCGCCGGGCCGAACAGGACGGGAGAACCCTGGAAATCTTATTCCATCCCGGACTGACGCTGCCGGAGGAAGTGACGCCGGAGATCGCGAAAGAGGCGGCGGAGGATTTTTATATGCGGGGCGACAGGCATATAGAGAAAAAGGCGGTATTAAAGAACGGGAGGCGCTAGTCCAGCGCCTCCTGTAATTCTGTCACTTCTTCTACCAGGATTTCCATGAAATAATACTGTCCATCTTCATTGAGATGATCGGCGTCTGAGAAGTATTCCAAATGGGACTGGAATCTCTCATCATGGGAAAAGTCATAATAACTGACACCCGTGTCATTTACAACCCCGTCCACAACAGACTGGAATTCCTGCATAAATTCATCGGATACCAGATCCGTATAGTATTGTGAGAAAGGTGTGGTGATCAGGATGGGTATGATTTCATGTTCCTCACAGTATGCGATGATGTCGTACAGTTCCTCGATCCGCTCGGGCAGGAAATACTCGTCCTTGTTGTTAAAATGTCTGTCGTAGCGCTGCTGCGCGCGACTGGCAAATTCCTCCAGATTGATGCCGTTATCCTCCCCTTCAGCGGCCTGCACCTTGAGGGTCAGGTTTAAATCCGGAAAAAGCTTCAGGATATCTGTGCCGGCAGACAGGATCGGCAGTTTGGTGGTCACAATGTCTGTATACAGATCATAGTCCGGTATATTTTTCGGGGACAGAAAGTGATAGTATTTGATGCTGAGCGCCTGGGCTTCCGACTCGTTCACGGTCTCGTTGTTAAAGGAGAAGTAGGAGACCGGGATGAACAGCAGGCAGCCTTCGTCAAGGTACTTATGGTATTCCTTTAAGAGGGCCAGATCATAAGCGTAGGTCTGGCTGGCATGGCCGAAGTTAAAACAGGTCTTATCCTGCTCTTCCAGCTTTGCATAGTTAAAGTTGTAGGCGCCGTGAGAACTGCCCACATTGGCAAAATCTATCTGCTCCTCCTGAATTTGGTTGCCGAGCATGCGCAGATTCCAGAAATCCATATATTTCTCATCGTCAATCTGCTTGTAGGGTCTGTTCAGAAGATAGATGACAAACACGGCCGCTGCCGGGATGGCGATACACTTTATGATAAACTTCAAAACATGTTTCTTTTCTTGCATCATAAATCCTCCCTAGAACTGCATATAGATAAATTCTGTGGCGATCCCCTTATTGGAGAACAGCGCGATTACCACCAGCAAAAGTACGTAAATGGGCCAGCGCACGAAACATTTCTGCCGGGAAATCAGTCTGATCACATCCTGTTTTAAGGAGATGCCATCGTAAACGGCGAGTATTATCACCGGCAGGAGCATACCGACCATGGAAATATATGGCATATCCAGACAGATTGCGGCAGTCTTCAAATAGTTGAGCGGTCTGGAAGCATCCCAGAACAGCTTATAGATGACCCAGAAGGCATCCTGTATGGTGTTGGCCCTAAAGAAGATCCAGGTAAAGCACAGCAGGATAAAGGTGATCGGCAGCTGCCACCAGTGTTTCTTTCGCACAACAGCCTCTCCCTTGCGCGTCTTGGGATAGATAAAAGTTTCAAGAATCTGCAAAAGACCATGAATACCGCCCCAGAGAATGAAGGTAAGGCTGCTGCCATGCCAGAAACCGCTGACCAGGAAGGTGATCATGAGGTTCAGGCAGTGCCGCCATCTTTTGACCCGGCTGCCGCCCAGCGGGATGTAGACATAGTCCCGGAACCAGGTGGAGAGGGAGATATGCCATCTGCTCCAGAATTCCCGGATGGAAAACGAAAAATAAGGGCTCTTAAAGTTCGTCATCAGGTCGATGCCAAAGAGTTTGGCACAGCCCACCGCGATATCCGAATAGCCGGAGAAATCGCAGTAAATTTCAATGGCGAACATCACAGTGACGATAATGAAGACCAGACCCACATAGCTGTAGGGCTGGTCGTAAACCTTGTTGACCACACCCGCAAACACATCGGCAATCACCAGTTTCTTGAAGTATCCCCAGGCCATCAGTTTCAGGCCGTAAGTCACATTATCATAATCAAAGGGCCGTTCTTTCCGGTATTGTGGAAGCAGGCTGTCAGCCCGGCCTATGGGGCCTGCCAGAAGCTGCGGGAAGAAGGAGACAAACAGGGCGTAGAGGCCGAAATGTCTCTCTGCCTTTATTTTGCCCCGGTAGACATCAATCAGGTATCCCATGGACTGAAAGAAATAGAAGGATACGCCCGCAGGCAGGAGGATCCGTACCGTGAGCGGCTGCATGGTCAATCTGCCCGCTTCAATCAGGGTGTTTATTTTATCGATAGCGGGGGAGGCTGTCTTAAAGAAGAGCAGGATCAGCACAAGCGGCAGGATACCGCCGAGAAGACAGCGCTTTTTCTGACCGGTGGTGTCTGCCTTTTCCAGCCGCAGCGCCAGCATATAAGTCAACAGGGTGGTGGCAAACAGTAAGAGGCCGTAAGCTATGTGCAAATTCATATAGAAAGCATAGCTTGCAATCAATAGAAAGAACCATCTGTACCGGTGGGGTACGAGATAGTACAGGATAAATACAGTGATGATAAAAATGGCAAATGATGCGGAATTAAATAGCATGGTCATTACTCCTTATAACTTTGACCGGAAAAACAGATAATAATCTTGTCATTGTTTGTGTAACAGGTGTAAACAGCATTTTCGATGGCCGGACTGCCGGTTTCAATCAGGGCATTTTCTTCTTCTGTCAGGTCTGTAAATTCCAGGTCTTCCTGCATATAGTGGGACAGCAGGGCGCCTCCCAGATAGGAAGAATTGCTGATATAGACAGGAACAAGATGGGGGTAGAGCGGATATTTGCCACAGAGCATGGCGGTCTGTCGGGCATAAGGCATATCGCCATCTACGGTCAGATAATGATACTGTCCATCAGCATTCAGCGTTTCGATATCGTGAACGATGTTATAGGCCATATATTCTTCGTATTGTTTCTGGCTCTTTGACGCATTTCCATAAGAGTAAGAAAAGGAAAAGCAGAAAAGGAGGCAGGGGATAGTCAGAAGAAGCGTCAGCAGGCGGAATTTCCTCGACAGGAAATACAGCATGATGCCTGCCCACATTGTGAATCCGCACAGGGCGATCAGCGTGTGGGCGCTTATGGTAAAGAAGGTCGGTTTCAGGGCGAGCAGGGGGAGAAGGCAGCCTGTCAGCGCCAGTACGGGAAGCACAAGCACATAGAGAATCTGCCAGATCCTGTGGATCCCGGTCAGTTTTTTAAACAAAGACACAAAGATAACAGACATACCACCGATTATCAATATGATTGTCAGGAGAGCTACCTTCCTGGGGACGCCGGCCGTATATTGGTGAACCAGAATAAAAAATTCGTTATAGTTTTGCAGAAAGGCGGAAATGGGGGAAACCCCGCTTCCAAACGACAGACGATAGGAATCTGGCTGCCATCCACTGTCCGGGATATAGCGATTCATGATAAAGAAGTAATAGATGAAAACGCTTGCGCACAGGGCGCATGCCCGCATAATCAGACGCAGCCAGTCGATGGATGCCGCATGTATCATGAACAGAAGTTCCAGCATGCAAAGGCAGATATAGACACCGCTGCAGGGCTGATAGGTGAGCAGGATGAGCAAACACATCGTGCCTGAAAAAAGGAAGGTTTTCCAGGCAGCGACCCGGTCAGGCAGCAGATAGGGAAGCATGGCTGCACACAAAGCGATTATCATAGTGACGCAGTCGAACTCATAAGAAAATGTGGAGAGCATAAATGGATTGACGATTACGGCCAGCCCCACATACAAGTAAGGATATATCGTATCAGCATCCGGCAGATTCCGTTTGCAGTACAAGGTTACAGTGTAAGATAAGAACAGGATGGATAAAAGCAGTGGCAGGGGCGAAATATCATTGATGGGAAGGCCGCCGCAGAGATAGCGCATGATCAGTTCTGTCAGGGGGCGCCCGTCATTTTTCCAGCCGGTGACGCCGCGAAGGCTTCTGGTCAGATCATCCTGATAATAGCGGTCTGCCAGAAGGATTGGCAGGACATAGATACCATATAATAAAGTCAGTGCATAAAAAAAACGCCGGGTTCTGGTATTTAATGTAAGCCAGTCCGGTATCAGGGCGAAGCCATCTCGCTGGCCGCGCATTTTGTCTGTTAGTTGTTTTATTGTTTTTTCCATTCGGTGATTCCTCTTTTCCATGGGATTATTTTACTTTATTTAAATCGAATATGCAAGTTTACAAAATGGTTTCTTTCAGCGGTTTTTTGTGATAAAATCGGAGTAGTGTTATGTTTGCGCGGTAAATGGAGCATAGTTATTATATGGGAATCACATCATTTTATTTTTTATGTTTTTTTACAGTTATGTTAATACTGTATTATAGTATTCCCCACAAATTACAGTGGGGGCTTCTTTTGCTGTGCAGTATTTTATATTATCTGCTTTCCGGACAGGGGGCGCTGATTCTGTATCCGGTGGTGTCGGTGACGGCCTGTTATGCAGGCAGCCGGCTTCTGGCAGAAACGCCGGAGGAGAATGAGAAAAAGCGCAAAGGGATCCTTTTGGTGACCATATTGGTCAATATTGGCATTCTGGTAGTCCTGAAATATGTGAACTTTGGCATTTATACCATAGATGGTCTGGCCAGGCTTTTTGGCAGCAGCCGGACGCTGATCGAGAGCGTGGATTTCCTGGTGCCGCTGGGGGTTTCATTCTATACCTTTTCCCTGTTAGGCTATGTGATCGATGTGTATTACGGGATAGCGAAACCCCAGCGCAATTTCCTGAAACTGGCGCTCTACGGCATGTATTTTCCGGTGATCATCTCCGGCCCGATCCTGAAATACCGCGAGCATGGTGAGCAGTTCTTTGCACCGCATACTTTTGACTACAGGAAGGTTGCTTTCGGATTGCAGCGTATGCTGTGGGGATTCTTTAAGAAGCTGGTGATCGCGGAGCGGCTGGGGATCTTTGTGGATACGGTCTACGGGGATTATACGGGCTATCCGGGGGCTTATATCTGGGCGGCCACCATCTGCTATGCCTTCCAGCTTTATACGGACTTTTCGGGGTGCATGGATATTGTCCTGGGTATGTCGGAGAGTTTCGGGATTCTTCTGCCGGAGAACTTTCAGACGCCCTTTTTTGCAAAGAGCGTGGCGGAATACTGGCGCAGATGGCATATTACGCTGGGGATCTGGATGAAGGAGTATGTCTTCTATCCGGTGCTACGGTCCCGGTTCTTTACCAATCTGAATAAGTCCCTTAAGGGAAAGTTTGGCAAGAAGAAGGGGAAGCAGTACGCAACCTTTGCGGCCATGTTCCTTCTCTGGCTGACGGTGGGCATCTGGCATGGCGGGGACTGGAAATTTGTGATCGGTTCCGGGCTTTTGCACTGGTTCTATATCGTGATGGAGGAATTGCTGGAGACGCCCTGCCAGAAGGCGATGGCGCGTCTGTCCATCAACGGTTCCGGGAAAGTAGTGAATGGTCTTCGGATGCTGCGGACTTTCTTTCTGGTGTGTATCGGCGATCTGTTCTTTCGGGCAGCTTCCGTGGGGGATGCCTTTGCCATGTTGAAGGAATCCGTATCGGTCTTTAATCCCCATGTGCTGTGGGACGGTTCCGTCCTGCTGTTAGGGCTTGATGCGGTGGAGATGGGGATTACCATCCTTTCGCTCCTGCTTTTGCTTGTGGTCTCGGTGATGCAGCAAAAAGAAGGGGTGCGCGACCGGATTGCCAGGAAACCTCTGCCGGTAAGGTGGATCTTGTGGTATGCGCTCTTGTTTGGCGTGATCCTGTTAGGCTGTTATGGGCCGGGATACAGCGCTTCGGAGTTTATTTACCAGGGATTTTGAATTTCTTGCGAATAATAAATTATGAATAGTAAAGAATGGTATTTTATGTTAAGATAAAGGGTAAGTAATAAAAGATTGATTTAGGAGAAAAACGATGGATAAGATAGCCGTATTAATCCCCTGTTATAACGAGGAAAAAACAATCGCCAAAGTGGTGAAAGATGCGAGAGAAGCGTTGCCGGAAGCGGTGGTTTATGTCTACGACAACAATTCCAAAGACCGCACCGTGGAACTGGCAAAGGAAGCCGGAGCGGTGATCCGGTATGAGAATATGCAGGGAAAAGGCAATGTGATTCGCAGGATGTTCCGTGAGGTGGAGGCGGAGTGCTATATCATGGTGGATGGGGATGACACCTATCCTATGGAATATGCCCGTGAGATGGCGGACAAGGTTCTGTTAAACAATGCGGACATGGTGGTCGGGGACAGGCTTTCCTCCACTTACTTTACGGAGAACAAAAGGCCGTTCCACAATTTTGGGAACTCCTTGGTGCGCAGCAGCATTAACAGGCTGTTTCACTGTGAGATTAAGGATATCATGACGGGATACCGCGCATTTAGTTATGGATTTGTGAAGACTTTTCCGGTGTTGTCCACCGGGTTTGAGATAGAGACGGAAATGACCATTCATGCGGTCTACAACAATCTGCAAATTGAGAACGTGATTGTGGATTACCGTGACAGGCCGGAGGGCAGCGAGTCCAAGTTAAATACGTTTTCCGATGGGTTCCGGGTACTGCGCACGATATTGAAGCTGTATCGGGATTATAAACCGATGGGATTTTTTGGGATGTGTTCGGCAGTCCTGGCTGTTATTGCAGTGATCTTGTTTATTCCGATTTTGATCGCCTATCTGGAGACGGGGCTGGTGCTCCGGTTCCCCACCCTGTTTGTGTGCGGCTTTATCGGACTGGCGGCGCTGCAGTCGCTGTTTGCAGGGTTGATGTTGTCTAATATGGCGCTTAAAAACCGCCGGGATTTTGAATATCGTCTGACCCTTGTGACGAGGAGAGTGCGGGGGATAGACAAGTAACGGATAAGGAGAGGCAAAGCGTCTCTTATGGCAGGGACGTTTCGGTAAGAGGATTGCTATGGAGAAAATAAAGGTCGGTTTTACAGCGCAGGAGGCGGTTGCCACAGGCATTGCGGCAGCAGCGGCCCTTCTGGCATCGGGACGGATTTTCCTTCTGCTGCACAGGGAGGGAAATCTGTATACTATGGGACTTTTCCCGTTGGCGCTTCTTTTTGGCATATATTGTCTGTGGAAAAAGGCTTTGTTTATGAGAGAAGTCTTTTTTGCTGTCTGGGTGAGAGTGGCACTGGCCGCGGTCTTTACAGCTTTTCAGGTGACGGGACTCATATGGAGTCATCCGGGTCTTGAGGCGGGTGTGAATAGGTTGGAGATTCTGGTCTGGATAGTTTGCCTGACGCCCCTTAGTTTTGCCGGGCAGAATGTGCTCTTTGGGCTGGCGGCGCACTGTGTGGATAAAGCCGGCAAAGAGAAGGCGGCCGGCGGAAAAATCCTGGGGAAGCTGGATGCCTGGTTTATGGGCCGGTTTGCCTGGGCGCAGAAAGAGTTTTCCCCGAAAAAGGGATTTCTCTATGCGTTCCTTGTTATCATGCTGGGATTTCTGATCCCTTTTGCTGCCTATTATCCGGCCATTATGGCTTACGATGTGATTCCCCAGTTAGATCAGATCCGGATCAGCGGCTATACCACCCATCATCCCCTGATCCACACGCTGATGTTATCCATGAGCCTTAAGATTGGTGAGATACTGCCCTTTGTTTCCAATACAGACCGGGCGGGGTTAGCCCTGTATTCGTTGTTGCAAATGACAGTGGTGTCAGGTTGCTTTTCGTATGTGTATACTTTCTTTCGCAGAAAGGGTGTGAACCGGTATTTATGTTATCTCTTCGTACTGTGCGTGGCATTTTATCCCACCCATGGACTGCTGGCGGTATCCATCACCAAGGATACGATCTATGCGGTTCTTGTCATGGTCTTTACGGTGTTTGCCTGGGAAATCGTCACCTGGCGGGGAGAGGAAAGTCCCGGGAAGGGCTGGTTTGCGGGGTATACGGCGCTGACGGTACTTCTTTTACTGTTTCGCAATAACAGTATCTATGCCTGGGTGTTGTATGTGATTGTGACATTGTTTGTGTGCCGTAGAAAATTCTACAGAAATCTGTGCATCAGCCACGGCATAGCGTTCCTTGCATACCTGCTTGCCAATACCCTGATGATCCAGGCCTCCGGGGCTACCAGCAATACGTATGCCAGGGAGATGCTCAGTGTGCCGGCTCAGCAGATTGCCAGGGTTGTGGCTTTTCATGAGGAAGAACTGACGGCACAGGACAGGGAGAATCTTTCCATTGTCTGGAATCAGGGAGAACTGCCGGAGTATGTGCCGGCCATTGCAGACCGGAGCAAGAGGGATATTGTGGGAGAGAAAGAAGTGCTTAAGACATTCGCCGGGGAATGGATTTCCCTGGGATGCCGGTATCCGGGAGAGTACTGGAAAGCATTTTTATTAAAGAATAAAGGCATGTGGTATCTGGAGGATACGACATACCTGAATGATGTCTATTCTTATGCCAAAGGGTATCTACAGATTTCTTATCCCAGCGACCAGCAGGAATATATGGCGGCGCTGGCGCCGGGATATGTGAGACATCAGAAATTACAGTTTTTGCAGTCTGTGTACCGGTATTTTGCGGCGGGGGACGAGGTGTGGCGCTATCTGCCGCCGTTTGCCCTGGTGATGCAGCCGGCTTTCTACTGTTGGGTCCTGCTCTTTTACTGTCTGTGCTGTATCGGCCTGAAAAAGCCGCTGTTACTTGTGCCGGCGGTGTATGTCATCGCGCTTGTGGGCACTTTGTTGTTAGGCCCCTGCGTATTGACGCGCTACCTCTATCCGGTGATGCTGTCGGTGACAGTACTGGGCATCCTGGCTCTTTCGGGAGATGACAGGGATTATCGGGAATCCTGAGTCAATATCTTTCTGATTTCTTTTTCCTTGTAGCGTGTTGTGGGCTCCACGCATCGCCTGATGTCGATCAGCCCGCGCAGGCGCATTTCATAGACAGATTTTGTCACAGGGCTGCCTTCCCAATAATAACCTTCATACAGGAGATTGCCTTCTTCGTCTTCCTGGTATTCGTACCAGCCCGTCCCGATCTCCGTAAAAGTCCCTTTGGAAAGGCGGTAGACGTTACAGGGAAAGTAGCCTCTGTCACCATCGTGATCGTGTGATATGGAGCCGGTGTCATTGTATAGCAGTCCCTGGCGGTCCAAATATTTCATACCGGCCCGGTAACGGTTGATGGACCGGACTTTTCCATTATAAAAAGAAACGATGATCTCATTGATTGATACACCGCCGGTCTCGATATACAGTTCAGGAACGGCATCAGCATCCAGGTATACCAACGAGTATCTGCTCTCTTCCGGATAGGGCAGATGTCCGGTGACATGGAGCGTATGGATGAAATCGGCATAGGCATCCTGCCAGTTTGCAAAGTTCTTGATCCGTCTGCTCTGCCAGGGCAGTTGGTATTCCTCCGGTATGGTGTGTTCTTCTTTAAAGCGCAGAAATTCTGTTCTGTCGATGCCGCCGCGGCCGTTAAAGGTATCTGTCTCATCAACGATGCCGTTCCTATTTTCATCATACCAGGAATAGGGACCGGTACTGTCTTTGTTTCCCTCAGCATCTACGGTAATAAATCCGATTAATTCAGAAGTATAGCTGGTCTCATGGAATAAAACGCCGCAGAGGGTATCCGTTTTGACCGGTTCAGATATCCACCAGCCTTCATGGAGGATTTCCAGTGTCTGGTTCCGCACTTTGATGGCATAATAAGCGCCGCTGTCCCGGATGTGCAGCTCCTCGCGGCCATCGCCGTCTATGTCCAAATAGCAGTATTCAATATCATTGTCCCAGAAAAGTTCGCCGATATAATAAGGCTGCTCATCATCGGGGTCATAGAGCGGCTGTACTTTACGCATGACCTGGATTTCGTTATTCAAAAAGCGCTCATATATCCGCCTTTCATAGGAATTGTCCGCTTGCGGGGAAGTCTTCGGCCCTGCGTAGCCAAAGCCAGTGAGAAACAGTACTGCGGGCAGAAGCAGCAGTATCAGGTATCCGGACAGGTGTCTTTTGGGTTTGACAGGCATAGATGCCTCCTTTCCTTGACAAGTCCCGACATCATCCTAATAATTCCCTGCCGGTACAGGCATCGTCATTTCAGCTGATATACATGGTATACGGTATCCCCGGCGGTGAAGATGTCCGCTATTTCGGATTCCACGTTATAGGTATGCCGGAAGTACATAACTACGGGGTGTTCCCTGTTGAAGGGGGCCTCCCGCAGGATGAAGTATACATGGTCACTCTCCACCACATCCCGTCCGAACTGGCCTATGCCGTGGGCGGCCAGCTTGATCCGGCTGTTGGGGTTGCATACCACGCCCCAGTTGGTATAGAAAAAGTTGTTGTAGGTGTCCAGTGTCATGTCAAAAGGCGATTCACAGTAATTTTCCAGGGTTCCCGAATCATAGGTCCATATGTAGAAATTGTCCGGATGGGCATGACAGTATGCTTTCAGTTCCTCCCAGGTCTGTTGGTGGACACGGTAATCTTCTTCCACATTGACTCTGGTGATGTGGAGGGACAGGACGCTCAATGCCAGCGTGAGGGGCAGGAGAAGGGCGTAGTGCTTTTTCGTCTCCAGATGCAGAAGGTTGAAGGCGATCAGGAGGGCGAACAGAACCATGTAATCTGCGGTGATTAGCGGCTGGATGATGCGCTTGGGAAAGCGCCCCTCATATAGCACATAGATCCAGCTCACGCTGCGGCCGAACAGGTAGAACAGATAGACAAACAGCGCCTGGGAACTGCGCCTTACCAGTATCAGGATGAGCGTGCCAAGAAGGAGTATCCCGGCCAACAGGTTTGCCGGCTGCATACCGTCCTCATAAAAAAAGACATTGAAACTGCCGATGGCGATGTTTTTCAGGCGTTCCCGCATACTGGTGCGGGCCAGATAGCATTTGCGGGCGATGTCATGCATCTTTTTCCAGTCGTCCACGGACATGTCATGGCCGATATAGGGCGCGCCGCTTCTGCGGTACATATAGGCTTCTTCCGTGATGCCAAGTGCGGCAAGGTCGTCCGCGCACTCTTCGTATTCCGGCCATTGATAAAAGTCCCCCACCCGCTCCCTGTAGTGATTGATCTTGCGAAAGTCAGACCATTGGGGAGCCGAATAGGCAGCCATGTTGATGCCCCACAGGATGCCCATGCCCAGACCTAAGAGCAGGGCAAAGCCCAGCAGTTTCAAGGCAATCTTTTCCGTGCCGCCATGATGGGCGATGATCCATTTGGAAAGCCAGAGCATGCCGGCCATGGGCAGCATCAGATACAGGATATTCTGCCGCATGGAGAAAGAAATCCAGGCAAAGATAAGGGTCGGTATATTATCCACGAAGAAGGAGACAGGACTGCTGTTGATCTTCGTGGTGATGAAGCAAAAGAGCGCCGAAGCCGCGGCCAGCCCCGCCGTGGTGGTATACTGGGCCTCTGAGAGGACATTGAGATCCACGATGAAAAACAGGATCAGGAAAGTGGTCAGCGCCGGTTTCCAGAACGCATCCTGGGAATGATATCGATGCCAGATGCGCATGATCTTGTGGTAGATAACACAGAGGCAGGCAATCTGTACCCCATGCTGAAAAAGTCCGTACCAGGGGATGAAACTGCACAGCTCGTAGAGTTTGCACAACAGCCAGGATAAGGGATAGAGAAAAAACATGACATGTGCGTCAGAATATCCCAGGTAGGCCCCGGAGAGCATACTGTACATGCCCCAGTCATCGTTGATGCCGTCTACCGGCCGGATCCAGAAAAGTTCCAGGCAGTAGAACAGGATGAGGAGGACAAGAAAAAAGAGCCGCCACATCCAGGGGGAGGCGGTACAAGCTTCCTTGGGGGATCTTTTGTATTTTTGACGTCCGAGTTTGAGCGGTGCCGATGCAGGCTGCGCGCCCTGATTGACCAGTGACATCGGAATATCCCTTTCGTAAATGTTGTTTGACCATGATATGGTATATTTCTATTTTTTCATTATATACTATATTACAGGTCAGTGACAAATCAAAAAGTAAATCTCAGGTAATATTTAATTCTTAAGATTTAGGAAAGTTTTCTTTAATAAATGAATGCGGGCATGTTCAAAACTGGAAAAATGTGATAAAGTCGATATAGAATTTAGGATAGATAACTTATCCGGAAAGGTTGTGAAAATAGATGGAGAGTAGGAAAAGTTCAGGCAGGAGAAGGCATAACAACAATAATCTGCTTCTCGTGATCCTGATAGGATTTTGTATCCTGGCCCTCATAGAGATCCTGTATGGACAGGCGCAGATGAAGGTGGAAAAAGAGCGCCTTGCCCTGGCGGAGGAAAATAACCAGACAGTACAGGAACTTAAAGAAGAGTGGAATCAGATCAAGGAAGGCACCAGCGTGGTGACGCAGGAGGGTGAGCCGGAACAGTCTGTGGGCGGCAAGGAAGAAAGTGAAGAACAGACCAAGGTGGTAGAACAGTCTGATAAATCGGAGGGCGAAGGCGATCAGGCCAAGGAAGAGGACAATCAGGCAAAGGAAGACGAGGATGACGGCGATTATAATATGCAGATCGTTATCCTGGGCGACAGCATCATGGATCACGACAGGACAGAGAGCGGGCCGGCGGCTATCATAGCCCAGTCCTGCGGCGCCAGGGTCTATAATATGGCCATGGGCGGCACCACGGCGGCGCTCCTTCCCGGGGAATCGGCCGAGCGCGAGAAATGGGAATCCAGATGTCTGCTGGGGGTAGTACAGGCGATTCAGGGAAATATCAGCTACGACATCTTTGACGGTTTCCCGGCCAAGGATGTACTGGAAAACTGTGACTTTGATAAGACGGACTATTTTATTCTGGAGTACGGTGTGAATGATTTCCTGAGCAGGCAGATTCCCCAGAGCAAATATCTGGAGGATGGCGGTACATTAAATGTTGGGTTAAGTTACACATATACGGGTGCGCTGGAAGATGCGGTCACCAGTTTGCAGGCTTCCTTCCCCAATGCCAAGATTCTGATCGTTGCGCCGCATTACTGTCAGATTTTCAGCGGCAAGACCTTTATGGGGGATGCCTATTCCGTGGATTATGGCTATGGGCCTCTGATCAGTTTTGCCAGAGGCGCCGGTTATGTTTATGAGCAGCATAAGGAGGAAAATGTGATCTTCTACAATGCTTTTGAACTGAGCGGCATCAATGCGGAGACGGCGGACGATTATCTGGAGGACGGTGTGCATATGACGCCCCTGGGAAGCCGTGTGTATGCGGAGGCCATTGCCAGGGTCATCAATAAGGATTTCTATCCGGAGGAGTGATTGCATAGAACAAACAGATTATGGTATGATAAAAGACAGGTGTAAAAAGCGCCTGTCTTTTTTGACAGGATCACAGGGAGAAAGTATGATGCGGGAACTGGAATATCCTTTTGACAGTGAAGAGATTTTAAAAAAGTCCAGGAAAATAAAGAGAAAACTTCTGGAGGAACGGTCAGATTTTCTGGATAAAAAGATTGCCGTCCTGGGGGGCAGCACCACCCATGATATCGTGAGAGTGCTGGAGGTGTTCCTCTTAGAGCAGGGGATACGGCCTGCGTTTTATGAGTCGGAGTATGCGCAGTACTGGCAGGATGCGATGTTTGATAATCCGGCCTTGGAGGATTTCGCGCCGGATCTGATCTTTATCCATACTTCCAACCGCAACATCAGCCGTTTTCCGGCGGTCGGGGACAGTGCTGAGCAGGTGGAAGAACTGCTTGGGGAACAGTATGAACATTTCCGGGTGATGTGGGACAAGATTGCAAAGAAGTATCATTGCCCCATCATCCAGAATAATTTTGAATACCCCTTTTACCGGCTTCTGGGCAACCGGGAAGCGACAGATATACACGGCAGGATATCTTTTATCAATCGCCTGAATGAGAAGTTCTATGAGTATGCCAGGGCGCATGCACATTTTTATATCAATGATATCAATTACATGGCGGCGGCTTACGGGCTGGACAGATGGGCCGACCCGCTGTACTGGCATATGTATAAGTATGCCATGTGTTTACAGGCAATCCCGGAGTTTGCCTTTAATGTGTCGCATATTATCAAAGCGGTCTTTGGCAGGAATAAAAAGGCGCTGGTGCTGGATCTGGATAACACACTCTGGGGCGGCATCGTGGGAGATGACGGCGTGGAGGGGCTGGAAATCGGGCAGGAGACGCCCATGGGCCAGGTTTATGCAGAGTTCCAGGGATATGTGAAGGCCCAGAAAGAGATTGGCGTACTCCTTTGCGTGGATTCCAAGAATGAGGAGGAAAATGCCATTGCGGGGCTGAATCATCCGGACGGGACGCTTCGGCCGGATGATTTCATCGTGATCGAGGCCAACTGGGAGCCCAAGAGCAAGAATATTGTGCAGATTGCCAAAGATTTGAATATTTTGCCGGACAGCCTGGTATTTGTGGATGATAATCCGGCAGAACGGGAGATTGTGGAGAGCCAGGTGCCGGGGGTTGCAGCGCCGCAGATCGGTTCGCCGGAGCAGTATATCCGGGTGATTGACCGCTCCGGGTTCTTTGAAGTGACACAACTGTCAGAAGATGACCGGAAGCGCAATGAGATGTATAAGGCCAATATCCAGAGACAGCGGCAGGCTCAGGATTTTGGGGATTACAGGGAATATCTGCTGTCCTTACAGATGCAGGGAACTATCCGGGCATTTGAGCCTTTGTATATGGCGCGTATTGCCCAGCTTTCCAATAAGAGCAACCAGTTCAACCTGACCACCAGAAGGTACACCCAGGCCGATATCGAGGCTTTTGCGGCGGATGATGCTTACATCACCAGATACGGGAAGCTGGAGGACAAGTTCGGTGACAATGGGGTGGTGAGCGTGGTGATCGGCAGGCAGGGAACCATGGAGGACATTCCTGCCTATCAGAGGCGGGAGACGGTGTCCGGAGAGCAGGGAGATGTGCTGCACCTGGAACTGTGGCTGATGAGCTGCCGGGTACTCAAACGGGACATGGAATACGCCATGATGGACAGTGTGGTATCGGCATGCAGGGACAGAGGAATCCATACCATCATCGGCTATTATTATAAAACGGCCAAGAACGGTATGGTGAGAGAGTTCTACGGACAGATGGGATTTGAGAAGATCGCAGAAGATGACACGGGTGTCAGTACGTGGCAGTATACGATTCCCGATGTGTATCAGCCAAAGAATACGGTGATTGAGGTTGCCAAGTAGTGCAAAAAAGGATATAGTAGTAAATGATTTGCCGGGAAAGACCGGACATTGGAATCGTGGAGGATGTTATGAGCAGAGAAGAGGTATTTGCAAGACTGAATGAAGTGTTTCGGGATGTGTTTGACGATGAGGAGATTACGGTGACAGATGCCACCACGGCGGATGATATCGAGGAGTGGGATTCCCTGGAACATATCAATCTGCTGGCGGCCGTGGAGCAGGAGTTTGGCATGAAGTTTAATATGGGACAGGTTGTGTCCATGAAGAATGTGGGTGAGATGGCGGATATCATCATCAGCAAGATCGGTTAAGACATCAGTTCGATCATACCAAGGACAGCGCTGCTTAAGAATACCACGTCCCGGCCTCCCAAAGCAGGGGCGGGGGTGGGTGTGTCGATGGCGATAAAGCCGCCGGCGGTGAGGTCTGTGAGGGCAGCATCGAAGTCCGTGGTCTCATAACAGATATGATAGGGACTGTTTTTATACCGTTTCATCAGTCCGGACACCACGGAATCCTCCGCATAGGGGGAGACCAGTTCTACCCGATAGCCGTCTTTGATGAGGAAACAGATGTCTACCTTGCGGATCTCATCCCGCAGGGTATCCTGTTCAATTTGGTAGCCGAGGGACAGGAAGGTGTCTTTGGCTTTTTCTATTTTTTTGACAAGATAGCCGATGTGGTGGATGGACAGAGAGGTCATGCGGTGCTCCTTTCAATTCTTACGCTTCCTCGAGGTCGCGAAGCGATCCTCGCAAAGTTAATTTGCGAAGCAAATTTACTTTTAGTATATCAGTGATAAAGAATAATGTAAACGGCCAGGATGGAGGGTTGTCATGAAAATTAAGGCGCTCTATGACAAATATAAAGATTTTATCATGGAAGTGATCCACTTTGGGATCGTGGGTGTGATGAATACATTGTTAGGATATCTGATCATGTCGGGCTTATATAATCTGGCTCACTGGAATTATTGGGTGTCCAGCGGGACTTCCTATTTCATTGGCAGCGTATTCTCTTATTATATGAACGGTAAGGTAACTTTCAAGGTGGAAAATAAGGACAAATGGCTTCCCTGGCGGTTTGCCATCAATATCGTGGTCTGCTATGGGCTGGCCTACGGGATTGCAAGGCCGCTCATCCGTTACCTGCTGGCCGCACAGCCGCCTGTGGTGGTGGATAATGTGGCGATGATACTGGGGATGGGGCTGTTTATCGTGATGAATTTCTTCGGACAGAAGCTGTTTGTGTTCCGGACGGGGAGAAGAGGACATAAGGCCAAATAATATGAGGAATTTGATGAAACAAAAGTGGTTTGTCTGGCTTACCAGATACTGGTTCCTTTTTCCGATTGCAGGTTTTGTATTGCTGACGGCGGGGGTGCTGTTTGGCTTTGGGGAACGCAGTTATATTGCAGTGCATGACAATATGGATCTGTTTCTTGCACAGTATCAGATGCTGAAAAATACGGGCACTTTTTGGAAGCATGGTGTGGACGTGCCCTTTCTGGGCGGTGTCAGCAGGGATCTTCTGCCCTCTGAACTGTCTTTATACAGTTTGTTGTATATGATTTTCCCAACCTACACAGCCTATGTACTGGGACTTTTGGGAAAGATTGGGCTGGGAATATTTTCCTTCCGCCTGCTGGCGAAGGAACTGGTGGGGGAACGGTATCTGCTGTATCGTCCCGTCATCTATATGGTGGGATTTGCCTATGGCATTATCTATTTCTTCCCGGCTTTTGGGTTTGCCTTTGCCTCCATTCCGCTGTGTTTATTTTTGCTGGTGAGGATATACAGACAGCCGGGGCCGTGGTGGTACTTGGCGCTCTTTGCCTATCCGCTGGTATCCTATTTTTCTTACCATGGCATCTTTATCCTGGGGTATCTGGTGATTGCCATCGTGTGGCTTTCCATCCGGGATAAAAAGTTTTCGAAATCATTGGCGTGCGCACTGGTGGTGCTGGCGGCGGGGTATGTGGTGTGCGAGTACCGGCTGTTCGGACAGATGCTCCTTGGCGATGAGGTGACGATACGGTCTACAATCGTGAATCCTTCTCTCACCCTGCCGGAGATTGGGCGGGAGATCGTTACCGTGTGGAAGGATGGTATCTTCCATGCGGAGGATGTGCACAGGAAGGTGGTTATGCCAGTCTGCGCCGTTTATTTTGTGATTGTGAATCTGTCCTATCTTCGGAAGAAGCAGGGAGGCAAGATTTGCCGAGACCCTTTTAATCTGTTGATGGTGTTTATTCTGTTTAACTGTCTGATTTATGGGCTGTATGATTTTGAGCCCCTGCGGACACTTGTGGAGACCATACTGCCGCCACTACAGGGCTGGCAGTTTAACCGGACGATTTTTTTTAATCCGTTTCTGTGGGATCTGGCGCTTCTGCTGATTTTGATCCGTCTCTATGACAGAGGAATCCTTCTCCTGTGGGGGGCTAATCTGATCGTCTGTGGGGCGGCGCTGGCGGTGATTCTTGCGCCCACCAGATACAACGATCTGTATACCACCTGCCATCACAGGCTGTATGAGTACAATCACGGCACGGAAGTTGACGAGTTTGATTATGAACAGTTTTATGCGGTACGCCTGTTTGACCGGATTAAGGAAGAGATTGGGTATGAGGGCGAGTGGAGCGCCGCATACGGGATGCATCCGGCGGTGCTTGAATATAACGATATTTCTACCCTGGATGGGTATCTGGGATTTTATGCGCAGCAGTATAAGGAGGATTTCCGCAAGATCATTGCGCCGGCTCTTGCGCGCGTGGAGGCCAGCCGTATCTATTATGATGACTGGGGAGCCAGGGCTTATCTGTATTCCGGTACGGATGAGAGCGTGGTCAGTTCCGCCAAGACCGTCTATGCCACAGACGACACCCTCTATATGAACCCGGAGGCTTTTCGGAGACTGGGCGGAACCTATCTTTTTTCCAGAATCCGCTTTTCCAATGCGGAGGAGGCGGAACTGGAGCTTTTGGGGGAATATACGGCGGAGGATGGCAGTCTGACCATATATGTATATGTATGCAGATAGCAGGCGATATGAAGTATGATAGAAAATAAGGAAATAACAGATTAATGACGGATATGTCATAAAAAAGCAATAACAAAGGAGGATCGAAATGCCGATCAGAGTACACAATTTTGGAGGCGTTGTGGGATGGAACGCCAAAAAATATCTGCCCAGACTGTCCAGCGCGAGTTATCTGAAGCTACAGTTTGTCAGCAGAAGGAGATCGCAGAAGAATTATATAGAATATTTTCTGGAGCATGAGGAGGCGCCGCAGCCCCTGGTCGTAAATCTGGAGACGGTAAACCGCTGTAACAGCACCTGTGAGTTCTGTACGGCCAATATTCATGCGGAGAAACGTCCCTATAAGAAGATGGAGGAGGACCTGTATTATTCCATCATCGACCAGCTTCAGGAATGGGATTATAAGGGACATCTGACGCTCTACGGGAATAACGAACCCTGGCTGGACAAGCGGATCGTGGGTTTTCACCGGTATGCCAGGGAGAAACTGCCCGATGCCTTTATCTTCATGTCCACCAATGGTCTGTTGCTGGACGTGGATAAGGTAAAATCCATTGTTCCCTATGTGGATCAGCTGATCATCAACAATTACTGTCTGGATATGAAGATGCATGACAATGTAAAAGTCATCCATGACTATGTAAAGGAGCATCCGGAAGAATTTCAGGATGTGGATATCCTGATTCAGATACGATATTTAAAAGAGGTATTGACCAACCGGGCGGGCAGTGCGCCCAACAAGCAGTCCAAAGGGCGGATCATCAAGGAAACCTGCCTGATGCCGTTCACAGATCTGTGGATCACGCCCCATGGGAAGCTGGGGATCTGCTGCTGTGACAACTTTGAGGTGACGGAGATGGCGGATCTGAATCAGGTGTCCGTGAAAGAGGGCTGGAACAGTGAGAATTACAGGAAACTGCGGGAGGCCATTGTGGAGGGCAGGCAAAATTATCCCTTCTGTAAGTACTGTGACTTTATTGATGCGGGACTGCGCATGGATGCGGTGGAGGATGCCCTGAAACACCGGAAGATGCATGGCGCGAGACAATCGGTGTTCAAGAAAAAATAAGGCTGGATGGTTCAAAGTATATGGGTGGAAAGAGAAACAGGCGAAAGCCAGATCAAAGAAAAGACACAAGGATGAGCTCCGGACGGATTGCAGCGGCTGTGTTGTGTACAACAGCGGTTTGCGCAGTGGTTGTCTGCGGCGCCGTTTTCGTGGGAAATCATATCAGCGGAAACAGGGAAAGCGGCCAGACAACGGAGGAGATAAAGATGGATGGTATGCAGGATGTTCCGGAAATGGAGATGACGGTTTTGGAACAGAAGGCGCCTGACAAAAAAGCGGGTACTACAGTCTCTATCATGGGGGACAGTATCTCTACCTTTCGGGGGTATATACCGGAGGGGTATTATGAATTTTTCCCGGAAAACGGGCTGGTGTCGGATGTGGATGATACCTGGTGGAAGCGGATTCTGGATGAGAAGGGATGGACGTTGTGTGTCAATGGATCCAGTTCCGGGGCGACCTGCGTGGGAGATTCTACTGGTAAGGATGATCCACAGTGCGGCTGTAATGAATTTCGCACAGGCGGTCTTGGCGGGCCGGATGGGGCGGCGCCGGATATCATCATTGTCTATATGGGTACGAATGATTTGTTGCAGAGTATCCCGCTGGGAGATAATGATGGAACAAAGCCGGTGCCGGAGGGAGAGGTTTCCCTGTTTGGGGATGCCTATACCCTGATGCTGGATAAATTGCAGGCAAAGTATCCGTCATCCAGGATATACTGCTGTACGATAACACAGATTGGCACCTACGGGCACGGTACCCCCTTTGTGGAGATGGTCAATGGGGAGGGTTTGACGGCGGCGGATTACAGTGCAAGGATTGCACAGATTGCAGGGAATAAGAATCTGCCGGTGATCGATCTGTATGGCTGCGGCATTGCGGTGAAGAATCTGCATAATACCACTGCGGACGGCGTACATCCAACACCGGAGGGCATGGAGTATATTGCAAAAGCAGTCGGAAAGGTGCTGGACTGAAGATGAAAGAGAAGAAAGTACGCATCGTTTATTGTATGATTCCTCTGCTGTTTCTGATCATAATCCTGAGTATTCAGGTGTTTGGATGTTACGACAGGACTTTTTCTGCCTTTGGACCGGAGGAAGCTTTTAGCCTGGACCGGGGAGATTATAAGGTGCATGTGGATACGCAGGATCCTGCCGCAGACAGCTGCAACGTCTATTATGAAATCAACGGGCAGGAACGGCTTCTTGCGCGTACAGGTGTTAAGTCCGGTGTGGGCGTTGATTTTGAGATCAGCCTGCCGTCCAATATCCGGAATGACAGTGTCCGGGTGGCAGTTTTTGATGAAGATATGAGCAGGCTGCCGCAGATCGATACGCTGCGGATCACCCGGGTACTGCCGGTAGGGCAGACGGTGTTCTATCTGGTGCTCTATCTGGCTGTGGCGCTGCTTCTATATAAAGGATTTGGCGGCGGGCGGATGTCCTGTCTGCTGACCGGGTTTGTGAGTGCTGCGTTTCTGCCGTTTTATCCGGTCTATTGTGCGGCGCCCGTGCGGATGACGGTTTTGGTTGTGACAGGTATGTCAGTTTTGCTGCTGCTAAAAAGGCGGAGTAGGATTTCACAGGAGAGTATTGTCAGGTATATGTTTTTCCTGGCGCTGTCTCTTGTGGCGCTTTATTTCTGTACGGAGTCGTCCCCTTTCTATGCGCGTAATCCCTGGGACGATGTCAGCATTTATTATTCTATAGGCCGGGGGATTACACAGGGATATGTGCCCTATCGGGATATGTTCGATCATAAGGGACCGGTGGTGTTTTTCCTCTATGCGCTGGCCTATCTTCTGGTGCCGGATTGTTTCTACGGCGGCTATCTTCTGGAAAGTTTTTGTTTTTCGTGGCTTCTTTATTTCGCTTATAAAACAGGCAGACTGTACTTTGACGAGGGTATGGCGGGGGCATTGTCCGTTCTTTCCATGGTCGTTCTTCTGGATGGGGATTTTCTGGTCTATGGAGGGTCTTGTGAAGAGTTTGCCATGGTCATTTACGGGGCTGTGCTGTATGGGTATCTGGCTTATTTTGCCGGTAAAAAGGCATGTGACGGTAGATGGATGGCAGGGACGGGAGCGCTCTTGGGACTGGCTTTTTGGATGAAATTCAATATGACCGTATGTCTCTTTGTATTGGTGGGTATGATCATGCTGCATAAACTGTTTCGCAGACATAACATCTTAAGGGATATCGTGGCCTTTGGGGGCGGTTTTGGCCTGGCGAGTGTTCCGGTGGTGGGATATTTTATCGGTGAGAATGCTCTCGGGTATCTGAAAAACGGTTATTTTGATGCAAACCTTGCCTATGCGGATGTCAGGGGCATGGGAGAGACGCTGGGCGTGTTTGGGCAGAATGTCCTTCTGGCAGTCACTGACAATCCGGGGATTACTTTGCTGGTTGTTCTGGGGATCCTGACGTTCGTCCTCTCCTCCCGCTATCTTGGAAATATCCTTGGCAGGGCCGGTCTGGCAGCGGCTTTTGTCCTCTTGATCGGCAGTACTTATGTCAGCTATGCCTATCTGTATTATTACTGTCTGGTGGCTGTTTTTGCGGTGCTGGGGATGATCGCGGCAGCGGGATTTGTGACAGGCAGGGCCGGCAGGCTGAAAGTGGGGGATAAGGCACCGTTCCTATTGGTTTTGCCCTGTCTGTGCCTTTTGTTTGTCTTTAATCATAATTACAGGGAAGCGGCGGTTTTATCCGAGAATTTCAAGTTGTTTGACGTGTGCGAGAAGGAGATCGAGCTTGCTTCGGATAAGCGGGATAAGACGATACTGCTATACCGCAACCATACAGTGCAGGCCATGACTTATGAGGGCATGAGACCTGCGGCCAGGTATTATTTTGCGCCCAATATCAGCAAGAAGATTCCGGAGATCAATGAGGAACAGGACAGATATATCCATGAGGGGATTGCGCAGTTCGTGCTGGTGCACGATGTGGATGTGTATCCGAATCTTATGGAGTGGGGGCTGTATCAGTACGAACAGATCCTGGACTGGCGCACAGAGAATGAAAATCTTCAGTTGTACCGTCTGAGGTGACAGGAACGGCGGTTGCGTACTGGCACAGGATATGATAAAATGAAAAGCGATATGATGTACAGGGATGATATAAAATTTGATACAGGACAAAAGAGGCGGAGGGAGAGAGATGAAATTTTTTAACAGTACCAAAGAACCTACGGAAATGGATCGGGTAATGGAGAACATCGCACAGACGGAGAATGAGATCCGGGGACGGATTTATCAGCTGGGGGAGATGTTTTACCAGGCGAATAAGGCAAAGGAAAAGGAAGAAATAGACGAGAAGTATTATGCATTGATAGATTTGGTGAATAAGCTGGAGTATAACAGGAGGGGGTATTATAAGAATAAGCTCCGCCTGGAGGGACAGATGATGTGTGAACATTGCGGTGCGGTGATTCCTTATGGCAGTATGTTCTGCAATGTCTGCGGACAGAGGGCTGATGGTCAGACGGTTGCTCCGGCGATGGGGCCGGCGGCAGCGATACCGCCCATGGAGACTCCTGCACAGAATATGGCGCCGATGGGAGCAGCGGTGGAACAGCCGAAACCGGCGGCAGATACGGAACCGGCGGTACATAAATGCAGTCAATGCGGCGCGGTGCTGGGAGAAGGCAGTCTGTTCTGTGAATCGTGCGGCGCTAAGGTACAGTAGAGAAGAAAAGGGGGAGATGGGGATGTTTTGTAAAAAATGTGGAGCGAATCTGAATGAGGGCGCAAAGTTTTGCCCGAATTGTGGGGAACCGACAGGATCCGGCGAACAGCAGATGATGCCGCCGGTTTCGAATCTGTGGAATATGTATGCCCAGGATGGGAGTTCTGCCAATGGGCAGGCTTCGAATGAGCAGGCCCCTAATGCGCAGGCTGCCGGCCCGCAGTATGGAAGTACCCAGCCGCCTGTGTTTACGCAGGGGATTACAATGGAGGGCGGTTTTAAGAAATTTATCACCGGGCATAAGGCGCTTCTCATCGCAGGGGCAGTGGTTATCATAGTACTTGTTCTTGTCCTGTGTAATATGACCGTACTGGCTAATTTCCTGCGCCGGACATTCTCTTCACCGGAGGATTACTATCATTATGTGGAAAAGAAGACGGTGGAGGATCTTTCTGCGGATGCAGGGGAAGCATACGACAGATGCGTTTTGGATAACTTGAATGTTTATGACAAAAGTGTCAGTACAAAGATGAATGTGACAATCGGAGAGGGCGGCCAGGATCTGATAGGACTTGCGGGGCTTGCAGGGGTGGATCTGTCCTGGCTTGAGAGCATGTCGATCACCATGGATTCCTCTGTGAAGAAGGATGCCATGTTTATGGGGCTTGGAGCCGCGGTCAACGGGGTTGATATCCTTACGGGAAATATCCTCTTTGAGTCGGAGGACGAGGCGGTCTACTTGCAGATTCCGGAACTCAATGAGAAGTATATGGGCATAGAGATGCCAGGATATACGCTCAGTGAGATGGAAGAAGTCTGGGAGATGTATGAAGCCTTTGAAAGAGTCTGCCCGGAACAGAAGGTATTGGAGCAGATGATCAATCGTTACCTGCTGACGGCCGTAGACTGTATGGACGATGTAGCCAGGGAGAAAGGTATTCTGGAAGCCGCAGATGTTGAGCAGAAATGTACTGTGCTTACTGTCACTGCCGATATTAATACCTTTAAGGATATGACGATGGAGATATTGAAGCAGATGCGGGAAGATAAGGACATTGAGAAGATCATCAAGGCTGCGGTGGAAGAAGAGACCATCATGGAGGAGTTATATCTGGATGACATGAGTCCCGAGGAGGCTTATGAGGAGTTTTTGGATTGGATAGATGAGGGATTGGAGTATATGGAAGACCTTGGAGAGATGGAAGTCTATGACGATGAGGTTCTTGAGATGAAGGTCTATGTGGACCGCAAGGGTAAGATCGTAGGCAGAACCATGGAAATGGGGGATGTGACAATCCATATGCTGATGCCCGAGGATGGGAAGCAGTTTGGTTATGAACTGTCTTATGAGGATTCCTATTATGATGATCCGGATCTTGACGAGTCGATGGCCCTGACCGGCAGCGGCCAGAGAAGCGGTGACAAGATAGACGGGGAATTTGTTCTGGAATATTGTGATACCCCGATGATGGAGATTGGAGTGCAGGAACTGAATCTCAAGGATATGAGGACAGGCCTGTTAAACGGCAGCATGACGCTGGGATTGACCAAAGACGCGGCGGATTATATGGAATATACGCCGGGAGCGGCCATGATACAGGGCATGGAGATTTCCATGGATTTTCAGTCTGACAGGAGTTCTGGCAACTGCAATATGGGCATATCCCTGAGAGACCAGAATCTGGTCAATATGGAGATATCCTATAAGCAGGAGAAGGGGTATAAGGGAGTTAATCCCGGTAAGAATGTTGTCATGGTCGATGATATGGATGATCTGATCGAGTGGGGCGAATCTCTCAATGTAGGCGGGTTTACAAGCGCCTTAAAGGAGGCTGATGTGCCTTCGGAGATTACGGATTCCCTGGAATATTTTGAAGATATGGACATGGAGTCCCTTCTCAGGATGATGTATTATTATTATTGATCGACAGGGAGGCACAGCTGCTGTATGGAGTTAGAACTGGCAGGGATACAAAAATCATATAACAAAAAGAAAGTGCTTAAGAATATATCTCTGTCTACGGGTATGGGCAGCTGTGTGGGAATCCTGGGTGGAAACGGCAGCGGGAAGTCAACGCTGCTGTCGATTCTGGCAGGCGTACAGAAGGCGGACGGCGGGGCCTTTCTCTATCGCGGCGAAGATCTTCTGCGAAACAGCGCTAAGATTCCTTCGGTGCTGGGGTATGTGCCCCAGGGGAATCCTTTGATTGAAGAATTAAACGCGTGGGATAATCTGCGCATGTGGTATGACAGGGCCACCCTGCGAAAGGAATTAGAACAGGGTGCCCTTGCCATGCTGGGGATCGACAGTTTCTTAAAGACGCCGGTACGCAAGATGTCCGGGGGCATGAAGAAGCGGCTCTCGATTGCCTGTGCCGTGGTGGCCAGACCGAAGATTCTGGTGCTGGATGAGCCTTCGGCGGCGCTTGATTTAGTCTGCAAAGAGAATATTTACCGCTATCTGGAGCGGTATAAGGCGGAGGGCGGCATTGTGCTCCTTGCCACCCACGATATGCAGGAACTGGAACTGTGTGAGCAGTGTTTTATCTTAAAGGAAGGTGTCTTAGAGGCATATCAGTACGATGGGGATCTCCATCATCTGGCAGGTAAATTGTAAATGGGCAGAGGAATCACATATTTTTATATACAATGGAAACGGATGATGAAGCTGTTTCCCAGACAGGCAGTCATTAACCTGCTGGTATTTTTGTGCGTGGGCGTTCTGATGATGGTGTTTATCCGGGACGGTCTGTTAGCCCAGGATGGGCAGAAATACCGGATCGGTCTGGTGGGAGATATGTCAAACTCCTATCTGGGATTTGGGGTCACAGCGCTGCAATCCCTGGATGATTCCCGTTATATGATAGAACTTGTCACCATGACGGATGAGGAGGCCAGGGCGGCCTTTGAAAGGGAAGAACTTTATGCAATCGTGCAGATACCGGAAGGCATGATGGAAGCCATAGAGTCAGGAGCCAATGACAAACGCATCTCTTATATTGCTTCCAAGGGTCAAAAAGGAATCGGCACCGTGGTGATGGGACAGATTGTGGATGTGGCTTCCACACTGGTGACAAGATCCCAGAGCGCCGTTTTTGGACTACAGTCTATTATGTTGGAATATGGTATGCAGGATGTGTTCTGGGAGGCTACGAACGGCTTGAATCTCCTGCTGATAGAGCTGGTGGTCAGCAGGAGCGGTTTGTATGATGTGGAGGTGCTGGGCATTGCCAATGGCCTATCTATAGAGGGATATTATTTTTGCGCTATCATCCTCCTTTTACTTCTTTTGTCAGGAATCAACAACAGTTCTCTGTTCACCCACAAACAGACCGACCTGCCCAGATTTATGAAATCCAGGGGTGTGGGAGCGGCAGGCCAGGTGGCAGGAGAATATCTGGCATATTTATGCCTGATGATCCTCTGTATTGTGGTCATGTTTATCCCCCTCTGGCTGTGCATGGAGAAAGGATTGTTCACCATTCCGGAATGGGACGGCATGGGGGCAGCGCCCCTGAAGGAATTTATCATGGTTCTTTTGCCGGTGACAGCCATGTTTACGGCTTTGCAGTTTCTTCTGTATGAACTTACGGCGGGGGTGGTCAGCGGGATCTTGTTGCAGTTTATCTGTGGAATCGGCATGGGATATCTGTCGGGATTTTTTTATCCGGCGGCCTTTTTTCCGGAGATCATGCAGCGCATTGGGAATGTGATGCCTACAGGGGCGGCCCTGCGGTATGTGAACGGCAGCGTAGCCAAAGAGGAATTGGGGATGGCAGGCCCTGGCGTGTTATTGTACCTGGCAGTTTTTCTTGCCTTGTCTGTGCTGATCAGGAAAAACAGGATACGGAGAGGGTAGCCGGATGATAAGAAGGATGTTGACCAGATATTATCTGTTGAATAAACGATTGTTTAAGAAATTCAGTTTTGTCCTGATCCTTTGCATCGTGCCCCTTTTGGTGGGCGGGATCAGGCTGCTGTCCAAAGAGGAGAGCGGGATTGCCAGAGTGGTGTTATGCCTCCCGAATCCGGAGGATGAACTGGCGTCTCAGGTAGTGGAACAACTTGTGAGTGATGAGGGCATTCTGCGGTATC
The DNA here is from genome assembly GCA_946566685.1 of uncultured Lachnospiraceae bacterium. GTDB lineage: Bacteria > Bacillota > Clostridia > Lachnospirales > Lachnospiraceae > UBA3282. Next base: position 49,219 of record CAMNXA010000013.1, read on the forward strand.
TGTTCTGTGAAAGTGAGGAAGAGGCCCGCAGGATGGTGGTTGAGAATGAGGCGGACACGGCCTGGATCTTTACGGAGGATCTGGAGGAGCGTCTGCGGAAGGTGGCTTCCAAAAAGCGGATTGGCCCCGTGGTCAAAGTGGTGGAACGTAAGGAAAGTGTCTCTTTGTTCTTCAGCAGAGAGATTCTGGGCGGTGCGCTCTATCCGGCTTTTTCCTATGCGGTCTATGAAGAATATGTCCGCAGCGATCTTGGACTGACAGATGTGACGGAGGAAGAACTGCGCAAGGCCTATGAACGGACGCTGGTGGAGGGAAGCCTTTTTGAGATGGCTTATCTGGACGGCGGGCAGGATGCGGAGGAGGATTTTAATTATTTGCAGGCGCCTTTGCGGGGGATCCTGTCCGTATGGCTGGTACTCTGCGGCCTTGCGGCCTGTCTGTATTATATGCAGGATGAAGAACAGGGCGTTTTCTCCAAAATACCAGTGACCCGCAGACTGCCGGCAGCCTTTGGGGTGTGTGCGGTATTTCTCTCGGATGCTGTGCTGGTGGTGCTCTTGGCCTGCAAGCTGGCCGGGGTGTTTACGGTCTGGCACCGGGAATTGATAAGCTGCGTCCTGTTTGCCTGTGCCACACTGGCATTCTGTAATCTGATCAGGCTGATCGGCAATACACCGGAACGTTTGGGGAGCAGCATGCTGATCCTCACGGCGGGGATGCTGGTGCTTAACCCGGTGTTTTTGGATCTGAGAGGATTCCGTGCGGTGAAATATCTCCTTCCCTCTTACTATTACCTGCTGTCCATCCACAATGTGAAGTATCTGTACGGGATGGTAATATATACGACAGTAATGTCAGTTTTGTGTGTAGTGCTGTTTATGTGGAAAAGCAGAAGGGTAAAAAGGTAATGGGGTATGCCTGATAGGGGCATAGGTTAAAAATTTACAAGGATTGTTAAAAACCTTCGATGTTTTATGACAAAAAAGTTATGTATAATCATTTATAATGAAACATACAGAGCGATTGTGCTCATAAAGACAAGGAGGATTTAGTTTATGAAGAAGAAATTGTTGTCCATCATGCTTGGATTGGCAATGGTGGTATCTGTAACGGCCTGTGGCGTGACAGCACCTGAGGCACCGGCAGCGGAAGCACCCAAGGCGGAGGCACCGGCAGCAGAGGCGCCTGCGGCAGAAGAGCCTGCGGCTGAGGAGCCGGCAGCAGAAGAGCCTGCGGCAGAAGCACCGGCAGCGGAACCGGAAGTAACACTTGTTTATGCGGAAGTTAACCCGCTTGACACCATCGTAGGACAGATGGCTACAGAGTTTGCCAACAAAGTGTCCGAACTTTCCGGCGGCACCATGAAGATTGATATTCAGGCAAGCGGCGTACTTGGTTCTGAGAATGACGTTCTCGATACCATGTTAGGCGGCGGCGGCACCATTGATATGTCCCGTATTTCTGCTTTCGCATTGACCAGTTACGGTGGAGAGAAATCCATGCTTCTTTCCCTGCCCTATACTTTTGTAAGCAGAGACCATTATTGGAACTTCGCTTCCTCTGATCTGGCAAGCGAATTCTTACTGGAGCCCCATGAGAACGGCAGCGGTGTAAGAGGTCTGTTCTATGGTGAGGAAGGGTTCCGCCATTTCTTTACAGTAAATGAGATTTCCGGGATGGAAGATCTGGCTGGCATGAAGCTGCGTGTGTCCAATGACCCTGTCATGAACGGTCTGGTAGAGTCCCTGGGCGCAAACCCTACAGTGGTATCCTTTAACGAGTTATACTCCGCATTGCAGACTGGCGTGGTTGATGGCGCTGAGCAGCCCATCGCAAACTATAAGTCCAATGCATTCCCGGAGGTTGCTCCCTGCATGATCCTGGATGGTCATACACTTGGTGCAATCCAGGTTATCATCACAGATGAAGCATGGGATTCCCTGACAGCAGATCAGCAGAATATCCTGATGGAAGCAGGCAAATACGCTTCCGAGTTCAACAAGAAGATTTCCGCAGATGCTGAGAATGAAGTATTAGAGCAGCTGAAAGCAGACGGTATCAAGATTGTGGAAGTAGATGATGTGACTCCTTGGCAGGAGGCTGTTAAGGGTGTTATCGAAGAGAACACCAAGGGACAGGAAGAACTGTATCAGAAGATTTTGGATATGGCAAATTAATCATCTGTTATCATAAGAGGAAGGAGCGCATCGGCGTAACAGCCTATGCGCTCTTATCTTCATAAAAAGTGAATTCCAAAGGAATTGACTAGATATTATCAAGGAGGTATTTATGTCGGGGTTTTTTGAGCGGGTTGATAAGATAAAACCGGTATTTGACATTACATACAAAGTGGTGTTGTTTGCTTGTAAATTATTACTGATTGCGGATATTTTTATTACCACCATGAGCGTAATCGGCAGATATGTATCCTTTATCCCGGATCCTGCCTGGAGTGAGGAAGTGGTACTTACCTGTATGTCCTATATGGCAGTGTTATCTGCGGCGCTGGCGATAAGGCGTGGTGCCCATATCCGGATGACTGCATTGGACAGATTTATTCCCAAGCCGGTGCTCCTTTTTCTGGATATTCTGGCAGATGTTTGTGTACTGATTCTGGCATTTGTGATGATCACAGTGGGCTGGAAGTATGCGGCAGGCCTGGGCGCAAAGGGCACTTACGTCAGTATGCCTTGGCTGTCCCGGTTCTGGATGTATTTCCCGGTTCCGGTAGCGGGTGTGGCGATGGTAATTTTTGAGATAGAAACACTTTATAATCACATGAAGAAAATCTTTTTGAAGGAGGGAGAGGCATGAGTGCAGAATCAATGGCAATCCTGGTATTGCTTGCAAGTTTCGGTATTATGATAATGTTACGGTTCCCAATCGCTTATGCAGTGGCTCTTTCTTCTCTTCTGTGCTTACTGTATCAGGGGCTGCCGTTTACGACAATCTGTCAGCAGATGGTCAAGGGAATCAATTCCTTCAGCCTGATGGCCGTGCCATTCTTTATCACCATGGGCTGTCTGATGGGCAGCGGCGGTATTTCGGATAAGCTGATCGCCCTGGCCAACGCCTGTGTGGGCTGGATGACCGGCGGTATGGCGATGGTTAACATTGTGGCTTCCTATTTCTTTGGCGGTATTTCCGGTTCCGCGGCGGCGGACACCGCTTCTCTGGGAAGTATTCTGATCCCGATGATGGTGGATCAGGGGTATGATGACGATTTCTCAACGGCAGTTACGATCACTTCCTCCTGTGAAGGGCTTCTGGTTCCCCCCAGCCACAACATGGTCATTTATGCTATGTCGGCGGGCGGCGTTTCCGTAGGGAGTCTGTTCCTGGCGGGATATATACCGGGTGCACTGCTTGCGATTTCGCTGATGATCGGTTCCTATATTATCTCCAAGAAGCGCAATTATCCCAAGGGAGATAAGTTCACATTTAAGAATCTGTTAAAGCAGTTGTCCGTATCCGTATGGGCCCTGGCAGCAGTCATCATCGTTGTGGTGGGTGTTGTAGGCGGCTGGTTCACGGCTACCGAGTCTGCGGCTGTGGCAGTTATTTACAGTCTGATTGTCAGTGTGTATATCTATAAGGGCCTGGACTGGAAGGGTGTGTGGAGAGTACTGGGAGACTGTGTGGATACCTTATCCATCGTGCTGATCCTGATCTCCACATCGAGTATCTTCGGTTATTGCCTGACAACCCTGCATGTGCCCAGTATGGCGGCCAATGCGGTGATCGGTCTGACCAATAACCCGATCCTCATTGCATTGCTGTTGAATTTGATTTTGCTGGTACTGGGATGTATCATGGATATGGCGCCGATCATTCTGATTGCGACACCGATCCTTTTACCGATTGCGACTTCGATTGGTATCAATCCAATCCAGTTCGGTATCATGATCGTATTAAACTGCGGTATCGGTCTGCTGACACCTCCCGTAGGCGCGGTGCTGTTCATCGGCTCTGCGGTGGGTAAGGTGAAGATGGAAAAGGTCGTAAAGGCAACATTACCGTTCTATCTGTGTATGCTCATTGTACTGCTTTTACTTACCTTTATTCCTGAGATTACAATGCTTCTTCCGAATCTGTTCTATTGATGTCGGAGGAACGGGAGTATGGTAACAGGAAAGGGGCTTATGCATGTATTATCAGTATCAGTGCAAAATAAAGCCTGTGGACATCTGGAAACTGTCCATGCGCCGCACCTATCGTTCCCTGGTGGGAATGTGTAATATTGTGTTCGGTGTGGCAATCATTCTTCTGACTGTCAGGTTCTGGGATCAGGCGGGCGATCTGTTGCAGGCACTGCTTTTTCTGGGGTGTCTGTTGATTCCGGTGATTCAGCCGGCGGGCGTCTATCTGAAGGCGAGGGCACAGGTTTCTGTGACTCCGCAGGGGACGGAACTTACCTTTGATGACGAGGGCATCCACGTGACATTGGGAGACCAGCGGGAGTTTATACGCTGGAACAAAGTCAGGGGTATCAGGAAAGAAGGCAGCATTATCGTGATCTATACGGATGCCAGTCATGGCTATATGCTGACGAAGAGAGTCCTGGGCAGGGAGAGAGATGCATTTTATCAGCAGGTGAAAGCCTGTATCAATACTTAATGGAGCGAAAGAGGGCAGTACGCAGTGCGGGCTGCCCCTTGCTTTCAACAGGAAAGACGAAACAGTGAGGATAGATCCGCATGAGACGGTTGCTGAAGAATATGTGGCAGTCTTTGAAAATCAAACATAAGATTAAGTTCTACACGGATATTGTGCTTATCATTATCCTGCTGTCGATTTTTTTGGCTGCCTGGGCCATTAAATCCTCCCTGTTGGATTTTTCTGTGATCCTGAAAGACAATTCCCTGGTAAGCGACTTCGTACAGTGCATGGAGAAAGAAGCTGACCTGTTTGAAAACTATGCCAAGACAGGAACGGAGGACGTCTATCAGGAACTGGAGGACGCGGTCAGGATTACGGCGCAGAAGGTGGCAGGGCTGCCTTATGATTATCAGGAAACAGGGGCGGACCGGTATGCCAAGACCTGGTCGATCCTGAATATGTACAGAGTCTATTGCGGCAGACGGGACGGGCTTCTGGCGATGGAGGAGAAGATATCGGATGATATCGGTTCTTTATATGAAGTTTACGAAATGCAAGGATATCTGCTCAGCTATTCCAATCAGTTGATGAGGATGACCCTGGAGGACGGTGTCAGCGCCTATGCCAGAAAGGTGAAGACGATCATATTTATTCCGGTAATATTGATTATCATAGAGTTGGTCTTCTTCCTGTGTATCCGAAAGATGTCAGAACTGATGAAGAGTTCCATTGTGGAGCCGGTAATGGACTTGGCGGAGGCTTCCCGCAAAATTGCGGAAAATGATTTTTTTATTGAGGATGTGAACTTACAGAGCCAGGATGAGATGGGGGAATTGGTACATGCGTTTAATAAGATGAAGTATGCTACCGGGGAATATATCATGGCTTTGGAGGAAAAACGAAAGGCCCTCGATCTCTATCATGCGGAGGAAGTGGAAAAGCTGGAGATGGCGCGCAGACTGGATGCCATGGAACTGGATCTGTTGAAGAACCAGATCAATCCGCATTTTCTGTTTAATACCCTGAACGTGATCGGCGGCATGGCGGATCTGGAAGGGGCGCAGACTACGGAGGCTATGATACAGGCGCTCAGTTCCCTGTTTCGCTATAATCTGAAGACACCGGAGGAGAAGGTATCCCTGGCCAGAGAACTGAAAGTGATCAGGGACTATATGTTTATCCAGCAGAAGCGTTTTGGCAACAGGATCACCTATGCGATCGACTGCCAGACAGACGCAGAGTCTGTGGTGATACCCACCTTTACCTTTCAGCCGCTGGTGGAGAATGCCATTATCCATGGGTTGTCCTGCAAGGAGGAGGGCGGTCATATCCTGATCCGGATCCGGGAAAACAGGAACAGGATATGTATCACTGTGGCCGACAACGGGATAGGAATGAGCCTTGCCGGTCTGCGGACGCTAAGGAACGGGCTGCGGCAGGATGAAACAGACAAAACAGGATATCGGAACATAGGCCTTTCTAATATATACAAGAGGATTCATGCGATGTATGCGGATGGGGAGATGAGGATTCATAGCAGGGCTGGTGTTGGGACGATCATCAGTATACGCATACCCGATGAGAGGGGAATTGGAATTGGAGAGTAAAAGATACCGTATTTTGATAGCAGATGATGAGCCGATAGAGAGAGCTGTGATCGGCAAGGCTGTGCGGAACTATTTTGGTGATGAGGTGGAAGTGTTTGAGGCGGTAAACGGCCGGGAAGCGATTGAAATCTTCCGGCGTGAGAACTGTCAGATTGCAGTACTCGATATCTCCATGCCTGGAATTGACGGCTTGGAGGCGGCGGAGGAAATCCGCAAGGAGAGTGAATCATGCAGCATCATCTTTTTGACGGCATATGATGAGTTTGATTATGCGAAACGGGCGATTAAGGTGCGCGCGCTGGATTACCTGTTAAAACCCAGCACGAGAGAGGAACTGATCACGGTTCTGGAGGAAGCCATTCACCTGGCGGATCAGGAGGCGGCGGAAAGGGGACTGCCGGACAGTTCGCAGGAAAGCAAAGAAGACGATAAGCCGGAACCGATGAAAAACCAGCTTTTTACGGAATATATACGAGGTTATATAGAGACTCATTATATGGATGATATCAGTTTGCAGGACGTGGCGGCTCAGCTGCATTATTCCGATGCCTATTTTTGCAGGTTCTTCAAGCAGAACTTCGACAAGAATTTCATTATGTACCTGTCGGAACTGCGCGTGGAGAAGGCCAAGGAACTGCTGGAAGATATGACTATCAATGTGAAAGATATCAGCAACAAAGTGGGATTTCGGGATTCCAGTTATTTTACGAAGGTCTTTAAACGGATCACGGGCGTAACGCCGAGTGAATACAGATATGGCCTGCTGTAGAGGCGGAGGGCTGTTTACTGGGACGGTTGTCGGGGAGTATGTCGATCGATATGGATGCGGAAAGCAGAAAAGGGAAAGGAAAGTGGATACTTGTCTGTGCTGTGGCGCTGGTGTTGTCTGCCGCAGGATTGATTCTCTTCTATTTTCAGGGGGACAGGGAGACGGTGCCGGAATATGTCTTTACTTATGCGGAAAACCAGACGCCGGATTATCCCACCACACTTGCCGGACTGCGGTTTGCGCAGCTGGTGGAGGAGCGGACGCAGGGAAGAATTCAGATTCAGGTGCGTCCGGAAGGAATCATGGGTTCGGAGACGGAAGTGATCAGGCAGATGCAGTATGGCGGGATTGATTTTGCCAGAGTGTCGATTGCGCAGATGTCGGATTTTATCCCGGAGATGAATGTGCTGCAACTGCCCTATCTCTATGAGGACTCTGCCCATATGTGGCGTGTCCTGGACGGGGAGATAGGCGACCGCTTTTTGCAGTATCCGGCGGAGTACGGACTGATCGGACTATCCTGGTATGATGCGGGAGCAAGAAGCCTGTACTGTTCCACCAGACCGATCCGGACGCTTGAGGATATGCAGGGCCTGCGCATCCGTGTGCAGGAAGCGGAGATGATGTCTGAGATGATGAATGCGCTGGGGGCAGTGGCGGTGCAGATTCCCTACGATCAGGTGTATGCGGCGCTGGAACGCAAACAGGTGGACGGCGCGGAAAACAACTGGTCCTCCTATGAGGCCATGCAGCATTATGAGGTAGCCGGATATTATACGGTGGACGAGCATATCAGGATACCGGAAATGCAGATTTGTGCACAGCATACCTGGGAACTTTTGACAGGGACAGACAGGGAGATCATTCTGGAATGCGCCAGAGAGTCAGCCCTGTATGAGAGGGAACTTTGGACGGAACATGAGAGGGCAGCCAGGGAAAATGCCTTGCAGGGCCGGGTGGAAGAGATTTACCTTTCTGATGCGGAAAAGGAAAAGTTCCAGGCGGCGATGGCTCCGATCTATCAGCAGTATTATGAAGAATTTGGAAAAGATATAGAAGAAATATTTGCCCAGGGCACAAAAGGACGGGAATGACATGCAGCTTAAGACAACAGAGGAAAAGAAACAACTATTATATACCTATCTGGCATTTATGCTAAACGGCATATTGGCTTTGTCCATTGGATCTTTATTACCGTTTATCAGGGAGACCAGGGGATTGAATTATGCCTTTGCAGGGCTGCTTGTGAGCCTGCATTCCGTGGGAAATCTGTTCTCCAGCTTTGCATCGGGAACCCTGTCCGTGTTTATCGGCAGGAAAAAGAGTATTTTGTTATTCAATGCCTGCTATGCGCTGTCCTACATACTGATCATCTTTGGCGGGAATAACTATGTGCTGGCGGCGGCTTATCTGATGACGGGAATGGCGAGAGGCGCATCCAGTAACTTTGGCAACTATACGGTCAATAATCTGGCGCCCGGCAGGGCCGGTGTATTAAACGGACTGCATGCCATGTTTTCCATCGGTGCCTTCTCTTTCCCCATCATTCTGACGGTATTAACGAGAACAGATGCAGATAAATGGATCTATGCCTGCTATTTTATCGTGGTGATGGGAGTCTTAAGCTGGCTGTTATATTTTATGATTCCAGATCCGGAGGCACATTCGGGTGCATCGGGAAAAGATGGTGATAAGAGCAAAGAGAATGGCCTGGGATTTTTCCGGGAACCGATTTTTTATCTGTGTACCTTTACCCTGTTCTTTTATCTGTGCGCAGAGCAGGGGGTGATCGGCTGGCTGATCACCTACTTTGAGGATACAGGACTTCTCAGTGCGGCTTTGTCACAGCTGATGGCCAGTGTGCTGTGGGTTATGATGCTGGCGGGGCGTCTCACGGCGGCGTGGCTGTCGGAGAAGGTCAGGAAGGAACGGCTTTTGCTGATTATGGCGATAGGATTTGTCTGTTTCTTCTTTTGGCTGTTATTTTGCAGAGACACCGTGTTGATCGTGATCGGTATCATGGGCTTTGGTTATAGTATGGCGGGAATATATCCGACAACCGTGTCATTTTGCGGCGGACTGATTCAGAAGTATGCTATGGCGTGGAGTTTCATCCTCACAACGGCAAGTTTTGGTTCTATCCTGATGCCGATGATCATTGGCCGGATTGCGGAGAGCGCGGGGATTGCCTATGGGATGAGTTCCATTGTGGTGGTGGTAGTGATTGATTTGTTGTTGATTTTGGGGTTGAATATATATAAAAGGAGGTTCGTATGAAGACAGAGAAAGATAACATCTGGAATTTTTATGAGGACATTGACGGGGAAGCCGCAGGGGAGGGCGTGGTGCGCCGGGTATTATCCTATACGGATGAACTGATGGTGGTGGAGAATCATTTTCAGAAAGGCGCAGTGGGAGCCCTGCACCATCATCCCCATACCCAGATCACCTATGTGGTCAGCGGGCAGTTTGAGTTTGAGATTGCCGGGGAGAAAAAGATTGTGAAGGCCGGGGACAGTATGTTAAAGAAGGACGGGATTGTGCATGGCTGTGTCTGCCTGGAGGAAGGCGTTCTGCTGGACGTGTTCGCTCCGATGAGAAAGGATTTTGTATAAAATTATTGCTACAATAACTAAATTATAGGAAAAGGAGAGAGTGCTTTATGGAAATGACATTACGCTGGTATGGGAGTAAAACGGATTCTGTGACATTACAGCAGATCAGGCAGATTCCGGGAGTGAAAGGGGTTATCACGACTCTGTATGAGACGGCGCCGGGCGATGAGTGGGAACTGGATCAGATCCGCGCGCTGAAAGCTGAGGTGGAGGAAGCGGGGCTGCATATCGCAGGGATTGAGAGTGTGAATATTCACGATGCGATCAAGATTGGTTCTGCGGACAGGGAACAGTATATTGAGAATTATATTAAGACGCTGGAAAAACTCGGACAGGAAGATATCCATATGGTGTGCTATAATTTCATGCCGGTGTTTGACTGGACAAGGACGGAACTTGCCAGAAAACGTCCCGATGGCTCCACGGTGCTTGCTTATCATCAGGAGACCGTTGACAATCTGGATCCGGAGAAGATGTTTGATTCTATCGCCGGGGATACCAACGGCTATGTGATGCCGGGCTGGGAGCCGGAGAGAATGGAGAAGATTAAGGAATTGTTCCGGCTGTATCAGGATGTGGATGAGGAGAAGCTGTTTGCCAATCTGAAATACTTCCTGGAAGCGATCATGCCGGTATGCGATAAGTATGATATTAATATGGCAATCCACCCGGATGATCCGGCCTGGAGCGTGTTCGGCCTGCCGCGTATCATCACCAACCTGCCTAACATCCAGCGGATGATGAAGATGGTGGACAATAAACATAACGGCGTTACTTTCTGTTCCGGTTCCTATGGCACCAATCCGGACAATGACCTGCCGGGGATGATCCGTGCCCTGGAGGGAAGAGTGCATTTTGCCCATGTGCGCAATTTACAGCACAATTACCCGGGTGACTTCGAGGAAGCCGCACATCTGTCCGCAGATGGAAGTTTTGATATGTATGAGATTATGAAGGCATTATATGATATCGGTTTTGACGGCCCGATCCGGCCCGATCACGGACGTATGATCTGGGGTGAGGTGGCGATGCCCGGCTATGGATTGTATGATAGAGCGTTGGGGGCGACCTATTTGAATGGTCTGTGGGAAGCGATTGAGAAGTCTAATAGATAGAAGGGAGAACAGATAATGAGATTAAATAAAGAAGGCCTTCAGGAGCGCGGGGCATGGGAGAACGCCGGATATCATGTACCGGCTTATGACAGGGAAGCGATCACGGAGAATACCAGGCAGAAACCGGAGTGGATTCATTTTGGCGCAGGCAATATCTTCCGCGCCTTTCAGGCCAATCTGATGCAGCAGCTGCTGGAGGAAGGCAAGAGCGAGACAGGACTTATTGTGGCGGAAGGTTTTGACTATGAGATTATTGAGAAGATGTACCGCCCCCACGATGATTACAGCATCCTTGTCACCTTGAAGAGCAATGGGGAAGTGGAGAAGACGGTGATCGGCAGTATCGTGGAGTCCCTGATCCTGGACAGCGAGAACGATGCGGAATTTAATCGGTTGAAAGAGATTTTTGCGGCACCCTCCTTGCAGATGGCCAGCTTTACGATTACGGAGAAGGGATACAGCCTGGTGGACGGCAAGGGCGAGATGCTTGCGGCCATCAAACAGGACATGGAAGCAGGGCCGGAGAAACCGGGCAGTTATCTGGGCAAGGTCTGCGCTTTGGTGTATGAGCGGTACCAGAAAGGGGAACTGCCGCTTGCCCTGGTGAGTATGGACAACTGTTCCCATAACGGAGATAAGCTGAAAGCGGCGGTACTTGCTTTTGCAGAAGCCTGGACAAAGGCAGGGAAAGCGGAAGCAGGGTTCCTGGACTATGTCAATGATGCGTCCAAACTTTCCTTCCCCTGGAGTATGATCGATAAGATTACGCCCCGTCCCGATCCGAAGGTAGAAGCTATCCTGGAGGCGGATCAGATAGAGGGATTGGAAAAAGCTGTGACCAGCAAGAATACCTGGGTGGCGCCCTTTGTGAACGCAGAAGAATGTCAGTATCTGGTGATTGAGGATGCCTTCCCTAACGGTAGACCAAAGCTAGAAGAAACGGGTGTTATTTTTACCGCCAGGGAGACCGTGGATAAGGTGGAGAAGATGAAGGTATGTACCTGCCTGAATCCTTTGCACACCACGCTGGCAGTATTTGGATGTCTGCTGGGTTATGAACTGATTTCCGAGGAAATGAAGAATCCTGCCCTGAAACGGCTGGTGGAGCGCATCGGCTATCAGGAGGGACTGCCGGTGGTAGTCAATCCGGGTATCTTAAGTCCGGAGAAATTTATCGATGAGGTGCTGGGACTGCGGATTCCCAATCCGTTCATGCCGGATACGCCCCAGAGAATCGCCACGGACACTTCCCAGAAGCTGCCGATCCGTTTCGGAGAGACCATCAAGGCATACCAGGCGGCGGACAATCTGTCTGTAGACGCTTTGGAGGGAATCCCCTTTGTATTTGCGGGCTGGCTGAGATACCTGATGGGCGTGGATGATCAGGGCAATGCCTTTACGCCGAGTCCCGATCCGTTATTGGAGACGCTGATGCCGCTGTTGGCGGATGTGAAGCTGGGAGAGCCCTGTGATGTGAAAGCGGTGATTACACCGATTTTACAGCGGGCGGATATCTTCGGTGTAGATCTGACCCAGTCCGTATTGGGAGAGAAAGTAGTTGCTTTATTTACGGAAATGATACAGGGGCCGGGCGCGGTAGCGGCGCTGTTGGAGAAGAACTTCTAAGACGACAGAAGCTGCTGACCGGATTGAGATGTTGATTAAGAGACGTTGATTATAAAAAGAGGCTGTGCAGGGGTTTTGGATTCTGTGCAGCCTCTTCATCTGTAATTTCTTCCAGTTATAAAATAGCCTTTATTTTTCCTGTTTCTTCACTTTATGACATATATTAAAATTTTCATCATACTGCATATTTTTATAGTTATTTTGGCATAATTATGCTATAATTGCGTCAAAGAAAGGAGTGAAGCATTATGCCACTTATTATGCCGATTAAGGATTTACGCAATACAACCGAGATTTCTAATATTGCACACAAGGAACAGGAACCTATTTTTATTACCAAAAACGGATATAGCGATTTGGTTGTGATGAGTAGTGAATTATACGATAAATTTGCAAGAATGAACCGGATCGACCAGGCAATCTTTGAATCTGAGCAAGAAATTGCTAACGGAGCAGAAGCAGTTGACGCAGAAATAGTTTTTGCAGAATTGGAGAAAAAACATTTTGGATAAATACAAGGTAAAAGTCAACCCCAGAGCAATCTGTGAATTAGACCATATTTACGAATATGCTACCGCCAGTTACGATTGATAATTATATCGCCATTTTCCGCATTGATGAACCATGCAAAACGGTTTATGTAGTAACGATACAGTATCAAGGGAGAAATCTATAAGACAAAAGGCTGTTTGGAAATCGTTATTTTCCGACAGCCTCTTTTAGTGTAACATCAGGATGCCTGGTGAAGGCTGTCACCCTGGCGTAGATATGAAAAGGAACAAGAGACATGGTACAAATGAACTTATATTAAATAGCGTATTGACAGTTGACTTAGAAAAGAATATAGTTTAAGTGATTACAGAATGTAATCATCAGTATGATGAGGAAATAAGGAGAAGGCATGAAGAATTTTGTGGAGATTTCGGACGCGGAGTTAGAAGTGATGAAAATGCTGTGGGAACAGAAAGGCGGTATTAAACAGTCCCAGCTTTTGGCATTGTTTGAGGCGGGCGGTAAAAAGTGGAAAAGGCAGACCCTGAATACTTTTCTGTTGAGGTTGGAAGCAAAAGGTATGGTGAAGCGGGATAACGGGATAGTAGAAACCACATGCACCTACGAAGAGTATAGGTATACACAGATGAAAGCGGCAGTTGACTGCCTGTATGATGGACAGTTGAATGATTTTGTAGCCGCATTTACGAGGAAGAACGTAATTACTAAGAAGGAAAAAGCGGAACTGATCCAGATTTTAGAAAACAGTTAGGGGAAGCGGGAATGGAATATTTACTGGTTATGTCACTTTCAGGAAGTACCATGATGGGTATGTATCTGCTCCTTAAGTGTCTGTTGGGGGACAGGGTCAGTGCAAGGCTGTATTATCTTATCATAAGGGCAGCGGTTCTGTTTTATCTGATCCCATTACCTTTTTTGAAAGGCTGGTACAGGAAGCTCATCCGGGTTTCTGTACCGACAGGACAGATAAATAGGATATGGATACCTGTGGAATGGACCAATCATGTAATGCATGTTGGTTCTAAGGTGTATGTGACCAACTATGAGGCTGTCCAGATGATCGTGGCAGGGGTATGGCTGTTCGTAGTCGGTATTCTGATGGCGGGATGGATTTTGAAGTATGTGCGTATCAGACGGCAGATTGATAAATACACAGGTATGGTGATGACGGAGGAACAGAAAGCTTATTTAGAAGATTTGAAAAAGCAGTATGGTGTGAGAAGGCCTGTGATTCTATACCAGGGGCGGGAGGGAGAGCAGACAATCACATTTGGTATCTTCAGGCCGGTCATTATCTGTAACAGGGAAATAGGAAGCCGCGAGGCACAGCTGCTTGTCCGCCATGAGATGGTACATATCAGACGCATGGATGTTTTGTGGAAGCTGCTTGTGCTGCTTGTTGTGATGCTGCATTGGTGGAATCCAATTGCCCGGAAGCTTCGGCGTGCGTTTGAACGGGTTTGTGAGTATTCCTGTGATGAAACAGTGATGCAGGCAAAACCGAGGGAAGAGGTAAAAGAATATCTGCGTCTGCTGATCAGTGAGGCGAGTGAAACGGGTACGGTTTCTGTGGGGTGTCAGAATGGCTTTGCTGATGATGTGGAAGACATAAAGGAAAGAATGTCAAATTTATTAAAAGAAAAGAAATGGAATCGTTATGCGGCTGGAATATTGGTGGCGGCACTGGTTCTCTGTAATTCTACGACCGTATTTGCGTACAGGGATACCGCATGTTTCACGCCTGATAGGGCAGATAATGATTTTAGTACTCTGCGGGATATGGAAATTCCATCTAAGAAACGGTTTACGGATACAGAAGGAAATATTTATCCATATTCCTATAGAGAGTTAGTGATGGACTATAGAGGCTGTAGTCATGAATTTGAGTCGGGCACAGCGGCAACCCATACGGAACAACCGGATGGAGGCTGTGAGGTAAAAGAGTACTATGCATTAAGATGCAGTAAATGTGGCCATGTGGACAAAGTGGAAAGTATTGGTGTGTATATATATGATGCATGTCTGCATGAATGGTGAGGAAAGTCGAGATGAAAAACTATGTAAAGCAATTACTTCGGACTCCGATACAATCTGTGCTTATCATCGTCCTTATTATGATTGTAACAATAATGCTTACGGTGGGCGCAAATCTCTGGGTCATCAGTGACAGGCTCTCGCAGGCTTATGGGGATGATTTTATTACCATTGGAACGGTCACCCAGAAGCCCGATACCATGCGGGAAAGTTCAAAGTGGGATGCGGAGAAGGGAGATTACCAGATACACAGGACTTCGCATTATAACCGATATGCCACAGAGGAGGATCTGACGTTTCCTGAAGTGGAATATATTGTGGGACCGGAGAAGCGGGTGTATTGGGGGTCTTATACGCCTGAGTATGTGCACGCGGATGATCTGATCAGGAATTCTGTTGACGAATATTTTGTGATTGTGGCGGAGTTTTCGCCCGTGGAAGACTGTATTCCGAATGAATCGGTAAAGATTAGGATCACAAAGATTTTAGGAGATGCCAAAATGCTGGAAGGTTCTGTGGTATGGTTTTGCGATCATTTTAACAGGTATCCTGAAGAACTAAAGGCCGACAGAACTTATGTGGCAGAGATTTCCTTGGCACCCTGGACGCATGGAAGCAGGTGGGAAGAGAACGGAGATTCGAATAAAACTTTGGAGTATAGACCAAACAGGGTCACTCCATCATTGTTCACGCCGGAGGGAAAAGAAATAGAAGATCCGCTAAAGATGCAAGATATTTATGAGGTGACGGAAAGGTTTTATGAGACAGAGGCAGGGCAGCGCCTGCTGGCAATCTCGAACTTGGTGGCAGTATACTATGATACCCAGACAGTAGTGGGGACAAACAGCACGGATCTTTTGCTGCCCTTCTATGAGGGGAGTGCCTGGGTATGTGAGGGACGTTATCCTACGCAGGAGGAGTATGCGCAGGGAAGCTTTGTGTGTCTGGCTCCTAGAGAATTTGCGGAAAACAACGGGCTGTCAGTGGGGGATCAGATCATGACGCGGCTCTATTATACCTGTTCTGTAGGAAATGATACGTTTTCGTTTTTGGGACTTGATGGGAAGCTGCTTTCGCCCTTCGAAGAAAAATCATACACTATAGTCGGACTTTATGATTATATGCAGACAGTGACAGGGATTGGTTCGGATGAGTTAATCGTACCGCTCAATTCCGTAGAGAAAAAGACGGAAAACTATGTGCGATTCGGCGCGATGGCGGATGAAAATACTTCCTTTCAAATCCCAAACGGAAGCATTTCAAACTTTCTGGAGATCAGTGCGAAGCATGGTGTAGATAACCTGATTTATACCTTTTATGACAGAGGATACTCGGCGTTGATGGAGGGTATCCAGAATCTGAAAAATATGTCGGCAGCGCTGCTTGTCATGGGGATGATCGCTGCAGTGATATTGACCTTACAGATTTCCCATATTTATATCACAAAGCAAAAGAGGAGACTCTCTATCGAGCGGCTGTTAGGCGTGACGGAGAAGAAGTGCAGGAATATCAGTCTGGCTGGTATCCTGATTCTTTTGCTTCTGGGAACGGTTTCCGGCGTGGCGGCGGGTATGGTGGTTTCGGAGCGTGTGGACATAGAGGACATGGGTCAGGAGGATTTTAACCGAAAGTACAGTAACTTAGGGCTGACGGCAAAGACGGAGGTCGATCTGTCCGGGCAGGATCAGGGAGATCTTGCAGTCTCCTGTATGATGGGCGGATTGGTGCTTGTGCTTGGTATCGGGATTTCTGGCGTAAAGGTGAGGAGTATCCTGAAAGAAGAGCCGTTGTATCTGATGGAAGACGGGATGGCCGGAAAATAAAACAGATCTTATAGAGTTCACACTTATAAGAAGGAGAGTCCCAAGAATCGCAAGGACTAATAACTTGAGATTCTTGGGACTCATTCTTTCTTAAGCAGCATAGACTAAAATCACTGCGAACTGACAGCCTCTTCTTATCCTTATGATTTGATCTGGGCCCGCGCTTCCTTACAAAGCTCCGTAATCTTATCAAAATTGCCGGCCGCTATATCAGCCTTCTTGCATACCCAGCTTCCGCCCACTGCAAATATTGCCGGATTGGCAACAAACTCTGCGATGTTTTCCGTATTCACGCCGCCGGTGGGAAGAAACTGCATATCCGTAAACGGTGCGGCCAGATTGGTGATGGCTTTTAAGCCGCCGTAAACGTTGGCGGGAAAAAATTTGACCACCCGCAGGCCAAGGTTTCTTGCCATCATGATTTCTGTGGGTGTGACACAGCCGGGAGTGACATCAATGTCATTTTTTACACACCATTTCACGATTTTTTTATCAAATCCCGGAGAGACGATAAATTTGGCGCCTGCTTCTACGGCCTCCTTTGCCTGGTCGATATTTAAGACCGTACCAACGCCCACAATCATATCCGGGCACTGCGCCGCCACATTGCGGATACTGTCCAGGGCCGCCGCTGTGCGCAGGGTAATCTCCATGACATTGATACCGCCCGCCAGCAGTGCGTTTGCGGTGGGAACGGCGTCCTTGGCGTCTTCTATGACAACAACGGGTACAATAATAGATTCTCTCATGCTATCTGTGATTTTGCTCATTTTTTCCTCCTTTTCCTAGCGCTGCACTCTCGCGCCGGCACCGCCCATGATGGCTTCCACTTCTTTGCGGCTTGCCATGGTGGTATCGCCGGGGGTTGTCATGGCCAGGGCACCGTGTGCGGCACCGTAGTTGACAGCCAACTCCGCATCCTGCGTGGTCATCAGACCGAAGACAAGTCCGGAAGCAAAGGAATCGCCGCCGCCCACGCGGTCCATGATCTCCAGGTCTTTATAATCCTTGGCTTTATAAATCTCGCCGTCCGCCCAGCAGATAGCGCTCCAGTCGTTGACGGTAGCGGTCTTGACCTGACGAAGTGTGGTAGCCACAGCCTTAAAGTTCGGGTAAGTCTGTGCCGCTTCATTGATCATCTTTTTATAACCGTCCAGATTGAGAGTCTTTAAATCTTTGTCATTGCCTTCAATCTCGAAGCCGAGGCAGGCGGTGAAGTCCTCTTCATTGCCGATCATCACGTCCACATACTTGGCGATTTCCTTGTTGACCTCCTGTGCCTTTGCCTGTCCGCCGATGGCGCTCCACATGGAGGGGCGGTAATTTAAATCATAAGATACGATGGTGCCGTATTTCTTAGCGGTCTTAATAGCGGCCAGTACCGTCTCACAGGACTGTTCGGACAAAGCAGCATAGATGCCGCCGGTATGTAACCACCTGACGCCCAGTTCCCCGAAGATATACTCAAAATCAAAATCTTCCGGTGTGGCCTTGGAAATGGCGGTGTTGGCACGGTCGGAACAGCCTACCGCACCGCGGATGCCGAAGCCGCGCTCTGTAAAATTCAGGCCGTTACGGCAGACGCGTCCGATGCCGTCCGTCTTCATCCACTTGATCAGGGAAGTGTCCACGCCGCCCTGGTTGATAAAATCCTCCATCAGCATACCCACTTCATTGTCGGCAAAAGCTGTGATGACGGCGGTATTCATCTTAAAACACTTGTGCAGGCCGCGGATAACGTTGTATTCCCCGCCGCCTTCCCATGCCCTGAAAGATCTGGCTGTACGAATCCGGCCCTCACCGGGATCGAGCCGTAACATGACTTCGCCCAGGGACACGGCATCAAACTTACATTCTTTTTCTGGTTTCAAATTCAGGTTCATATGTTCTTTTCCTCCTGTTTGGCAAAATTTTATTCCCGCGAGCAACGAGCCAAGTGACTGTTTTACTCTTGGGGCTTTAAGTCAAACCCAAAATAACGGATGGCATTGTTGTAGCAGATGCCTCTGACGATCTCACCAAGCGTCTCGTAGTCATCCGGATACTCCCCATTTTCTACCCATGTGCCCAGCAGATTGCAGAGAATCCTGCGGAAGTAATCATGTCTGGTATAGGAGAGGAAGCTTCTGGAATCGGTCAGCATACCCACGAAGCCAGAGAGATTTCCCAGATTGGCCAGGGAGATCATCTGATCCTGCATCCCTGTCTTATGGTCGTTGAACCACCATGCGGAACCCTGCTGGATCTTGGCAACGGCCGTGGAGTCCTGGAAACAGCCGAGGATGGTTCCGATAGCCTGGTTGTCGTTGGGATTGAGGCTGTAAAGGATTGTTTTGGGAAGTTCATCCGTACAGGCCAGTGCATTTAAGTAATCAGCCATCTCGGAAGAGGGGGCATAGTTATTGATGCAGTCGTAGCCAGTGTCCGGGCCAAGTTTATTGAACTGGAGAATATTGTTATCTCGTTTACAGCCATAGTGGAGCTGCATAACCCAGCCGCGTTTCGCGTATTCTTTGCCCACAAAGAGCATGAACGCAGTCTTGAATTGCAGTTCTTCCTCCCGGGTGACGGCATTTCCACTCAGGCGTTTGCTAAAGATTGCTTCAATTTCCTCTTTGGAAGCGGGCGCATACATCACATACTCCAGGGCGTGGTCAGAGACGGAACATCCCATGGAAGCGAAGAAATCCATGCGGACAGTCAGTGCCTGACACAGATCTGCGAAGCTGTCAATCTTAACGCCGGATACCTCGGATAATGTGGCAAGATATTCGGGGAAGGTTACCTTTTCAATATTCATGGCCTTGTCCGGACGCCATGCGGGAAGTACCTGCACATCGAAGGAAGTATCCTCTGCTATCTTCTGATGCCATTCCAGGGAATCCACCGGGTCATCGGTGGTGCAAATCAGGGTTACATTGGACTGTTTGATCAGATTGCGGACCGACATGGAAGGATCTGCCAGTTTTTCGTTACACAGATTCCAGACTTCCTCTGCGGTTTTCTTATTTAATACGCCGTGGTAGCCAAAATATTTCTGTAGTTCCAGGTGGGACCAGTGGAAGAGCGGATTGCCGATTGCTTTGCCCAGGCACTCGGCCCATTTGAAGAATTTCTCCTGATCGGATGCGTCACCGGTAATGTAACGTTCCTCCACTCCGCAGGAGCGCATAAAGCGCCATTTGTAATGATCGCCCCCCAGCCAGACCTGGGTGATGTTCTCAAATCTGCGATCCTCGTAGATTTCCCTGGGATTGATGTGGCAGTGATAATCCAGGATCGGTGTGTCTGCCGCAAAGTCAAAATAGAGCTTCTGTGCAGCATCGTTCGAGAGTAAAAAGTTTTGGTCCATAAATGGTTTCATGTGTAGACTCCTTTCTTGGTTTTTCTTAAAAACGGGTAGTGTCCCGTTTGATCAGTTTACCGGAAAAAACGACTTTTTGGGGCATTTCCTCCCCGGCTAATACATGGAGCAGGGTGTGCACCAGCTGGTGTGTGAGCGCTTCCAGACAGTTGTCCACGGAAGTGAGTGCCGGCGTACAGCAGGTGGTGAGAATGGAATTGTTATAGCCGATCACACTGATCTCCTCCGGGATGTGCAAGCCCTTTTGCTGTGCATATTTGATGCCGCCGGCCGCCAGAGCATCGTCCGAGCCGATGATACCGTGGAAGGTATGGCCATCGTCTGCCGCCTTCGTCACAAAATCAGAGATGGATTCGATACTGTCTGGTGTTCCGTCATAATATAGGATATGCCGCATGGAGGACGGGATGTCGTTCTCGTCCAGGGCTTTCTGGAAACCGTTCAGCTTCCGGAGGCCGCTGTATGATTTGGAATTATACAGATACAGGATGTCCGGGATGCCGGAACGGATCATGGAAGAGGCCGCTTCGTACATGGCGGCATAGTCATCGCACAGTGCGCTGTATACATGCGGGTGATCGTAGGATGCGTTTAAGAGCATGATCGGCATCTGATCCGCGGCCTCCCGTATATAGGCGTTATCCAGTTCGCTGGTGGCGATGAAATGCGAGCCTGCCAGGATGATGCTGTCCACCTTTTTGGAAAGGATCAGATGCAGGTAATCCTGACGGACATCCTGATTAAAACCAGTACAGCAGAGCAGTGATTCATAGCCGTTGGCCTGTAGTTCCTGCTGTAACAGATAGACGGCCCTGGCGGTGTACAGATCGGAAGAATCCGCGCAGAGAAGCCCCACGGTCTTGGAGGAGCGCAGTCCCATGCCCCGCGCATATGCGTTCGGTATATAGCCGTATTTGTCGATGATAGCAGTCACCTTCTGTCTGGTGACCGGACTGACATTGCCGCTGCCGTTGATGACACGGGAGACGGTTGCAGTCGATACACCGGCTTTCTGGGAAATATCGTAGATGGTCATGGCCATTTTCTGCCCCTGGCTCCTTTCTCTACCTTCTTATGGTAATAGGGAAATTGGTAATAGGAAAACGCTCCGCTTATCCGAGGCCGCGAAGCGGATCTCGTAAAGTTAATTTGCGAAGCAAATTTACTTTTGTGAAAACGCTTACATAAAACTGAACTTATTATAGCGAAAATCACGGCAAAAAGCAATGCCGGGACTGTGCCTTGCAGACAAAATATCAAAATCTTCCAACAATATCAAAAACTTACGGAAACACAGGAAAAATAGAGGAAAACAAGTGGTCTGCCGTATTGACTTATGCATAAAAATATGAAATGATTAATGAAATGAAACCGCTTACAATTTTTAGAGGCTTATTCCTTATCTTATGAGAGTTATGAGATGGAAAAAGAGTTGAGGGAAAGAAAGGAGATCTGTTGTCATGGAACTTTTAAACAGGCAAAAAACAGGCAAGGTGGAAAGGCCGGTTAAGGTCTTACAGTTTGGAGAAGGAAATTTTCTGCGGGCTTTTGTGGATTACATGATCGACATTGCCAATGAAAAGGGTGAATTTAACGGGGATGTTGTCCTTGTAAAACCCATTGAGTTCGGTTCGCTGGAGCGTTTTCATGAGCAGGAGTGCCAGTATACGGTACAGCTGCGGGGCATTGTGGATGGAAAAGCCCAGAGGATCAACCGGATTGTGACAAGCGTGTCAGATGCAGTGGATGCTTATGGGGAATATGAGAAATATGCCGCTTATGCAAAACTGGATACCCTGCGATTCATCGTATCAAATACAACGGAGGCGGGGATTGTCTATGATGACACGGACCGACTGGAATATATGCCGCCGAAGACCTATCCCGGCAAGCTGACCAAATTTTTATATGAGAGATTTAAGCACTTCAACGGAGCACAGGATAAAGGGCTGATCATGCTGCCGGTGGAACTGATCGATGATAATGGGATTCACCTGAAAGAGTGTGTCCTGAAACTGGCGGCATTGTGGAAGCTGGAAGAAGGGTTTACCGCATGGATCAATGCGGCCTGTGTGTTCACTTCTACCCTGGTGGATCGGATTGTAACGGGGTATCCCAGGGACGAGGCGGAGGAACTTTGTAAAGAGTTTGGGTATCAGGATAATCTGATCGTGACAGGCGAGCCCTTTGCCCTCTGGGTGATTGAGAGTGACAAGGATATCAGTGAAGAACTGCCCCTGCCTAAAGTGGGACTGCCTGTGATCTTCACGGACAACCAGAAACCTTACAAGCAGAGAAAAGTCCGTATCTTAAACGGAGCGCATACTTCCTTTGTGCTGGCTTCCTATCTGTGCGGCAACGATATTGTGTTACAGTCCATGCAGGATGAACTGATCTTGAACTTTATCAAAGCAACCATCTTTGAGGAAGTGATTCCCACACTGACGCTTCCGAAACAGGAATTGGAAGAGTTTGCCCAGGCGGTGCTTACCAGATTTAACAATCCTTATGTAAAACATGCCCACCTGTCCATCTCCTTAAACTCCGTTTCCAAATGGCGGGCGCGGTGTATGCCCAGTTTCCTGGAGTATATTGAGAAAAAGGGTGCCCTGCCCGAGCATCTTACCTTCTCCCTGGCGGCGCTGATGGCCTTCTATACCGGCACAGAGATTCGGGATAAGGCCCTGATTGGTCACCGCGGGGAAGAGGAGTATAACATTCTGGATGATGAGGCGGTACTTAACTTCTTTGCGGCTAACAGCAGTAAAGAGACAGGGGAATATGTGCATAATACGCTCGCCAATACAGAGTTCTGGGGACAGGATCTGAGTGCAGTCACTGGTGTTGAGGAGGCGATAGTTTCCTATTTGGAGGATATCCGAACACTTGGTATGCGCCGGGCGATAGAGAAGAATATGCAGTGATGCTAAATTCAGCAGGATGTCCCGGTATGGAGGATTGGTGTAATGAAAAATTATGTGCAGATTCATGAGAAAGACAATGTGGTGGTGGCAATCCGGGAGATTGCGGCGGGTGAGACCATAGAGGCAGGAGAAGCGCAGGTGGCAGCGAAAGAAGCGATTCCCGCCGGACATAAGATGGCACTTAACGATATCCCGGCGGGCGGCGATGTCATCAAATACGGCTGCCGCATCGGTCATGCAAAAGAGGAAATCCGGGCCGGACAGTGGGTACACACCCATAATCTTAAGACGGCGCTGGGGGAACTGCTCACTTATGAGTATGAACCTGTGGAGACAGAAGAAAAGGAACTGCCGGACGCTTCCTTTATGGGTTATGTGCGTCCGGACGGTAAAGTGGGCGTGCGCAATGAGATTTGGATCATTCCCACAGTGGGCTGTGTCAACAATGTGGCCCAGGCTCTGGCGAAGGCGGCCAATGGCAGACTGCGGGGTACCGTGGAGGAAGTGATTGCGTTCCCCCATCCATATGGCTGTTCCCAGATGGGCGATGACCAGGAGCATACCAGGACGATCCTGGCAGATCTGATCAACCATCCAAATGCCGGCGGCGTACTTGTGCTTGGTTTAGGATGTGAGAACAGCAATATTGATGTTCTGAAACCATATATTGGTGAAGTGGATGAAAACCGGGTAAAATTCCTGGTCTGCCAGGAGACCGAGGACGAAATGGAGGCTGGCGGACAGCTTCTGGATGAACTGATTGCCCAGGCGTCTGCCTGCAAACGGGAGCCTGTCAGTGTGTCGAAGCTTGTTATTGGACTCAAATGCGGTGGGAGTGACGGTTTTTCCGGTATCACAGCCAATCCCCTGGTGGGGAAATTTTCCGATCTGCTGGTTAGCAGGAAGGGAACGGCAATCCTTACGGAAGTGCCGGAGATGTTCGGCGCGGAGACCCTTTTGATGAACCGCTGTGAGAATCGGGAAGTGTTTGAACAGACCGTGAAACTTGTAAACGATTTCAAACAGTATTTCATGGATCATAATCAGACTATTTATGAGAACCCTTCTCCGGGTAATAAGAAGGGCGGCATTTCTACCCTGGAAGATAAATCCCTGGGCTGTACCCAGAAGTCGGGAAGCGCTCCGGTAAGAGGCGTGCTTGCCTATGGACAGCGGGTGGAAAAGACCGGGCTTAACCTGCTCAGTGCGCCCGGCAACGACCTGGTGGCCTCCACGGCGCTGGCGGCCAGCGGCGCCCAGATTGTGTTGTTCACCACCGGACGCGGAACACCCTTTGCTTCTCCGGTACCCACAGTCAAGATTTCCAGTAACAGCACATTGGCCGGGAAAAAGAAGAACTGGATTGATTTTAATGCCGGTGTGCTGGTGGAAGATCAGGATCTTGACGAGACGG
The DNA here is from genome assembly GCA_946566685.1 of uncultured Lachnospiraceae bacterium. Taxonomy (GTDB): domain Bacteria; phylum Bacillota; class Clostridia; order Lachnospirales; family Lachnospiraceae; genus UBA3282. The sequence goes on from CAMNXA010000013.1 coordinate 73,622, forward strand.
CACAGAAATTGTTTGATTATGTGGTGGCGGTGGCTTCCGGGAAGAAAGTGTGCAGTGAGGAAGCAGGGTTCCATGATATGGCGATATTTAAGCAGGGGGTGACCCTATAAGAAAAGTAATTTGCTTCGCAAATAACTTTGCGAGGACCGCTTTGCGGCCTCGGAGAAATATTCTTGATATAACTGTTCCAAGTATGAATTGTCGGAGATGGCTCGCTGTAGTTTTTCTGTTTCTCCGTTATCCTGCAGGGACTTGAGCAGATGGGAGAGATTATTGACACCGGTCTTGACACCTTGCTCGCGTCCGAGGGCCAGTCCTTCTTCTCGGCCAATCTCCCGCCATTCCTCGCAAATTAACTGCCTTAGAAATTTGTGAATTGTTTTATAGAAAATATGCTTTTTATCACTATAACATAGATACAATAATATTGCAAATATATTTTTGACGAAAAACAGTGAAAAGTAAAAATAAAGGAGATAAAAAGTGAAAAGCGAGAAATAACAGTAGCAGATACAGATAAAGGCGGTCATACAGAAATTGCCTGCGTGACCGCCTCCGGTTATCATCATATTAAGTTATAGAGAAAAGTCCGTCACGCTTTCTCTTCGTGGTAGACCTTCTCGGTATTCACGCTCCAGATATTATCCTTGGAAGCGATACCGTTTACGATATTCTTTACGGTTTCGAAAGAAGTCACCATGGAGTGGTCGATGTTGTTGTAGCGGTGCTGGCCGTTTCGTCCCACACAGTAGAGGTTGTCGAAGGATTTTAAATAGTCCACCAGCTTGTCCATGTCTTTGTAAGTGTCGAAGTATGCCGGATAGGCCTTTTTGACTCGTTCCACATGGGAATCCATCACGTCTTCGGGAGAGTCTATCAGGCCCATGCCCACGATCTCATCCACAGCAAATTTGGTGAAGTCCTCATCGGACATGTTCCAGTATTTATCTCCTTCAAAACAGAAATATTCCAGACCGATCCACACAGTATGCTCTAAGTCCCTGATCATATAGGGGGACCAGTTGTTATAAATCTGGAAGCGTCCTAACTGGACGGTTCTGTCATGCACGTATACCCAGCAGTCCGGCACGATGTTGCCGATGGTCTTTAACTTGGTCTTGTTTTTCAGGTTCAGTTTGGGCAGAAGCAAGCCCACCGTCATATAGTCACGGTAGGGGAGGCCGGCGGCAATCCGGGCTTCAGCCTCCGGCACATCGTTCATGCCGGCCACCAGATCCTTGACGGGCATGGAGGAGATAAAGATATCGCCCTCCACGGTCACTTCATGGCCGTCTGTCTCATAGGTCAAGGAGGTGATATGGTTATTTTCATCCTTATGCAGTTTTGTGGCCTTGCAGTGGCGCAGGATCGTACCGCCCAGTTTCTCGATTTCCGCTGCCGTTACATCCCAGAGCTGGCCGGGGCCGAGTTTGGGATAACTGAATTCTTCGATCAGGGAAGTTTCTACCTCTCTGTTCTTTTTATTGGGACTCATCTTGGCGAAGATATCTTTTAAGATGGCAATGATGGATAATCCTTTTACGCGCTGTGCGCCCCAGTCCGGGGCAATCTCGCTGGGATGGCGCCCCCAGAGATTCTCGGTGTAATGTTCAAAGAACATGGAATAGAGTTTCTTGCCAAAACGATTGATATAGAAATCTTCCAGGGAATTCTCTTTCCGCTTATGGATCAGGCAGGCCAGATAGCTGAAGCCTACTTGCAGGGTGGTGAGAAGTCCCATGTTGATAAAGGTCTCCGGTTTTAAGGAGATTGGATAATCAAAGAACTTCCGCTTGAAATAGATGCGGGATACCCGGTTCCGGCGCAGCATTACCCGGTCTTCTTTTTCGGGATCCGGGCCGCCCGGGTTTAAGGTCATCTCACGGTGCAGTACGATATCATCGTAAGTGGGGGCGCCCTGTCTTGGCAGCATCTGATCCCACCAGGCATTTACCTCCGGTACTTTGGAAAAGAAGCGGTGGCCGCCCATATCCATCCGGTTGCCCTTATAGTTTACGGTCTTAGAGATGCCGCCCATGGCGTCTGATTCCTCTAAGACGATGACTTCGTAATCTCTGCTCTGTTTTAATAATTCGTAAGCGGCGGTGAGTCCTGCCGGCCCCGCGCCGATCACATATACTTTTTTCATGGAATACCTCTTATTTAATATGCATATAAGCCGAAAGGAACGTGCCTGCGCTTATATCCAAAGATAATAAACAGTTTACCATATTTGGGAAGGGATGTACAGTGCGGTGCCTTAAAAAGATCACACGGATGGTCTATGTAAAATGGCTCAAATGTGGTATACTACAACTATTATGACGAAGAAATGCCTGTTTATACACTGTTTCAGGGGGAAAGTCTGGATCAGACAACAGGCGCAGCATATAAAGAGGAGTCGTTATGGCAGCAGTCATGGGTTTGATTTTCTGGCTGGGCATTATCCCGTTTTGTATCGGGCTGATACCGGCGAACTTTACAGAACCGGACAAAAGGAGTCCGGGATTCGTTTTGTTGGCGGGATATTTTGTGATGTGGGCGATTTATGGGCTGTTCACAATCCCGGCGGTTTTGTGGGTGCAGTATAATAATTTCCGGAAAGCCTCCGTCTGGTTTATGGCGGCCGCGATCTTATGTGCGGTCTGCGGGATCCTTTTATGGTATCGGAATCATCAAAAGGGAAATCCGGGTCTGGTGTTTGGCTGTAAAGCAAATGACAATAGTGTCAGTTTTGCGGAGAAAATCAGGACAATGTCATGGGAGGAGCGCATTGAGTGGCTGCTTTTTCTGGTCATTCTGGGATTTCAGCTTTATCAGGCGGCGGTTTGTACGTCTTTTGACGGTGATGATGCCTACTATGTGACCGAATCACTGATCGCCCAGGAAGCGGGGGTGATGTATCGGATTCTGCCTTACAAGGGCGGTTCCACGGGATTGGATGTGCGGCATGCGCTGGCAGTGTTTCCCATGTGGGTGGCTTTTGTGGCGGTTGGGAGCGGGCTTCATGCAACGATCGTGTCCCATCTGGTGATGCCCCTGTTATTGATACCATTGACTTATCTGTTATATTTTCAGATTGGAAAGATTTTGTTTAGTGACAAACGTGTCAGTTTACCGGTGTTCATGATCGTGATGGGACTGTTTCAGATTTTTGGGAATGTGTCCATTTATACCAATGAGACTTTTTTCCTGACCCGTACCTGGCAGGGCAAGTCGGTGGCGGGGAGTCTGGTGATCCCGGCTTTTTTCTGGCTGTTTCTTTTGATTTATGGTGGGAAAAAGAGGGACAGGCGGGCGGATATGGGCTTGTGGATACTATTGGTGTGTGTCAATATGACGGCGGGAATCTGTAGTTCGATCGCGGTATTTCTGGTGTCTATTCTTCTGGCCTTAACGGCCTTTGTATTGATGATCGTGGAGCGGGACTTTAAAGTGTTGCTGAAACTGGGAGCAGCGTGCATACCGAACCTGGTCTATATGGGAATTTATGTGGTGATGGCGTACAGTTATTTGTGGCGGTAGTCGGCACATCCTTTTGATGATTTTTGGCGAGCGTGAAGCAGATTACTTATATATATTAGGAGCGGACACATGTGGGGTATTTTTTTAGAAAGTGTTGTCATCTTTAAGAATTATATGGGGTTTCACCAGTATAAGTTTCTGGCGGGGCTGTATCTGTTCGCCCTGCTCTATCTGTGGTTTGCGGAGAAAGATAAGCACAGGCGGGCAATTTTTGTCTATGCACCCACCTTACTTCTGGCGGCTTTTTTCTGTCCGCTGTTTCGCAAGATATTTGTGCGGATCATGGAGGATTCGGAGACTTATTACCGACTGCTGTGGCTTTTGCAGATGAGTCTTGTGACGGCCTATGGTTTTATCAAACTGATGGGAAAACACCGCAGGATCGGGCTGCTCGTCCTGTGCGCGGCTATCGTGGCGGGCGGGGATTATGTCTATGACAGTATCAATATCTCCAAGGCACAGAACGCTTATCATCTGCCCCAGGAAGTGGTGGATATCGCGGAGATGATAGAGCCCGAGGAGGGCCGCATCACAGTGCTGATGCCGGGAGAACTGTTGCAGTATGTGCGGCAGTACAGTACAGATATTGAGCTGCCCTACGGCAGGGAGATGATGATCGAAAGATGGGATTATTATGATGCCATGTATGAGGCAATGGAAAAGGCGGAAGTGATAGATACGCCCTATTTTGTGGAACTTGCCAGGGGGTATCCCTGTGCTTATGTGATCCTGAATCAGGATCGTCAGGTCAAAGAACCGCTGACGGATTATGGATATGAAGTGTTCGGGCAGGTGGGGATTTATGTGATATACAAGGATATGACATTGTAAATGACTGCGAAGTGAGGATTGCTATGCTGTTTAATTCTTATATATTTGTTTTCATATTTTTCCCAGTATGCCTGTTGGGGTATTATGGCCTGCTGCATGGACAAAGGCCGCAGGCCGCCAAGTTATTTCTGACATTTATGTCATTTTGGTTTTATGGATATTTTAATCTGTCCTATCTGCTGATCATGGTGGGCAGCATTGCCTTCAATTATCTCTTTCACCTGCTGTTGTCAAAGAAGCCGGATAAAAAGCTGATGATCCTGGCGGTGGCCGGGGATCTGAGTGTTTTGTTCTATTTCAAATATTTCGACTTTTTCCTGTCTACGGTCAATACGGTGTTCCAGTCATCTTTTGCCCTGCGGGGGATTTTGCTGCCATTGGGGATCAGTTTCTTTACCTTCCAGCAGATTTCCTTTGTGGTGGATACCTATCGGGGAGAAGTAAGGAATTGCAGCCTGACAGATTATGCGCTGTTCGTCTCCTTTTTTCCGCAGCTGATTGCCGGGCCGATCGTCAATCATGGCGAGATGCTGCCGCAGTTTCATAAAGCAGGGCAGGAACGTGTCAGATGGGAGCAGATTGCGGAAGGGTTCGGCCTCTTTATTCTGGGAATGGCCAAAAAGGTGCTGATCGCGGATACCTTTGGCGCCGGGGCAGATTACGGCTATGATAATATTGCGTTTCTGGGGTGCATGGATGCGGTGCTGGTGATTGTCTTTTACGCTTTGCAGCTGTACTTTGATTTCAGTGGTTACTGTGATATGGCCAGAGGTATCGGCAAGATGCTTGGCATAGAGATTCCTGTGAATTTTGATTCTCCCTACAAAGCCACTGATATTGTGGAGTTTTGGAAGCGCTGGCATATCACCCTGAATCGATTTTTCACTAAATATGTCTATATTCCGCTGGGCGGCAACCGAAAAGGAGCGGCCAGGATGTATCTGAACCTGATGATCGTCTTTTTGCTGAGCGGTCTGTGGCATGGGGCCGGGTGGAACTATATTGTCTGGGGCGCCATGCATGGTGTACTGTATGTAGTGACGAGATTCTGGCAGAAAACATTTAGCGGCAGGAAAAAGGCACGGTTTAAAATAATGACAATACTGTCACAAATTCTCCTCTTTGCTTATGTGAGCATTGCCTGGGTATATTTCCGGGCGAAGGACATTGCCCAGGCCAACAGCTTGCTTATGGTGGCTTTTCAGGGAAAAATGCAGAAGATTTCCCTGGATCTGGCAGAGTGTTTCCAGTTGGACGAATTCTGGTATGTCATCAAGATCCTACATTTGGACAACATGGCTTACAGCAGATATATCCTGATGGCAGTCATACTGGCGGCGGGGCTTTATCTGGCAATGGCAGGCCCTAATGCGGCGCAGAGGATGGAGCGGGTTAAGTATCGGGCAGGTTCCGTATTTGTCCTGGCGGTATTGATGGTGTGGAGTATTCTCACCTTTTCCGGGGTGAGTACTTTCCTGTATTTCAATTTTTAGAGGAACTGAACTATGAACAAATATAAGAAATGGATGATGGCCATAGTGCTGGCGGTTCTCACAGCGCTCCTGTTGGAAGCGGCTGTGGTGGTCTATGTGGATCCCTTTTTCCAATATCATGCGCCGCTTCCGGACTTCCCTTATCTGGTGGATAATCAGATCAATCAGAATCCGGGGATGGCAACCCATATGGCGTATGACAGTGTGATCCTGGGCTCTTCCATGACAGTGAATTTTAATACGGACTGGTTTGAGGAATTGATGGGGCTGGACACCATTAAGTTAAACTACAGCGGCGCCTATCCGAAGGATCAGGCCAATATCATGGAACGGATTTTTCACAGTGATAATCAGGTGGAAACAGTGTTTCTCGGAATCGATGTGATGACCTGTACCGGCGGCGTGGACGAGACAAAATATCCCATCCCGGATCATCTGTATGATGATGTCATCTGGAATGATGCCGCCTACCTCTGGAATAAGGACGTATTCCTGAATTATATCCTTCGTCCTCTGGCGGATCCTGACAAGACAGATTTGGCCACCGTGTATCAGAGCTGGTGGACAGACGAGTATTATAATATCCAGTGGGTGATGCACAATTATGAGAACCCCGATCAGATAGCAAAGGAAACGGCGGCGGACGCTTATCTTGCCAGTGTGGAGGCGAACCTTTCCCAGAATATCTGTCCTTATATTGAACAGAATCCGGATACTACGTTTTATGTGTTTTTTCCGCCTTACAGCATCCTTTACTGGAATGATGTGATCAAAGAGAATCATCTGCGGGCGACCATGGCGGAGTATCAGTATATTGCGGACAGGATGCTTGCTTACGACAATGTGCGGGTGTTCTATTTTCCGGACTTGGAAGAGATTGTGACGGATTTAAATAATTATGCTGATTATACGCATTATCACCGGGACATCAATTATTATATGACGCAGTGTTTTGCGGATGGTACTTGCGAGATCACGGACTCTGAGCAAATGGCTGCGGCGCTTGCGCGAACCGGGGAGATGATTGCGAGATTCGATTTTGAAGAGTTGTTTTCGGTGGAATGGTAAAAGGGTTCCGGTTATTGCCGAAACCCTTTTGGTTATAATCTACTCCTCTTCAGCCGGGAAAATACATTCCGCAAATCTTCTTGCCAGCAGTTCCCGTCCGGCATCATTAAAGTGGATGTAATCCGTCATATAATCCAGATAATTATCTTCGTTCACCGATCCGTAGAAATTATCGATAAAGGAGATGCCGCAGTCGGTGGCTGCGTCCCGTTCTTTTTGCAGATAGTGGCTGATTGTGCCGTTACCCAGATCTACCCGGTCGCCGTTCTCGAAGTTCCCTTCCTCGTTGACCATATGGCAGAAGGTATGGGACATCAGCACGATACGGATGTGCGGATAGGCTTCCTGAATGGCTGCGACTCCTGTTCGCAGGGCACCGGTGTAAGTGACCGGATTGAAAGGCTCGTTCGGATCATCGCAGGGCCTTTTGTTGATATAGTCACTGGCATCATACATGATGCAGATGATATCCACGGTGTTCATATCCAGATTGGAAAGCATTTCCGTGGTGACCGGGAAATTCTCATCGTTGCTGTAAGCAGCAGCAGTCTTCATCAGTTGAAAATCACTGTGGGCCAGGCTGGTAGCTACATAGAGGAAGGAAAAGGCATCCATGATATCTCCCTCTTTAAAGGTTGCAGATGCCGGCGCCATGGTGGTGCCTGTGAAGGAACCATTATAGACTGTCGCACCTGTCTTTTGGGCAATCTGTTCCGCAAGCCCGTTTTCTCCCTGATCCAGGGAAAAGGGATCATCGCCCAGACAGAGGATTGTGGTCACGCCATCGTCCTTATGGCCTTCCAGTTTGTCGGGCGCCAGAGGCATGATAAAATCGAGGACTTCCACATCAAACTCCGTGGTCTGCTGATTGGGGTCATATTCAATCTTTTCTCCTTTGTTCCACTGGTAAAGCCGAAAAGCCGAAAAGCCGATGACCAGCACAATGGCGGCCAGCAGGATGAAGTGTATATTCACGGAAAAGTGTTTTCCTTTTACAGGGGCATCCTGTTCTTCTCCTGTATCCGTGTTGATTGTCTGTTTTGTCTCTTTATTTTGTTTCATGATCTGCTTTCTTACCTTTCCTGTGTTTCTTTTTAAATATAACCCATTTTACTATGAATTTTTTGAAAAATCCATGCCTTCCGTTTATTTATTCATTAGATTTTTCTTAATTTTTCAGATTCGGGTGTCAAAAGGTGCAAATGATAAATCGTGATGGCAGATTGCACAAAATGTTCACTTGTATCGAGCTTCGTCATATGGATTTTCTAAAATATTCCGGCGAAGCTGTGTCAGCGAACGAAACCGCCCTCTATTCGCCATCCGGGCTCATTACGGGCTTTTCGGGACATCCGTGTCCCGAAATTTCTAACGATTGCACGGAATATTAAGAAAATCACATATTCCTGCGCAAGATAACTTCGTGAACATTTTGTGCAATCTGCCAGTAAAATTTTATGGAAGCACCTTTTGACACCCTAATTTTTTTCAGAAAAAAAGAGTGCATCCTGAAATCCTGGGATTTGCAGATACACTCTTCTTCTGCTTGTCGTCCGGAGCTTGTCAGCTCATTGACAGGGCGTTTTCCATCGAGGGTTGGTCCAGCGTAGAATAGGTGATGATCGTTGTAGGCAATACCTGATTGTGCAGTTCTTTGTACCACTTGCTGTATTTATACATACGATATGTAGTACTCAGTCCCTTTAACTGTTCATCGTCAGCACAGCTGTTGCTGAACAGAGTTCTTGCGCCTTCGTCCATGGACACATAATCCATGTAGGTCAGCTTTAACTCTGTGATCGATTCCCGGCATTTGGGACAGGTCTGCTTGTGACCATTTAACATATAGACTCGATGGCAACGCTTACAATAGTGCATGTACATCATGAAAAATTCCCCTTTTCTCATTAAAATGTTGAAATTGTAATGTTGCACTTATATTGTGTCAGCTGCTGGGGACAAAGTCAAGCGGATTTTACCATAATATGGCAGATTGAGCGGTGTTAAATATCGCGCACATAGGCAGGAGAGAAGGCTGGTGACGATTCTTGTAGAAAATGCATTATGTAAATCTTGCCAAATTATCACAGAAGAAAGATGAGTGTCAAAAAATCTTGATAAAATGACCCTTTTGTGCTATAATCTTACAAGATTATTTTTGGAGAAAGGTTTACATAAGATGCAAAACAAAAAACAAGGCGGAAATAGACCTAAAAGCGTGAAAAATAAAAGACCGGTCAGATTTGAAGATTTGTTGGAAGACGATCGTTTTGATGATGAGGATGCGGACAGTGTGACAGATGACACTTTGCAGTTTTTGAGTCTGGATGACGATACGATTGCATCCTATCAGAAAACTCATGGGGCAGCAAAGGCGTCAAGGACAGGCAGCGGTACAGCCAGAACGTCAGGGACGAGCCGCAGTACAAAATCGTCCAGGGTAGATTATGCAACCATGAAGACTTCCGGAACCGGTTCATCGAAAAAATCATCGAAGAATGTCCGTTACGCAAAGGATTACGATGAGTACGAAGATGAAGCGTACTATGAGGATGAGAGGTATTACGAAGACGACAGGTACGAGGACAAGGCGTACTACGAAGACGATAGATACGAGGACGAAGAGGACTACGAGGACGAGGCGTACTACGAAGATGACAGGTACGAGGACGAAGAGGACTACGAGGACGAGGCGTACTACGAAGATGACAGGTACGAGGACGAAGAGGACTA